>NZ_JALLIN010000018.1 GCF_023630175.1 Streptomyces cellostaticus | reverse complement strand
TGACGACCGCCGCGACGACCGTCGGGATGACCGGCGTGGTGACGACCGGGGCGGTTTCCGCCGCGACGACAACCGCGGCGAGGGTCGTGGCGACTTCCGTCGTGACGACCGCCGCGATGACCGCCGCGATGACCGCCGCGATGACCGCCGCGATGACCGGCGTGGTGACGACCGGGGCGGCTTCCGCCGCGACGACAACCGGGGCGAGCGAGGCGGCTTCCGTGGCCGTGACGACCGGGGCGGCCGCGGGCCTCGCCGGGACGACCGGGGTGGCCGGCCCGGTGGCTTCCGGGGCCGTGACGGGCGGGACGACCGCCGGGACGACCGCCGTGGTGGCGGCCGCTTCCGGGACGAGCGCGACCGTGACCGGGACCGCGAGCCGATCAAGCGGCTGCCGATCCCGGAGGACGTCACCGGTGACGAGATCGACAAGGACGTCCGGCAGGAGCTGCAGAGCCTGCCCAAGACACTCGCCGAGGACGTCGCCAAGAACCTGGTGATGGTGGCGCGGCTCATCGACGAGGACCCCGAAGGCGCCTACGGCTACTCGAGGGTGGCGCTGCGGCTGGCGTCCCGGGTCGCCGCCGTGCGTGAGGCCGCCGGCTTCGCCGCCTACGCCAACCAGAAGTACAGCGAGGCCCTCGGTGAGTTCCGGGCCGCGCGGCGCATGACCGGCACCGTGGAGCTGTGGCCCGTGATGGCCGACTGCGAGCGCGGCCTCGGCCGTCCGGAGAAGGCCCTCGACATGGCCGGCGCCCCCGAGGTGCACAAGCTGGACAAGGCCGGTCAGGTCGAGATGCGGCTCGTGGCGGCCGGCGCTCGTCGCGACATGGGCCAACTGGACGCGGCCATCGTGACCCTGCAGAGCCCCGAGCTGGCCTCCAACGCGGTCCAGGCCTGGACCGCACGACTGCGCTACGCCTACGCCGACGCCCTGCTGGCGGCCGGCCGGGAGAGCGAGGCCCGGGAGTGGTTCGCGAAGGCCGTGGAGGCCGACCGGGACGGCAGCACGGACGCCTCCGACCGGCTCGCCGAACTGGACGGCGTCGAGTTCGTCGACGCGCTCGACGAGAACGACAGCGCCACCGAGCAGGCCGACCGGCCCGACGACGACGAGGGCCGTGCCGAGAAGGCGGACGAGGACCAGGGCTGAGCAACAGGACCGGGCACCGGGACTGAGAACCAGGACTGAGAACCAGGACTGAGAACCAGGACTGACGTCCGACATGGGAAAGGGCGGGCCCCCCCCGGGGGGGCCCGCCCTTTCCCATGTCCGGGGCCGGGTCAGAGCTCCAGCGCGCGCAGCACCAGTCCCGACGCCGGCTTGGGGCCGAAGGACGTGGACTTGCGGGGCATCTTCACGCCCTGGCGGGCCAGTTCGCGTACGACCTCCTCGCGCACCGGATGCAGCAGGACGGCGGTGCTGCCGTCCTGCTCGGCCTTCGCGACGGTGGCCGCCGTGTCGTGGATGTAGGCGATGTGGGCGGGGGAGTCCTCGGGGACGTGCCACACGTGCTCGAGGAGCGTGGCGTGCAGGACGGTGGCGTCCAGGGAACGCCACGCGGCCGGACGGTCCGCGGGGATCGTCCGGTCCAGGAGGGCCGGGTCCGGGCGGTCGAGCAGATGGAAGGCCCCGTCGCCGGCCAGCAGGAACGCGTTGCCCGCGCAGGCCGCGTCCGCCAGCGCCTCCTGCGCCTTGGGCAGCGGCACGTCGAGGCGCCGTACCCGGAACAGTCCGTCCAGGGCTCTCAGCGCGTCCGTGACCGGAAGACCGTGCAGCAGGCGGTGGATGGCGCGGACACGGAGCGGGTAGCGGGCGGTGTCGACCAGCAGGACCAGACCGTGGTCCCAGGGGCTGGGAGAGGGGTGTTCGGCGCGCAGCCGCAGATAGGTGGCCCAGCGGTGGTGGCCGTCCGCGATGAGGGCCTGGTGCTGCGCCAGGTCGGACTGGATGCCGGCCAGGTCGGCGGGATCGGTGACCGACCACAGGCGGTGGTGGAAGCCGTCCTCGGTGGTCGTGGCCAGCAGCGGAGGACCGGCCACCGTGCGCTCGACGACCTCCGCCGCCGTGCCGTCGCCGCGGTAGGTCAGCAGCAGCGGCTCGAGATTGGCGCGGGTGGCGCGCATCAGCGCGGCGCGGTCCGCGACGACCGGGGGCATGACGTCCTCGTGCGGCAGTACCACGCCCTCGGCGGGGGCGGAGACGCGCAGGGCGCCGATGACACCGCGCTGGAGCATGCCGTCGCCGTCCCGCTGCTCGTACACGTACAGGGCGGGATCCGGGTCTGCGGCCAGCACGCCCTCGGCGAGCCAGCGGCGCAGGGTGTCGGCCGCCTGTTCGTTGCGGGCGTCCGGGGTACCTGCCTGCGGGAGGATCAGCCGGACGATGTTGTGCGGGTCGGACGACTCCAGGTGGTGCAGGCCGTCGGGGCGTACGACGACGTCGTACGGGGGAGAGGTGACGGAGGCCAGGCTGCCGACCCGGTCGGGGTCGTAACGAAGGCCTCGGAACGTGGTCAGTTCCAGGCCTCGGCGCACCGTTGCTTCCGAGTGACCTGCTGTGTTCATCCCGGCATCGTACGTGTGTCAGTGGGGTGGGGGATGATCGGGGGAAAGACGGTCGAACGAGGAGCGATGTGCAATGAGCCAGGGCGTCAGGACCGGGCCCCAGGGCAGTGGGCGGCCCCTGAGCGAGGCGTACGACACGGCGCTGCTCGACCTGGACGGGGTGGTGTACGCGGGCGGGAACGCCATCGCGCACGCCGTCGGCTCGCTGGAGCGGGCCCGCGCGGGAGGCATGCGTCTCGCGTACGTGACCAACAACGCCCTGCGGACGCCGGACGTCGTGGCGGAGCATCTGACGGAGCTGGGGATACCGACCGGGGCGGACGACGTCATCACCTCGGCGCAGGCGGTCGCCCGGCTGATCAGCGAGCAGGTGCCGGCCGGCGCCCGGGTGCTGGTGATCGGTGGTGAAGGGCTTCGGGTGGCGCTGCGCGAACGCGGTCTGACCCCGGTGGAGTCGGCGGACGACGACCCGGCAGCCGTGGTGCAGGGGTACGGCGGCCCGGACCTGACGTGGTCCCGGTTCGCTGAGGCCTCGTACGCGGTGGCGCGGGGCGTGCCGTGGTTCGTGTCCAACACCGACCTCACCATTCCCAGTGGGCGGGGGATCGCGCCGGGCAACGGGGCGGCCGTGGAGGTCGTGCGGATCGCCACGGGTGCGGAGCCGCAGGTGGCGGGCAAGCCGCTGCCGCCCATGCACCGGGAGACGATCCTGCGGACGGGCGCCGAGCGGCCGCTGGTGGTGGGGGACCGGCTGGACACCGACATCGAGGGCGCGTTCAACGGCGGGGTGGACTCACTTCTGGTGCTGACCGGTGTCACCGACGGCTCCCGGTTGCTGGCCGCGCCGCCGCGGCACCGGCCGACGTATGTGGACGCCGACCTGCGCGGACTGCTCACCGGGCAGCCGGAAATCACTCGCGCGGGTGACGGTTTCCGGTGCGGAGGGTGGACGGCGACCGCGGCCGACCGGCTGGAGCTCGAAGGCGACGGCGGGGCCCTGGACGGGCTGCGGGCGCTGTGCGCGGCCGCCTGGACGGCGGCCGGGGCGGGCTCCTGCGAGCTGGACGGGGAGAAGGCACTGGCCCGGCTGGAACTCTGACGCCGGGCGGATGACCGGTCCGCGGCAGGAGCCGGGTCCGGTCACCGCGAGCGGGAAGGGCGCCCGGGCGTCCGGTCCCGGTCCGGAGGCGGTATCGAGATCACGTGAGAGGGTAGGCTAACCTAACCTCGTGTTGGTCGACAGTCCTCCGGAACAGCGCGCGGACACCGCCCCCGCGCCCCCAACTCGCATGGCGGTCAGGGCCCTTGGCCTCCTGCTCGCGTTCGTGCTCCTGATGCTCGCCGCTCTGGCGAGCATCGCGGTCGGCGCGAAGGCGCTGTCGCCGGACCAGGTCTGGCACGGTCTGTTCCAGAGCACGGGGACCTACGGCGACGTCGTCGTCGACGAGCGGATGTCGCGCACCGTCCTCGGGCTGCTGGCCGGTGCCGCGCTCGGCCTGTCCGGCGGGGTGCTCCAGGCCCTGACCCGCAATCCGCTCGCCGACCCCGGGCTGCTCGGCATCAACGCCGGCGCCTCCGCCGCGGTCGTCACCGCGCTCACCTACTTCGGTGTCACCAGCCTCACCGGCTATGTGTGGTTCGCGTTCGGCGGCGCCGCGGCCGTCGGCGCGCTCGTGTGGTTCCTCGGCGGCAGCCGGGGCGCCACCCCGGTCCGGCTGGTGCTCGCCGGCACGGCGGTCAGCGCCGCGCTGTACGGCTACCTCCAGGCCGTGATGATCATGGATGGCGCGGCGCTGGGCAGGATGCGCTTCTGGACGGTGGGCTCACTGGCCTCGGCCACGGACTCGACCGTCGTGCAGGTGCTGCCGTTCCTCGCGGCCGGCACCCTGCTGGCGCTCGGGCTCGCCCGGCCGCTGAACGCCATGGCGATGGGCGACGACACCGCCCGCGCCCTCGGCGCGAACCTCGGCCGCACCCGGGCGCTCGCCATGCTCGCGGCGACGGTGCTCTGCGGTGCCGCGACCGCCGCCTGCGGTCCGATCATGTTCGTCGGTCTGATGGTGCCGCACGCCGTGCGCTCCTTCACCGGCCCCGACCTGCGCTGGATCCTGCCCTACGCGACCGCCCTGTCGCCCGTGCTGCTGCTCGGCGCCGACGTCCTCGGCCGGGTGGTCGCCCGCCCGGCGGAAGTCCAGGTCGGCATCGTCACCGCGCTCGTCGGCGGCCCGGTCTTCATCCTTCTCGTACGACGGCGCAGGACGGCCCGGCTGTGAGGGCCCGACGGATGAGCCGTGCCGTGCGCACTCCCGGGGGGCTGTCCCTGCGCCTGGACGTCCGCGCGCTGATCGTCGTCGTCGTCCTGCTGCTGCTCGCCGCCGGCACCGCGGGCGTGGCACTGATCGGCACCGGCGACGCCCGGATCCCGGCGGGCGACGTCCTCAGGACCCTGGCCGGCGACGGTACCGCGTACCAGGACTTCATCGTCAAGGAACTACGGCTGCCGCGTGTGCTGGTGGGGCTGCTGGTGGGCGCCTCGCTCGGACTCGGCGGCGCCCTGTTCCAGGCGCTCTCCCGGAACCCGCTCGGCAGCCCGGACGTACTCGGCCTCTCCCAGGGGTCGACGGCCGGCGCGCTGGTCGTGATCGTGCTGATGTCCGGCAGCGCCGCCCAGGTCACCGCGGGCGCGCTGGCCGGCGGCCTGGTGACCGGGTGCGCCATCTACCTGCTCGCCTGGAAGCGGGGCGTGCACGGGTACCGGCTGGTCCTGGTCGGTATCGGTGTCTCCGCGATCGTCACCGCCGTCAACGGCTACCTGCTCACCGAGGCCGACCTGGTCGACGCGACCCGCGCGGTGGTGTGGATGACCGGGTCCCTCGACGGCCGCGACTGGGAGCAGGTCTGGCCGCTGCTGTGGTTGTGCGCCGTCCTCGTGCCGCTCGTCCTCGTGAACGCGCGGGGGCTGCGGATGATGGAGATGGGCGACGACGTCGCGAACGCGCTCGGCGTGCGCGTGCAGCGCGTGCGGCTGGTGCTGACGGTCTGCGCCGTGCTGCTCACCGCGGCCGCCACCGCCGCCGCCGGCCCGGTCAGCTTCGTGGCGCTCACCGCGCCGCAGCTCGCCCGGCGCCTGACCCTCCCCCGTTTCGCCAAGGGCGCGCGAGGTGCCCCCGCGCCGGGGCCCTGTCTGCTGCCCTCGCTGTGCACGGGCGCCGCCCTGCTGGTCACCGCCGACTGGGCCGCACAGCGTGCCTTCGGCGCCGACCGGCTCCCGGTGGGCGTGGTCACCGGCGTGCTCGGCGGCTGCTGTCTGCTGTGGCTGCTGGTCGCCGAGCGCAGGGCGGGCCGGATATGAGCGGCACCGAGGGCGGGCCGGACCCGCGCGGCGCGCACCCGAAGACCCGAAGGAGCACTGTGAACCGCCTGTCCGCCGAGAGCGTCACCCTCGCCTACGACCAGCGCGTCATCGCCGAAGCGCTGTCGGTGGAGATCCCCGACCACTCCTTCACGGTGATCGTCGGGCCGAACGCGTGCGGCAAGTCGACGCTGCTGCGGGCGCTGTCGCGGATGCTCATGCCCCGCCGGGGCCGGGTGCTGCTGGACGGGCAGGCCATCCGGTCGATGCCGGCCAAGAAGGTGGCCCGGACGCTCGGCCTGCTGCCGCAGTCGTCGGTCGCGCCCGACGGCATCACGGTCGCCGACCTCGTCGGCCGGGGCCGCTACCCGCACCAGGGCATCCTGCGCCAGTGGTCCGCCGAGGACGAGCGGGTGGTCCAGGAGTCCATGGCGCAGACCGGGGTCGCCGAACTGGCCGACCGGTACGTGGACGAGCTGTCCGGCGGACAGCGCCAGCGCGTCTGGATCGCCATGGCCCTCGCCCAGCAGACCCCCCTGCTGCTCCTGGACGAGCCGACCACCTACCTGGACATCCAGCACCAGATCGACGTCCTCGACCTGTGCGCGGAACTGCACGAGACGCAGGGACGGACGCTGGTGGCCGTGCTGCACGACCTCAACCACGCGGCCCGCTACGCCACCCACCTCATCGCCCTGCGCGGCGGCGAGGTGATCGCCGAGGGCGCGCCGAACGACATCGTCACGGCCGAGCTGGTCGAGCAGGTCTTCGGGCTGCGCTGCCAGGTCATCGACGACCCCGAGACCGGGACCCCGCTGGTGGTCCCGGCGGCCCGCAGGGCGCGGCTCACAGCAGCTTCCTGAGCCGGAACAGGTCCAGCAGGCTCGCGTCGAGGCGCACCCGGCCCCGGCCCCACGCGGTCGCGAAGTTCAGCTCCCCGTCCACCAGGCCCACCAGGTCGTCACCGGCCAGGGCGAGCCTGATCTGCGCCTTCTCGCGGGGCGGCCCGGGACGCGTGGCGTCGATCTCGATCCGGCCGCCGGTCATCCGGCCCACGAAGGTGACGTCGAGGTCGGTGATGTGGCAGCTCACGGAGCGGTCCAGGGCGGCGGCCGCCCGGACGTCGCCCTCCGCGCCCTGCATGTTGTCCGAGAGCTTTCCCAGCGCCGTGCGGCACTCCTCGATCGTGGCCATGGCCACCGACGGTACCCCAGTGGTTCGCGGTAGCGTCTGGGCATGAGCGAGTCCGTGCCCGAGGCCCCGGTGGAGGCCGTGGCGGAGGCCGAAACCGAGACCGTGCCCGCGGCCGATCCGGCGACCGGGCCGGCGGCCCGCACCGCCGTGCCCACGGCCCACCCCGCCGTGCCGGGAGCCGAACCCGGGACCGAACCCGCCCCCGGGTGCGACGGGAGCGAGCCCGAGCCCGGGTGCGACCCCGCGGGCCCCGTGCCGCTGGCCGTCCCGCGCGTGCCCACCGGCGACGCCGACGTCGACGCGCGGCTCCAGCGGCTGGCCGACGCCGACCACCTCGCCACCGACGGCCACGTGGAGGTGTACGAGGATGTACACCGGGGGCTGCGCGACGCGCTCACCGCGCTCGACGCCCGCCCCGGACCCCCGGTCCCCGTACCGCCGTACCGACACAGGAGCTGAACCGAACGTGGCAGGAGTCGCACGCCGTCGTCTGGACGCGGAGCTGGTCCGCCGGAAGCTGGCGCGCTCGCGCGAGCACGCCAGCCAGCTGATCGCCGCCGGACGGGTCACCGTCGGCAGGACCGTGGCCACCAAGCCGGCCACCCAGGTGGAGACGGCGGCTGCGATCGTGGTCCAGAGCGACGAGAGCGACCCCGACTACGTCTCCCGGGGCGGCCACAAGCTCGCCGGCGCGTTCGAGGCCTTCGTGCCGCTGGGTCTGGCCGTCCGGGGCCGGCGCGCGCTGGACGCCGGCGCGTCCACCGGCGGCTTCACCGACGTCCTGCTGCGCGCGGGCGCCGCGCACGTCGTCGCCGTGGACGTCGGATACGGCCAACTTGCCTGGTCCCTGCGCAACGATGAACGCGTCACCGTCAAGGACCGTACGAACGTACGCGAGTTGACGCTTGAGGCGATCGATGGGGAACCTGTGGATCTTGTCGTGGGCGATCTGTCCTTCATCCCGCTCGGGCTGGTGCTGCCCGCCCTGAAACGGTGCGTGAAGCCGGACGCCGACCTGGTGATGATGGTCAAGCCGCAGTTCGAGGTGGGGAAGGAACGACTGGGCAGCGGGGGCGTCGTACGGAGTCCGCAGCTACGGGCGGAGGCCGTGCGCGGAGTGGCCGACAAGGCCTGGGAACTGGGACTCGGGGCGCGGGGGGTCGCCGCGAGTCCACTGCCCGGACCGTCGGGCAATGTCGAGTACTTCCTGTGGCTGCGGTCCGGCGCCCCCCGCCTGGACCCGGCCGAAGTCGACCGAGCAGTGGCGGAGGGGCCGCGTTGACACAGAACCGAGCGCGTACTGTTTTCCTGCTCGCCCACACCGGGCGGCCCGCGGCCATCCGCAGCGCGGAGCTGGTCGTCAAGGGGCTGCTCCGGCACGGCATCGGGGTGCGGGTGCTGGAGGAGGAGGCGTGCGACCTGCCGCTCCCGGACGAGGTGGGACTCGTCAAGGAGGCCACCCCGCAGTGCCTCGACGGGTGCGAGCTGCTCATCGTCCTCGGCGGTGACGGAACCCTGCTGCGCGGCGCCGAGTTCGCCCGGGCCTCGGGGGTGCCGATGCTTGGCGTCAACCTCGGCCGGGTCGGGTTCCTGGCGGAGGCCGAGCGGGACGACCTGGACCGGGTGGTCGACCGGGTGGTGGCGCGCTCCTACGAGGTCGAGGAGCGGATGACGATCGACGTCGTCGTGCACCGCAACGGCGACATCGTGCACACCGACTGGGCGCTGAACGAGGCCGCCGTGCAGAAGGCGGGCGCGGAGAAGATGCTCGAGGTCGTCCTGGAGATCGACGGGCGGCCGGTCACGGCGTTCGGGTGCGACGGCATGGTGCTGTCGACGCCCACCGGCTCCACCGCGTACGCCTTCTCCGCCGGCGGGCCCGTGGTGTGGCCCGAGGTCGAGGCGCTGCTGATGGTGCCGATCAGCGCGCACGCGCTGTTCGCCAAGCCGCTGGTCACCTCGCCGGACTCGGTGCTCGCGGTGGAGGTGCTGCCGCACATTCCGCCGGGCGTGCTGTGGTGCGACGGGCGGCGGACCATCGAGCTGCCGCCGGGGGCGCGGGTGGAGGTGCGGCGCGGTGCCGTGCCGGTGCGGCTGGCCCGGCTGCACCACGCCTCGTTCACGGACCGGCTGGTCGCGAAGTTCGCGCTGCCGACCACCGGCTGGCGGGGCGCGCCGCACCAGTGACCGGCCCGGCCCGGGGCCGTCGCCGCCGGGTCCCGCGGGAGGCCGCTCGCCGGGGAGACACGGGCGGGCCATGTGCGCTCCCCGCCCTGCACCTCGTATGGTCTGTTCCGTGTTGGAGGAGATGCGGATACGGTCGCTCGGGGTCATCGACGATGCCGTGGTCGAGCTGTCACCGGGGTTCACCGCCGTCACCGGCGAGACCGGCGCGGGCAAGACCATGGTGGTCACCAGTCTGGGGCTGCTGCTCGGCGGGCGTGCGGACCCGGCGCTGGTGCGGATCGGGGCGGGCAAGGCGGTCGTGGAGGGGCGGATCGCCGTCCCCTCGGACGCCACCGCCCTCGTACGCGCCGAGGAGGCCGGGGCCGAGCTGGACGACGGCGCCCTGCTGATCAGCCGCACCGTCTCCGCCGAGGGCCGCTCGCGGGCGCACCTGGGCGGCCGCAGCGTGCCGGTGGGGCTGCTCGCCGAGCTGGCCGACGACCTGGTGGCCGTGCACGGCCAGACCGACCAGCAGGGGCTGCTGAAGCTTACCCGGCAGCGGCAGGCGCTCGACCGGTACGCCGGGGACGCCGTCGCCGTGCCGCTGGCCAAGTACGCCGAGGCCTACCGGCGGCTGCGGGCCGTCTCCGCCGAGCTGGCGGAGATCGTCACGCGCGGGCGTGAACGCGCCCAGGAGGCCGACATGCTCCGGTACGGGCTCGAGGAGATCGCCGGCGTGGAGCCCCGGGCCGGGGAGGACGTGGAGCTGGCCGAGGAGGCGGAACGGCTGGGGCACGCCGAGGCGCTGTCGTCCGCCGCGTCCGCCGCGCACGCCGCTCTCGCGGGCAACCCCGAGGACCCCGAGGGGATCGACGCGACGACCCTCGTCGCGGGCGCGCACCGGGCCCTGGACGCCGTCCGCTCGCACGATCCGGCGCTCGCCTCCCTCGCCGAACGGATCGGTGAGGTCGGCATCCTGCTCTCCGACGTGGCCGGAGAGCTGGCCGGATACGCCGACGACCTCGACGCCGACCCGCTGCGGCTGGCCGCGGTGGAGGAGCGCCGGGCCGCCCTCGGCGCGCTGACCCGCAAGTACGGCGACGACGTGGGCGCCGTCCTCGCCTGGGCCGAGCGCGGCGCCGCGCGGCTCACCGAGCTGGAGGGCGACGACGAGCGGACCGGCGAACTGACCGCCGAACGGGACGCCCTGCGCACCGAACTGGGCGGACTCGCCCAGGCGCTGACGGACGCCCGGACGGAGGCCGCCGAGCGGTTCGCCGCCGCCGTGACCGCCGAGCTGGCCTCGCTGGCGATGCCCCACGCGCGGGTGTCCTTCGACATCCGGCAGACCGAGGATCCGGAGGGCGTCGAGGTCGGCGGCCGTCCTGTCGCCTACGGTCCCGCCGGCGCCGACGAGGTCGAACTGCTGCTCGCCCCGCACCCGGGGGCTCCGCCGCGGCCCATCGCCAAGGGCGCGTCCGGGGGCGAGCTGTCCCGCGTCATGCTGGCCGTGGAGGTGGTGTTCGCGGGCACCGACCCGGTGCCGACGTACCTCTTCGACGAGGTGGACGCCGGTGTCGGTGGCAAGGCCGCGGTGGAGATCGGCCGCCGGCTGGCGAGGCTGGCGAGGACCGCGCAGGTCGTCGTGGTCACCCACCTGCCCCAGGTCGCCGCGTTCGCCGACCGCCAGCTCCTGGTCGAGAAGACCAACGACGGCACGGTGACCCGGTCCGGTGTCAAGGTCCTGGAGGGAGAGGAACGGGTCCGCGAACTCTCCCGCATGCTGGCGGGCCAGGAGGACTCGGAGACGGCCCGCGCCCACGCCGAGGAACTCCTGGAGACGGCCCGCGCCGACCTCTAGTGCCGCCTCGGTGCGGCACCGGCACCCGGCCTCCCGGCCCTCGGGCGGCGCCGGCCGCGGCCTGCGGGGACGGAGGCCGCGGTCTTCGGCCGCCGCAGGCCGTGCTCACCCGTGGGGGTGAACGTGCTCCGGCGCGGTGCGCCGGGTCGCGCCGGTGCGCGCCTCCCCGGGCCGTGCCGGAACGGCCGTACGTCCTGGCATGCTTGGTGGCGGACGCGATGCGCGCGGGAGGCGCGCAGTACGCCCTTTCGGTCCTCCCGGCCCGGTACCTTCGGTACGTTTTCTCGTGACGCCCGCCCCGAATCAGGAGCCCCGGCCCCGTGAGCCCCGTGAGCAGCAACGCACCGCACGGCCAGTCGCCGCTGCGCACCGTGCAGGTGCTGGGCGGGGGCAACGCCGGCAGCAGCGCGCACGTACGCTCCCTGGCCGAAGGGCTCGTCGCCCGGGGCGTGCGGGTCACCGTGTGCGCCCCCGTCGAGGCCGACCACGCCTACGACTTCACCGGCACCGGCGCCGACCACGTGCACGTGCCGCGCAGCAGCGACCCGGCCTCCGTGGCCGCGCTCCGGGCCGCCTGCGCAGGCGCCGACCTCGTGCACGCCCATGGTCTGCACGCCTCGTTCCGAGCGGTGCTCGCACTCGGCGGACGGGCCACCCCTCTGGTGGTCACCTGGCACAACCGGGCCCGGGCGGAGGGCGCGCGGGCGCACCTGCTGCGCCTGCTGGAGCGGCGCGTGGTGCGCACCGCCGCCGTGGTGCTCGGCACCACCTCCGACCTGGTGGACCGGGCCCGCCGCACCGGCGCGCGGGACGCCCGGCTGGCGGCCGTGGCCCTGCCCGGCCGGCGCCGTCGCCCGGCCCACGACGACACCGACCGGGGGCGGCCCAAACTGCGGGCCGAACTCGGAGCCACCGGACGCCCGTTGCTCATGGCGGCCGGATCCCTCGACCGGCAGCGCGGCTACTCCGTCCTGCTGGACGCGGCCCGCGCCTGGCGCGACCTCGACCCCGTCCCGCTGGTCGTCGTCGCGGGGGAGGGGCCGCTGCGTCCCGAACTCCAGCGGCGGATCGAGGACGAGGAACTGCCGGTACGGCTCGTCGGGCGCCGCGACGACCTCCCCGAACTGCTCGCGGCCGCCGACCTGGCGCTGCTGACCGGCAGGTGGGAGTCCCGGTCCGTCCTCGCCCAGGAGGCGCTGCTGGCCGGCGTGCCGCTCGTCGCGGCCCGCGTCGGCGGTGTCCCGGACCTGGTCGGCGAGGCCGCCGAACTCGTCCCGTACGGCGACGCGGAGGCCCTCGCGGCCGCGGTCGCCGGGCTCCTCGCCGACCCCGCACGCCGTGAACTGCTGCGTGAGCGGGGCCCGCGGCAGGCCGCGACCTGGCCGACCGAGGACGAGACCGTCGCCCAGGTCCTGAGCGTCTACGACGAACTCACCCAGCCCACACCCCTTCCCTGAGGGCTGTCCCGCGATCCCCGGCGGGCGCACGACGACGGCCGCGGCACCACGCCGCGTTGCCGGACCGCCCGAACACGCCCGGTACGAGGACGGCTCCGCGCCCTGCGGAGCTCCGCATCCGACGCTGTGCGGTGACTGACCGCGCAGCACGGGACGGCACTAGGACGTGTGCCGGCGGGCGCGCAGTGCCAGGCTCAGGGCGAGCACCGTCTGCGGGTCGTCGAGGTCGGTGCCCAGCAACTCGCCGATGCGGGCGAGGCGGTTGTACAGGGTCTGCCGGTTGAGGTGCAGTTCGCGGGCGGTCTCCGCCTTGCGGCCCGCGTGCGCCAGATACGTCTCCAGGGTGGGCAGCAGCGGTGGCCTGGAGCGGTGGTCGTGGTCGCGCAGCGGACCGATCGCGCGGTCCACGAACGCCGCGAGGTCCGGGTGGTCGCGCAGCCGCCACAGCAGCAGGTCGATGTCCAGGCGGCGGGCGTCGTACCAGGGCCGGTCGGTGAGGCCCTGGGCCGCGGTCGCCGTCTCCGCCGCGTGCCGCAGTCCGGCCGACGCGGCCGCCCAGCCGCCGGCCACCCCGACGACCACGACCGGCGGGGCCGCGCCCGGCCGCCGCATCCCGGCCCGTTCCACGCCCGCCCGCAGCGCCGCGGCCACCCGGTCGGCGACCGCCGGCCGCTCCGACTCCGCGCGCAGCCCGAGCAGGACCAGCACCCGGCCCTCGACCGGCCGGACGCCCAGCAGCACCGGCACCCCCACCGAGGCCAGTTCCTCGGAGACCGCACGCGCCAGCACCGCCCAGCCCCCGGACGGGGACAGGGGGTCCCCGACCCGCATCACCACCGGCAGCAGCGGGTTGCCGCCCGGTTTGAACCCCAGGACGCGGGCCTGTGCCGGAGCGTCCTCCGCCGTGATCCGTCCCTCCGCCAGGTCGGTGAGGAAGTCGCCCCGGCCCCGTGCGGCCAGCTCCTCCTCCTGCCGGGCCTGCATCAGCACCACGGCCAGGATGCCCGCCGCCCGTTCCGCGGCCATCCGGTGCACCGGCGCCAGCGGCGAGCGGACCGGCAGCAGCACCAGCCGGGCCCGCACCGACCCCGGCCCCGCACCGGGCCCGCCGCCGGGGACGTCCACGAGCGCCGAACCGGCCGGTGGCGGCGCGTCCTTCTGCGGGCCGCGCAGCCCCTCCCACACCTGCAGCGGATCGGCGCCCTCGGGCCCCGCCCCGGCGGCGTAGAGCAGCCGGCCGTCCGCCGTCTCCAGGAACACCGGGTTCGCGCAGAAGTCGGCCAGGATGCCGAGCACTTGCGGCACCCCGCCCCCGCCCAGCAGCGCCTCCGTGCACCGCCGGTGCACCTCCTCGGCGCGTTGCAGCAGCGCGTAGTGCCCGTTGACGATCTCCGTGTGGATCTCCTCGGTGACCGTCACGAAGGGCACCTCGCGGTGGAGCTGGACCAGTGGCAGCCCTGCGGTGCGCGCGGTGTCCACCAGGGCCGCGGGCAGCCGTGCGAACCGCGGCCCCAGCTCCACCACCAGCGCGGCGATGCCCCGCTCGGCGAGGGTGCGTACGAACGCCCGCTGCTCGGCCGGCCGGGTACCGAGCCCGTAGCCGGTGGTGAGCAGCAGCTCGCCGCCCTTCAGCAGCGAGGCGATGTTCGGCACCTCGCCCGCGTGCACCCAGCGCACGGTGCGCCCCAGCCGGTCGCCGCCCGCCAGGATCTCGGGCAGGCCGCTGCGCAGCCCTGGCAGCTCCAGCGCCCGCCGAACGGTGATCCCGGCGCCCTGAGTGGCGGGTCTGCTCTCCGTACCGCTGTCCATGGAGCGGACGCTACCTGCGTAAACGCCCGGGCGACAGCGTGCGCCCCGGCGCGGGCCCCGTCGTTCGCGCCCGGAACTACACCGGGTGGATGTTGTGGTTGAAGCGGAACACGTTGTCCGGGTCGTAGGCCCGCTTCACCTTCTCCAGCCGCAGCAGGTTTCCTTCGCCCAGTCCCGCCCTGACCCGATCCCGGCCCTCGTCCCCGATGAAGTTCAGGTAGACGGCGCCGGTGCTCCAGGGCCGGACGTCGCCGCGCACCTCGCGCACCCAGGCGACCGCCCGCTCGTCGTCGGCCGGGTCCTGCCAGATGGCGAAGGGGTGCACCGCCCAGGGCGCGTCCCGGTAGGGCACCGGGAACTCGTGCGGGCCGGCGGCGATCGCGCCGCCCTGCGGGAACAGCAGGTGCTGGGTGCTGGTGGGTACCGGCATGCTCTCCGCGCGGGCGCAGTAGACGTCCACCAGTTCGTCGGGCAGACCGGTCACGTACTCGGCCGACCAGTAGTTCCGCTGCCCGGGCGGGTCGTCCAGCATGCACTGGACGTCGGCGTACGGCATCGCGCCGACGATCTGCGCCTCGTGGGGCATCGCCAGCAGGGGCTCGGCGAGCTTGCGCAGGCCGTCCTCGCCGCCGGCGTAGGTCAGCAGCGCGACGCACACCAGCTTGCCCACCAGCTCCGCCGGCACGAACTCCTCGGGCGGGCCGGTCAGGTAGAGCACGGCGCCGCTCACCTCGTCGGGACCGGTGGTGACGATCTCACGGAAGACGCGGACCACGTCCTGGCCGCGTTGCGGCAGGTACAGCAGCAGGGCGATGGAGAACTCGGGCAGTTCGTGCAGCCGCAGGGTGAGCGCGGTGGCGACGCCGAAGTTTCCGCCGCCGCCGTGCAGGGCCCAGAACAGCTCCGGGTTCTCGTCGGCGCTCGCGTGCACCCGCTCGGCGTCAGCGGTCACCAGCTCCACGCCGAGCAGGTTGTCGGCGGCGTAGCCGAAGGCGCGGTCCAGCCAGCCGGTGCCGCCGCCGAGGACGAAGCCGCCGACACCGGTGGTCGAGACGCGGCCACCGGTGGTGGCGAGGCCGTGCGGCTGGGTGGCCCGGTCCAGATGGGTCATCGTGGCGCCGCCCTCCACCCGGACCGCCTCGGCCGCCGGATCCACGCTCACCCCGTGCATCCGGCGCAGGTCCACCACCACGGCGCCGTCGCCCAGGGCCGTGCCGGCCACACTGTGCCCGCCGCCGCGCACCGCGACCGGAAGGTCCAGGTCCCGGGCGAACCGTACGGCGCGGACCACGTCGGACGGGCCCGTGCACTGGGCGATCACCGCCGGCCGCCGGTCGATCATCGCGTTGAAGACGGTGCGGGCCTCGTCGTAGCCCGGGTCCGAGGGGGCGAACACGTCGCCGGCCAGGTCTTCGCGCAGCGCGGCGAGAGCCGCGCCCGCCTTCGAAGGGGAAGCCATGGCCGCCCCCCTTCCGGAAAGTGGCAATGGTGCCTCTCCAGCCTAAGGGCTCTCCCTCGGGCGGACGACGGCACCTTCACCACCGGCCCCGGTGCGGGCGGACTCCCGTCCGCCCGCGGCGCCGCTCGGACCGGCGACAGCGCCCGCGAGCCGGTTCGGCCGATGCCGTTCAGCCGCCGTACGCCCCCGAGGCCGTCAGCCGCAGCGCGGTGTCGATCAGCGGCACGTGGCTGAACGCCTGGGGGAAGTTGCCGACCTGGCGCTGGAGCCGCGGGTCCCACTCCTCGGCGAGCAGACCCAGGTCGTTGCGGAGCGCGAGGAGCTTCTCGAACAGCTTCCTGGCCTCGTCCACGCGGCCGATCATCGCGAGGTCGTCCGCCATCCAGAACGAGCAGGCGAGGAAGGCCCCTTCGTCGCCGGGGAGGCCGTCGACGCCCTCGTCCTTGCCCTCGGTGGGGTAGCGCAGGATGAACCCGTCCGAGGTGGACAGCTCGCGCTGGATCGCCTCGATGGTGCCGATCACCCGCTTGTCGTCCGGCGGCAGGAAGCCCATCTGCGGGATCAGCAGCAGGGAGGCGTCCAGCTCCTGGGAGCCGTAGGACTGCGTGAAGGTGTTGCGTTCCTTGTCGTAGCCCTTCTCGCACACGTCCCGGTGGATGTCGTCGCGCAGTTCCTTCCAGCGCTCCAGCGGGCCGTCCGCGTCTCCGGACTCGATCAGCTTGATCGTGCGGTCCACCGCCACCCAGGCCATCACCTTGGAGTGCACGAAGTGCCGGCGCGGGCCGCGCACCTCCCAGATGCCCTCGTCCGGCTCCTGCCAGTGGTCCTCGAGGTAGCGGATCAGCTTGAGCTGGAGCAGGGAGGCGTAGTCGTTGCGGGCCAGGCCCGTCATATGGGCCAGGTGCAGGGCCTCGGTGACCTCGCCGTAGACGTCGAGCTGGAGCTGGTGCGCGGCGCCGTTGCCGACCCGGACCGGGGCCGAGTGCTCGTAGCCCGGCAGCCAGTCCAGCTCCGCCTCGCCCAGCTCGCGCTCGCCCGCGATGCCGTACATGATCTGCAGGTTCTCGGGGTCGCCGGCCACCGCGCGCAGCAGCCACTCCCGCCAGGCGCGGGCCTCCTCGCGGTAGCCGGTGCGCAGCAGCGAGGACAGGGTGATCGCCGCGTCGCGCAGCCAGGTGTAGCGGTAGTCCCAGTTGCGGACGCCGCCGATGTCCTCGGGCAGGGAGGTGGTGGGGGCCGCGACGATGCCGCCGGTCGGGGCGTAGGTCAGCGCCTTCAGGGTGATCAGCGAGCGGACCACCGCCTCGCGGTACGGACCGTGGTACGTGCAGTGCTCGACCCACTCGCGCCAGAAGTCCTCGGTCGCCTCCAGCGAGGCCTCCGGTTCCGGCAGCGGGGGCGGCTGCTTGTGCGAGGGCTGCCAGGAGATCGTGAACGCGATCCGGTCACCCGGGGCGACGGTGAAGTCGGCGTAGGTCGTCAGCGACTTTCCGTAGGTCTCGGCCTCCGTGTCGAACCACACCGAGTCGGGCCCGGCGACCGCCACCGTGCGGCCCTCGTGCTTGTGCACCCAGGGCACGACCCGGCCGTAGGAGAAGCGCATCCTGAGCGCCGAGCGCATCGGCACCCGGCCGGTGACGCCCTCCACGATCCGGATGAGCTGCGGGGCGCCGTCGCGCGGGGGCATGAAATCGGTCACGCGCACGGTGCCGCGCGGGGTGTCCCACTCCGACTCCAGGATCAGCGAGTCGCCCCGGTAGCTGCGCCGGGCGGCCGTGGGCGGCTGGGAGTCGGCCGCGTACGCCGGGCCGAGCCGCCAGAAGCCGTGCTCCTCGGTGCCCAGCAGGCCGGCGAAGATGGCATGCGAGTCGAAGCGGGGCAGGCACAGCCAGTCGACTGTGCCGTCCCGGCAGACCAGGGCAGCGGTCTGCATGTCTCCGATGAGTGCGTAGTCTTCGATGCGCCCGGCCACGTGCAACTCCAGTCGAACGGCCACGTCACCCCCGCGCAGGGGGCTGTCGCTAGTGCGGTCAAGGGGTCGTTTGTTGTGCGTCGTTGAGCGGTGAAGCAAAGTAGCCCGCCGAGCCCTGGGGCAAAACGACAGTCCTTGCTCAACGAACTGCCGCGCTCTCGTTGTTCCGGGTGCTGCGGGCGGGGGTGTGCCGTCGTTCCGGACGGGCTCGGCAGGTGAGTGTCCGAGCAGGATACGACGCACGCAGATGATCTGCGTGCCGCTCCCGGCAACCCGTGTGGGCCGAACGAGTGACCAGCGGGTGATGGGCGTGTGACGGGTGCGCACGCGTGTGAACGGGTGGGCCGTGCGCCGTCCCCGAACCGGACCGCTGTGTGCCGGAGCGGGCGCGGAGCGTGGCCGGGAGCCATCCCCTCCGGGCGCTGTTACGCTGGTAGCCCGTGGACCGGTGGGAGACGAACCCCCGAACCGCAGCGACGGCGACCCCCGGAGACATCCGGACCGGCAGCCGCACCGCACGACAGTCAGCGACCACGGGAGCCCCCTCTTGGCCATGCCGCCGAAATCTACGACGACCAAGCACATCTTCGTCACCGGGGGTGTCGCCTCCTCGCTCGGCAAGGGCCTCACCGCCTCCAGCCTGGGCATGCTGCTCAAGGCCCGCGGCCTGCGCGTCGTGATGCAGAAGCTGGACCCGTACCTCAACGTCGACCCGGGCACGATGAACCCCTTCCAGCACGGTGAGGTGTTCGTCACCAACGACGGCGCCGAGACCGACCTGGACATCGGCCACTACGAGCGCTTCCTCGACCGGGACCTGGACGGATCCGCCAACGTCACCACCGGTCAGGTCTACTCGACGGTGATCGCCAAGGAGCGGCGCGGCGAGTACCTGGGCGACACCGTCCAGGTCATCCCGCACATCACCAACGAGATCAAGCACCGCATCCGCCGCATGGCGACGGACGAGGTCGACGTGGTGATCACCGAGGTCGGCGGCACGGTCGGCGACATCGAGTCGCTGCCGTTCCTGGAGACCGTCCGCCAGGTCCGCCACGAGGTCGGCCGGGACAACGTCTTCGTCGTCCACATCTCGCTGCTGCCGTACATCGGCCCCTCCGGCGAGCTGAAGACCAAGCCGACCCAGCACTCCGTCGCCGCCCTGCGCAACATCGGTATCCAGCCGGACGCCATCGTGCTGCGCTGCGACCGTGAGGTGCCGACCGCCATCAAGCGCAAGATCTCGCTGATGTGCGACGTCGACGAGGCCGCCGTCGTGGCCTGCCCGGACGCCCGCTCGATCTACGACATCCCGAAGGTCGTGCACTCCGAGGGCCTGGACGCCTATGTCGTGCGCAAGCTCGACCTGCCGTTCCGGGACGTCGACTGGACGACCTGGGACGACCTGCTGGACCGCGTCCACAACCCCGACCACGAGATCACCCTCGCCCTGGTCGGCAAGTACATCGACCTGCCCGACGCCTACCTGTCGGTCACCGAGGCGCTGCGCGCCGGCGGCTTCGCCAACAAGGCCCGTGTCAAGATCAAGTGGGTCACCTCCGACGACTGCAAGACCCCGGCCGGTGCCGAGGCGCAGCTCGGCGACGTCGACGGCATCTGCATCCCCGGCGGCTTCGGCGACCGCGGTGTGCTCGGCAAGGTCGGCGCGATCCGCTACGCCCGCGAGAACAGGATCCCGCTGCTGGGCCTCTGCCTGGGCCTGCAGTGCATCGTGATCGAGGCCGCGCGCGGCCTGGCCGACATCCCGGACGCCAACTCCACCGAGTTCGACCCGGCCACCGCCCATCCGGTCATCTCCACGATGGCCGAGCAGATGGACATCGTCGCCGGTGAGGGCGACATGGGCGGCACCATGCGGCTCGGCATGTACCCGGCGAAGCTGGCCGAGGGCTCCATCGTCCGCGAGGTGTACGACGACAAGGAGTACGTCGAGGAGCGGCACCGCCACCGCTACGAGGTGAACAACGCCTACCGCGCGGAGCTGGAGAAGAAGGCCGGCATCCAGTTCTCGGGCACCTCGCCGGACGGCAAGCTCGTGGAGTACGTGGAGTACCCGCGCGACGTCCACCCCTACCTGGTCGCCACGCAGGCGCACCCCGAGCTGCGCTCGCGGCCGACCCGTCCGCACCCGCTCTTCGCCGGGCTGGTGAAGGCCTCCGTCGAGCGGAAGATCTCGAAGTAGCACGACGGTTGTACGGTGGCCGGGGCGCTCCCGTTCAGAACGGGCCGCGCCCCGGCCGCTCGTGCACGTGTGGAAGGACAGGGCATGACGATCAAGGACACCCCCGCGGAGTGGGAGATCCGGGCGACGGAGACCCCCTTCACGGGCAACAAGACCTCCGTGCGCACGGACGAGGTCGTCATGCCCGACGGCTCGGTGGTCCGCCGCGACTACCAGGTGCACCCCGGCTCGGTCGCCGTCCTCGCGCTCGATGCGGAGGACCGGGTGCTGCTGATCAACCAGTACCGGCACCCGGTGCGCCACAAGCTCTGGGAGATCCCGGCCGGCCTGCTCGACGTGCCCGGTGAGAACCCGCTGCACGCCGCCCAGCGCGAGCTGTACGAGGAGGCGCACGTCAAGGCCGAGGACTGGCGGGTGCTGACCGACGTGTACACCACCCCCGGCGGCTGCGACGAGGCCGTACGCATCTTCCTCGCCCGTGACCTCTCGGAGGCCGAGGGCGAGCGGTTCGAGGCGGAGCACGAGGAGACCGACATGGAGCACGCGCGCCTGCCGGTCGACGAACTGGTGCGCCGGGTGCTCGCCGGCGATGTGCACAACAACTGCCTCGTGGTGGGCGTCCTCTCGCTGGTCGCCGCCCGGGGCGGGGACGGCCTGGACGGGCTGCGCCCGGCCGACGCGCCCTGGCCCGCGCGCCCCTTCGACTCCTGAGCCCGGCAGCTCCGGGGAGGGCCCGGGCGGCCGTCCCGGACCCGCCGGAGCCCGCCCGGACCCCCTCCGTCCGGAGCCTCGTCCCAGCCGTCCGCGCATTGGTGTGACGATCGCCTGATCCGATCGGGGGATGTGTCCGCCGCGCTCCCACCGGAACGTCGCAGAGCGTGAACTAGGCTCTGGAAATGCCTGTTCCGGGAGGACCCGGCGGGCTTGCGCGCGCGGTGGGACGGGAGTGTGGCCCGTGACGGATCAGGCGGTGGACACGGACGACGCGCGGCTGCCCGCGCATCCGCCCTCGGAGGATCATTTCCTGGGCCGCACGCGGGAGTTGAAGGGTCTGCGCGCCGACATCGAGCGCGCCGGGCTGGACACCCTCTCGGGGCGCAAGCCACCCCGCGCGCGCGTGCTCCTCATCGCCGGACGCCCCGGGTCCGGCCGGACCGCCCTGGCCGGGGAACTGGCCCGGCAGGTCGCCGAGCGTTACCCCGACGGAGTGCTGCGGGCCCGCCTCGGCGAGCCCGACGGCACCCCCGTACCGGTCGCGCGCACCGCCCGCGAACTGCTCGCCGCGCTCGACGTGCCGGCTCCCGCCGGGGCCGCCGAGGAGGAGCTGACCGAGGTGCTGCGCACGGCCCTCGCGGGCCGGCGGGCGCTGCTCCTGCTGGACGACGCGGCCGGCGCCGAGCAGGTGGACGCACTGCTCCCGGACGCCCCCGACTGCCTGGTCGTGGCCGTCGCCGGCGGTCCGCTCACCGGCATCGCCGACGTCCGCCCCTGCACCCTGGGCGGCCTCGACGCGAAGTCCGCGGTGGAACTCCTGACCCGCTACACCGGCTCGGTCCGGATCACCGTCGACCCGCGCTCCGCCGAGAGCCTCGCCGAGGCCTGCGAGGGGCAGCCGGCCGCGCTCGCCCTGGCCGGCGGCTGGCTCGCCTCCCGGCCCCAGGCAGCCGTCTCCGACCTGGCCAAACGGCTGCACACGGACACCGGCGACGCCCCCGAGGGCACCCCGCTCGCCCGGGTCTTCCGGCTCGTCCACGACCAGCTCCCGGGCCGGGCCGCCCGGGTACTGCGCCTGCTGTGCCTGGCCCCGGCCGGCCTGGCCGACCCGCACACCGCCTCCGCCCTGGCCGGCTGCTCGGTGGACACCGCCGGCGCCGTGCTGGAGGAGTTCGCCGCAGTCGGTCTGCTGCGCGCGGTGGACTCCCCGCTGCCCCAGTACGCCGTCCCCGGCTGCCTGCACCCGCTGATGCGCGCCCGCGCCGAGAGCCAGGAGCGCCCCGGTGAGCTCCAGCTCGCCCGGGCCCGGATGCTGGAGCGCAACGTACGGCTGCTGCAGTCCTGCCGGCTGATCACCGAGACGGACAGCCCGCAGGCCCGGGAGAGGCTGCGGGAGATGCCCCCGGCGCTGCGCTTCCCCACGCCCCGCGCCGCCGCCGAGTGGCTGCGGGTGCGCCGGCCCGCCCTGCTGGCCGCCACCCGCGCGGCCGTCGCCGACGGGGAGCTGGACACCCTCGCCCGCCGGTTGATGTCCCAGCTCGTCAGGGCCATGGCGGCGCACTTCGGGGCACAGGCGGCCGCTCCCGACCTGTACGAGATCCACGGCCTCGTCCTCGACGTCGCCGAGCGGCGCGGACTGCACCGGGAGCGGGCCGCCGCCCTGCTCAACCTCGGCGACGTGGACGCGCAGACCGGCCGCACCAGGGACGCGCTGACCCGCTACCGGGCCGCGCTGGACGCCGGACGCGAGGCGAACGACCCGTACGCCACCGGCCGCGCGATGGAATCCGTAGGCGGCGCCCACCAGGAGCTGGGGGACTTCGACCGGGCCGCGGACTGGTTCGGGCGGGCGCTGGCCGAGCGGCTGGCCCGGGGCGAGCGCGCCGAGGCCGCCCGGCTGTACGGCCGCACGGGCACGGCCCACACCTACGCGGGCCGCTACGGCGAGGCGCTGAGGAATTGGCGCGCGGCCGCCGCCGGGTACCGCAAGGACGGTGATGTGGCCGCCCACGCGCGGGCGTTGAGCGAGGTGGCCCGGGTGCAGGAGTACGCGGGGCGGCCCGAGGAGTCGCTGCACACCTGCCGGGAGGCCGTGGAGTGGGCGCGGCGTGCCCAGGACACCCGGCTGCAGGCCGCCCTGCAGCTCAGACTGGCCGACACCCTGGACCGGCTCGGCGACCCCGCGGCCGCCCATCTGCACAGGTCCGCGGCCGAGCGCATGCTGGGTAACGGGCCGCAGGAGGACGACATGCTGCCGGAACGCGGTGATGATGCCTGCGAAATCCGTACTGCCGCGAGCGAAGATTGATGCAATGAAAGGCTAGACAGGCGGAACACCTTCATTAGACTGGCTCTGCCGCTCGTTCCTGCGGTGTCTCCCGGTATGCCCTTGCATGTCTGGGTACGTCTTGTAATGCACCCCCATACCCTCTGAGCCAAGGACCGTGATCGACGTGAAGGTCGGCATCCCCCGCGAGGTCAAGAACAACGAGTTCCGGGTGGCCATCACCCCCGCCGGTGTGCACGAGCTGGTGCGCAACGGCCACCAGGTCGTCGTCGAGCGGGCCGCCGGGCTCGGCTCCTCGATCACGGACGAGGAGTACGTGTCCGCCGGTGCCACGATCCTCGGCACCGCCGACGAGGTGTGGGCCGCCGCCGACCTGCTGCTGAAGGTCAAGGAGCCGGTCGCCGAGGAGTACCACCGCCTCCGCAAGGACCAGATCCTCTTCACCTACCTGCACCTGGCCGCCTCCAAGCAGTGCACGGACGCGCTCGTCGAGTCCGGCACCACGGCCATCGCCTACGAGACCGTCGAGCTGCCGAACCGCGCGCTGCCGCTGCTCGCCCCGATGTCCGAGGTCGCGGGCCGGCTGGCCCCGCAGGTCGGCGCCTACCACCTGATGCGCCCGGCCGGCGGCCGCGGTGTGCTGCCGGGCGGTGTGCCGGGCGTGACCCCGGCCAAGGCCGTCGTCATCGGCGGCGGCGTCTCCGGCTGGAACGCCACCCAGGTCGCCGTCGGCATGGGCTTCGACGTGACCCTGCTCGACCGTGACATCAACAAGCTGCGCGAGGCCGACAAGGTCTTCGGCACCAAGGTCAAGGCCATCATGTCCAACTCCTTCGAGCTGGAGAAGGCCGTCCTGGACGCCGACCTCGTCATCGGCGCGGTGCTCATCCCGGGCGCCAAGGCCCCGAAGCTGGTCACCAACGAGCTGGTGTCGCGCATGAAGCCCGGAAGTGTCCTTGTCGACATCGCGATCGACCAGGGCGGCTGCTTCGAGGACTCCCGCGCCACGACGCACGCCGAGCCGACCTTCCGGGTCCACAACTCGGTCTTCTACTGCGTCGCCAACATGCCGGGCGCGGTGCCGAACACCTCCACCAACGCGCTCACCAACGCCACGCTCCCGTACATCGTCTCCCTCGCCAACAACGGCTGGGTGGAGGCGCTGCGCCGCGACCCCGCGCTCGCCAAGGGCCTCAACACCCATGACGGCAAGGTCGTTTACAAGGAGGTCGCCGAGGCCCACGGTCTGGAGCACGTGGAGCTGGAGTCCCTCCTCGGCTGACCCCGGCGATCCGGCGTGTCGCCAAGTCGCCAACCGGTGAAAGGCGATTCGTCAACAGCCGTCGTCAACGCCGAACGCCCGGCCGGACCTTGCCCGACAAGGTCCGGCCGGATGTGTGTATGGTCACTTTGCCACTTGCGGTCAACTCGCCTCGAACGTAACCCTTCGACCGATTCGCACACCGGCGAAACCTGCGGTGCGACGCCCGTACGCCCTTGACAGAGGGATGTTTCATTGCCGACACATCCGGCCGGGTCCGGCGGATTGTGTTGCTGCGGACCGCCGACACGCCATAGAGTCGCCAACCGTCGGCATGGTGCCACGCTGACCTTGTCTAGAAGTTTCCTGGTCACCAAGGAGGTAAGACGACTTGTGAACGAGTCGACATTTACTCCCGGGGGTGGTCAACCAGGAATGCCGGTACGGGGCCAGGCCGGTTCCGCGGGATCCGAGGCTGTCGGCTCCGTCGCTGTGCGCACCTTCGCAGCCCACCAGACTCCGGGTCCGCAGCCGGTCCGGACAGCACACCACAGCATGGATGGCCATCACGTGAACGCCATGGCCGGCGACGGAAGTGGCGCGCCCCACAACCAGCTCGCCGACTACGACGAACTGCCCGACGGGCACTTCTACGACCCCGACGCCGAGTACGAGCCCGACCCCGAGTACGCGGCCACGCTCGCGCCCGACGCGGCCCGCCAGCGCCGTGAGCGCGTCGGTCCGACCGGGCGCCCGCTGCCGTACTTCCCGATCCCCGGCCCGCTGACCGACCACGGCCCCGCGAAGATCATCGCGATGTGCAACCAGAAGGGCGGCGTCGGCAAGACCACGTCGACCATCAACCTGGGTGCCGCGCTCGCGGAGTACGGCCGGCGCGTGCTGCTCGTGGACTTCGACCCGCAGGGCGCGCTGTCGGTGGGTCTCGGCGTCAACCCCATGGAGCTGGACCTCACCGTCTACAACCTGCTCATGGAGCGGGGCATGTCGGCGGACGAGGTCCTGCTGAAGACGGCGGTCCCCAACATGGACCTGCTGCCGTCCAACATCGACCTGTCGGCCGCCGAGGTCCAGCTCGTCTCCGAGGTCGCGCGCGAGTCGACCCTCCAGCGTGCGCTCAAGCCGCTGATGGACGACTACGACTACATCGTGATCGACTGCCAGCCCTCGCTGGGCCTGCTCACGGTCAACGCGCTGACGGCCGCCCACAAGGTCATCGTCCCGCTGGAGTGCGAGTTCTTCGCGCTGCGCGGTGTGGCCCTGCTGACCGAGACCATCGAGAAGGTCCAGGAGCGGCTCAACCCCGACCTGGAGCTCGACGGAATCCTCGCCACGATGTACGACTCGCGCACGGTGCACAGCCGTGAGGTGCTCGCGCGCGTGGTCGAGGCGTTCGACGACCACGTCTACCACACGGTCATCGGCCGCACGGTCCGCTTCCCGGAGACCACCGTCGCCGGTGAGCCGATCACCACGTACGCCTCCAACTCCGTCGGTGCCGCCGCCTACCGCCAGCTCGCCAGGGAGGTGCTCGCCCGGTGTCACGCCGAGTGAGTCTGCCCGGGGCCGACGAACTGTTCCGTACGACAGGGGGAATGGCGCTCCAGCCGTCCACGCCCCGGCGCGGGGCCAACGGCGAGGCCCGGGTGCCGGCTCCCGCGGGGGAGAGCGACGACGTGGCCGCCGAGGACGCGCCGCAGTCGGTGCCCGTCCAGGGCGGTGACGGAGAGGGCGCGGAACACGCCGCCGCGGGCGCGGAGCCGGCCGGGACCGGCGAGTCTCGCACCCGGCCGTCCCGGCGCCAGGCGCCGCCGGAGGGGTCGGCCACCGCCGCGGCCTCGGCGGCCGCGCAGCCGCGCAAGCGCGGGCGGGCGGCGAACCGGCGGCCCAGCGGGCGCGAACGGCACGACGAGAAGATCACGGTGTACGTGTCCGCCGAGGAACTGATGGACCTCGAACACGCCCGGCTGGTCCTGCGCGGTGAGCACGGCCTCGCCGTGGACCGCGGCCGCATCGTCCGCGAGGCGGTCGCCGTGGTCCTGGCCGACCTGGAGTCCCGAGGGGACGCGAGCATCCTGGTGCGGCGGCTGCGGGGTCGGTAGTCGGCCGGGCGGCCGCCAGGCGATAGCCTGCGACGGCCATGACCCCGAACGACGCCCCCGCCTCCGGCCCCGGTGCCGGCCGCAGGCGTGCCCTGGGCCGTGGACCGGGCACCACGTCCCGCCCCCGGACCGCCGAGCCGCACCCCGCTCCGCCGGAGCCGGCACCCGCGACGGTCGCACCCGCCCCGATCGCACCCGCCTCGGCCGAACCCCCGCCGCCGGCAGTGGCCGAGCCGGCCCCGGCACCTCCGCCGGACCCGGCACCCGCCCCGATCGCACCCGCCTCGGCCGAACCCCCGCCGCTGGCTGAACCCTCGCCGCCGGCAGTGGCCGAGCCCGCCCCGGCCGTGCCGGACGAGGTGGCCGCGAACCCCGCCCGGCCGTCGGGGACCGCCGTACCGGAGCCGCCGCGACCGTCACCGGAGGGCGGCTCCGTCGAGTCCGGTGCCGGCGCCGCCGGGGAGAGCGCCGCCGACGGTGTCTTCAAGGTCCGGCTGGCCAACTTCGAGGGGCCGTTCGACCTGCTGCTCCAGCTCATCTCCAAGCACAAGCTGGACGTCACCGAGGTCGCCCTGTCCAAGGTCACCGACGAGTTCATGGCGCACATCCGGGCCATGGGCCCCGACTGGGACCTGGACCAGACGACCGAGTTCCTCGTCGTCGCCGCCACACTGCTCGACCTCAAGGCCGCCCGGCTGCTGCCCGCCGCCGAGGTCGAGGACGAGGCCGACCTCGCGCTGCTGGAGGCCCGGGACCTGCTGTTCGCGCGGCTGCTGCAGTACCGCGCGTACAAGCGGATCGCCGACATCTTCAACGAGCGCCTGGACGAGGAGGCCCGCCGCCATCCCCGTACCGTCGGCCTGGAGCCCCAGCACGCCGAGCTGCTGCCCGAGGTCGTCATCAGCATCGGCCCCGAGGGGTTCGCCAGGCTCGCGGTCAGGGCGATGCAGCCGAAGGCCAAGCCGGAGGTCTACGTCGACCACATCCACGCCCCGCTGGTCAGCGTGCAGGAACAGGCGGGGATCGTGGTGGCGCGGCTCCGGGAACTGGGCGAGGCCGACTTCCGGGCGCTGGTCGAGGACACCGACGACACCCTGACGGTCGTGGCCCGCTTCCTGGCGCTGCTGGAGCTGTACCGGGAGAAGGCCGTCGCCCTGGAGCAGGAGACGGCCCTCGGGGAGCTGCTGGTGCGCTGGACCGGCGGGGACACGGACACGGCACCGATGGTCACCGACGAGTTCGACCGGCCGCCCGCGGAGACCGAGGAGGAGAAGAAGGCGTGAGCGAGACCACCGGGGCACCCAAGGACCCCGCCCCGACGCCCGCCCGGCCCACCGAGGCGCCCGCCGACGCGCCCCCGGGCGCCGTCGCGGGGCTGGACCTCAAGCCCGCCCTCGAAGCGGTCCTGATGGTCGTGGACGAACCCGCGACCGAGGAGCACCTGGCCCGCATCCTCGAGCGCCCCAGGCGGCAGATCGGGGACGCGCTGCGTGCGCTGGCCGACGACTACACCGTGCAGGGCCGCGGCTTCGAGCTGCGGTTCGTCGCGGGCGGCTGGCGCTTCTACACCCGCGCCGAGTACGCGCCCGCCGTGGAACGCCTGGTCCTCGACGGCCAGACGGCCCGTCTCACCCAGGCCGCGCTGGAGACCCTCGCGGTCGTCGCCTACCGCCAGCCGGTCAGCCGCAGCCGGGTCTCCGCCGTGCGCGGAGTGAACTGCGACGGCGTGATGCGCACCCTCCTCCAGCGCGGTCTGGTCGAGGAGGCGGGCACGGAACCCGAAACAGGTGCGATCCTGTACAGGACGACGAACTACTTCCTGGAGCGGATGGGCCTGCGCGGCCTTGACGAACTTCCGGAACTCGCGCCCTTCCTCCCGGAGGCGGAGGCGATCGAGGCCGAGACCCAGGAGGGGGTCCCGTCGTTCGACCCGGACGCGCCCGACGCGCCCGGCGGTCAGGACGCAGACGACTAAGACGGAAACCTTGATGCGAAGCAGCGGCAGCGGCAAGAGCGGCGGGCGCGGTAACCACCGCGGTGCCGGCAACGACAGGGACCAGAAGCAGGGGCAGGGCCGGCCCCGCAAGCCCCGCCCCGAGGAGCGCCGCTACGACGTGGGCCCCGGGGCCTCCCAGGACGGTCCCAAGTCCGGGCGCGGCGGCTCCGCGCGCGGCGGCGCCAAGGGCGGCCCGAAGCAGTCCCAGCAGCGCGGCGGCCGGTCGGCCCCGGGGCGCTCGCGCGAGTTCGAGACGCGGGCCGAGGAGCGCAACCGGGAGCGGTACGCGGGCAAGAAGGACGTCAAGCTGCCCAAGACCTTCCCCGGCGCCGAGCAGGAGGGCGAGCGGCTGCAGAAGGTGCTCGCGCGCGCGGGCTACGGATCCCGTCGCGCCTGCGAGGAGCTGATCGAGCAGGCCCGGGTCGAGATCAACGGCGAGATCGTGCTGGAGCAGGGCCGCCGGGTCGACCCGGAGAAGGACGAGGTCAAGGTCGACGGTCTGACCGTCGCCACGCAGTCGTACCAGTTCTTCTCGCTCAACAAGCCCGCCGGTGTCGTCTCCACCATGGAGGACCCCGAGGGCCGGCAGTGCCTCGGCGACTACGTCACCAACCGCGAGACCCGGCTCTTCCACGTCGGGCGGCTCGACACCGAGACCGAGGGTGTCATCCTGCTCACCAACCACGGCGAGCTGGCACACCGGCTGACCCACCCGAAGTACGGCGTGAAGAAGACGTACCTCGCGGCCATCGTCGGTCCCATCCCGCGTGACCTGGGCAAGCGCCTGAAGGACGGCATCCAGCTCGAGGACGGCTACGCGCGCGCGGACCACTTCCGGGTGGTCGAGCAGACCGGCAAGAACTACCTGGTCGAGGTGACCCTGCACGAGGGCCGCAAGCACATCGTGCGCCGCATGCTCGCCGAGGCCGGCTTCCCGGTCGAGAAGCTGGTGCGCACCTCCTTCGGCCCGATCACCCTGGGCGACCAGAAGTCGGGCTGGCTGCGCCGCCTGTCCAACACCGAGGTCGGGATGCTGATGCAGGAGGTCGACCTCTAGAGAGGTTGTGCGGCACGGACACCCCCTTTTATAGTCTCGATGACTATAAAAGGGGGTGTCCGTGCCGCACGGCTACGACAAGCACGCCTACGAGCCTTTCGCCGTCACCGTCGACCTCGCCGTCCTGACCGTCCGCCAGGGCGTGCTGCACGTGCTGCTGGTCGAACGCGGGCAGGAACCCTACGCCGGCCGGTGGGCGCTGCCCGGCGGCTTCCTGCTGCCCGACGAGTCCGCGGAGACGGCCGCCCGGCGTGAACTCGCCGAGGAGACCGGCCTGGACGACGTCTGCGGGCTGGACCTGGAGCAGTCGCGCACCTACAGCGAGCCGGGCCGCGACCCCCGGATGCGGGTCGTCTCCGTCGCGTTCACCGCGCTGGTGCCCGATCCCCCCGAACCGCGCGGCGGCGGCGACGCGGCCCGGGCCCGCTGGCTGCCGTACGGCTCGGTGGGGCCGCTCGCCTTCGACCACGACCGCATCCTCGCCGACGCCCACGACCGGGTCGGCGCCCGGCTGGAGAACACCCACGCCGCCACCGCCTTCTGCCCGCCGGAGTTCACCCTGGGCGAGCTGCAGCAGGTGTACGAGGCGGTGTGGGGCACCGCCCTGGACCGGCCCAACTTCCGCCGCAAGGTGCTCGCCACTCCCGGCTTCGTCGAGCCCGTCCCCGGCGCCGCCCGGCTCACCGCAGGCCGCGGCAAGCCGGCCGCCCTCTACCGCGCGGGCCCCGCGGCCGCCCTGCACCCGCCCCTGCTCCGACCGTCCCGGGAAGGAAGCCCCGCATGACCACCACCCGCCCGAGCAAGCGCGCCGCCACCGGCTCGCTCCTCGGCCTCGCCCTCGGGGACGCCCTCGGCTTCCCGACCGAGTTCGACGACGTCCCCTCGATCCTCGCCGAGTGCGGCCCCTGGCGGGCGATGGAGCTGCCGCGGCGCGCCCTCGTCTCCGACGACACCCAGATGACCCTCGCCGTCGGCCGCGGGCTCCGCACGGCCATGGAGCGCGGGGACCTCGCCCCGGAACGGCTGGCGCGGCCGCTGCGCGAGGAGTTCGTGGACTGGTACCTGTCGCCGGACAACGACCGCGCCCCGGGCAACACCTGCCTGACCGCGTGCCGCCTGCTCAAGGAGGAGGGCCGCGCCTGGCAGGACGCCGGCCGGGTCGACTCCAAGGGCTGCGGCGCCAACATGCGGGTCGCCCCCATCGGCCTCGCTCCCGGCCTCACCCGCGAACAGCGTGCCGGCGCCGCCCAGTTGCAGTCCGCGCTCACCCACGCACACCCCACCGCCCTGGCCGCCTGCGACCTCACCGCCCACGCCGTGCACCTGCTCGCCCGGGGCGCCGACCCGGCCGGGCTGGTCGGGCGGCTCCGCAGCTACGCCTACGACAACCGCACCCGCTACGACCACGCCTGGCTCGGCGACCTGTGGACCCGCTCCCAGGACCCCGGCCCCGAGCACTTCATCGCGCGCGGGTGGGACGAGTGCCTGGACATGCTCGGCCGCCTCCAGGAGGCCGTGCGCACCGTCTCCCCGGAGACCGACCCCTGCCTGGCCACCGGAGAGGGCTGGATCGCCGAGGAGGCCCTCGCCACCGGACTGCTCTGCTTCCTGCTCTTTCCCGACCAGCCCGTCACCGCCCTGCGCCGGGCCGCCTGCTCCTCGGGCGACTCGGACTCCATCGCCTGCCTCACCGGCGCGTTCGCGGGCGCCTGGCTCGGCGCGGACGCCTGGCCCGCCGACTGGGCCGGGCGGATCGAGTACCGGGGCGACCTGTTGGCACTGGGGGCGCTCTGGGACGCTTAGCGCCATGATCGACGACCTCGACATGGACCTGACGCCCGTGATCGCCGAGCAGCCCCACCCCCTGCTGTTCGCGACCGTCTCCGGATCCCACCTGTACGGGTTCCCCTCCGCGGACTCCGACCTCGACCTGCGCGGTGTCCATCTGCTGCCCGCGGCGGACCTGCTCGGGCTGCGCGAGCCGGAGGAGACCCGGTCGCGGACCTGGGTGCGCTTCGGCGTCGAGATGGACCTCGTCACCCACGATGTCCGCAAGTTCGCCCGGCTGATGCTCCGGCGCAACGGCTATGTGCTGGAGCAGCTTCTGTCCCCCCTCGTGGCGCACACCTGCGAGGCGCACCGGGAGCTGGCCGCTCTGGCCCCGGGCGTCCTCACCAGCCACCACGCGCACCACTACCGCGGGTTCGCGGTGACCCAGTGGCGGCTGTTCGACAAGACCGGCGAACTCAAGCCGCTGCTCTACACCTTCCGCGTGCTGCTCACCGGAATCCATCTGATGCGCAGCGGTGAGGTGCAGGCCCATCTGCCCACCCTGCTGGACCAGGCGGACGCGCCCGCCTACCTGGCCGAGCTGATCGCCGCCAAGGCCGAGCGCGAGCAGGGCGCCGCCGACGTCGACCACGCGCGTGTGGAGGCCGACGTGGAACGCCTGCACGCCGTGCTCGACGAGGCGCAGGCCGCCTCAGCGCTGCCCGACGCCCCCACGGTCCACGACGCCCTGCACGACTTCGTCGTGCGCGTCCGCCCGGCGGGCTGAGTCCCGGCGCGCCCGGAAGAGGAATCCGGCCACCCGTGCGCGGTCCGGTTCCGGCGGCAGCGGCGTGCCGTGCAGGGCCTCCTCGGCCTGCGCCGCGAGCCGGGCCATGCGGGTCTCGACCTCCGGCCAGGGGATCTCGCCCCGCTTCACCGCCAGCAGCGGCTCCCGCTCGGCGCCCACGTCGATCCGCAGTTCCCCGGTGCGCAGCAGGTCCCGGGCGCTCGTCAGCAGGCGCAGCAGGTGCATGGCGTGCTTCCAGCGGGGGACGCCCGTCGTGCGGACGTCGGCGTCGAGCTTGCGGCGCTGGCCGAGGGCGTAGCGCGTGAAGGTCTCGTACACCTGCCGGGAGAGGAAGGCGCCGCGCAGCGACAGCAGTTCGCGGCCGGTGTCGTCCACGTGCTCCACCAGTGGGGAGTGCAGGCACTCCAGGACGTTCGGGTTGCCGCGCAGCGCCAGCTCGCAGAACCGCTCCAGCTCCCAGGAGAACCTTTCCTCGCCCGGCCCCTCCACATGCGCCGGCGGCCGCTCGAACCGCCAGAACAGGGGAGTGGGGGCGAGGAAGACGCCCCGCCGGTCGGTGTCACTGGCCTCGGTGGCCAGGCCGAAGGCCCGCGAACCCATGACGCAGGCGTAGATCGTGTGGTCGCGTACCAGGTCCTCGGGCTGCATTCCCGGAGCGTACGCGGGCCCCTCACGCCAGGTGGATCGAATTTCCCTCCACCTTGATCGTCTCGGCGGGCAGCGGCCGGGTCGCCGGCCCGTGCGCCACCGAGCCGTCGGCGATGTGGAACCTGCTGCCGTGGCAGGGGCAGTCGATGGTGCCGTCGGCCACCTCGCTCACCGTGCAGCCCTCGTGGGTGCAGATCGCCGAGAAGGCCTTGAAGTCGCCCTTCGACGGCTGGGTGACCACGATCTTCTGCGCCTTGAAGATCTTGCCGCCGCCCTCGGGGATGTCGCTGGTGCTCGCCAGCTCCATGCCGCCGGGCGACGAGGAGGAGGAGCCCGTCGTATCGCCGCCGCTGCCCCCGCAGCCGGTGGCGAGCGCCGCCGCGCCCGTCGCGAGAACCGTGCGCCGCGTCGTGCTGTAGGTCATGTCGTCACTCCGAACATCGGCAGTAAGAAAAGCCATGATTCATGACATCTTGGCACCAAAGGCTCTCCTGCCGAAGCAGGTGGCGGGGGAGAGGACACGGCGTCACCGGGTCGGCCCCGCGTCTCAGCGGGCGGGCGCCGCGCACCCGGCCGCCCGGGGCATGGCTAGGCTGGACGGGCCAGAACGAAACGCATGCCAGCAACACATGTCAGCGAGGAGCAGCGCCGTGGCGGTACGAGCGGTCCGGGGGGCCGTCCCACTGGAGCGGGACGAGGCCGACCACATGGACGAGCAGGTCGGAGCCCTGCTCACCGCGATACTGGAGCGCAACGGACTCACCGCCGACGACCTGATCAGCATCTGGTTCACGGCCACCCCCGACCTGCACAGCGACTTCCCGGCCGCCGCCGCCCGCAAGCTGGGGATCGTCGACGTCCCCCTGATCTGCGCCCAGGAACTGGACATCGAGGGCGCCATGCCCCGGGTCGTCCGGGTGCTCGCGCACATCGAGTCGGACCGGCCCCGCGACCGGATCGCCCACGTCTACCTCGGCGCCGCCGCCGCCCTGCGCAAGGACATCGCCCAGTGAGAACCGCACTCGTCATCGGCACCGGGCTCATCGGCACCTCCGCCGCGCTCGCCCTGACCCGGCGGGGCGTCGTCGTCCACCTCACCGACCACGATCCCGAACAGGCCCGCACGGCGGCCGCGCTGGGTGCCGGCACCGACGAGGCCCCCGCCGGCCCGGTGGACCTCGCCGTCGTCGCCGCCCCGCCCGCACACGTGGCCGGCGTCCTCGCGGACGCCATGACCCGCGGTGCCGCGCGCGGCTACGTCGACGTGGCCAGCGTCAAGGGCGGTCCGCGCCGCGAGCTGGAGGCCCGCGGCCTCGACCTGTCCGCCTACATCGGCACGCACCCCATGTCCGGCCGGGAGAAGTCGGGCCCGCTGGCCGCCACCGGCGACCTCTTCGAGGGCCGCCCCTGGGTGCTCACCCCGACCCGGGAGACCGACACCGAGGTCCTCAACCTCGCCCTGGAACTGGTCTCGCACTGCCGGGCCGTGCCGGTCGTCATGGACGCCGACGCCCACGACCGGGCCGTGGCGCTCGTCTCCCACATGCCCCACCTGGTCTCCAGCATGGTCGCGGCCCGCCTGGAGCACGCCGAGGAGGCGGCCGTGCGGCTGTGCGGGCAGGGCATCCGGGACGTGACCCGGATCGCCGCCTCCGACCCCGGGATGTGGATCGACATCCTCTCCGCCAACCCCGGCCCGGTCGCCGATCTGCTCGCCGACGTCTCCGCCGACCTCGAGGAGACCGTCCGCGCCCTGCGCGCCCTGCAGTCCTCCGACGAGGACAAGCGCCGCGAGGGCGGCTCGGGCATCGAGGACGTGCTGCGCCGCGGCAACGCGGGCCAGGTACGGGTACCCGGCAAGCACGGCAGCGCGCCACGCGTGTACGAGACGGTCGTCGTCCTCATCGACGACCAGCCCGGCCAGCTCGCCCGCATCTTCGCGGACGCGGGACGGGCCGGGGTCAACGTCGAGGACGTCCGGATCGAGCACGCGACGGGGCAGCAGGCCGGACTCGTGCAGCTCCTGGTCGAGCCCAGGGCGGCGTCCGTGCTGAAGGAGGCGCTGCGCGAGCGGGGCTGGGCGCTGCGGCAGTAGGAGGACGGCCGTCCGTCCCGGTCAGCCGTACCCAGTAACCTTGTGCGGGGCGCTCTCGCGCTCCAGCCCCCCCTGAACCGCACCGCACCAGGAAGGTGTCCCCGTGGAAAACGGCGCCCCGACCGCCAAGCCCGTGATCGTCGCGATCGACGGCCCCTCCGGCACGGGCAAGTCGAGCACGTCGAAGGCCGTGGCCGCCCAGCTCGGCCTGAGCTACCTCGACACCGGCGCCCAGTACCGGGCCATCACCTGGTGGATGGTGGCCAACGGCATCGACCTGGAGGACCCGACCGCCATCGCCGCCGTCGCGGGCAAGCCGGAGATCGTCTCCGGCACCGACCCGTCCGCGCCGACCATCACGGTCGACGGTGTCGACGTGGCCGCCCCGATCCGCACCCAGGAGGTCACCTCCAAGGTCAGCGCGGTCAGCGCGGTGCCCGAGGTGCGCACCCGGATCACCGAGCTGCAGCGCTTCCTGGCGGCCGGTGCCGAGCTCGGCATCGTGGTCGAGGGCCGGGACATCGGCACCACCGTGCTGCCGGACGCCGACCTGAAGATCTTCCTCACCGCCTCCCCGGAGGCCCGTGCGGCCCGCCGCAGCGGCGAGCTGAAGGGCGCCGACGTCCACGCCACCCGCGAGGCCCTGATCAAGCGGGACGCCGCCGACTCCAGCCGCAAGGCCTCCCCGCTCGCCAAGGCGGACGACGCGGTCGAGGTGGACACCACCGAGCTCACCCTCGCCCAGGTCATCGAGTGCGTCGTCACCCTGGTCGAGGAGAAGCGGGCCGGGAAGTGAGCCTTCCGTCGGAGCGGGGCGCCGAGATCGGGCGGCGCATCGGCGTCGGCCTGATGTACGGGCTGTGGCGGCCGCGTGTGCTCGGCGCCTGGAAGCTGCCCGCGAGCGGTCCGGCGATCCTCGCCGTGAACCACTCGCACAACATCGACGGGCCGATGGTCATGGGCGTCTCGCCCCGGCCGACGCACTTCCTGATCAAGAAGGAGGCGTTCGTCGGCCCGCTGGACCCCTTCCTGACCGGCATCGGCCAGCTCAAGGTGGACCGGGCCGCCGCGGACCGCACCGCCATCACCCGGGCCCTCGGCGTGCTGGCGGCCGGCGGGGTGCTGGGCATCTTCCCGGAGGGCACCCGGGGCGAGGGCGACTTCGCCTCGCTGCGGGCCGGGCTCGCCTACTTCGCGGTGCGCAGCGGGGCGCCCGTCGTGCCCGTGGCCGTACTGGGAAGCACCGCGCGCCCCAGCCGGCTGACGAAGGCGCTGCCCCCGCTGCGCTCCCGCGTCGACGTCGTCTTCGGCGACCCGTTCGACGCGGGCGACGGCTCGGGACGGCGCACGCGCGGGGCGCTGGACGAGGCGACCGAGCGCATCCAGAAGCAGCTCACCGGCCATCTGGAGAACGCCAGGCGCCTCACCGGGCGCTGAGCCCCGCCCGGCGCAACCCGCCGAAGACGCGGGGCCCGGTCGGATACCGTTGATTTCCTCCGGCCCGATCCGCCGGGCAGGGCAAGCGACACTTGAGTAGTGGACCGGTCCACCAGGGCCGCTCCACCGATCACCACGATGAACGACGAGGTACGGACTTCATGAACGACCAGACCCAGCCCGGCGACTCGGCTGAGCACGAGTACGACCACGGGGCTCTCGGCGACGCCGAGTACGCGGAGTTCATGGAGCTCGCCGCGGAAGAGGGCTTCGACATCGAGGACGTCGAGGGCGCCATCGAGGCGGCGGGTCACGGGCCGCTGCCCGTGCTCGCCGTCGTCGGCCGCCCCAACGTCGGCAAGTCGACCCTGGTGAACCGGATCATCGGCCGTCGCGAGGCCGTGGTCGAGGACAAGCCCGGCGTCACCCGCGACCGCGTCACCTACGAGGCCGAGTGGGCGGGCCGCCGCTTCAAGGTGGTCGACACCGGCGGCTGGGAGCAGGACGTCCTCGGTATCGACGCCTCCGTCGCCGCGCAGGCCGAGTACGCGATCGAGGCCGCCGACGCCGTCGTGTTCGTCGTGGACGCGAAGGTCGGCGCCACCGACACCGACGAGGCGGTCGTACGGCTGCTGCGCAAGGCGGGCAAGCCCGTCGTGCTGGCCGCCAACAAGGTCGACGGCCCGAGCGGCGAGGCCGACGCCACCTACCTCTGGGCCCTCGGCCTCGGCGAGCCGCACCCCGTCTCCGCCCTGCACGGACGAGGCACCGGCGACATGCTGGACGCCGTTCTCGAGGCGCTGCCCGAGGCGCCCGAGCAGACCTTCGGCACCGCGGTCGGCGGTCCGCGCCGCATCGCCCTCATCGGCCGTCCGAACGTCGGCAAGTCCTCCCTCCTGAACAAGGTGGCGGGCGAGGAGCGCGTCGTCGTCAACGAACTCGCCGGCACCACCCGCGACCCGGTCGACGAGCTGATCGAGCTGGGCGGGGTGACCTGGAAGTTCGTCGACACCGCGGGCATCCGCAAGCGGGTCCACCTCCAGCAGGGCGCCGACTACTACGCCTCGCTGCGCACCGCGGCCGCCGTCGAGAAGGCGGAGGTCGCCGTCATCCTGATCGACGCCTCCGAGAACATCTCGGTCCAGGACCAGCGCATCGTCACCATGGCCGTGGAGGCGGGCCGCGCGGTCGTCCTGGCGTTCAACAAGTGGGACACCCTCGACGAGGAGCGCCGCTACTACCTGGAGCGGGAGATCGAGACCGAGCTGGGCCAGGTCGCCTGGGCGCCCCGGGTCAACGTCTCGGCCCGTACCGGCCGGCACATGGAGAAGCTGGTCCCGGCGGTCGAGACCGCGCTCGCCGGCTGGGAGACCCGGGTGCCCACCGGCCGGCTGAACGCCTTCCTCGGCGAGCTGGTGTCGGCCCACCCGCACCCGGTCCGGGGCGGCAAGCAGCCGCGCATCCTGTTCGGCACCCAGGCCGGGACCAAGCCGCCGCGGTTCGTCCTCTTCGCCTCCGGCTTCATCGAGGCCGGTTACCGGCGCTTCATCGAGCGCCGCCTGCGCGAGGAGTTCGGCTTCGAGGGCACCCCGATCCACATCTCGGTGCGGGTGCGCGAGAAGCGAGGCAAGAAGAAGTAACCGCCCCCAGGGCATGGCGAAGGGCGGCCCCCGCTTCCGGGGGCCGCCCTTCGCCATGCCTCAGGCGCCGCGCCGCGGGGCGGGCGGCAGCCCCGCCGGGACGTGGTGCATCCCGGTGTCCTGCTGCCGCCCCAGCGTGCCGACCCGCTGCCACTGCGGCTGCTGCTGACCGCCGCCCTGCCGGGCGCTGTACGCCCCCGCGCTGTAGGCGCTGTAGGAGGTCATGCGGTACGAACCGGTGCTGTGCGGGGTGGTGTTCCCGAAGGCGCAGAAGCCCAGCTCCTCCTCACCGCTGCGGTCACCCGGCAGCGTACGGAAGGCCTTGACCCACTCCGCGTAGAGCGAGTCGTAGATCGGCGTGGCCGAGGGCGCGGCCGAACCCTCCCCTGCCCGGGCGGACGGAACGGAGACGAAGGCTGGCCGGCGGGGAGGAGGGGCGTCATATGCGTGCACGTATGTCCAAACGAACGGAATCCGAAAGGGATGCGGTCGGACAAGTGGGGCGTGTTCCCGGCGTGCGGCCGGGCGGGTCTCAGGTGCCGGCGAGAGGCAGCGCCGCCGCCACCAGCTTGCCCCCGGCCGCGGCCCGGTCGAGGGAGGCGCGCAGCAGGTCCTCCCGGGGCTGCCGCCCGATGGATCCCACCGGCGCCGCGAACAGCAGTACCTGCTGGTGCTTGTTGGCGGCGGCCCGCCAGCCGTCCGTCACCTGCAGCGGCTGGTGCGCCTGCCACCAGGCCACCGGCTGGCCACCGCCCACTCCCGGCTGGAGCACCGCGTGGAGCTGGCCCATCGCGAGCAGCACCGACCATCCGTGCAGCACCGGCGGGACCGACACCAGCTCCGTCACCGGCATGAAGCCCTGCTCGATGAGCAGCGGCAGGAAGTCGTCGCCGGCGCCGAAGGAGCCGGGGCGCACGATGGGAGCCGTCGGCTCGACGACGAGCGCCGGGTGCAACTCGCCCTCGACGAGGACCAGTCCGCTGGTCACACCGAGCACCGCCTGCTCGGGCACGGACCGCCTCAGGTCGCCGTCCGCGGCCGGGCGTCCGCCGATGGACCGGACGGCGCCCTGCAACTGCTCCTCGGTGACCTGGACGACCTGCGAGGGCAGGCAGCCAGCGTGGGCGAAGGCGAGGACGGCGGTCTCGTCGCCGACGAACAGAACGGTGCTGGTGCGCTCCTGCTCGGAGTCGCCCGGGGTGCGGCAGGACGTGCAGTCGTAACTGCCCGGGGCGTTCTCTCCGGCGAGCAGCCGGTCGGCTTCTTCGTCGCCGATCTCGGCGCGTACTGCGTCACTGACGTCGAGCATGCGCGGCACGGTGGCTCCCTCGGGATGCGGTGCTGGGTCGGCCGGGTGGCTCCCGGCCGCTGAGCCCCGGGGTTCCGGGCTCATGAAGAAGACAACGGGCGTCCTGTGGTGGGGGTCACGCCCTCGGAGCAACGGAATCGAACCATCCACCGCACACGGTCACCATCGGTCCGGAACCGGACACTCACCGTCAAGTCCGTTTCTCTTCAAGGCACTTGAACGAGTGAAGTGGGTCACGCGCCATTCGGGTAAGTGGTCGAAAAATCCTGAAATCCACGGACGAAACGGCTGGCCGAAATTCGCCGATACCTGAGGTAACCGCGAACTGGCCTGGAACGACGGCGACTTGGTTGAAACAGCCCGTCCGCCCTCTCTACATTCCTTCGCCGTGTGCAACCAGCACCGCTCGGGTACGTCCGCCGGCCGGCCAGGCAGAGCACGATCGCCGCACCGGTCGCGGCGGGCGGGGCGGGCGCGAGGAACCGCGGTCCTGCGCGGCGAGGCGCGCTCCGTCCGGGGGAGCCCGGGTACGTGGAGAGGGAGTTACATGTCCGATTGTGCCGATACCACCCGCCGCACCGCCCGTCCCGACGGAGCCCGCAAGGGCCGTACGGCAGCGGCCGCCCTGGCCGGAGCCGCGCTGCTGGCCCCGCTGGGGCTGCTGGCCGCCAGCGGCGAGGCGAGCGCCGCGGACAGCGGGGTGTGGGACCGCATCGCCCAGTGCGAGAGCGGCGGCGACTGGCACATCAACACCGGCAACGGCTACTACGGCGGGCTCCAGTTCTCCGCCGGCACCTGGCGCGCCTACGGCGGCGGCGCCTACGCCCCGACGGCCGACCAGGCCTCCCGGAGCGCGCAGATCGCCGTCGCCGCCAAGGTCCAGCAGGCCCAGGGCTGGGGGGCCTGGCCGGTCTGCTCGGGCCGTGCCGGAGCCACCGGGACCGCCCCCGGGGCGGCCTCGGGAGCGGCGACCGGGAGCGGTGCGACGACGAAGTCGGCGCCGGCCGCGCGGCCCGAGCGCACGGCGGCCCACACCGGCCGTGCCGCGTCCCGCGGCGACTACACCGTCCGGGAGGGCGACACCCTCAGCGCCATCGCCGCCCGGCACGGCACCACCTGGCAGCGGGTCTACGCCGCCAACCGGAACGTCATCGGCGACGACCCGGACCTGATCGTGCCCGGCCGGCGCCTGGCGCTCTGAGCCGGCCGCGCACCGCAGCCGCTGTCCCGTCGAGGACAGCGGCTGTCCGCATCGGCGGGAAGAATCGTCCCATGTTGGAGACCTCGGCACGACTGCTGCGCCTGCTCTCGCTGCTCCAGGCCCACCGCGAGTGGTCCGGTGCCGCACTGGCCGAACGGCTCGGCGTCACCCCGCGCACGGTCCGCCGGGACGTGGACCGGCTGCGCGAGCTGGGCTACCCGGTCAACGCCAGCCCCGGCACCGGTGGCGGCTACCAGCTCGGCGCGGGCGCCGAGCTCCCCCCGCTGCTGCTGGACGACGACGAGGCCGTCGCCGTGGCCGTCGGCCTGCGCACCGCCGCCGGCCAGGGCATCGAGGGGATCGGCGAGAGCTCGGTGCGCGCCCTGGCCAAGCTGGAGCAGGTGCTGCCGAACCGGCTGCGCCGCCGGGTGGGCGCGCTCAACGCCTTCACCGTGCCGATGCTGAGCGGCGGCCCGTCGGCCTCTCCGGTCGACCCGGCGCTGCTCACCGACATCGCCCACCTGTGCCGGGACGCCGAGCGGCTGCGCTTCGAGTACCGCACGCACGACGGCGCCGTGAGCCGGCGCACCGTCGAACCGCACCGGCTGGTCTGCACCGAGCGGCGCTGGTACCTGGTCGCCTGGGACGTCGACCGGGCGGACTGGCGGACCTTCCGGGTCGACCGCATCACCCCCAGGCCGCCGCACGGGCCCCGCTTCACCCCGCGCGAGCCGCCCGCCGGGGACCTGGCCGCCCATGTCTCCAGAGGCGTCTCCACACACGCGTACGCCGAGCGGTCCGTGGTCCGGCTGCTGGTGCCGCTGCACGAGGCCGCCGAGCGGATCTCGCCGTCCGCCGGGACGCTGGAGGCCGACGGCCCGGACGCCTGCCTCCTGCGCAGCGGCGCGCCGAGCCTGGACGTGATGGTGATCCACATCATGATGACCGGCTTCCCGTTCGAGGTCCTGGAGCCCGCCGAGCTGACCGAGTCGGTCGGAAGGATCCGCGACCGGCTCGACGGGGCCCTGGCGCGGTCGGTGGGACCGCACGGCGGTGGCACGCCCAATCCGTGAAATTCCGCGGCGGTGCCGGATCTCCCGGCACCGCCGCGGAATCGGCGCGGAATCAGTGCCGCGGATCCGCGCCGATCGATGGTCGAGACGCTTTCCTCCGCCCAATTCGAGAGGAGGGTGCCGGCGCGTGAGAATTCTGTTCGAATACCCCGGTGAACGGCCTGGAAACCCCCGATCGTGTGACGGAGTTCGAAGAAATCGGGTCCGGGAACCTGTGACAGAAGCGTGACAGGAGGGGGACGCGAGAGGGGCCGGAGGTCTGCCGCCGCCGCGGCTTCCGTCGCCGCCCGACGGGGCCTAGCGTGGCCGCATGGCACCCATTCCCACTCCGCCGGCGGAGCCCCAGGACAGTCCGGACGGGTACGTCGGTCTCGACGCCACGAACGCCGAACGGCTCGCCCGCCGGCGCGGGTGGTCGACGGTGCGGGCACTCCCGCCGGGCACGATCATCACCATGGAGTACCGGGTGGGCCGGCTCAACCTCGAGGTGCGGGACGGCCGGGTGACCCGCGCCTGGAAGGGCTGACAACACCTCTCGCGCACGGCGCGGCCCCTACGCCGAAGGCCCCGTCCCCCCTCGAAAGGGGGGACGGGGCCTTCGGCGCGGCCACGGGGTCGGTCGTGCGTACCGGACCACGCCGCCGCGGCGGGTGTGTCAGCCGCCCGAGACGGGCCGGGCGGGCTGGGAGGTGCCGCGCGGCAGCCGGTCGGCGTGCGGCGGTCGGCGGCTGCCCGCCGGGGTGACCGGGGTGCGCTCCGAACGTGCCGTGTGCGGGCCGGGGGCCAGATGGATCGGCGTCCGGGGCCCGCGCACCGAAGCCACCGGCTCGCGGGCCGGAGCGGACTGCTCGGCGGGCGCGGTGCGCGGCTTGAGCACCACCGGGACCGGCGCCGCCGGTGCGGGGACGGTACGGCCGCGGCGGGTGCGCCAGCGGTCGCGCAGATCGAAGATCGCGGTCTCGGACCGGGCGATCAGCGGCTCGCACCACGGCAGCGCGAGCAGGATCAGCAGGCCCGCGGCCCAGCCCAGCAGCACGTCGCTCAGCCAGTGCGTACCGAGGTAGACGGTGGCCATCCCGACACCCAGCGAGGTCACGGCCGACACGGCGGACAGCCAGCGGCGCGCGGTCGGAGTGGAGGCCAGATAGGCCAGGATTCCCCAGGTCACCACGGCGTTGGCGGTGTGGCCGCTGGGAAATATATCGCCGCCGAGGCCCATCTCGTTCGAGCCGATCACGGTGGCGTAGTGCGGGCCGAGCCGGCCCATGCCGTACTTGGCGGCGCCGACCGTGATGTTGAGCAGCAGCAGTGACGCGCCGAGGGTCAGCAGTGGGCGGAGCGTGTGCTGACGCCAGGAGCGCCAGCCCAGCCAGGCCGCGACCATGACCGCGGTGGGGCCCCGCTGGCCGAGCACCACGTAGTAGTCGACGAACCAGTGGATCCCGGACCACTGCTGGTACGGCCGGAAGAACATGACCTGCCAGTCAAGCCGGACCAGCCAGGAGGTGATCACCACGGCCCAGACGATCGCCAGATAGAAGGCGAGGGTCGCGGTGAACAGCACGACCCGGTGCCGGCTCATCCGCGGCACATCGAGGTGGGCCGGCCGTTCCGGCTCACGGTCCAGCCTGGCGAACACCCGGTCCAGACGCCGGGTGAGGTTTGGTTCGGTACGCACCCGCTCGACGTTACAGCGAGTGCGCTCTGTTCCCGGTCGAAACAGCGGATTTGTGATGACGATGTGATGTGGGAAACGTCTCAGGAGCCACTGAATTCCTGGGATTCCGCAATCCGGTGAACCCGCTTCCCGTAATTCCTTTGATCATTCCGGTCGCGGTTATATGGCCCTTATGAATTCGTTCACCGAATCATGGGGTGGAATTCAGGGTGTGCTCACCGGCCGCCGGGGCCGATCACGGGGGACCGGAGCCGTTCAGCCAGAACGCGCCGTACACCGCCGCCGCCACCGCCAGACCCGCTGTGACCAGCGCCGATCGTGCGGTCCGCGGCCGGGCCAGGGCGCGGGCGAGCGGGAACAGCAGCGGGAAGGCCGGTATCAGCAGCCGGGGCTTGGACCCGAAGTAGCTCGAGGCGCACAGGGCCAGGGCGAGGACGGCGCCCGTGTACACCAGCAGGGGGACGGGCTGCCGCTGCCGCACACCGGTCGCGTACAGCGTGATCAACAGGACCACCCCGACGACCAGGCCCGCTCCGGCCGGGGCCGACGGCAGTGACGTGAACTTGTCGGCGACGAAGCGGGCGAAGGCGTACCCGCCGTCGAACCCGTTGCGCCAGCCGGCCTGCACGTCCAGGTAGCCGAGCGGCCCCCCGCCGGTGCGGTGGCCGACCCACAGCACGTAGCCGGCCGTGCCCAGCGGGGCGAGGAGCAGCCCGAGGGCGCGGCGCCACGCGGGTGCGCAGACGGCGCGAGGCGTGTGCGACGCAGCGCGCTCCGCATCGTGCGCGCCCTCCGGACCGGACGGAGCGCGTGTAGCTCCTCGTGCGCCGCCGGCACGCGCCTCGCGCTCGGCGCGTACCCCGGCCGCCGGGTCGGGGGCACGGCCGCCGTCGTGCGCTTCGCACGCGCTCCACCTCCGCACGAACGTGAGCGCGCCCGCCACCCACACCGCCGCGACCACCGCGAGACCCACCGGACGGGTCAGCCCCGCCAGCGCCGCCAGCAGCCCCGCCGCCACCCACCGGCCGGTCAGCACGGCGTACAGCGACCAGGCGGCCAGCGCGGTGAAGAGGGACTCGCTGTACGCCATCGACTGCACGACCCCGACCGGCAGCACCGCCCACAGCAGCACCGCGCAGACCCCCGCCCGGGACCCGTACACCCACTCCGCGACCGCGAAGATCCCTCCGGCCGCGGCCAGCGAGGCGAGCAGGGAGACGACCAGGCCGGCGTGCGCGTACGACAGCGGCGTGACGCCGTGCAGCAGCCGCTCCAGCCAGGGCAGCAAGGGGAAGAACGCCAGGTTGGAGTGGACGTCGCCGTTGGGCAGGCGCACCTCGTAGCCGTAGCCCAGTTCGGCCACCCGGGCGTACCAGAGGGAGTCCCAGCGCGCGCCCAGCAGGGTGAGCGCGCTCCTGCCGCGCGCGGCGCTCCACACGGCCAGCACGAGCAGGCCGAGCACACGGACGGCCGCGTACCCGAGGAGGGCCGGGGCCGCCCGGCGCAGGAGGGTGCCGCGGGCCGGGGCCGGGCGCGTCGCGAGGTCGGTCACGGGCTCGATTATCGGCCGGGTCAGCAACCGGGCCGCCCGCCCGTCCGCGTCACATCGTGCGAGGTGGCGTACGCCACACGGGTTCGCTCCCGCGTGTGAGAGGTCCGCCACGTGTGCCCACGACGGACTCGCGTACGCTGGCGAGTCACCCGCGTGGGTTTGCGCGGGCCGGAGACCCCCGCTCCTCTCCGGCCGTACGACGGAGAGTCCCCGCTCCGCCCGTCCGCAGCACGCGAGGGATCCATCTGGGAGGTACGTACATGTCCGGGACGACCACGGCCGCCGTCCGGCCGTGCCGTCGGGCGGCCGGGGCCGGTGCCAACCGCTGGGTCGTCCTGGTCGTCCTCTGCGTCAGCCTGCTGCTCGTCGCCCTCGACGCGACCGTGCTGCACGTGGCGGTCCCCGCCGTCACCGAGGACCTCAGACCCGGCGCCGTGGAGCTGCTCTGGATCGTCGACGTCTACCCGCTGGTCTGCGCCTCGCTGCTGATCCTCTTCGGCACGCTCGGCGACCGGATCGGCCGCAGACGTGTGCTGCTCCTCGGCTACGCCCTGTTCGGAGTCGCCTCCGCCGTGGCCGCCTTCGCGCCGAGCGCCCACGCGCTGATCCTGGCCCGGGCGCTGCTCGGCGTCGGCGGCGCGATGGTCATGCCCGCGACCCTGTCGATCCTGCGCCAGGTCTTTCCCGACCGGCGTGAGCGCGCGCTGGCCATCGGGGTCTGGAGCGCGGTCGCCGCCGTCGGCGCGGCCGTCGGCCCCCTGCTCGGCGGCTTCCTGCTGGAGCACTTCTGGTGGGGCTCGGTCTTCCTGGTCAACATCCCGCTGATGCTGGTCAGCCTGCCGGTCGGGCGCATGCTGCTGCCCGAGTCCCGGGGCGAGGGCGACGGCCCGTGGGACGTCACCGGCGCGCTGATGGCGGCGGCCGGCCTGTTCGGCGTCGTCATGGGTGTCAAGCGGCTCGGCGGCGGCGAGTCCGCCGCGAGTCCGTTCACGCTGGCCCCGCTGCTGCTGGGCGCGGCGCTGCTGTTCCTCTTCGTCCGGCGCCAGGGGCGCCGCCCGCATCCGCTGGTGGATCTGCGGATGTTCCGGCGGCCGGCGTTCAGCACCTCGGTGGGCTGCATCGTGCTGGCCATGCTCGCGCTGGTCGGCCTGGAGCTGATCGCGGCGCAGTACCTGCAACTGGTGCTGGGTCTGTCGCCCCTGCGGACGGGACTGCGGCTGCTGCCCCTGACCGTCGCGGCGATGGCGGCGGGCCTCGCGGGCGCCCGGATGCTGCGCCGCTTCGGACCGCGCCGCATGGTCAGCGCCGGCTTCTGCCTCACCGCCGCCGCGGTGGTGACGCTGACCGCGATGGGCGGCGAGGACAACGCGGCGCTGCTGCTCTGCGGCTTCGTGCTGCTCGGCTTCGGCCTGGAGACCACCCTCTTCGGCGCCTACGAGTCGATGCTCAGCGAGGCACCGGCCGAGCAGGCCGGCGGAGCGGCGGCGATCGGCGAGACCTCGTACCAACTCGGCGCCGGGATCGGGATCGCCCTGCTCGGCAGCGTGATGAACAGGGCCTACGCGCCGGGGCTCGCATCGGTGCCGGGCGTCCCCTCGGACGCCTCACGGGCGGCGGGCCACTCGCTCGGCGAGGCCTACGAGGTCGCCGGGCGACTGGGCGGGCCCACCGGTGAGGCCCTGCGCCGGACCGCCCGGGACTCCTTCGTGCACGGGCTGCATGTGACCCTGCTGGTCAGCGCCGGTCTGTTGCTGCTGGGCGGGTTGATGGCGCTGCGGCTGCCGCGGATCATGCAGTGCGGCGAGCAGGGCGCGCAGGAGGCGCCCCCGGTGGGGGCGGTGCCCGCCCCGCGCGAGCCGCACAAGCCCAAGGTGTCGGCCTGACCCCCGCTCTGGACGTGCGGGACACCGCACCGTAACGTCGCCCGGAGAGACGTGACTAGCGCTGCTAGTTTTGCTGAGTCCCAGTGTCCCGGAGGGTGTTCCATGTCCGCGTCCGCGAAGCTGCCGCCGTTCGATGCCGCCGACCCGCTCGGGATCGACGACCTGCTCGACCCGGAGGACCTGGCGATCCGGGACACCGTCCGCGGCTGGGCGGCCGACCGGGTGCTGCCGTACGTCGCCGACTGGTACGAGAAGGGCGAGCTGCCCGGCATCCGGGAGCTCGCCCGGGAACTGGGCGGCATCGGTGCGCTCGGCATGTCCCTGACCGGTTACGGGTGTGCCGGCGCCACGGCCGTGCAGTACGGACTCGCCTGCCTGGAGCTGGAGGCCGCGGACTCGGGCATCCGTTCCCTGGTCTCCGTGCAGGGCTCGCTCGCGATGTACGCGATCCACCGGTTCGGCAGCGAGGAGCAGAAGCGGGAGTGGCTGCCGCGGATGGCCGCCGGCGAGGTGATCGGCTGCTTCGGGCTCACCGAGCCCGACCACGGATCCGACCCCGCCTCCATGCGCACCCACGCCAAGCGCGACGGCGACGACTGGGTGCTCAACGGGCGCAAGATGTGGATCACCAACGGATCGGTGGCCGGGGTGGCCGTCGTCTGGGCGCAGACCGAGGACGGCATCCGCGGGTTCGTGGTGCCGACCGACCGCCCCGGCTTCTCGGCACCCGAGATCAGGCACAAGTGGTCCCTGCGGGCCTCCGTCACCAGCGAGCTGGTCCTGGACGACGTACGGCTGCCCGCCGGCGCGGTGCTGCCGGAGGCCACCGGCCTGCGCGGGCCGCTCGGCTGCCTCTCGCACGCCCGCTACGGCATCGTGTGGGGCGCCATGGGTGCGGCACGCAGCAGTTTCGAGGCGGCCGTGGAGTACGCGAAGACCCGGGAGCAGTTCGGTCGGCCCATCGGCGGCTTCCAGCTCACCCAGGCCAAACTCGCCGACATGGCCGTCGAACTGCACAAGGGGATCCTGCTCGCCCACCATCTGGGGCGGCGGATGGACGCCGGCCGCCTGCGTCCCGAGCAGGTCAGCTTCGGCAAGCTCAACAACGTCCGCGAGGCCATCGAGATCTGCCGTACGGCGCGGACGATCCTCGGCGCCAACGGGATCTCGCTCGAGTACCCCGTCATGCGGCACGCGACCAACCTCGAGTCGGTGCTCACCTACGAGGGCACCGTCGAGATGCACCAGCTCGTGCTGGGCAAGGCGCTCACCGGGCTCGACGCCTTCCGGTGAGCCCCGGCGGGGGCGGGGCCGGACACCGGCCCCGCCTCAGCTCTGGTTGAAGAAGCCGTCCTCGCGGCGCGCCGCCGGCTCTCCGCTGACGATCTCGGTGTTGGAGGGCGTCAGCAGGAACACGCGGTTCGCGACCCGCTCGATCGTGCCCCGCAGGCCGAAGGTCAGCCCGGCCGCGAAGTCGACCACGCGCTTGGCGTCGGAGGGCTCCATCGCCGTGAGGTTCATGATGACCGGGACGCCGTCCCGGAACAGCTCACCGATCGCGCGGGCGTCCCGGAAGCTGTCCGGGGTGACCGTGCCGATCCTGCGGCCCTTCTCCTCGGCCGTGTCCGTGGCCACCTTCACCCGGGGGTCCGTGACCCAGGCGTCCGCGGACTCGGTGCCCTCGGAGTAGTCGTCGTCGTAGTAACGCTCGTCATCGTTGTCGTCGACGAGGCCGAGCCACGCACTCGCCTTGCGTACCGATCCCATGGACGCCTCCTCTCACCGCTGTCTTCTTGCTCTGCGCATCCCTATGGTCATCCATGATGCAGACGGCGCGCCAAGTAAATGGGCGCCGCGCGGGGGGTTTGTGACGGTACTGGTGCACAGCGGGTACGTCGAGAGCCCGTGTACCCCAAGGGTCCTGACTCATACGGCTGCTGACTGAGAGTGAAATATGATTGTCGTTGGCAGATGGGTGATGCACGGAGCGTATGGGTGAACGGCATGGCTGATACGAGCCGACAGTAGGCCGATACGATGCCTCGGCTCGAGGTCGCGGCACATCACGGGGGATCGGCGTGTTCGGAATCGTACGGCCGTGCAGTCACCGGCTGGGGGAGGGTCTGAGGGCCCAGTGGATGGCACACCTGTGCGGTCTGTGCCTCGCCCTGCGCCGTGATCACGGACAGTTCGCCCGCGTCGTGACCAACTACGACGGCCTGCTCGTGTCCGTCCTGACGGAGGCTCAGGCCGGACCGGCGCAGGGGGCGCGGCGCACCGCCGGGCCGTGCGCGCTGCGTGGCATGCGGACGGCGTCCGTCGCCCAGGGCGAGGGCGCCCGGCTCGCCGCGGCCGTCTCGCTGGTCCTCGCCTCCGCCAAGGTGCGCGACCATGTCGCCGACCGGGACGGACTGCTGGCCCGCGGGCCCGTCGCCCTCGCGGCGCGCCGGGTCGCGACGAGCTGGGGGAGGGCCGGGGCCCGCACCGGCGCCGCCGTCGGGTTCGACACCGGTGTCCTCGTCGACGCCGTCGACCGGCAGACCGGCATCGAGGCCCTGGCGGGCCACGGCACCCCGCTGCTGACGGTCACCGAGCCGACCGAGACGGCGACGGCGGCAGCCTTCGCGCACACCGCCGTGCTGGCGGACCGGCCGGGCAACGCCGGGCCGCTCGCCGAGGCCGGCCGCCTCTTCGGCCGGCTCGCGCACCTGCTGGACGCCGTGGAGGACCGGGAGGCGGACGCCCGTTCGGGTGCCTGGAACCCGCTCGCCGCCACCGGCGCCTCCCTCACCGAGGCCCGCCGGCTCGCCGACGACGCCCTGCACGGCATCCGGCTGGCGCTGCGCGAGGTGGACTTCGCCGACGGCAGGCTGGTCCACCTGCTGTTCGCGCACGAGCTGAGTCGCTCGGTGGACCGGGCGTTCGGCGGCCACGCGTGCGGACACGCGCCCGAGGCCTCCTTCGGGCCGCCCCCGGGACACCGGGCGCCCCCGGCGCCGGGCAACCCGTACGGCGACCCCTTCGGGGGCGAGCCGCCGCGCCCGGACAAGCGGGGCTTCTGGGCCGGGTGCGCCGCCGCCCTGGGCGTGTGCTGCACCTGCAAGGTGTGCTGCGCCGACGAGTACGAGGGCCCCTGGTCCCGGAAGAGGCGCGAGGGCTGCTGCGGCAACTGCGACTGCTCGTGCTGCGAGGCCTGCCAGTGCTGCGAGTGCCTCGAGTGCTGCTCGTGCTGCGACTGCTAGGGGATCATCCGGAGGAGTGAATTCCGGCCATGTCCGGTACGGGGCGGCCGATGGTGACGGTGAGGTGTCCTCCGGCACCGGTTCCGGCGGCCCGGCCGCGGACGGGGGTGGCGGCGGACGTGGGCGCGGGTCCGTCCCCGCCGGTGAAGCCGCCTTCGCCCTGGCCGGAGTCGACCGGTGCCGTCGGTCGCCGGGCCGTGGGCGGTGCGTGCCGCCCGGCCCGTCCCCGAACCGGTGTCAAGGGGGCGGTGCGCATAGGTGGTTCAAAGTTTGACGGCCGAAAGGAACCCTTGTGCCGACCGGCCGTTCGGCCGAATACTCCCCCTCAGTGCTTGTCAGGGGCATGAGCATTGTGCGGTACCCCGAACAAGTCCCTGACTGCGCCTCACCGGGCCCCGACCCCACGCGGGCCCTCGACTTCCCCTGGGAGGGAATGCAACGTGAGGATCAAGCGCACCACTCCCCGCAGCGGCACCGCAAGACGGACCCGGCTGACCGCCGTGGCCACCGGCTTCCTGGCCGCGGCAGCGCTCGCCGCCCCCACCGCGAACGCCAGCGACGCCCACACGTTCAGCGCCAACCAGCTCACGAGGGCGAGCGACTCCGTCCTCAAGGCCGACATCCCCGGCACGGCCTGGGCGGTCGACGCGAAGACCAACCGTGTCGTCGTCACCGTCGACAGCACGGTGTCCCGGGCCGAGATAGCGAAGATCAAGCGGCAGGCCGGCGGCGACTCGGGCGCCCTCGTCGTCAAGCACACGGCGGGCAGGTTCAACAAGCTGATCTCCGGCGGCGACGCGATCTACGCGAGCGGCTGGCGCTGTTCGCTGGGCTTCAACGTGCAGGACTCCAGCGGCAACTACTACTTCCTGACCGCCGGTCACTGCACCGACGGCGCGGGCACCTGGTGGTCGAACTCCTCGCACTCGACCACGCTCGGCACCACGGCCGGCTCCAGCTTCCCCGGCAACGACTACGGCATCGTGCGCTACACCAACAGCTCGGTGACCAAGTCGGGTTCCGTGGGCAGCCAGGACATCACCCGCGCCGCGACGCCCTCGGTCGGCACGACCGTCTACCGCCGCGGATCCACGACCGGCACCCACAGCGGCCGCGTCACCGCGCTGAACGCGACGGTCAACTACGGTGGCGGCGACATCGTCCGCGGCCTGATCCAGACCACCGTCTGCGCCGAACCCGGGGACTCCGGAGGTCCGCTGTACGGCGGTACCACGGCGTACGGTCTGACCTCGGGCGGCAGCGGCAACTGCAGCTCCGGCGGTACGACCTTCTTCCAGCCGGTCACCGAGGCGCTGAGCGCCTATGGGGTCCACGTCTACTAGGCCTGGGCGGGACCGCCTCCCGTGCGCCCCGCGGCCGGACGCGGCCGTGGTGGCGTCGTGACGGCTTCGAGCCCTCGCACGCTCCTCGCGTGCGAGGGCTTTTGTCCGTCCGCCCCCGGCGGCTCCGATGCGGAGCCGGTCGCCGGGGCGCTGTCCGCCACGGGGTCGGCGATCGGCCGACCGGCCCGACGCCCGCCTTCGAAGTCCCGCCCTGTGCGCGAGGGGGCGGGGGCTTCGTGCCGCCGGTGGCCGGGCGTCCGGTCGGCGGGGTGTTTGCGCAGGTGGGAAGGGGTCCCTGCGATGTCGCACACTTGTTCGAGAATGGGGGTATGGTGGATGAAGAAGTAGGGAACTGATGTTCGAGAGTCGTGCGGGGCTCACGAGTGCGGGAGGTGCGTGTGCCGGGTTTCGCGCATCTGCGCACCGCCTCCGGGTTCTCCCTGAGGTACGGCGCCTCCCACCCGGAGCGGCTGGCCGGGCGCGCCGGGGAGCGGGGCATGGACGCCCTCGCCCTCACCGACCGCGACACCCTGGCCGGGACGGTCCGCTTCGCCAAGGCGTGCGCCGAGGCGGGGGTCCGCCCGCTGTTCGGCGTGGACCTGGCGGTGGCCGGGCCGCAGGCCGCCGGGCGGGAGAGGCGCCGCACCCCGGTGCGGGGCGGCGCCTTCATCGACGAGTCGGCCCCCCGGGCGACCTTCCTCGCCCGGGACGGCGCCCGCGGCTGGGCCGACCTGTGCGCAATCGTCACCGCGGCGCACGAGGGCGAGGGCGCGGCGCTGCTGCCCTGGTCCGGCAACCACGGCGACGGTCTGACCGTGCTGCTCGGGCCGGGGTCGGACGTGGGCCGCGCCCTCGCCGCCGGGCGCCCCGACCGGGCCGCGAGGCTGCTCGTCCCCTGGCGCGAGGTCTACGGTGACGCGCTGCGGCTGGAAGCCGTCTGGCACGGCCGCGCGGGCACCGGCCCCGGCTCCCTGCGGCTGGCCGCCCGTACCGTCGGCTTCGCCGCCGAGCAGCGGGTCCGGCCGGTGCTCAGCAACGCCGTCCGCTATGCCGACCCCGGTCAGGGCCCGGTCGCCGACGTCCTGGACGCCGCCCGCCGGCTGGTGCCGATCGACCCCCGCAAGGAACTGGACTCGGGCGAGGCCTGGCTGAAGGACGCGCCGGCCATGCTGGCGGTCGCCGAGCGGGTCGTGGAGGCGGCCGGCTACCGGCGCGACACCGCCCACCGGCTGCTGGAGCAGACCGGGGCCACGGCCGGCGCGTGCCTGGTCGACCCCGAGGACGACCTCGGTATCGGTACCGTCCACTTCCCCGAGGCGCACCTCGTCGGCGCCGGTCGCCGCACCGCCCAGCGGGCGCTCGCCTCGCGGGCGGCGGCCGGGATGCTGCGGCTCGGTCACGGCGGCCGGCGCGAGTACTGGGAGCGGATGCACCGCGAGCTGGACATCATCGCCCACCACGGGTTCGCCTCCTACTTCCTCACGGTCGCCCAAGTGGTCGACGACGTGCGGGGGATGGGGATCAGGGTCGCCGCCCGGGGCTCCGGCGCAGGCTCCCTCGTCAACCACCTCATCGGCATCGCCCATGCCGACCCGGTCGAGCACGGGCTGCTGATGGAGCGCTTCCTGTCCAAGGAGCGGGTGGTCCTGCCGGACATCGACATCGACGTGGAGTCCGCGCGCCGGCTGGAGGTGTACCGGGCGATCATCGGCCGGTTCGGCACCGAGCGGGTCGCGACCGTCTCCATGCCCGAGACCTACCGGGTGCGGCACGCCATCCGGGACGTGGGGGCCGCGCTGTCCATGGACCCGGCCGAGATCGACCGCGTGGCCAAGTCCTTCCCGCACATCCGGGCCCGGGACGCCCGCGCGGCGCTGGCGGAACTGCCCGAGCTGAAGGCGCTGGCGGGAGAGGGGGAGAGGTACGGCAGGCTCTGGGAACTGGTCGAGGGCCTCGACGCCCTGCCGCGCGGAGTCGCCATGCACCCGTGCGGGGTGCTGCTGTCCGACGCCTCCCTGCTCGCCCGTACGCCGGTGGTGCCGACCAGCGGAGAGGGGCTGCCGATGTCGCAGTTCGACAAGGAGGACGTGGAGGACCTCGGACTGCTCAAGCTGGACGTGCTGGGTGTGCGGATGCAGTCGGCGATGGCGCACGCGGTCGCGGAGGTGGAGCGGGCCGCGGGGGAGCGGATCGACCTGGACGCGGTGGCGCCGGGCGACCCGGCGACGTACGGGCTCATCCGGTCCGCCGAGACGCTGGGCTGCTTCCAGATCGAGTCGCCGGGCCAGCGGGATCTGGTGGGCCGCCTGCAGCCGAGCACCTTCCACGACCTGGTGGTCGACATCTCCCTCTTCCGGCCGGGACCGGTCGCCGCCGACATGGTGCGGCCGTTCATCGAGGCGCGGCACGGGCGGGCGCCCGTCCGCTACCCGCACCCAGACCTGGAGGGGGCGCTGAGGGACACGTACGGGGTGGTCGTCTTCCACGAGCAGGTCATCGACATCGTCTCCGTCCTGACCGGCTGCGGGCGCGGCGAGGCGGACCGGGTCCGGCGCGGGTTGTCCGATCCGGAGTCGCAGGGACGGATCAAGGTGTGGTTCGCGCGGGCGGCGGCCGCCAACGGGTACGAAGCGGAAACGATCCGGCGGACCTGGGAGATCGTCGAGGCCTTCGGCTCCTACGGCTTCTGCAAGGCCCACGCCGTCGCCTTCGCCGTACCCACCTACCAGTCGGCGTGGCTGAAGGCGCACCATCCGGCCGCCTTCTACGCCGGGCTGCTCACGCACGACCCCGGGATGTACCCCAAGCGGCTGCTGCTGGCGGACGCGCGGCGGCGCGGGGTGCCGATCCTGCCCCTGGACGTGAACGTGTCCGGGGTCGCACACAGGATCGAACTGGTGTCTGAATCCGGAGGGTGGGGGCTCCGGCTCGCCCTCTGCGACGTGCACGGCATCAGCGAGGCCGAGGCGGAGCGGATCGTGGCCGGGCAGCCGTACGCCTCCCTGCCGGACTTCTGGGAGCGGGCCCGCCCCAGCCGCCCGCTCGCCCAGCGGCTGGCCCAGGTGGGCGCGCTGGACGCGTTCGGCGCCAACCGCCGGGACCTGCAACTGCACCTGGCCGAGCTGCACCGGGGCGCCCGGGGCGCCGGAGGCGGCGGTGGCCGGGTTCCTCCTCCGCTGCTCGACGCGTGGGAGGTGTCCCCGGCCGGGGACCCGCGGACCGCGACCGCGTCCTCCGGTCTGCCCGACCTGACCCCGGAGGAGCGGCTCAGCGCCGAGCTGGGCGTGCTGTCCATGGACGCCTCGCGCAATCTGATGGACGACCACCGGGAGTTCCTGGAGGAGCTGGGCGTGGCGTCCGCGCGCCGGCTGCGCGAGGCCCGGCACGGGGAGACGGTGCTGGTCGCGGGGGCCAAGGCGGCCACCCAGACCCCGCCGATCCGGTCCGGCAAGCGGGTCATCTTCTCCACGCTGGACGACGGCACGGGCCTGGTCGACCTCGCCTTCTTCGACGACTCCCACGACGCCTGCGCGTACACCGTCTTCCACTCCTGGCTGCTGCTGGTGCGCGGTGTGGTGCAACGGCGCGGTCCGCGCAGCCTCAGCGTGGTGGGCTCGGCCGCCTGGAACCTCGCCGAACTGCTGGAGGTGCGCCGCGAGGAGGGGCTCGACGGGGTCGCGGCCCTCCTCGCCGGGCCGCCCGGCGGCGCCGCGGACGACCCCGCGCCGCGGGGCGGCGGCGATCCGTCCCGGGCCCGGGACGCCGGTTCGCAGGGGCCGCCCCGGCCGGCCGGTTCGGCGGCCCGCGCCCCGGCGGAGGGCCGGACGATCCGCATGCCCACGGGGTACGAGATGCACCCCTGGGCCGATCTGCGCCCCGCGGGCGAAGGGCCCGCGGCGGGAAGGAAGTTGTGGCACCAGAGTCCGGGGAGTGCGGGATGACCATCCTCTGCGTACGTTTCCAGCCGCCGCCGACGCGCGAGGCGGCCCTGCCCGCCCTGCTCGGGCTGCTGGAGGAGTTCACCCCGGTCGTGGAGGCGCTGCCACCGGACGGGGCGCTGGCCGATCTCCGGGGTGCCCAGCGGTACTTCGGGCGCAGCGCGGTGGAGCTGGCCTCGGTGATCCGGGTCCGCGCCCTCGCGCTGCACGGCGTCGACTGCGTGATCGGCGCCGGACCGGGCCCGATGCTCGCCCGCATGGCGCTGCGCGACGCCCGCCCCGGGGTGACCGGCGCCGTCCCCGCGGAACCGGACGCCGTCGCGGAGTACCTCGCCGGCCGGCCCGTGGCCGCGCTGCCCGGTGTGGGTCCGGCGACCGCCCGCACCCTGTGCGAGTACGGCCTGGACACGCTCGGCCGGGTGGCCGGCGCACCCCTGTCCACGCTCCAGCGGCTGATCGGCGCGAAGGCGGGCCGCGAGCTGCGCGAGAAGGCGAACGGCGTCGACCGCGGCCGGGTCGTGCCGAACGCCGTCTCCCGGTCCCTCGCCGCCGAGCGCCCCTTCGGCCTCGACGAGCTGGACCCCGACCGGCATCGCGGGGCGCTGCTGTCGGCCGCCGAGGAGATCGGGGTCCGGCTCCGCGCGGTGCAGAAGGTCTGCCGCACCCTGACCCTCACCGTGCGCTACGCCGATCGCAGCTCGACCACCCGAAGCCGGACCCTGGCGGAGCCGACCGCGCACTCCGCGGCCCTGACGAGGACGGCCTACGGCATGTACGAGGCGCTCGGTCTGCAGCGCGCCCGGGTGCGCGTGCTCGCCCTGCGCGCCGAGGGGCTGACCTCCGCCGATCAGGCCGCCCACCAGCTCACCTTCGACCCCGTGGACGAGAAGGTCCGCCGCGTCGAGGAGGTCGCGGACCGCCTCCGGGCGAAGTTCGGGCCGCGGGCAGTGGTGCCGGGGACGCTGGCCGCCTGAACCCCCTGCGCCACCGGCTCAGTTGGCCCACGGCGGAGCGATGGTCGTGCCGTCGGCCAGCCGGGCCGTGAGGCCCACCGAGGTGGTGACCCAGGAGATCGCGGTGTGGTCGGTGGGGTTCTCCACGGTCAGGGTCGCGCCGGCACCGACGATCACCGTGTCACCGGCGCGGACGCGCTCGGTGTCGCCGTCGAGGGTGATCAGCAGTTCGCCGACGAGCAGGTGGAGGATCTCCTCCCGGTCGACGGTGTGGGCCGGCGCCCTGGTTCCGGCGGGGATCTCGCCCCGCCACGCGCACAGCTCCGCGCTCCCGGTGAGGGGAGTGGCGTACGAGACGAAGCGGGCGCCGTGGATCTCGTGGGTCACGGCCTCGGCCGAGCGGACTACGGGCATGGTGGTCTCCGTTCAAGTGGTCAATCGGCTTGACTATATGGTCAAGCTGGTTGACCTTCAGGTCAAGGGTGTTTCAATGCCTGCGTGCAGAACTCCGAAGCCATGGCCCTGTCCGCCGCCCTGCTCGCCGTCGCGGGTGATCTCACCCAGCGCATCCATGACGGGGTCGTGGCCCGTGGCTTCACGGACCTCCGGCCCGCCCACGGCTTCGCCTTCGCGCGTCTCGCGCCGGACGGTGCCACCGTCACGGACCTCGCCGCACACCTCGGAGTGACCAAGCAGGCCGCCAGTCAGCTCGTGGAGGAGATCGTGCGCAAGGGGTACGCCGAGCGGCGCCCGCACCCCGTCGACGCGCGGGCCCGGCTCGTCGTGCTCACCGGGCGCGGGCGGGAGTGCACGCGGGCCGCGGAGGCGGCGGCCGCCGAGGTCGTGGGGGCGTGGGCCGAGCTGCTGGGCGAGGGCGAGGTCGTCGCGCTGGGCCGGCGTCTGCTGCGGATCGCCCCCAAGGGGCCGGTGCGTCCTGCCTGGTGACAGGCCGTCGGTGCGGGTGCGGGGCCGTGACTACCACTGGAAGTTTTTACTGACGCGTAACTTCACAACTGCACTACTCGCCCGTAACTTGACGGGTGAACAGCATCCTCGTGATCCGGATCACAGGGACAGGTCGTCCCCCGCACCTCCCTTGAGCCGCAAGGAGATCACACGATGCTGCCCTGGAAGCGAGTGCTCAGACCCCTCACCGCGTTGCTCCTCACCGCCGCCGTCGCCGTCGTCCCCGCCGCCGCCGCGCACGCCGACACCGCGCCCAGCTCGGGCTGGAACGACTACTCCTGCAAGCCCTCCGCCGCCCATCCCCGCCCGGTCGTCCTGGTCCACGGCACCCTGGGCAACTCCGTCGACAACTGGCTCGCCCTCGCCCCGTACCTGAAGCACCGCGGGTACTGCGTCTTCTCCCTCGACTACGGCCAGTTGCCCGGAGTCCCCCTCTTCCACGGCCTCGGCCCCATCGACAAGTCGGCCGAGCAGCTCGCCGCCTACGTCGACAAGGTGCTCACCGCCACCGGCGCCGCCAAGGCCGACCTCGTCGGCCACTCCCAGGGCGGCATGATGCCCCGCTACTACCTGAAATTCCTCGGCGGCGCCGCCAAGGTGAACGCCCTCGTCGGCCTCGCCCCCGACAACCACGGCACCGACCTGAGCGGACTGACCAACCTGCTGCCCTACTTCCCGGGCGCCGCGGACCTGATCAAGAGCACCACCCCCGGCCTCGCCGATCAGATCGCCGGCTCCGCCTTCCTCACCAAACTCAACGCGGGCGGCGACACCGTCCCCGGAGTGCGCTACACCGTCATCGCCACCAAGTACGACGAGGTGGCCACCCCCTGGCGCAACCAGTACCTGAGCGGCCCGGACGTCCGCAACGTCCTGCTCCAGAACCTGTGCCCGCTCGACCTGTCCGAACACGTGGCGATCGCCCTGTTCGACCGGATCGCCTTCCACGAGGTGACCAACGCGCTCGACCCGGCCCACGCCAGGACCACCACCTGCGCGTCGGTCTTCAGCTGACGTGCCGCCGGGGCCCGTCCGGCCTGAGCCGCCGGACGGGCCCCGGAGTTCCACCGGCTCAGCGGCCCGGCCGGCCGCCCGCCGCGCGCCGCCGGACCGAGACGAACAGCGCCGCCGAGCCGATCGCCAGTGCCGCCGCCCCGGCGATCGCGGCGTACGAGGTGCCCGTCGAGGCGCCCGTCTCGGCCAGGTTCCGCGCGGAACCGGCGGCCTCCGGCCGGTTGGCCCCGGCCGCCGCCGCGGTGGGCCGCGCGGACGTGCTCGCGTCGTCGTCCCCGTGCCCGTGGTGCTCGATCGTGGACCGTCCGGAGCCCGCCTCGATCTGCTCGTCGGAGGGCGCGGAGGCGCTCGGCACCGGGGTGGCGTCGTCACCGGTGGCACCACCGGCGTTGGCACCGGTGGTGCCACCGGCGCCACCGCTGCCGCCGAAGTCCACGTCGGAGCAGGAGTAGAAGGCCTCCGGGCTGTCCGAGCGCTGCCAGACCGCGTAGAGGAGCTGCCGGCCGGTGCGCTCGGGAAGGGTGCCCGCGAACGTGGAGAAACCCCCCGAGGGGACCGGGTCGGTGGCCGTCGCGACCGGGTGCTCCAGGTCCAGGTCGGACCAGGCGAGCGGCTTCGCCGGGTCGTAACCGGACCGGGTCGCGTACACCTTGAAGGTGCCCTTGTGCGGTGCGGTCACCCGGTACTTGAAGGTGTACGCCCCGCTGTGCACGCGCGTCGCCGGCCAGTCGGAGCGGGCCAGGTCCAGCCCCTTGAACTCCTCGTTCCCGGCGCTGCACAGCCTGCCGTCGGGGATCAGTTCCCGGTGGCGGCCGGCGGCGTCGCCGATCCGGACGCCGTTCCAGTCGTAGAGCGCCTGGGTGCCGCCCGCCGCCACGGCGGCCGAGCACGCCGCCGACGCCGGGCTCTCCGGGCCCTCGGCGTAGCACTGCGCTATCCGGCTGACCGGATCGCCCATCGAGCCGTGCGCGGACGCGGGCACCGAGGCGAGCGCGGCCATCCCCGTCGCGGCGAGGGTGACGGCGGCGGCCTTGCGGCGTGCGGGCATGGGGGAACTCCTTGGAACGGTCCTGTGGGGCGAGGGTCCTGCGAGGCGGCTCGGATCCCGTGGGGTGGTTCGAAGCTAGCCCGGGGGAGCCGTGGAATCGCCCGCCGGGAGCGGTTCGGGGAGATCCTTATGGCGGCGTTAAGGGAGTGCTGAGGCTGGGCTCAGGTAACCGCGGGGCGCCGCGCCGGCCGTGACGCGGAGCGATCGGGCGAACCCGCGGGACAACGGCCCGTTTGAGCCCGCGAGATCGGTGCAGGCGGAGGTGGGACGACGGCGAAAGGAACGTGTACATGGCGGCGACCGGCCACGACGAGTCTGTGGACCACGCTGCGGTCAGGCGTCACCGGGCGCTGTTCCGCGCGATCGAACGGCGGCGCAACCCGAAGCTCCGCCGCAGCGACATCACCGTGACCGACGAGGCGGCGGTCAAGCGCGCCACCAAGGCCGCCGCCCTCGGCAACGCGATGGAGTGGTACGACTTCGGCATCTACAGCTATCTCGCCGCGACCATCGGCGAGGTCTTCTTCCCCTCCGCGAGCGGTACCGCCCAACTCCTCGGCTCGTTCGCGACCTTCGCGGTCGCCTTCCTCGTACGCCCGATCGGCGGCATGGTCTTCGGGCCGCTCGGCGACAAACTGGGCCGCAAGCGCGTCCTCGCCGCGACCATGATCATGATGGCGGTGGGGACCTTCGCCATCGGCCTCATCCCCTCGCACGCCGCCATCGGCCTGTGGGCGCCGGCCCTGCTGATCCTGTTCCGGCTGGTGCAGGGGTTCTCCACCGGCGGAGAGTACGGAGGCGCGTCGACGTTCATCGCCGAGTACGCGCCCGACAAGCGGCGCGGCTACTTCGGCAGCTTCCTGGAGTTCGGCACGCTCGCCGGATACGTCGGGGCCTCCGGCCTGGTCGTCGCCCTCAGCGCCTTCCTCAGCGACGACCAGATGCTGCACTGGGGCTGGCGCATCCCGTTCCTGGCCGCGGCCCCGCTCGGCCTCATCGGCCTGTACCTGCGGCTCAGGCTCGACGAGACCCCGGCCTTCCAGAAACTGGAGGGCGGCCAGGCCCAAGCGAGCGAGGCCGCCGACGCGGTGGAGACCTCGGCCGCCGGAGACCTCGGCAGGATCTTCACCCGCCACTGGCGGCCGCTGCTGCTGTGCCTCGCGCTCGTCGCGGCGTACAACGTCACCGACTACATGCTGCTGTCGTACATGCCGACGTACCTGTCCGACGAACTGGGCTACGGAACCGACCACGGGCTGCTGATCCTGCTGGTGGTGATGGTGCTGCAGATGTGCGTCATCAACCAGGTCGGACGGCTCTCGGACCGCTTCGGACGCAAGCCGCTGCTGATGACCGGCATGCTCGGATTCCTCGTCCTGTCCGTGCCGTCCTTCCTGCTCATCCGGCAGGGTGGCGTCGCGCTCATCGCCCTGGGCCTCGTCCTGATGGGCCTCTCCCTGGTGGCGATGCTCGGCACGATGTCGGCGGCGCTCCCGGCGATCTTTCCCACCCCCGTCCGCTACGGCTCCCTCGCGGTCGCCTACAACCTCTCGACATCGCTCTTCGGCGGCACGACCCCGCTGGTGATCACCGCGCTGATCGGTGCCTTCGGTACCGACCTCATGCCGGCCTACTACGCCACGGCGGCCGCCGCCGTGGGCGTCGTCGCCGTCCTGTGCATGAAGGAGACCGCCAACGAGCCGCTGGCCGGGTCCCCGCCCTCCGTCGAGACGGAGGAGGAGGCCGCCGAACTGGTCCAGGTCCAGTTCTCCGACCCCAGGTTCTGAGGCCGTACGGTCCGCCCGGGGCGGAACCGGCCGACTACCCTTCGGGCCACCAGGTGCGTGCGATGTCCCCTCGCACCTCCGGGCGCCCGGCCGGGCGCTCCTCCGCCTCCTCACGGAGCCGGCGGCGGTCCGTCCTCTTCAGCGGCTTCTGCACGGTCGTACGGCGCATGGCTGCCTCCTCACGGCGCCTGCCGGGTTCCGTGTCGCCACGGAGGCGGGCGCTTTCGGGAAGACTCGCTCGCCGGTGCCGGATTGTCAGTGGTGGATGTCACTCTTCGGCGCATGACGAACGAGAGCGGCCACCGGGCCGCGACGGACGCCGGGGTGGACTGGGACGCGCAGGCCGCCGCCTTCGACGACGAGCCCGACCACGGACTGCGCGACCCCGAGGTGCGCGCCGCCTGGGCGGACCGGCTGCGCGACTGGCTGCCCGGACACCCCGCCGACGTCCTCGACCTCGGCTGCGGCACCGGAAGCCTGTCCCTCCTCGCCGCCGAGCAGGGACACCGGGTGACCGCGGTGGACAGTTCCCCGGCCATGGTCGAACTGGCCCGGGCCAAGCTCGCCGGTCGCGGCGCGGCGGTTCTGCGGGGCGACGCCGCGTCACCGCCGGTGCGCGAGCGGAGCCACGACGTGGTCCTGGTCCGGCATGTGCTGTGGACCCTGCCCGACCCGGCGCGCGTCCTGCGCCACTGGCGCGCCCTGCTGCGGCCCGGGGGCCGGTTCGTGCTGGTCGAGGGCGTCTGGGGGACCCTCAGCCCGGTCGGCATACCCGCCGCCGGGCTCGTGTCCCTGCTGGAGCCGGTCGCCCTGCACACGCGGGTGGAGCGGCTGTCCGGCGACCCGATGCTGTGGGGCGGAGCCGTGGACGACGAGCGGTACGCGGTGCTGGCGACCGTGTAGCGGCGGCCGGGGGCCCGCGCCCGCGGGGCCGCTCGGCGGCCTCAGGCCGGCAGGACGTCGAAGCCGCCCTCGCGGGCCAGCGCCTCCAGCTCCTCCAGCGCGGCCACGGCGGCGGACGCGGCCTCCGGGTCCCGCTCCGCCAGCCCGCTCTCGGCGAACTCGTCCTCGTCCAGCCGTCGGATGTCGAGGCCGTCGGCCGAGCACCACAGGTCCAGGTCGAGGTCCTCGACGACCAGTCCGGTGCCGGACCGGACGGCCGGCCGGGTGACGTCGCAGTACCAGCCCTTCAGGGTGCCGTCCCCGGCACGGACCTCCTTCACCGAGTACCACCGGTCCCGCCAGTAGTGCTCGGTGAACACGTCACCGGGCTCGAAGCGCACGAAGCCGAAGTCGCGCACGCCCTCGCCCGCCCACGGGGCACGCACCGAGACGCGGACGCCGTCCTCGTGCAGCAGCTCCGCGGGGTAACGGATCTTCGTGCGACCGCCCTTGACCAGGACGACCTCCACCCGGCCGGCCGGCTCAGCCGACGGCGCGGACATAGCGCACCTCCGTCGCGCAGATCTCGTACCCGAGCCACTTGTTGATCGCGATCATCGGGTCGTTGCCGGCGTCGTTGCCCGTGAACGCCTCGGTGACGCCGGCGGCGCGGGCCCGGTGCAGCGAGTGGATCTTGGCCAGCTTGGCCAGGCCACGGCCGCGGTGGCCGCGCAGCGTGCCGGTCATCGAGGTGGTGTAGCGGGTGCCGCCGTCGGTGTAGGCCACGGTGAAGGCGACCGGCCGCCCGTCGACGACGGCGACCGTGGTCAGCTCGTGGTTCAGCAGCGGATGCCGCCAGTTCTCCTCGAGCCAGGCGTCGTAGTCCGTGAACTCGATGGACACCATGCCCGGTTCGTCGGCCACCGTCGCCGCGTCCAGCTCGAACAGCGGGCGCGGGTCGTCCGCGAAGTCCGCGGCGCTGCGCAGCTCGACGCCCGGCGGGGTCCCGGGGAGCGGCGGGAGGGTGCCGTCCGCCAGGTCGAGGCGGAGGAAGTGGGCCGGGCGTCCCGCGGTGAAGCCGTTCCGCTCGGCGAAGGCGCGGTTGGCGGGCTCGTCGAGGACCCAGGTGTAGAGCCGGGTCGCGCCGACGGCGTCGAGGTGCTCCTCGGCGGCGCGGACGAGTAGCCGGCCCGCCCCCCGGCCGGTCCGGTCCGGCCGGACGTACACGTTGAGGACGCCCTGGCCCGGCTCCGGGCTGTCGTGCGCCAGGCACACCCCGGCGACGCCGATCACCTCGCCGTCCTCGACGGCGACCAGCGAGCGGAAGTGGGCGTCGGGATGGCTGTGGGTGATGACGTGGCGGACGGATTCCGGGGTGAACAGCATGTAGGGCAGGGTGAGATGGCGGACCCGGGCGTATGCCTCTGCCTCGCCCGGGACGTCGACGCGCAGATCGCGCACGATCACTGTCATGGTGAGGCACCGTACGGGCCGGGATCCCGGGGGTGCCTCCCATTTTCCGCCGGGTGCGGGACAATCGGCCTGTGAGCCTGAAGATCCACATCGATGACAGCGCGCCGCCGTATGAGCAGGTACGGGCGCAGATCTCTGAGCAGGCACGGTCCGGGGCCCTGCCGGTGGGCTACCGGCTGCCGACCGTGCGGGGGCTGGCCGAGTCGCTGGGGCTCGCGGTGAACACGGTGGCCAAGGCGTACCGCGCGCTGGAGGGCGACGGGGTGATCGAGACGCGGGGCCGCAACGGCACGGTCGTGGCGGCCGCCGGCCCGGCCGCGGTGCGCGAGGCCGCGTCGGCCGCCCAGGCCTACGCGGAGCGGGCGCACCGGCTCGGGTTGGCCGAGGAGGACGCCCTGGCCGCCGTACGGGAGGCCCTGCGGGCGGCCTACGGGGACTAGGCCGTCACCCCTCGCCCAGGTGCCGGCCGGTCGTCCGGGAGCGCAGACATCGGCTTCGCCCCGGCTCGCGCGTTCAACGGGTCCGGACCACCTCGGCGCCCCCTGTGAGTCCAGGGTGGACGTCGGAGGAGCCGCTTTCATGGTGAATGGCGACGGCCCGTACGACTGGCGGTCGAGGCATTTGCATGTCGTTGTGCCCCACGGCTTGAGGCGCGTGGGGCACAACGACTCACCGCAGTTCGTCAGCCGACGGCGATACGGGTCTTCCAGTAGTCGCGCGGAGTGATGATTTCGGTTCCGGAGCCGGTCAGCTTTGTCTTGCTGCCCGAGTAGAAGCGCACGGATCCGTCGGACCGGACGGCCCAGATGTCAGGGACGGTGTCCCCGTCGGCGCTGGGAGTGCCGACGACGAAGGGGAGGCTGGTGCTGGACCAGCCGGACGCCCCGTACTCGAGGTCGACGCCGCCGGAACTGTTCGCCGCGGCTGCGAGCGAGTTCAGATTGACTCCGCCGCCACTTGCTGCGATGCCCTTGCGCAGTAGGAGCCGGGCGGACACGTCGGTGCGGTAGAGGAGGTCGGTGACGCCGTCGCCGGTGATGTCCTGGACGGTGACGAGGTCTCGGTCCTTCCAGGCGGAGGCGGACAGCTTGACGGCCTGGTCGATGGTGGCGCCGTGGTAGCCGGTGAAGGCCCAGAGTTCGTCATCGTTGGAGCCTTTGACGGTGGCGAAGAAGTCGGGGCGTCCGTCTCCGGTGGCGTCGCCGGCACTGACGATCTGGGTGAAGGCGGCCGGGCTGGGGGCGCCGTCGGGCAGAAGGACCTCGCGCCGCTTGTCGGTGTTGACGGCGCCGTAGCCGTCTCCGGGGTAGACCCAGAGTTTGCCGTCGAGGCGGACGACGAGGTCCTGGAGACCGTCGCCGCCGATGATGTCACCGTTGTGGGTGATGAGCGCGTTCTTGAAATGACCGGAGGACGCGGCGACGTATGGTGGCAGTTCGTCGCCGTTCGGGTCCTTATCGGGGTTGGCTCGGTAGGCTCCTGCCATGGAGTAGTCCAGGTCGCCCGTTCCCTTGACCAGGTCTTTGTCGGCTTGCGACGGGTAGAGGGCAAGATTGCCGCCTTCTGTGACCACCATCAAATCGGGCAGCTTGTCGCCGGTGAAGTCGCCGGGGGCATCGGCCTGGTCGCGAGGCGTGACGTAGAAGAAGTACTTCAGCGGGTCGGAATAGTTGCCCGCGCTGTCGAGGGTGCGGACGTAGAGCACGTTGGGGCCGGCGGTCGGCGGCTTGGCATCGGTGATGGTGGTCTTGACGCTCGTGGCGGTGCCGGCCGTGCGCGCAATCTGGCCCGTGTAGCTGGGTGAGTTGAAGCCGTATTCGTAGCGCACAACGTCGGAGTTGACGGCGCGGAAGGTGAAGGAGCCGGGCGTGCCGAACTTCTTGGTGCTCCAGATGGCGTCCTCGGCACCACTGCCGAATCCGTTCTCGGACCCGTCGGCGTCGGGGAAGTCGACGGACGTGACCTCGGGCGGTCGGGGGGCGGTGGTGTCCAGGACGAACCGGCAGACGGACTTGCTCGGGTAGAAGGCCGACGAGCTTGCGGCGTCGTCGACGGCTCGGACCCGCCACGAGTACGTGGTGCCGTCCTTCAGGCCGGTGGTGGAAAAACCCTTCGTCGTCTTCAGTGCCGTGCCGGTATCGGCCCCGACGGACACCTTGCCGGCCGTCTTGAGAAGGTCACCGGTGCTCTGCCACTGGCCCGTGGGCCAGAGGTCGAAGTCGAGGTAGTTGAGGTTCTTGTCCTTGTCCGTGGCCTTGGCGGTGAAGGTCAGATCGGCGGAGCCCATGCGGACATAGGGCTTGGTGGTGGTGCACTTGGCGTCCGGCCCCAAGTCCAAGGAGTTGGAGACGATCGTAGGCTTTCGGTTGTAGACGAGCTCCAGGTACGGGGAGAAGTCGCCGTTGGCCTGGAACTTCTTCCACGCGTACTGGGAATGCTCGTCGCGGGCGCGCAGTCCGAAAGTGATGGTGTCGTCGCCGTCGTCGGCGGTCTTCTGGGCGCCCTTCTTCACGTCGAACGCTTCGTAGGAGTCACGGCAGCTGGATGCCTTCCAGCCGTGCGCGAAGCTCTTGGTGGCGAGCTTGTTGCCGTCGTGAAGTTTGGGCGCGTTGCGCCAGTTGGTGTGGGCGTTGATCTCGCCGGTGATGTGCACGCTCATGGAGCGGGCACTGCAGGACCAGGAGTAGGTCTCCAGCAGGCGAAGCTTCGCGCTGCTGATCTTTGTTCCCTTGAGGTCTTTGTCGAAGGTGATGTTGAAGAACGAGCGGGAGGTGCCCCAGGTGTCGGATTCGAAGCCGACCCGCGCCTCGTGCGTTCCTCCCCTGTTGAAGCCCTTGCCGTTGTAGAAGGTGGCCGTGGGGTGCCGGTCGTAGGCCGTGGTCCAGTTCTGGACGTGCTTCTTGACCGAGGGGTCGATGAACACCGGGTAGGTGATGTCCGGATCAGTGAGGAAGTCCTGGTTCGGAGTGATGGTCCACCGTCCGGCGGACAGGTCGGTCCCCACCAGATCGCCGCGAGAGTCGGGTGAGGGGCCGTCGAGGGAAGGCAGGCTCAGCGTGGCAGCGGAGCCGGTCTGTGACGGTGCCGGGGTCGGTTCCGGAGGGGCGGACGGCAGCGGAGACTCCGCCACAGTCGGTTCGGGACCGTCGCTCGCGGAGGGCAGGTCCTCGACATCGGTGTCGCTCTGCTCGTCGGATTCGACGGGATCGTCTGCCGTGGCGGTCGGAGTGTCGCTGGGGTCGGGCACGACGGGGTCCGAAGGGGCCGCGGATTCGGGCTCGGTGGGCTGGGCGGTGGCGCCGACGTCGCCGTCCGTGGTGGCTGGCGCTCCGCTGCTGTCCCACATCAGCGGGGTGGGCGAGACCGCGACTTCTTCGCCGTAGGGGTTCTCGGCGCTGACGATCCCAGAGGACGGGTCCAGGCGAAAGGTCAGCTCGGCGGAGTGCAGGCCGTAGACGAGCTGCTGCACATGCGGGTCGGAGGCTGCCTGGCGGTTCTTCAGGACGACGAGCTGGCCGAAGCCGTCGTCGTCGGCGGTGAGCACCAGGTCGCCACCGGGGAAGATGTCCGGGTACAGGGCGCGGTTGCCGTCGATGATGGGGGTGGGGACGGTACCGGGCCAGGTGAGCTGGATGTCATAGGTGCCATCGCCGGTACCGACGTGCAGTGAGGCCAGCGGGGTCCCGGTGTCGGTTGCGGCTGTGCTCTTGAGGAGGGAGATCCTTTGCGTGGTCGAACGGGAGGCGCGCCGCTTGCCGGGTGCGGCGGAGCCGGGCGAGAACACCATGCGGGTGTTGGTGGCGACCGGTTCCCATCCATCCTTGGTGCGGTGCAGGCTCGCGTCGATCCTCTTCCATCCGCCGCCCACCTTGGCACGGATGGGTGACGAGTAGAGCTGCTTCGCCATGAGTCCGTCGGGGCGGGCCCAGGTGGTGGAGTGTGCCGTGCGCGCGGAGGTGATCTCGACCCGCTTCCCGGTCCGGGCCGCCTCGTCGGCGGCTTCGGCTTCGGTGACGGTTCGTGCGGTCCGCCTGTTTTCGGTGGCCCCGCGGTCCGGGGTGTCGGTGTCCAGCCGGAGTCCTGCGTAGACGATGCCGGTCGTGGCGACTGCGGTGGCGAGCAGTGCCGCACTGGTCCGGCGGCCGGGTATGCGGCGCCAGTTGCGCGTCATCGGACGGCTTCCCTTTCCCCCAATGGAATCCGGCGCGTGACAGGGCGCGGCCGGGCCTGCCGATGATGACCTATGAAGGAGCTGTCGTCATCCTGTGCGGGATTCGTGCACAGAGGACGCGGAACCATCCTCCGGAAGCCACGCAGGGGGCAGACATCGGTCGCAGCGAGTGCAGGCTGATGCATCGCCAGTACGCAAAGCGGACATAGGTTGACCAATCCCGTCAATCGAGTGACGAAAAACTAGGTGGTGCTCCCTAAGGCGTGAAGCGCACTCGCGTCCCGGCACGTCCCTTCTGACCAATTTCCTGCATTCGATCATGTTCGTGTGTAGCGGCACGTTACCTTCCGTGATCATGCTCACATCATCCTTATGTGTCTGGCGTTCCTCACAGCGTGATCACAGAATCTCCACTGTCTGATGCATGATCTGCGTGGTCCGTCACTGGTCCCGCTCCAACGGTTTGGGGGGACCTCGCCGTGTTCGGTGGACTTCCACGTATTCGTAAGCGCCGCCTTGCCCGCACAGCCGTGCCCTTCACGGCCGCCGCGTTGCTGGTCGGCCTGCTGCCTGCGCAGTCACTGGCGGTGCCGCCGGATCCGGCGACGGCGGAGACAGGTCGCGAGACGCTGGACCTGGCAGACCTGGAACGTGATCTGCCCATCCCCGGCAAGACGTTCAGCCGGCACCTCGACACGCTGCGGGCCGATGCGCCCGACGAGCTGCTTGCCGCGCCTGCGGGCACGGTGACGCCACCTTCCGACCTGTCCGACTTCGTCAGTTTCGGCGGCAGCACAGCGTCACCTGCCTCGGCACCGACCGCTGCCGCAGCGGCCGACCCGGCTGCCCTGTCGCCCGTGGGCATCCTGCCCGTCAGCCTCGGCCAAGCCCCTGACGAGCCCGCACCCACCGGTACCTGGCAAGTCACCATCCCCAACCGCACGGCCCCGGAGAGCCAGGGGGTGGACGGCACAGTCCTGGTCGTCCAGTCTCCCGCCACCGGTTCCGTGCCGGTCTCCGTCAAACTGGACTACTCCAAGTTCCAGAATCTCTACGGCGCTGACTGGGCGTCACGCCTGCGGTTCGTGCAGTTCCCCGACTGTTATCTGACCACGCCGGACGACGAGGCGTGCCAGGCCTATGAGGAACTGGAGACAGTCAACGACCCTGCCTCGACGTCCCTGACCGCCACCGTCGACCCCGCAGCCCAGGACACCGTCACTCCGGCCTCTGCACCATCGGCCGGCTCCAAGAACTCCGGTGTGATACAGGCGGCCTACCGGACGTCCTCCCCGGCAACTCCAGTGGCCGCCGGCAACACGGCGGTCATCGGCGCCGTCGACTCCGGCAGCGGTGCGGGCGGAACGTTCACGGCGACACCGCTCGCCTCCGACGGCAAGTGGGTGGCCGGAGGCTCGTCGGGCGGCTTCAACTGGTCCTACCCATTGGTGGTGCCGCCGGCGCCGGCGGGGCCGGAGCCCAAGGTCTCGTTCGAGTACAACTCCCAGTCGGTCGACGGCCGTACCGCAGTCTCCTCACCCCAGGCCTCGTGGATCGGGGAAGGCTGGTCCTACGACCCCGGACACATCGAGCGCCGCTACCGCACCTGCAAGGACGACCGCAAAGCCCTCGACGGCGGAACTCCCAACAACACGGCGAAGAAGGACAAGACGTCCGATCTGTGCTGGGTGTCGTACAACGCCGTGATGTCGCTGGCGGGCCGGACCACCGAACTGATCCGGGACGCCGCCTCCGGAAGCAAGCCGGAGACGGACACCGAGATCTACCGGCCTCAGCATGACGACGGAACCCGGGTGGAGCACCGGGTCGGTGCGAGCAACGACGACAACAACGGCGAGTACTGGATCGTCACCACCACCGACGGCACCCAGTACTTCTACGGCCAGAACAGCATCGGCGGCGGTCACGCCGACACCCACTCAGTCTCCACCGTCCCCGTCTTCGGCAACCACCCCGGCGAGCCCTGCCACGCCGACACCTTCGCCGACTCCCGATGCGGCTCCGGCAAGCAGCAGGCCTGGTACTGGGGACTGGACAAGGTCGTCGACGTCCAGGGCAACACGATGGTGGTCAACTGGAAGCAGGAGACCAACTACTACGCGGTGAAGAAGAAGTTCAAATCACCCGAGCAGTACGACCGCAACGCCTACCCGACCACGATCGAGTACGGCATGCGCTCCGACCTGACCAAGCCGTCCGCCACCATCGACTTCGGGGCCAAGCAACGCTGCCTGAAGTCCGCGACGGCCTGCGACGCGGCGAACTTCGCCAAAACCGATGACCCAGGCGCCTACCGGCCCTGGTGGGACACCCCCGGCAACCTCAACTGTAAATCCACGTCCAAGCTGTGCGCGCCGTTCCCGTCCTTCTGGACCCAGATGCGCCTGGACACAGTGACGTCCAAGGCGCAACGCGCAGGGCAGAGCGGCCTCGGCCCGGTCGACAAGTACACGCTGCGCCAGTCCTTCCCCGAGGACTGGTACGACACCGCCCCCGGCCTGTGGCTCAACTCGATCACGCGCACCGGATACGCCCCCGGTGACACCACCGGCACCCTGCAGTCCGCGGACGGCATCAGCTTCGCCCCCTACACCGTCGGCGCCGACTCCCCTCTGCACACCCGGCTCAAGGACAGGCAGCTGCCGAACCTGGTACTCGACGGCAAGAACGACCCGCGTCCCGGCTTCACCCGCCCCCGCATCGGCACGGTCTCCACCGAGAACGGCGGGGACGTCGAAATCGAGTACACCGGCGGCTGCGCCACCACGCCCGCCGAGGACAAGGGCAAGTCCAACGGCACCTGCTACCCGGTGCGCTGGTCACCCGACGGCGACGAGAAGACCCCGGCCAAAGCCTGGTTCAACAAGTACGTCGTCGACTCCGTCACCGAGAATGACAAGGTCACCTCGCACGGAAGACCGGTCTTCACCACGTACGCGTACAAGGACGCGGCCTGGGCCAAGAGCGACGACGAGTTCATCCGCCCCGCACTGCGTACTTACAGCGACTGGCGTGGCTACCGTCAGGTCACCGCCGTCAAGGGCAGCAAGATCAGTTCCGAGGAAGGCGTCCCGCAGTCCCAGTCGTACACCAGGAGCCGCTACTTCCAGGGCACGGGCGGCGCGGTCAAGGACTCCACCGGCACCTACACACTGCTCGCGGACGACGCGGCGCAGTACGCAGGCATGACCGCGGAGACGATCACCTACCGCGACTCCGACGGCAAGGTCCTCAAGCAGGGCCTGAGCTTCCCCTGGTCAAAGCAGACAGCGTCCCGATCCCGGGACAACGAGGACGGCACAGCCGGAGACCCGCTCCTCGCCTACCGCACCGGCATCAAGCGGACCGATGAAATCCAAACGGTCGGCTCAAGCTGGCGCAGCGTGCGCACGCTGACCACCGTCGACGACACCTACGGACTGCCCCTCGAGGTGGAGACGTCCGTAGTCAAGCCCAACGGGAGCGGCGAGACCCTCTCCGACGAGTCCTGCACCAAGACCTCCTATGTGCACAATCCGACGGTCTGGCTGATCGGCCTGCCCAAGGAACAGCGCACCATGGCCACATCGTGCGCCGGCTACGACACGGCGGACCCGGCCACCAGACTCCAGGGCGCGGAGCGGACCTCCTACGACAACCTCGCCTACGGCGCCACACCGACCAAGGGCCAGGTGACCTCGACAGCTAAGAACAACGCTGCCGGCACCGGCTACGACCCCGCCGTGACCACGACGTACGACCCGCTCGGACGGATCCGCACGATCACGGCCCCCGGCCTGGGCACCACCGAGAAGCAGTACACCCCTGGCGACGCCGGGGGACCGGTCACATCGGTGAGGTCCATCGACGCCATGGACCACGCGACGGTCACCACCTACGACCCGGGCCGAGAGCTTCCCCTGACCACCACGGACGTCAACGGCAAAGTAGAACGGCGCGAGTACGACGCGCTGGGACGCCTGGTGAAGGGCTACTCGCCCTCGCGTTCCACCGGCGGCAAGTCACCGAACGTCGAAATCTCCTACCAGACGGCGATCGCCACACCCAAGGAGAACCGTCCGGCCTCGGTAACCGTCAAAACGCTCAAGGACGACGACTCCTACTCTCGACAGGTCACCCTCTACGACGGGCTGGCACGTCCAGTCCAAACTCAGGCCGAAGCCCACGGCCCCGGCCGGGTCATCACGGACACCACCTACAACGACCACGGCCTAGTCGATGAGGTGACCAGCGCCTACCTCGCCAAAGGCGAGCCGACCACCGACGTCTTCACCCCCAAGTCGAAGTCGTCCATCCCCAGCTGGACCAAGCACCGCTACGACGGCCTGGAACGCGAGGTCCGCGCATCGGTCTACCAAGACGGCGACTACAAGTACGCCACCTACACCGACTACAACGACACCAGCACCTGGGTGAACCCCCCAGGGTCAACCACCCCGACGACCCTGACGTCCTTCGACGCGCTCGGACGCGTCACGTCCGTCAAGCACTACACCACGACCGATTCCTCGGCAGGCACCGGACGTACCACCACGTACGAGTACGACGCACGAGGCAACCGGAACAGGGTCACCGACCCAGCCGGCAACGTGTGGTCCTACGAGTACGATGCCCGCGGCCGGATCATCCACGCGACCGACCCCGACACCGGCACCACGGATACCTGGTACGACGAGGCCGACCGCCCCAACCGTGTCCGCAATGGGCGCCAGCAGGAGACCTTCACCGAATACGACGTCCTGGGACGTATCGCCAAGGTGAGACAGGACTCTGCGACCGCGGTCCCCGTCAAGGAATACACCTACGACACCATCCCCGGCGCGATCGGCCTGCCGGTGAGCTCCACCCGGCACACCGTCAACGGCGACTACATCAACCGCGTCACCGGCTACGACACCGAATACCGCGCCACCGGCACCGAGACGGTCATCCCGGCGAACTCGATGACCACCGGACTGGCCGGCACCTACGCCTACTCCTACAGCTATACGCCTACCGGCGCGCAGCAGTCGGTCACCCTGCCCGCAGCGGGCGGACTGGCGAGCGAGCGCGTGGTCAGCCGCTACACCAGCGACGGACTGCCCGAGTCCACCTCCGGTAAGACCTGGTACACAGCCGACGTCACCTACTCGCCCTACGGCGAGCCGCTGCGCACCGTCTCCGGATCCCAGCCCAACCGCGTCTGGACGACCAACTTCATCGACCCGCACACCGGCCGCCTCCAGCGCACCGTGGCAGATCGTGAAACCTCCGCCCCCCACCGCATCGCCGACAGCTACTACTCCTACGACACCTCCGGGAGCGTCACCTCCAACGCCCGCCAGCTCGGCGACCCAGCAGACGGCACCTGGGACAACCAGTGCTACACCTACGACGCCCTGGGCGAGCTGGTGCACGCCTGGACATCGAAGACCGCGCCGGACGGAAACGGCACCGGCTGCAAGGCAGCAAACGGCACCACCTGGGGCCACCGCACCTCCTACGCCGCCTCCTCGGGCCCGGTGGCCGAAGCCCCCACCAACGCAGCCGACGCGACCAGCCCGAACACCTCGCTGACGTCGACCCTCGCGGCAGCGGCACCCGACACGGCAACCGTCGCCACCGGCACCACCGCCTACCACCAGTCCTTCACCTTCGACTGGCTCGGCAACCGGGCGACGCAGACCGAGCACGACACGGCGGACCCGACCAAGAACGTCACCCTCACCTACGGGTACGGCAAGACCGTCACCGGCAACGGAACCATCCCCACCTATATAAAGCAGCCCCACACGGCCACCTGGATCAGCTCCAGCCCCTCCGGCGAGGGCAGCGCCTACACCTACGACGAGAGCGGCAACACCACCGTCCGCGACCTGCCCAGCACCACCCAAAACCTGGTCTGGACATCCGAGAACAAGCTCGACACGATCACCGACGACGGCAAGAAGACGACCTACGTCTACGACGCCGCCGGCAACCGAATCCTGGAGAACTCACCCTCCGGCTCCACCCTGTACCTGGGCGAAACCGAACTCACCACCAACGCGTCCGGCACAATCACCACCGCCTCACGGTCCTACAGTCAGGCCGGCGCGCCTACCGTCGTCCGAACCACCACCAACGGCGCAACGACCGGCCACCAGCTCAACGTCCTCATAACGGACAACCTCGGCACGGCGAACACGACCGTTCACCTGTCCAGCACGCAACCCGTGACACGCCGAGCCTTCAAGCCCTATGGCGAACTCCGCGGGCCGAAGCCGTCGAACTGGCCTGACAAGCGCGGCTACTTGGGCACCGGCATCGACGACACGGCAACCGGACTGACGCACCTCGGCGCCCGCGAGTACGACCAGAACAGTGGTCGCTTCCTCTCGGCCGACCCGATCATCGACATCGCCGATCCGCTCCAGATGAACGGATACGCCTACAGCAACAACAGCCCGGTCTCCAAGTCGGACCCGACCGGTCTGATCCTGGACGCGGAATCCGGTGGTACGGCACCTTGCACCAAAGCCGGCGGCTGCGTACACGACGCCACTGACAAGCACCCCAGCGCCACCTGGAAGGACGAAGGCACCGCCCAGCTCGACTACAACGGCGACGGATACATATCCGTCTACCCCACTGTCAAGGTGAGAGCCAACTGGAGCAAGGCGCCCGCGTTCATCAACGCGTTCTACAAGGTGATCGACTACCTCTGCGACCCGTACGGCCGTGACGGCTGCACCGACCAGTCCTTTCCCTCGAACTCGTTGAACGTCGCCAACGCCAAGAGTGCCGCTTGCAAAGCGGCCGGCCGGAACTGCTATAGCAGGGGTGCGGCGACGGCAGCCGGCCTCGCCGTCGCCGCAGACAGCGGAGAAGGCCCGGCGGGGGGCGTCTCGGTCGGCGGCATCCACCTTCCCGGGAAGCCCAAGGGCGGCATCCACCTTCCCGGGAAGCTCAAGGGCTGCAACTGCTTCCTCGCCGGTACCAAAGTTCTCCTGGCCGACAAGTCCTCGAAGAGCATCGAAGACATACAGGCCGGCGACCAAGTGCTGGCAACCGACCCCGAAACGGGCGAGAGCGGCCCGCACAAGGTCGTCCGCCTGATCATCAACGACCACGACAAGCACTTCAACGACCTCACCATCAAGACGCACGCGGGTGAGCGGCACCTCACGGCCACGCACGAGCACCCCTTCTGGGTCCCCGAACTCGGCCAATGGGTCAGGGCGGGCGACCTCACCGCCGGAATGCACCTGCGCCGACCGGACGGCTCAACCGTCGAGGTGGTGGGAAACCGGGCGTACTCGGCTCATACTCGTACGTACAACCTCACGGTTGAGGGCTTGCATACGTACTATGTGCTGGCAGGCGATACGCCGGTCCTGGTGCACAATTCGAATGGCCTGTGTGGAACCGCGGCGCTGGAAAACGGCGACTGGCAGCACATCGTGGACCGTCACCGGCCTGGAGGTGCACTGGTGGACGATGCCGCTGGGATCTTCACCGGTAAGGCAAAGCACGTTCGCCAGCGAATAGCCGACACTATCAACCGGGGAACGCCGAAGCCCAATACGCCGGACCCTGTTACAGGCGAGGCGCGGCCTGGTCAAATCTACGAGTGGGATTTCGGAACCCCTGTCGGGAGGGCGGGCCCGGCGAATGGTGGAGGCGAGCTAACCGGTGTCCGTGTAATCGTTAACGACGGAAAAGTCGTGACGGCGTTTCCGTACTAAGTGAGTAGCAAGTGAGGAAAAGCGTGATTCAACTCTCCTTCTACCTCCCGGAGCCGGGTTCAGCCTGGACCAAGACCTGGGACGCTGCCAAGCAGGGCGATCCGGCCGCGATCAGCGAAATGGACCTCCGCTACAAGTGCTTCGGGGTGAATTTCGAACTGATGGTTGGCGACGTTGAGATCGTCTCAAAGAAGAGATTTGTGACTCTCGTCGATCTGGCCTTGTCTCTCTCTGGTGCGGTGAAGCGCATCTCGTCAGGTGAAGATGCCGCATTCGGTTTCACTGAAAGCGAAGAGGTAATTCATCTGCGTCAAGATGGCGATCTGGTCGCGGTGAGTTCATCGAAGCATCCAATGCACGGAGCCGTGGGACGTGAAGAGCTCGTGGGTGAAGTTCTTCGATTCCTTCGGGAAGCGAATTCGCGGTTGGTTACAGAGATTCCTGGATTGTCGGCAAACCCAGTTATCCAGCGAATCTCGTCGGAGTAGGTAACCTGCTTTCAAAGGTGATAGAGATTGAAATGTAGAGGCCCCGCTGGAGTTTTCCAGCGGGGCCTCTACGGGCGTTTGACGGCAACGGTGACGGCAACGTCAGCGGACGACGGGTGGGAAGCCGGGGTCGTCGCTGCCAGGGCTGAGAGCGTCGCCGAGGCTGTCGATGGCTTGGCGCTGGAGGCGGAGTCGGACGTGGGCGTAGACGCCGGCCGTCACGCCGATGTGGGCGTGGCCGAGCAGCTCCTTGATCACGACGAGGTCGATGCCCTGCTCCAGGAGGAGGGTGGCGGTCGAGTGCCGGAGGTCATGGAAGCGGATCACTCGAAGTCCGGCGCGTTCGAGGAGGTGGCGGAAACGGCGTGTGAGGTTGGTGGGATCGAAGGGCCTGCCGACCGGGGTGGTGAAGACGAGACCGTTGTCCGCCCATCGTGATCCCGCAGCCTGACGATCTTCCTGCTGCCGCTCCTGGTGGATTTTGAGAGAGTTGATGCATTCGGTGGGCAGCGCGATACGGCGTTCAGAGGCGCGGGTCTTGGTGTGCAGGATGGTCAGGCCGCCGGTGTGAGTGCGCTGGAGGGAGCGGTGGATGGCGGCGGTTCCCGCGTCGAGGTCGAGGTCTTCCCAGTGCAGGCCGAGGAGTTCGCCCTTGCGGAGGCCGGTGCGCAGGGCGAGTTCGTACAGCGCGTGAAGCCGGTCGCCGCTGGCGGCCTGGAGGAACTGCCGGGCCTCGCTCGCGGTGAAGGGCTTGAAGCGCCGGGGGCGGGGCGCGGGGGTCTTGACGTTTCGGGCGACGTTGCGGGGCAGGTCGTCTTCGCGGACGGCGTGCTCAAGTGCGGACTTGAGGACCGAGTGGACGTAGGTCACGGTCAGTGGCGAGAGCCGCTTGTTGCAGCATTGGCCGATGGCGCAGCAGGAGTGCCGGGCGGTGTCCCGTCCATGTACGCAGCACTGGCAGGCGACGCGGAGGTGGTCGAGGAAGGTGCGGACGTCGCGGGCGGTGAGCCGGGCGAGCTTCTTCGCGCCGAGGCCGGCGATGAGGTGGAGACGGATGCAGGCGGCGTAGCGGGTGTGGGTGTTCTCCCGGACCTGGTAGACGGCGATGCTGTTCAGCCAGTACGTCAGGTAGTCGCTCACGGTGCAGTCGGATACTGCGACGGGCAGCCCGAGGTTGCTCGCGGCGATCTTCTCGGTGAGCTTGCCCAGGGCTTCCTTCCGGCTTGTGCCGTAGACGCGGACGCGCTTGCGAGTGTTGCCGGGGGCGAGGACGTATCCGGCGGCTTCCCAGCGGCCGTCCTTGCGCTGGTAGATGGTGCCGTCTCCGTTGGCGCGGGAGCGGCTGCGGCGGGAGGCGGCGGGGCGCGGCGTGGTCATCAGGCGGCTTCCTGGTCGAGGCGGGTGCGGATGAAGTCGGTGAGGGCGTGGGTGGGGATGCGGCGGGCGCGGCCGAGGGTGATCGAGGCGAGCTGGCGGGTGCGGAGGAGGTCGTAGACGGCGGAGCGGCTGAGCTGGAGGCGGGCCATGACCTGGGGGACTGTCAGCAGCTCTTCCGGCGTACTGAGTCCCCGCCGGGGTGGGGCGGGTTCCTGTGCGTTCATCCGCAGCCCCCTTCGGCGATGAACCGGCGTTCCAGTTCCCGGCGGTGCCAGACGTCGGCGGCGAGGAGTGCGGCGCCGGGGCTGTAGCCCGAGCCCTGGTAGGCCCAGTGGCCGACGACGAGGGTGGTGTCCGGGTCGGGCTCGGGCAGGCCGGCGTGGGTGCGGGTCTGTTCGGTGCGCCAGGCGCGGCGGGCGGCGCGCAGCGCGCCGAGGGTGGTGGAGTAAGAGCGGGATTTGGTGGAGAAGTGGCCCCGGAAGCCGAGCATGTGCGCCCACTTCCAGAGCTTGAGGTGGGCGAACTCGGGCAGCTTGCCCAGCTCCCAGCAGGTACGGATCATCTGCCGCACGTGCCGGGCGACGGCCAGGCGGGGCAGGGGCCGTGCCTGTCCGGTGCCGTCGCACGTGGTGCAGGGGAGCGGGGTGCCGTGGGGCAGGAGGGTGGCGCCGCGGCCCTGACAGGGGCGGCAGAACAGGGCGCGGTCGAGGGCGCCGGAGGCGTCGGCGGACTTGGTGGCGTACTTCGCCACATAGGCGGCCACCGCCTGATCGCTGAATTCGGCGTCAGTGCCGAAGGCCGCGATCTCGCGTACGTCGAGCTGCTCGCCCCAGGAGAGTTCGCGTTCCCCGACCGCGTCCGACTCGACCATGACGCGGACCCGTGCAACGGCGGCGCGTACGGCGTCGGTGAGCACGGCGACGGTGGCGTACGGCGGCGGGGGCTGGCTGCTGCCGTCTGGGCCGTCGAGGCGGATGACGGCGTGGAAGTGCACCAGGCCACGCTTCTGGTACTCGGCGACCTTGGCGAAGGAGAGGCGCAGCACGGCGCGGGCGGCTTTCTGGGTCATGCCGAGCCGGGCGGCGAGCTCGCGGCGCAGGTAGGTGGTGAAGCGAGCCCACAAGGCTCCGGCGTGGGCGTTGAACAGGACCGCGCCCGAGTAGTCGTACGTCGCCGGGTTCAGCGGTGTCCCGATCAGGGTGTCCGTGGGTTCGTGGAGCTTGCGGCAGCGGCAGGGCAGGATGTCACCGCCGGGGGTGGTGGGGCGGTTGTGGACGGGGCCGAAGGACGGCGGGGTGAGGGTGACGAAGACACGGGGGTGGGTGCGGACGGTGTCGGGGACGGTCTTGCCTCCGGAGAGGCCGGCGCGGATGAGGTGGTAGGTGTCGGCGGCGTAGGCGCGGGAGCAGGCCGGGCAGCGGGAGGCGCGGCGGTTGCCGCACGCGGTGAGCAGACTGCCCGTGGGCTCGGCGGAGGAGGTGTAGGAGCGCAGTACCTCACCGGTCGTGGTGTCGACGGTGGCGGTGCGGCCGGTCAGGCGGACGGGTTCGGTGCAGCCGCCGAGGCGTTCGATCTGCTGCTGTGCTCGGTCGAAGTCGGGGTGGTTGACGAGGTGGAGCAGGTCCCGCACGGCGGGGCTTGCCACGTGGCGCAGGTCCAGGGTGACCATTCGGGGCGTGTCCTATCTGTCGGGATGGGAGCCCCGAGCAGCAACCGGCCATGGTTGTGGGCGTGTTGGTGCTGCTCGGGGCATGACGAACCAGGCCCAACGGGTGGGCATGGATTTCGAGGGAGGGGCGATCCGGCCGGTGGCCGGGGTGGCTCAGAGCTGAGCGAGGGCGGCGGTGGCCACCGGCAGGGCGACGCCCATGCGGGTTGCGAGCTGGGCGGCGGTGACTGGTGTTCCGTGCTCGGTGTGATGGGTGTCCGCGATGCGCCGGGCCGCACTCAGCAGGGCGGCGGGCAGGGCCGGGCGGGTGCCGGTGGCAGGCGCCTTGGTGACGGCCGGGGCGGGGGCGGAGTCGGGCACTTCGGCCAGGGTCGGCGCAGGTGTCGCGGCGGGGTCTGGCTCAGGGGCCGGGGTCGTCGCCTCGGGAGCGGGCGCCGAGGTTGGCACCGGCTCAGCGATGGGTGCGGGTGCTGGGGCAGATGTGGTGGTGTCCTCCAGGTGTGCGGTGGTGTGGAAGTGGGCGAGGAAGGTAGGGCCGACGTGGCCCCAGCCGAGGAGTAGGAGCGGGGCGACGGTATCCAGGCAGGCCCGGCCGTAGCGTCCGGTCAGCAGGGGTTCGGCCGTGTTCAGCGCGAGGGTGAGCAGCCCGCACAGGTGCAGCAGTCGCGTGCCGGCCTTCAGGTCGTGCTCGGGGACGCCGCGCAGGGCGAGGAACCGCAGGGCGACCAGGAGTCCGACGACGGACAGGTCCACCATGGGGGCGATCAGCGGCGCGATCGGGCGGGGGACGCCGAGCCGCAGGGCGAGCGCCCAGACGTTGCCGAAGGAGAAGACGAAGGCCAGGACCGCGATGACCGCCATGACCACGGTCACGGTGCGCCGGGTGAACCGTTCCTCCGCCATGTCCTCAACCTCCTTTCTGGCGTGAGCTGTTCGGGATCACTTGGTGAGCGACGACGCGGGCGTTGCCGTCCGGCCGGTCGAGCGGAGAAGGGCATCCAGGCACAGGTCCGGGTCTGCGGTCAGGTGCGAAGTGCCGTCCGCGACGCGGGCCGCGTCGGCGTCGGAGACGTAGGGGGTGCGGATGCGGGTATAGCCGGGGCGGCCCTGCATCGCCATCACCGCAACCCCGACGTAGGCGGGGGCCTGCAAGGTCACCGGGCTGGCATCGGGCCAGTTGCGGATGTCCTCACCCAGCGCGGCCACCGCGGCTTCCACGGTCTTCTGCGCGAACGACAACCCGATGGGACACACGTCGCGGATGAAGGTTGGGATGGCGTCGCCGGTGGTCTTCTGGCTGATCAGGATCACCAGGATGCCGACGCTACGGCCCTTCTTGACCAGGTCCTCCACCAGCCGGGCATTCTCCGTCGTCAGCGCGGCAAGATGTTTCGTTTTCGGGTCGCTGCCCTTGTACTCGCGGAAGTACGTGTGTGCCTCATCGATGATCAGGACCGTGAGCGGCCACTCCGGAGAAGGGCCGACGTGCCACAGGTTCTTCACGCCCAGCACGTCCCGGATGGTCGCCGAGCGCCGCTTGCGCAGCTCCACCAGACGCTTGAACAGAGCGTTCGCTTCGTCCAGGTCGTCACCGCAGAACGCGAACATCCGCTTGACCAGGTCGGCGTAGTCCCCTTCTGCGGCACGTGACACCTTCCCGTCCGCCGTCGCGATCTGCACGGCCGCCGACGGAGCGAAGTCGCACACGAACTTGTTGACCCCCGAGGTCTTGCCCGCACCCGGGACGCCAGCCACCGTCACCCCGGGCACGTTCGCCAGCGACACGCACACCGTCGCGGCGTACTCATCTACCCCCAGTTCCCAGCGCGTCAGATCCGTGAGTGGCAGACCGGTGGGCCGGTGCCTGGTCGGCGTGGTCAGCGGATCGGAGCGAACACCCCGGATCACCACCCTGCCGGGACCGTCCGGCAGCACTGAGACCCGCGTGCACCGCCACGCGTCCGCCAGGAACCGCGCCGCCTTCTGGTACTCCTCCAATCCGACCTGCGGCAGCGTCCGGGCCTGCACGATCACGCCGTACGGATCGGGCTTGACCTTGATCTTCGGAGTCAGGACCCGGGGCGCGGGGGCGGCACCGTCCTTGGACGCGGTGATCTGCGCAAGCAGGCTCGGGGTCTTGTCGGTGACCGTCAGCCCGGCCATCCGCGCAAGCCGTACCCAGCCCCAGCGCACCCGCACGGCCTGCCGCATGCTGACCCGCGTGCCCTTATCCGCTCGGACGTAGCGCACCACCGTCACCAGCAGCCACACGCCGACCAGCACGAGCGCGACCAGCAGCGCGTCCGGCGCATATCCCGTCACGGAGTCCATGTCACGCCCCCTGTTCATGTATCAGGCGGAGCACGTCGCCGAGGTCGAGGCGGGCTGCCTGCTCCGGGCTCAGGCCGAGGAGACCGAGCACCGCCGCCGAGACGGCGAACGTGGCCTTGCCCTCAGTCCCCGGCAAGGGGCGGAGCGGGTACAACTCCCGCTCCGGCGCGGGGGTCTCGAAGCGGATCACTGGGCCGCCTCCACCGTCACCAGCTCCAGGCGGGCGGCGCGGTAGGCGACGCCGTCGGAGAGCTGACCGTTGAAGATGCGCGCCCACGGGGTCGCGAACAGCTCTACCGGGCGCACCATCGCCCCAGGCTTGAGCCCGGCCGCCAGGCCCGTCTCCGGGACCGTGATCTTCAGGACCTCGGCCCGGCCGTCCTCCATGAGCATCACGGTCACCGTGTACAGCGACGCACCGGTCTCCCGGTCGGTGGCGACCTCCCCGGTCTGCTGGTCCTTGATCTTCAGTACCGGGTCGGTGCCCGCGATGCAGACCGCCGACGGCAGCAAGGCAACACGGATTCGAGTCATGGCCATGCCATCACATCCTCGTTCGATGGAGTCGCTTGATCGACTCGCCATGACCATAGCGGCACACTCGCTACACCCGCAACACTCGATTCGTATCGCTACACAGATACGGTTGGAACGCCGAGGACGCCCGGGTGTGCCGGGAGTGCCGTCGCCGCTACCCTCGTGCCATGAAGCTGCCCCTGGGAGAGGACCCCCGGCCGCCGTACGTCCAGGCCGCCGACGTCCTGCGCACCGCCATCCACGACGGCGAGCTGCGCCCAGGCGAACGGCTCCCCGCCGCGCGCGAGCTGCAACGGCGCTTCGGAATCGCCAGCTCCACGGTCCAAAACGCTCTGCGACTGCTCAAGGACGAAGGGCTGATCTACTCCGTCCTGGGCCGGGGCAGCTACGTACGCGCACAGGAGGCGCCGGCCGAAGCTGAGACGGAGGCCGCGGCGGGCAGTGAGACCGCCTCCGACGAACCCGATCCCGAGTACACCGGTCTCGGCGACCTCCGGCGCGGTTGGCAGACCGCCGACAGTCCCGCTGACGATCCACGCCCCCCGTACGTGCGAACCGCGGACGAGCTCCGCAAGCAGATCCAGGACGGTCGGCTCGCACCCGGTGCCAAGCTCCCGTCCGCCCGCGACCTGCAAGCCCAGTACGGCATCGCCAACTCCACCGCACAAAACGCCCTGCGGGTCCTCAAGGAGGAGGGGCTGATCTACTCCGTGCAGGGCCGGGGCGTCTTCGTCCGCCAGCTCAGCCCGCGTGATCAGTTCCTCAAGCGCTACAACGAGGGGCTGGAGGAGATGGCGGCGCAGCGCCGGGCGGACGAGGAAGCGGTGCGGCTCAGCGGCAAGTGCGACGACGAGGTAGCCGCCGAACTCGCCGCCGCCGAGGAACGGTTCACCAAAGCCAGCACCGAGTTCGAAGCCGCCACCGCCCACCGCAACGCCATGCGCGCCGTCATGGAGCAACGCAAGCGCCTCAGCGGCAACTACACGCCCGAAGAGCAGGCCGCCAGCGTCCAGCGCCTATACGACCGGCTGAACGAAGGCAGACGCCGACGCTGAACCTGCCGCACCCGGGGGAGCCGCAGGACGCGTAGCACGGGGAGTGTTGTTCAGAGTTTCTTTACTTGATCAAGGGCGTCCCGCTGACGCGGGCCGCCGCGCGCCGGCGGCCGGTGACCGCCGCCCGCTCCTGTCTACCGCCCCGCTGGCGACGCCCACCGGCCACTCGGCGCGCAGTGGCAGGCAAGCGAGCCGAACCCGATCCTGGAAGCAGCCGCATCGGCCTGCAGCGGCGCCGCCAGGCCGACTCCGCCGAACGCCGCACAGCACCACGTCAGGTCGCGGCAGCCGAAAGCCGCGATCGTCGAGGGGCGCGGTCACAGGCGAGGCCACAGATCGAGCAGCCCGGCCTGCTGCCAAACGGCCACGCAGGAGCAGGGCGGATGCCGTGGCGGAAGGAAGCGGCGTGGTTGAGGACGGTGCGGGGTTGCTGGAAGCACACGTGGCGGGTGATCTCTTGGCGCGCCCGCCGTCGTGGCTGACTTTCTGTGGCTGGGGTTGAAGGTGCGACGGGGATCAGGCGACCAGCGACGATGGCGCGATCGTCCGTGCTCGGTCGTACAGATCGCGGGCCGTCGCGTTCTTCAGATGAAGGCACAAGAGACCGAACATCGCCTTCACGCGCTCGTCGGCGCGGCCGGACTGCACCTTGGGGTAGTCGTCGAGGGCCTGGTGCCAAGTGGCGCACGCCGCTTCCAGATGGCCGAGTTCCAGCTGCCGTTCGGCCAGCAGGCCACGACGGTGTACTCGTGTGCGCTGGTACACGTTGGGGCGGAGCCGGTCCGCTTGCTGCATGGCTTCGACGGCTCCGGCCTTGTCGCCTAGTTCGTAACGTACCTGGCTGACGTGGTAGTTGAGCGAAGAGGGGTCGTACGAGCCGAACGCCTTGCCTCGTGACTCGGCGCGGTCCATGGCCGCCTCGGCCTCCCGGATGCATCGCAGCGCACCCGTACGGTCGCCGGTCTGCGCGGCGGCGTGCGCCTGCTGGCCGACGAGAAAGGCCAGCAGGCGAGGGCCGGCCTTCGGGGAGGCGGCGGCAGCGGCGTCGGCCAGCTCCATGGCCTTCGCCCCGTGGCGGAGGTCGACTGCCTGGACGCTCATGCCCCGCAGGGTGGTGCAGTACGTCAGGTGGTCCTCGGCCGCGCCCGCCAGCTCCAGGGCCTTGACGTAGTAGCGCTGTGCGAGACCGTGCAGCCCTTCGTCCACGGCCATGTAGCCGGTCAGGTAGAGCAGGTCCGAGGCCGCTGACAGCATCGCCTTGCGCACGTCCTCGGGTGCGTCGGCGCGCAGGTAGGAGGCCACGGTGTTGACCATGAACGACGCTGCCATGGGGCGTGCGTGGCGGCCGCCGAACTCGTCGTCCAGCTCCGAGACACGCTCGGTCATGGCGACGACCATGTCCACTTCGTTCATGCCGATGCGACTCGTGCGGCCGGACTGGACGGCCTCGGCCCGCCCGACCACATCAGGCCAGCCGGGAATGGTGACGGCCACGGAGAACAGGCCGGCACCCAGGACGCTGCGGCGGGACGGGTCCATATCCAGCCTCCCCAGGTCGATCACCCCTTCCACGGTATCCGCAGCCGCGGAGGAGCGATCGTGTGGAACGGGCAGCCCGGCCTCGGCATGGGTGACGGGGCGGCCGAGACGGCGGGAGAGAGCTTCGAGGATGCATGCGCGCACCGCACCGCGAGGGACGGTGCCGCCCAGCCAGTGGCTCACCGCCGACTCGTCGTAACGCAGAGGGATCCCGGTCTCCGTACCGACGCGGTTCACCGCCCGTGCGAACTGGCGGTGAGTCCAGCGGCTCTCGGCGAGCAGGCGCCCGAGCACCACGTTCGGTTCACGCTTGGCCATGCCCTCAACTCCCCGTGACCTTGCGAACTTTCAAGGCTTTCAAGTCCTGGTGCTGCGGCAACGGTACCGCTGAGCGTGGTCGTGCGGTTGCGTAGAGACAGCAGGCAACGGCGAGTCCTCGCCGCAGTCGTCGTCTGAAGGGCTGAGGGATGAGAAGCGAAGCACGGGCCCGTCTGGCTCGGATGACCGAGGAGCGGGGGATGGACGGGGTGTTGAGGATCGACACCTACGAGGGCGCGGACCTGCCGCCGGGTTCGAACCGGTTCTCGCCGTGTCTCTGCCCGCAGCACGGCAGTGCCACGCCCGAGTACGGAGCGGAGAAGCTGAGCGTCGCAGTACGCGAGGCCAACCAGCGCAGCCGTGGAGAACGGCTGTGAACCGGTTAGCCGCAGCCGTCGGCCGCTGCGGCGGACCACTCCTGATCATCACCATCTCGGGGTCGGCCGGCTTCGTCCTGGGCGTCGCCGCCGCATCCACCCCCACCTGACTCCTCCCCGTCACGCATCCAGGCTCCCCACCTGTGATGAGGGAGGGCCCGCCGTCGGCGGTGGGCACCCCGTCCGGCTGCCTTCTTCGGAAGGGTCCGGCAGCCGGACGGGTCCAACTCCGCAGCATCCGCCGCGGAGTCCACTGAAAACCGTAAGGGAGAAAACGATGAACGTGGATGAGCTGTTCACCGGCGACCTGATCACCGGCGTCCCGGCCGTCGAGGCCGCGCTGCTCGACAAGATGCCGGGCGGCGGCGACAACAACGGCGACCACTGCAGCAAGTGAGCCAGGGCTGACGCCAGGCGGGGCGGGGTCGTTCGCGGCCCCGCCCCGCCGCACGACATCGGAAGGGGACTACATGTTGTCGATGCGTCTGCGCCTGGCCGATCTCCAGGAGCCCAAGTGGAGATCACAGGGCGGCCGTTGGACCAACGGCGAGAGCTGGATCGAGCCCGCGAACCTGTCCACATTGGTCATGGAGGTCAACGACGACCAGGCGCCGCGCGTACGGGTCCGCGTGAAGGAGTGCAAGCGGGACGAGGCCGACCTCGTCGAACTCACCATGGAGCCCGGACAAGCCTGCCTGACGGTGGGCGTCTTCGGCACAGCCCCGCTTTACCTGGCAGAGAAGGCCGGCGAGCTGCACGCCTCTTGGGACCTGGCACTACTGCGGCCGTATATGCAGGCCGCCCGCCCATCCCGGTATTGCCCGTACCGGCCCTGATGGCGTTCGGGATGCACAACCCCGGATTCCTCCGGGCCGGAATCTGGCCGGTGAGCCCGCTCGTGCACCCGCGGATCGTGCGGTTCATGGAGCAGCTGCCGCACGAGTACAAGCGAGGCAAGGCGCTGTTCCGCGAACGGATCAGACGGGCCGGGCTGGCAGAGTGGGTGGCCGCGCCTGCCGAACCGGAGAACTTCCTGGCCGTCCTGGAGAAGGGACTGCGGTCCTACGGCCTGCCCGTCCTGGACGACATGCTGAAGGAGTCCATCCTGGTCGACCTCGGCTACGTTGACGGCAAGGCTCTCGCCCAGGCACGGAGGAACGCCGACTCCGCGCCGGCCGTCCCCGATCTGCTGTGCGATGCAGTCGCCTTGGAGGTCGGGCTGCGAAGCCTCATGTGACCAGCCCCGACACGGAAGCCGAGCACGTGGAAGCCACGAACCTCCTGTACCGCGATCCGGCACTCTACGACCTGGTCCAGTCCGACAGCACGAGCGCAGGAATGTGCCAGACCCTGATCGATCTGCACCGGCCGGACGTCCGGACCCTGGTCGACTTCGGATGCGGTACCGGCCGGGACCTGGAGATCCTGGCCAAGCGCTTCGAGTGCATCGGCGTGGACCTCCAGCCCGGCCTGGTCGACTACGCCCGCCAGGCCCGGCCCGGGCTGGACATCCGCACCGGCGACATGCGCACCGTACGACTCGGCAGCCGCATGGACGTGGTGACCTGCATGGGCAACAGCCTCGCCTACGTGCACGACAACAACGACATCGGCCAGGTCTTCGCCACCTTCGCCGCCCACGCCCGGCCGGGCGCGCTGCTCGTGCTGTGTTCCCCCGTCGCCCCGATCACCCGGACCGAGCCGACCACCGCCACGGTCGACACCCCGACGGGACCCGCGACCGTCACCATCCGCCACACGTGGGACCTGCGGACCCAGATCAACACCATGCACCGGCACTGGATGCTCCCCTCGGGCGACGAGGCCCGAGACGAGATCCGCAGACGCGTCCTGTTCCCCCAGGAGCTCGAACGCTACGCGGAGGGCGTCGGCTTCGAGGTCCTGGACATGCTCGACGGCACAGGGACAGGGCTTACCGGCCCCACCGCGTACACAGTGGCCCGACAGACTCCGCGGTGACCGGCGAGGCGCCAGCAGCGACTGGCTGACCATCGTCAAGCTCCCGCCCTGCACGCCCGACCTCAACCCCGTCGAAGGCGCCTGGGGCCGCCCGAAGAGATCCCTGGCCAACCTCGCACCTCGCGTGATCGACGACCCCACCCCACTCGTGAAGAACCGACTACGCGGCATCCAACGACGACCCGAGATCCGCGGCGGCTTCATCACCGAGGCCGGACTGACGCTGGAGTCCCCGTAACCCTGTCACCTCAGCCTTTCAACCTCAGCGGCAACGGCGCCGAACACCAGCGGTGTTCGACGCCGTCGCCGTGTCGCGTGCCAGGGGCGACCGAGAGCGTTACCGAGCAGCGGGTGGAAGCGGATGCGGCGGAGGCCGGCCTCGCGGAGGAGCGTGGTGAAGGTGCGGGTGGGGTTGGTAGGGGGTTGGTAGGGCCGCTCGCGCGGATCGGGCTCCTGTCGCCTGATCCGGCCCGGGCCGGGCAGAGGTTCCCGGGTCAGCGTGTACGCGCCGGTTCCGGTGTCCGGGTCACCGCCAGGCCGGCCCGGCGTGCCGTCCCCGCGAACGTCATCGCGTCACGGACCGCCGCGCCCCCGGGATCGTTGTTGAAGTACGCGTACACGTCCTCCCCCTCGGGCCAGGTCGTCGCGATCCGGTCCGCCCAGGTCTCCAGGGACCGCCTGCCGTAGCGCGGCCACGGCTGCGCGCGGCCCTCGTGGAAGCGGACGTAGCCCCAGCCGGTGGTGCGCCACAGCGGGGTGGCCGGGCGGGCCAGGACGTCCGCCCAGCACAGGGCGGCCCCCCGGGACGCCAGCACCTCGCGCACCTCGGTCGTCCACCAGGAGTCGTGCCGCGGCTCGACGGCGACCCGGGCGCCCGGCGGGAAGCAGGCCAGGCAGGCGTCCAGCAGCGGCGGGTCCGCGCGCAGGGTCGGCGGGAGCTGCAGGAGGACCGGGCCCAGCCGGTCGCCCAGGCCCGCCGCGTGGGTCATGAGCCGGTGCACGGGCTCCTCGGGCTCACGCAGGCGCTTGATGTGGGTCAGGTAGCGGCTGGCCTTGACCGCGGCCACGAAGTCCGGCGGCACCCGCGCCCGCCAGACGGCGAAGTCGTCGTACGAGGGCAGCCGGTAGAAGGCGTTGTTGATCTCCACGGTCCCGAACCGGCGTGCGTACTCCTCCAGCCACAGCCGCGCCGGAACCCCTGTCGGGTAGACGACACCCCGCCAGTCCTTGTACTGCCATCCCGAGGTGCCGACGAACACGGTCATACAGTCATGAAAGCACCCGGACCCGGCGCCCACAGGTCCGCACGGGTCCGCCGACCACAGGTCCGCCGGGGCTCCGGGCGACCGGCTACAGATACAGCCCCGCGTCCGCGTCCTCCCTCGCCCCCGGCACCGACGTCGGCGCCGTGCCCCGGCGCAGCGCGTACAGCTCGGCCAGGGTGGCGCCGTCCCGGCCGACGCCCTCCTCGGTGCCCAGCCAGCCGGCCGCCTCGGCGCGGGTCAGCGGGCCCACCTCGATGCGGGCCAGGCAGCGCCCGGGCCGCACGACGGCCGGGTGCAGCCGTTCCAGGTCCTCGTTGGTGGTGACGCCCACCAGGACGTTGCGGCCCTGGCCGAGCAGGCCGTCGGTGAGGTTGAGCAGCCGGGACAGGGCCTGCCCCGCGGTGTGCCGGGCCTCCCCCCGGATCAGCTCGTCGCAGTCCTCCAGCAGGAGCAGCCGCCAGCGCCCCTTGCCCGCCGCGTCCTCCTCGCCGATCGCGATGTCCATCAGATAGCCGACGTCGGAGAAGAGCCGCTCCGGGTCGAGCACGCAGTCCACCTGGCACCAGTCGCGCCAGGAACGGGCGAGCGTGCGCAGCGCGGAGGTCTTGCCCGTGCCGGGCGGCCCGTGCAGCAGCAGGAGGCGGCCGGCGATGTCCTGCGGGGTCGTCTTCATCAGGCGGTCCATCGCGTCCGCCACCGGCGCGGTGTAGTTGGGCCGCACCTCGTCCCAGGTGCCCGCGGAGATCTGCCGGGTGGTCCGGTGCGGGCCGCGCCGCGGGGAGACGTACCAGAAGCCCATGGCCACGTTCTCCGGCTGCGGCTCCGGCTCGTCGGCCGCGCCGTCGGTCGCCCGGTCCAGGACCGTCTTCGCCAGTTCGGCGCTGGTGGCGGTCACCGTGACGTCCGCGCCCCGGTTCCAGCGGGAGACCAGCAGGGTCCAGCCGTCGCCCTCGGCGAGGGTGGCGCTGCGGTCGTCGTCGCGGGCGGCGCGCAGCACCTGGGCGCCCTCCGGCAGCAGGGTCGCGCCGGAGCGCACCCGGTCGATGTTCACGGCGTGGGAGTACGGCTGCTCGCCCGTCGCGAAGCGGCCGAGGAACAGCGCGTCGACGACGTCGGACGGCGAGTCGGAGTCGTCGACGTGGAGCCGGATCGGCAGAGCGTCGTGTGGGTTCGCAGACATGCCGCCATGATCCGGCACCGGTGCCCCAGGCGCACGGCATTTCCACCGCTTGTCCTGGTGTCACCCCACCTCGGCCGCGAGCCCGATCCCGCCGCGACGGTGGTCCTTGACGGTGCGTCACGCGTGGTCCGCGGGCGGCCGGGCCCGTGCGGACTCCTCGGCCGGACGGCCCTGCCGGCGAGGACGGGCGGGAGCGGCCGGGGGCCCGGGCCGAGGCGGGCACCGCTGCGGCCGGGCCGGCGGAGCGCGATGAGCGGGGGGCGTGACCGGCGCGGGCCGGGGCGGTGACGGGCCGCTCCACGGGGCCGCCTGACGCCCCGTCGGCGGACGGGCCGGGGCGGGTGCGCAAGACGCCGGGCGGTGAACGTCCTGGGGTGATTGCGTCGAGAGGCGGTGAGGAGTCGTTGAGATCGAAAAAGTTCTTGGCATGGACACTTCCAGTCAACACGCGTAGTTGCTACGACAGTTGTGTCAGAGATGCTGCTAAAGGGAGGTTCCATGAGACGTTCCCGACTTACCGGATTCATGACCTCGCTCCTCCTCGCCACCGGCCTCTCCCTCACCGGGGCCGCCACGGCGCAGGCCTCCTCGACGGCCGTGTCCGGCGGCTACGTGGCGCTCGGCGACTCCTACTCCTCGGGGGTCGGATCGGGCAGTTACATCGGTTCCAGCGGCAGTTGCGACCGCAGTACCAAGGCGTACCCGTACCTGTGGAACGCCGCCCACAGCCCCTCCTCCTTCGCCTTCAACGCCTGCTCGGGCGCCAAGACGGGCGACGTGCTGGCCAACCAGCTCGGCTCGCTCAACTCCTCGACCGGACTGGTCTCCATCACCATCGGCGGCAACGACGCCGGTTTCGCCGACGTGATGACGACCTGTGTCATCTCCTCCAACAGCACCTGCCTGGCGAAGATCAACAGTGCCAAGGCGTACGTCGACTCCACGCTCCCCGGCAAACTCGACACCGTCTACGACGCGATCAGTGCCAAAGCCCCGTCCGCCCGGGTCGTCGTCATCGGCTACCCCCGCTTCTACAAGCTCGGGCAGAGCTGCCTGGGCCTCTCCGAGACCAAGCGGTCCGCGATCAACGACGCGGCCGACCACCTCAACAGCGCCGTCCAGAAGCGCGCCCTCGACCACGACTTCGTCTTCGGCGACGTACGCACCACGTTCAGCGGCCACGAGATCTGCTCCGGCAGCTCCTGGCTCCACAGCGTCAACTGGCTCGACATCGGCGAGTCGTACCACCCGACCGCGAGCGGCCAGTCCGGCGGCTACCTGCCGGTGCTCACCAACGCGGCCTGAGCCGGGTGGGTGAGACGGTCAACCGAGACTCCACCAGGGCCGGCCCGTGGGAGTGAACTCTCAGGGCGAGTCCGAAGGCGACGCGGAGGCCCCGTCCGACGGGGTCTCCGTCGCGGTCGTACAGCTCACCGAGAACGGCACCGTGTTCGACGTGGTCCGCACCGGAGCGCGTACTTCCACACCGATCTCGTTCTCCGTCGTCCCGCCGTCGGCGTACGCGGTGACGGTGACCCGCACCTGTCCGCTCCGCGTGCCGCCCGCCGGGAACGCCAGCGTCTTCCACCCCGGGTCGGAGACCGATCCGTGCGCGAGCGTCCACCGGTACTCCACCCGGGCCGGCAGCCGCCCGACGGTGAACGTCGCCGTGAACGCCGGCGCCGACGCGTCCGGCGGCGGGCAGCTCCCGACGTACTCCGTGTGCGCGCCGGCCAGGGCGACGTGCACCGACTGGGCGGGCCGGCTGCCCGCCGCGCCCTCGGACGTCGTGCCCTCGCCCGCCGCGCCACCGCTCGGCGCGGGCGACGGGGCTCCGGTGTCCGGGCGCGTGTCCGTGTCCGCGGCGGTGCCGGTGGCGCCGGAGCGCGTGCCGTCCGCCCGGCCGGCGTGCGTGCCGTCCCCCGCCCGGCCGCCGCCGTGGTCGCGGAGGGCGTACGTCAGTCCCGCCGCCGCCAGGACGACCGCGAGCAGCCCGGCGACCAGCAGCGGCCCGGCGCGCCGGCCGCGCTCCGGTCCGGCAGCCGTCGTCCCGCGCTCCGGTCCGGCAGTCGTCGTCCCGCGTTCCGGACCGTCCGCCCGAAGCGGCGTCGGCGGCGTGGGGGAGGGGCGGCCCGGCCGGGCCGCGATCGTCGGGGTGTACGACGGGGCCGACGCCCCCGCCGCCGGTGTCCCGCCGGCCGCGACGATCCGCAGGTCCCGCTCGGCCTGTTCGGCCGGCAGCCGCTCGGCGGGATCCTTGCGCAGCAGCGCCTCGATGACCGGGGCCAGCGGCCCGGCCCGGCGAGGCGGGGGCAACTCCTCGTCCACCACGGCCCGCAGGGTGCTCAGCGGGGTGTCCTGCCGGAACGGTGAACTGCCCTCGACGGCCGCGTACAGCAGCACGCCCAGCGACCACAGGTCCGACTCAGGGCCCGGGGTGCGCCCCAGCGCGCGCTCCGGTGCGAGGAACTCGGGGGAGCCGATCACCTCTCCGGTCATCGTCAGCGCGGAAGTGCCCTCGACCGTGGCGATGCCGAAGTCGGTCAGCACCACCCGGCCGTCCTCCGCCAGCAGGACGTTCGCCGGCTTCACGTCCCGGTGCAGCACCCCGGCCGCGTGCGCCGCGCGCAGCGCTCCCAGCACCTCGGCCCCGATCAGCGCCGCCCGCCGGGGCGGCAGCGGGCCCTCGTCCTCCAGCCGGTCGGCCAGCGACAGCCCGCGGACCAGTTCCATCACGATCCAGGGGCGGCCGCCCTCCAGTGCGACGTCGTACACCGTGACCACGTTGCGGTCGGCGACCCGGGCCGCCGCCCACGCCTCGCGCTCCAGGCGCGTGTACATCCGCTCGACGTCGGAGGCGGGCAGCCCCGCCGGGGCCCGAACCTCCTTGACGGCCACCTCGCGGTGCAGCACCTCGTCGCGGGCCCGCCACACGGTGCCCATGCCGCCCTCTCCGAGCGGGGCCAGCAGACGGTAGCGGCCCGCGATCACGCGTTCACCGCCCGATTCTCCGGACACGGGTGCCCCCCCACGGCATCTGACGTGATTCCTCCACAAAAGTAGCTCAGCCGACCGCGGATGCGGCCCCCTTGAGCAGCAATCCGGCGCCCAGGGCGACGACGACCAGCGCGGACGCGAGCGGCAGGGTGCGCCGGACCAGTCCGGCCACCGGGTGGGACGTCCAGCGCGGGCGCCGGTCCAGCATGCGGGCGACGCCGGAGCCCAGCCGGACCACCGCGAACCCGGCCGCCGTCAGCGTCAGCGCCAGACCGGCGCCGTACGCCACGACCAGCAGCAGTCCGAACCAGGCCTTGCCGAGTGCCGCGGCGCCGACCAGGACGACCACCGCGGACGGGCTGGGCACCAGACCTCCGGCGAAGCCGAGCAGGATCGTGCCGCGCAGGGTGGGGGCGGTGGGGTGGCTGTGGGTGTGGCCGCCGTGCGTGTGCACCGTCCCGTCGTGGTGGGAGTGCCCGTGCTCCCCATGGGGGTGCCCGTGCTCCCCGTGGGGGTGGTGATGTTGGTGTCCCTCGGGGTGATGGTGGTGTCCCCCGGGAGGGAGGTGCTGGTGCGAGTGGCCGCCGGTGCCGGCCGTCGCGCCGGATGCGCCCACCAGGACCAAGGGGCTCTCCTGCGGGCCCTGTCGAGCGTGCGGGTGCGGATGCGCGCGCACCCGGTCGCGCCAGGCCCGGCGCACCAGGCGGGTGCCCGCCGCGAGCACCAGGGCGCCGCCGGCCATGCCCAGCCAGGCGATCACCGAGGGGGTGGCCGCCGACCCGGCGGTGACGAGCAGGCCCAGGGCGACCACACCGAGGGTGTGCGTCACCGTCACCGAGGCGGCCAGGGGCAGCACGTCGCGCAGCCGGGACCGGCCCCCGCGCGCGGCCGCCGTCGCCGCCATCAGGGTCTTGCCGTGTCCCGGGGCGAGGGCGTGCAGGGCACCGAGGGCGACCGCGATGAGCAGTGCCAGCACCGCGAAGCCGAGGGTGAGGTCCTGCCGGGCCACCAGATCGCCCAGGGCACGGGTCCAGCGGTCGGCGCCCCGCGGCAGGACCGCGGCGCCCGGCGCGTCCCGCCCCTCCTCGGCGAGGGCCGGCCCGCCGGGGCGCACCCGCAGGGAGGCGGCGGTGGTGTCGGCGGGCGAGGACAGCAGGTCCGCGGGATAGGTGGTCAGCTCGTGCGAGACGGACCGCTTCGGCACGTCGGTCGCGGTGAGTGTCATCCGGTCGCCGCGGGCGGTGATCTCCCGCCAGCCGGGTCCGCCGCCGGCCGCGGCGCCGCGGAAGCCGAGGGCGACCGCCCCGCCCCGCGGCAGCGGAGCGGTGAACCGGCACTCCAGACGCAGGGTGTGCAGACCCGCCTGGCCCGGCCGCAGCCGGGCCCGGGCGCTTTCGGCGGTCAGCGCGGTGGCGCGGCCCGCGACGGTGAGCCTGCTGTCCTCGGCGGCCCCGGCGCACCGCCGCTCGGCCCACGCGTTCAGGCCCATCCGCCGTACGTCGGGCCCGGCCTGGGCCGCCGGGATCTCCGCGAGGTCCTCCACGTGGTCCACGCGGAGCTGCCCGGGCGCGGCGACCAGCCCGTCGTACCGGTTCACCGTGAAGTTGCCGAGGGGGTGCGCGCTCGCCGTGGCGGCGGGGAGCAGCGCGAGGCCGCAGGCGGCGGTCAGGACGGCCGCGGCCAGCGCGGCCGGGCGGCGGAGCGTCACTTCGCGGCCTCCAGTGCCTTACGGGCCTGTGCCGCGCCCAGCGGCGAGAAGCCGGGGTTGAGCCGCAGCGCGGCCCGCAGCGAGGCACGGCCGTCCGCGGTGTGGCCCGTGGCCAGCTCGATCACACCGCGGTGATGGAGGAAGGCGGCGTTGCGGTAGCCGGTGGCCGTGGCCCGGCGGGCCAGCGCGAGAGCCTCCTCGTCATGGCCGTTGACGTGCAGTGCCCAGGCGAGGGCGTCCGCGGTGTGCACGGTGTGCCGGCGGGCCCACTCGGCACGGGCCGCGCGCAGCGCCGCAGCCCGGTCGCCGTGGTCGGCGGCGGCCAGCGCGGTGTCCAGATCGACGTCGACACCGTTGGCCCGGGCCAGTGCGGTCCAGGTGTCCACGAGGGCGTACTGCTCCCGTGCCCGCGCCCTGTCGCCGGCCCCGCCGCGGGCCTCGTACAGCTCGCCGAGCGCGACCAGCGGCCCGGGCAGCGGGGAGCGGGCGACCACGGACCGCAGTCCCTGGATCGCCTCGTCCCGGTGCCCGCTCGCCGCCTGCGTCCGGGCCCGGCCCTCCAGCGCCGGCAGATAGGTGTCGTCGGCGGCCAGGGCCCTGGAGTAGTGGGCGAGCGCGGACGCGTACCGCCCCTGGTTCCAGGCGAGCTGGCCGAGCTGGGCGGCCACGTAGGCGACGTCGCCGGGGGAGGCGGCCGCGTCGAGGGCCTGCCGGAGGACCCGCTGGGCCCCCGCCACGTCGCCGCGCAGCTCGCGCACATAGGCGTACCGGGTGAAGACCGGTACGCCCGGCCTGCGTTCGTCGGCGGTGCGGGCGGCCCGGGACGCCTCGGCGTACCGGCCGAGCTCCACCAGGGCGTCCACCCGGGAGCACAGGGCGCGTTCGTTGTACGGGTTCTGCCGCAGTGCCCGGTCCGCTTGGGCGAGGGCACCGGTGAAGTCGTGCCGGGCCGCCGCCAGGGCGGCCCGCCCGGCCAGCGCCTGGTCGTCGCCGGGGGCCAGTTCCAGGGACCGCTCCAGCGCCTTCTCCGCCTGCGGGTACCGGGCCGGGTCGCCCTTGGTCCGCGCCTGCTCGACGTAGGCGAGACCGAGGGTGGCCCAGCCGCCGTGGTCCCGGGGCTGGGACCTCAGATGGGTCTGGAGCGCGGTGACGGCCGCGTCCAGGTTCCCGCCGCCCAGCACTCCGGGATCGACGGCGCCCGAGGCCGCCGCCGGTTCCGGCCGGCCGTCCCGCGCGGCCCCGACGGCGACCGCACCCGCGGTGAGCGCGACCGCCAGCAGCGCCGCCGGCCCCGCGAGCCGCGCGGCCCGCCACCGCCGGCCCGCGGCCCCGACCCGCCGCACGGCGGCCACCCGCTCCTCGGCGCCGGCCGCGGCCCGGCTCTCCTCCGGCGGTGTACCGGACTCGGGCCGCGGTGCGGGTCCGGTGCCGGGCGGCGGGGTGCCGGACCCGGCCGTGCGGGCCGAATGCCCGCCGGTCTCCTCGTCGTTGGTGCGCGGGGCCATGCCGTCTCCTGGGTCGCCTGGTGCCGGTCGAAAGCGGGAGGGCGCGGCCCGCCGTGGGGGAAGGGAAGCGGGCCGCGCCGGTTCGGGGGTGTGTCAGTACGCGCGCTGCATCCGGCGGCGCCACCAGGCGAGCGCGGTGCCGATCAGCAGGATGCCGGCCGCGCCCGAGGCCGCCGAGGCGGCGATCAGCACGGTGTTCCCGGAGCCGGCCGAGCCGGCCCCGGCCGGCTGCAGCGCGTCGCCGAGCTGGCTGCGCACGTCCGCGCCCTTGGTGGTGCCCTTGGCGAGCGCGCCGCGCGATCCGGCGGTGGGCTCGGCGACGTACGGGAAGTACTTCCCGAACTTCTTGTCGTTCTTGTCCACCGCGTCGCCCAGGTCGTTCTTGGCACCGACCAGTTCGCCCTCCACCACCTGGAGCGCCTCGTCGATCACGTCGTCGGTGAGCCGGCGGCCGTTCGGGAAGCCCGCGTTGTCGCCGTCCAGGACGCCCAGCCGCTTGGGATGCATGCTCGGCTTGATCGAGGTGTTCAGCCGCAACTGCTCCGAAGGCTTCACGTTGGGCGGCTGGTTGAGACCCTTGACGCCCTTGAGGAAGACGTCGACCAGGTCGTTGCGCGGCTCGGCGGGCGCCTTGATCTTGTAGATGCCCTCGATGAGCTTCGGCAGCTCGGGGTTGGTCACGTTCTTCAGGAACTGGGCGTCGTACGCGGGCTGCGACGCGTTGAACCTGTCCTTGTCCTTCTGCGGGTTGACGACCTCGTTCACCAGCGGGTTGCCGAGACGCGAGACCTGCGCGTAGTAGCCCTGCGCGTTGCGGCGCTGGGTGGTCGACCAGATGCCGACGATCGGCTGCTCGCCCGACTCGCGTATCAGGTCGTTCGGCACCTGGAGCGCGATCGTGTTGACGTTGTAGCCCTTGAGCGTGTCCCGGCCGACCTCGGTGAGGTTGCCGCCGTACAGCAGGTCGAACACCCGCAGGTCCAGGAAGAACGGGTCGTCGGCCTGGCCGGCGAAGGTGGTGGCGCCGCCCGCGGCCTTGTACACGGCCTGCGAGCGCAGCTTGCCGTAGTCCGGCATGGACGCCTTGCCCACGTTCGACGGTGCCACCGGCACGTCGTCCGCGAGCTTCGTCCGCGACATCTCGTGCCCGTGCCTCGTGCGGATCAGGTCGATGTCGTACGTCTGCGTGATGTTGAGGTCCGGGTCGTCGAGGCTGGTGACGGGACCGGTGTTGTACAGGAACGTGTCGCCGTTCTTCGTGTGCGTCCTGAAGGTGTAGCGGAACAGCAGCTCGCCCTGCGCGTCCCCGTTGTTGTCGATGTGGATGTCGTACTGCGCGTCGTCCGCGAACGTGTAGAAGTTCGGGCCGCCGGCCGGCTCCTCGAACGGGATCCAGTCGGCCACGATCGTCGTGGTGTCGGGCTTGTCCGGGCTGACGAACGCGTACAGGTCCGTGTTGTCGTACTGCGGGGTCCCCGAGATCAGCGGGGCCTCGCGGTGGGAGGAGGCGGAGGCCGCCCCGGGTTCCAGCGTGGCGACGCCGGCGGCTGCGAGCCCTCCGGCGGCCAGCGCACCACAGATGAGCGTGACCAGGCCCTTGCGACCGGTGCCGCTCCTGGAGAAGAGAGGTGTCATGCCGTCCGTCCTCGATACCGACTTGCTTTGACGGACGGGTATACGGAGCGGGATCGCCGATCGGATTGGTCGGCCGGGAAATTTCTTTTGGACCTTCCGGGACCCGCGTTTTCGACCCGCCGATGCGTATCAACCGCCGGAGGTGTGCGCTCGTGCGGATGCGTGGAGTCAGAGGCGGGGGCCGGGCCGGCTGTGGCCACGGAGGGCGAACCGGGGTGGAGGCGGACGAATTGCTGGTGCTCGTGGCGGGCGGCGACCAGCGGGCGTTCGAGGACCTCTACGCACTGGTGTCCGGACCGGTGTTCGGGCTCGTCCGGCGGGTGGTGCGCGATCCCTCGCAGTCCGAGGAGGTGGCCCAGGAGGTGCTGCTGGAACTGTGGCGCTCCGCGGGCCGGTTCGATCCCCGGCGGGGCAGTGCCCTGTCCTGGATCCTCACCCTCGCCCACCGCCGCGCCGTCGACCGGGTGCGCAGCGCCCGCGCGGCCGGCGAACGCGAGCAGCGGGAGGCGCTGCGGGCCGGGGAACCGGCCTTCGACCACGTCGCCGAGGAGGTGGAGGCCGGCCTGGAGCGCGAGTGGGTGCGCCGCTGCCTGAAGCGGCTCACGGCACTGCAACGCCAGTCGGTCACCCTGGCCTACTACGACGGCTACACCTACCGTGAGGTGGCGGAGCGGCTCTCGCTGCCGCTCGGCACGGTCAAGACCCGGATGCGCGACGGCCTCACCCGGCTGCGCGAGTGCCTGGGAGGTGCCGCGTGAGCATCCTCGGCCGCCTGCTGGGCCGCGGGGACCTGCACTCCCTCGCCGCCCCCTACGCGCTGGACGCCCTCGAACCCGGCGAACGGCGGCGCTTCGAGAAGCACTTGGCGCACTGCGACCGCTGCGCCGCCGAGACCCGGGCGCTGTCCGAGGACGCGGTACGCCTGGCCTGGTCCGCGGCCAGCCCCGCGCCCGCCGCCCTGCGCGACCGGGTGCTCGCCGCGGTCCGGACCACCCCTCAGGAGCAGTCGCCCGTCCGGGAGCGCGCCCCCCAACTGCCGCCGCACGTCTGGGGTGGCACGCCCCCACCCGCGCGCGCCCGTACGCCCCGGGCGCGCTCCCTGTTCGTCCCGTTCGCCACGGCGACCGCCGCCGCGGCCCTGGTCGTCGCGTCCCTCTTCGCCGTCCAGGCGAACCGCACCCAGGACCGGCTCGCCGCGGAGCAGGCCCGGGGACGTGAGATCGCCCACGTTCTCGCCGCTCCCGACGCCCGCGCCACCGCGAGCGAGGACGCTCGGGGCCGCGGTATCGGAGTGATCGCCTCCGTATCGGAGGGGCGGGCCGTCGTCACCCTCAGCGGATACGGCACCCCTTCCGGTGGCCGCGTGCATCAGCTCTGGCTCATGCGCCCCCATGCGCTACCGCGCTCCCTGGGCCTCCTCGCGGGCGACACGCCCCTGGTGGCCAAGGGGCTCGGCCGCTCGTCGACGTCACTCGCCGTAACCGTCGAGCCCGGCGGTGGCTCTGCTCAGCCCACTGGTCAGCCGGTTGCCCAACTCACCCTGAATGCGGTCGGATTCGGAGAGTAGTCGGCTAGGCATGGTCAACCTCCTTGTGGGGAAGGTGAATCACGTGGGCGAGATACACGGGTGCTCCACCGGGGCGATAGGGTTACCCTGCCCGGGCCGGGTGGACTCGTACGGGTGGGGAGTGACATGGAGCAGATAACAGTGCGCAGCAGGGCCAGGGTTCCTGCGATCACCTGCGGGAGCAGCGCGACCAGTTCGCGCCTCGACCGCCATCTGTCGGTGCTGGCGGGTCCCGCCATACCGCAGGGCGAGACGGCCGAGGCCACCTCACTGATGCGCGAGCTGACGACACGTGGTGCCGCGCACCAGCGCAGCGACCGGGGCCGGCGGGTCAGCCGGGTCTCCCTGTTCGCGCCGCTGCGCCGGCTGCGCCGTTCGCTGTTCGGCGGGCACTGAGCGACCCCGAGCCGAGTACCGGGCGAGGCCCAGCGGGGCGCCTGAGCGGCCCGGCGGTCGCCGAGCCTGTCCCGGTTCGCGCTCAGGCCACCACACCGTCCCCGCGCAACGCCGCGATCTCCTCGTCCGTCATCCCCACGGCACGCAGCAGGGTCCCGGTGTGCTGTCCGAGCGCGGGCACGTCGCCCATCCGTGCCTCGTCCCCGCCCGGCAGCGTGATGGGAGGCAGCAGCGCCTTCAGCGGCCCGGCCGGCGTCCCCACCCGACGCCATCGCTCCCGGGCCGCGAGCTGCGGATGCTCCGCCAGTTCGTGCAGGTCGCGCAGTCGCGCGCAGGCGATCCCGGCCTGCTCCAGCCGGGCCAGCGCCTCGTCGGCGCCGAGGGCTCCGAGCGCCCGCGCGACCAGTTCGTCGGTCCGCCCCCGGTTCGCCACCCGGGCCGCGTTGGTCGCGAAGTCCGGGTCCGTCGCCAACTCCGGCCTTCCCATGACCTGTTCGGCCAGCCGGCACCACTCCCGGTCGTTCTGCACCGAGAGCAGCACCCGTCCGCCGTCCACCGTGGGATAGGCGTCGTAGGGCGCGATCACGGCGTGCGCGAGTCCGGTGCGGACCGGCGGCTCGCCCCCGTGCATCGCGTGGTGCAGCGGATGCCCCATCCATTCCGCGAGGGCCTCCAGCATCGACACCTCCACCGGCCCGCCGCGGCCGGTGGTGCCCCGCCGGACCAGCGCGGCCAGCACGCCGGAGAAGGCGTACATGGCCGCCGCGATGTCCGCCGCCGGAATGCCCGCCTTGACCGGCTGCCCGGGCGTCCCGGTCACCGACACCAGGCCGGCCTCGCACTGCACGAGCATGTCGTACGCCCGCTTGTCCGCGTACGGCCCCGAGCCGCCGTACCCGGAGATGTCCACCGCGATCAGCCGCGGGTGCGCCGCGCACAGCGTGGCCGCGTCCAGCCCCAGCCGGGCGGCGGCTCCGTGGGCGAGGTTCTGCACGAACACGTCCGCGTCCTCGACCAGCCGCCGTACGACCGCCAGGCCGCGCGGGTCCTTCAGGTCCAGGGCGATGGACTCCTTGCCGCGGTTGCACCACACGAAGTGCGAGGCGAGACCCCCGGCGGCGGTGTCGTAGCCCCGTGCGAAGTCGCCCCCGTCGATCCGCTCCACCTTGACGACCCGGGCGCCCAGGTCGGCGAGCTGCCGGGTGGCGAAGGGCGCGGACACGGCCTGTTCGACGGCGACGACGGTGATGCCCTCCAGGGGCAGCGGCAGATGATCCATGTGCCGGATGATCTCCCCTGACCGGCGGTCCTGTCAGTACCCCGCCGCCGGGCCCCCTGCACCGGCCCGTGGACCGGCACCGCGCGCGGCGCCCACCACCGGCCGACGGGGCGCCGGCGCCGCGCCGCCCGTTCCGCGGGCGAGCGGACGCCGCGGGGCCCGCTCCTCGGGGCGGACGACGGGACTCTCGCCACGGGCCCTGAGGGCTGTCCGCCGCCCCCGGTGGGCGCACGAGGACGGCTGCGGCACCTCGCCGCGTCGGCGGATCGCCCGGATGCGCCAGTACGAGGACGGCCCTGCGCCCTGCGGTGCGCCGCGTCCGACGCCGTGTGCCCACGCGGGGGAGGGGGCGGGACGCCCTCAGAGCAGGGCGAACTGTCCGTCCGGGCCCTCCTCCCGGTGGTCCAGGACCGAGGCGGGGCGGCGGGCGGAGGCCGGGACCGGCAGCACGCCCGCGCGGCGCAGCTCGGCCGCGGTGACCGGAGAGGTGATGTCCAGGGCGGCGCGCCGCGGGCCCAGTTCCGCCAGCAGGGCCAGCACGGTGACCAGCTCCAGCAGTTCCGACGTCCACACCTGCGGCCAGGCGGCGGGACGGATCGCGGCCAGGGTGCCGGGCTCCGCCGCAGCGGTGCGGGCCGCGAACCAGGCCTCGAGCACCCGGACCCCGCCCACCTCGTGGTCCCAGGCCTGCGGCGGCACGGGGGCGACCCGGCCCCCGTCGAGGTGCAGTGCCTCCTCCTCGCGGTCGTAACGCAGGCTCAGGGGCCGTGCGGGCAGGGGCGCGCGGACGTAGGGGCGGCGGCCGCCGGGCAGTTTGGGGCGCTCGCCGTCGCGGCGCATCAGCCACAGCGCACGGCGCCCCAGCTCCACGCCGGCCGCCCAGACATCGGCGTCCCGGGTGAGCGGGACGGTGCGGTCCGGGCGGACCGTCGCCAGGATCCAGGCCAGCACGTCCATGGCCGTGGGCCGTTCCCCCAGCAGGGCGGCCAGGTGGTCCGGCAGACCGGGGGCCAGGTTCGGCTCCGTGCCGTCCGGGCGGCGGTACAGCGGCCGGACGCGGCCGGGGCGCAGCAGCGGCAGGAGCGAGGTCGCGAGCGGCGGACCGTCGTCGCCCGCCTCGACCAGGAACACCTGCCGCTCGCCCGCCACCCGCCACAGCTCCGGCCGGGCCGCGTCGAGCAGCCGGTGGTCCGGGATCAGCCACTGCTCGTCGAAGGGCGCCGCCAGCACCCGTACCGGCTCGGCGCAGGGGCCCTCGGCGCGCGCCAGCCGTTCGGTGCCGGATGACTGGCCGGGGAGCTGGCCCACCGCGGTGTGCGCGGTGCGGGAACGGGTCGGCTCGAACAGGGCCTCCCGGTCCGGGCCCCCGGCCCTGAGCAGCGCGTCCCAGCGGGCCCGCAGGGAGCCGGGGTCGGGCGCCGTCGGCCAGGCGCGGCCCGGCCGCAGCGGTGCGACGGACCACGGCATGAGGTCCGCCAGCGGCGGAGCGTCGTCGTGCGTCACGCTGGGCATCGTAGAGCCTGCCGGTGGCGGCCGGGTCAGGTGGCGTCCAGGGTCACCGTGAAGGAGAAGCGGTCACCCCGGTAGTGGATGACCGCCACGTCCAGCGCCCGGCCGGCCGCGTCATAGGTCACGCCCGTGTAGTGCAGGATCGGGCTGAGCAGCGGCACCCGGAGCAGCCGTGCCGTCTCCGGGTCGGCGAGCCGGGCCTCCACGGTGTCCGTGATGCGGCTGATGTCCGCCCCGACGGCGTCCCGCAGCACCTTCGTCATCGGCCAGCGGACCAGGTCCCGCACGTCGATGCGCGCGGCGAGTTCGGGGCGGACGTGGTTGCGGGCGTGGTTGGTCGGCTCGCCGGTCTTCTCGTCGCTGCGCAGCCGGTGGTACGTCGCCACCTCCGCCAGGTCCGGGAAGTGCTCGGCGAGTTCGCCGGTCACCGGGGTGCTGCCCTGCTCCAGCAGTTCGGTGGTCATGCCGGACTGCTGGGCGACGATCGCGTCCACCGAGCCCAGCAGCCGCACCGGGGCGCCGCGCCGCGCGTCGGGCTCGATGAACGTGCCGCGCCGCCGGTGCCGGCTGATCAGCCCCTCGTCCTCCAGTTCCTTGAGCGCCTGCCGCATGGTGAGCACGCTCACCCCGTAGTGCTCCGCGAGCTGCTCCTCGGTGGGCAGGCGCAGCGGGTCCCGCGGTGAGCGGCCGAGTATCGAGGCGCGCAGCGACTGCGACACCTGGTACCACAGCGGCAGCTTGCGGTTCAGGACGATGGAATCCGGGGCGAAGGAGGTCACGGGTCATCCGTACCTGTTCGGGATCGTTCGGTGCAACGGAGCCGTCACGATGAGCGGAAGTGACGCTCGAGACCCTGCCAGACGTCGTCGTAGCGCTGCTGGAGGTGGCCGGCCCCGGCCGCCTGCGGGGCGAGCGTCAGCGGCCAGCGGGTCTCGAACATGAACGCGAGCCCGTCGTCGACCCGCTGCGGCCTCAGTTCGGCCGCGCTCGCCCGGTCGAAGGTCTCCCGGTCCGGGCCGTGCGCCGACATCATGTTGTGCAGCGAGCCGCCGCCCGGCACGAACCCCTCGGCCTTGGCGTCGTAGGCGCCCTCGATGAGGCCCATGTACTCGCTCATCACGTTCCGGTGGAAGTACGGCGGCCGGAAGGTGTCCTCGCCCACCAGCCAGCGCGGGGCGAACACCACGAAGTCGACGCCGGCCAGGCCCGGGGTGTCCGACGGGGAGGTCAGCACCGTGAAGACGGACGGGTCGGGGTGGTCGTAGGAGATGCTCCCGATCACATTGAAGCGACGCAGGTCGTAGACGTACGGCACATGGTTGCCGTGCCAGGCGACCACATCGAGCGGGGAGTGGTCGTACACGGCGGTCCAGAGGTTGCCGCAGAACTTGTTGACCACCTCCACCGGTCCCTCCACCTCCTCGTACGCGGCGACCGGCGCCCGGAAGTCACGGGCGTTGGCCAGCCCGTTGGCGCCGATGGGCCCGAGGTCGGGAAGCTGGAACGGCGCACCGTAGTTCTCGCACACGTAGCCGCGGGCGGCCGGGCTCCGTCCGCCGTCCGGCGCCGTGTCGAGCAGTTCCACCCGGAAGCGCACCCCGCGCGGAACCAGCGCCACGTGTCCGGGCTCCACCTGGAGCCGGCCGAACTCGGTGTGCAGCAGCAGGCCGCCGCGCTCCGGCACGATCAGCAGCTCCCCGTCGGCGTCGGAGAAGACCCGCTCCATCGAGGCGTCGGCGTGGTACAGGTGCACGGCCATGCCGGTGCGCTGGGCCGCGTCGCCGTTGCCGCCCAGTGTCCACAGCCCCGCCAGGAAGTCGGTGCCGGCCGGCGGCTCGGGCAGCGGGTTCCAGCGCAGCCGGTTGGGGTCGGGCACGGTCTCGGTGAAGGGCGCCGTGCGGATCGCGCCGTTGCCGGTGCGGGTGAACGCGGGGTGCGCGGCCGACGGGCGGATGCGGTACAGCCAGGAGCGCCGGTTGTGCGCCCGGGGCTCGGTGAACGCCGAGCCGCTGAGCTGCTCGGCGTACAGGCCGAGCGGCGCGCGCTGCGGCGAGTTGCGTCCCTCGGGCAGGGCGCCGGGCACCGCCTCCGAGGCGTGTTCGTTGCCGAACCCGGTCAGGTACGACAGTCCCTCGGCGGTCTTCCGCGCGTCCCCGCTCATTGATCGCTCCCTTGCGCTCCCGATTCCTATGCAACACCGTAGGAATCGCGGGAGGTGTGCGCAAGGGGGTCTCGGGTTCTCGCGCCGGATCCGCCCCCGGAGGCGGGCGGGAAATGGACCTCCGGGGGTGCGGGGTGACGGGCCGGGTGACGCGGGCGAGTGCCGCGGCCGCGCCGTCCCGTGCCGTGCCGTGGGCGGGTGCGACGGCCCCGGTCCGGGCCGCCGATGAGTGCAACGGCCACCTTTCACCGTACCGGGGGGTGAGGTTCACCCGGCCCCGGCGGAGAGGCATCATGAAGTCCGTGCCCCACGCGACATCGCTTCGCCGCGCGCCCGTCCAGCGGCGCAGCGCGGAACGGCTGACCAGGATCCTCGACGCCTGCGCCGACCTCCTCGACGAGGTCGGCTACGACGCGCTGAGCACCCGGGCGGTGGCCGCGCGCGCCGAGGTGCCCATCGGCTCGGTCTACCGCTTCTTCGGCAACAAGCGGCAGATGGCCGACGCCCTCGCCCAGCGCAACCTGGAGCGGTACACCGAACGCGTCGGGGAGCGGCTGAAGGGCGGGCGGCGGGGGGACTGGCGGGCCGCCGTGGACGCCGTACTGGACGAGTACCTGGCCATGAAGCGCACCGCGCCCGGCTTCTCCCTCGTGGACTTCGGCAACCAGATCCCGGTCGGCAACCGGCAGTCGGAGCCCAACACCCGGGTCGCCGAACGGCTCACCGGCCTGCTCTCCGGCCACCTCGGCCGTACTCCCGGCGAGGATCTGCGCCGGGTCTTCCTGGTGGCCGTGGAGAGCGCCGACACCCTCGTGCAGCTCGCCTTCCGGGTCGATCCCGAGGGGGACGCGGCGATCATCCGGGAGACCCGTGAACTGCTGCGGGCCTACCTGGCGCGCGTCCTCGACTGACCCCCGCCCGCGGCCACGGCCGCCGCGGGGGGCTCCCCTCCATGCCTACCGGTCGGTATGCTCGCCCCCGAGCCCGCCGGAGCCCGCCCGGGCCCACCGCGGCGGGCCCGGTACCGCCGCCGATCCTCCGGGAGGACCCGTGCCCCGCACCGCCCTGCGAATCTGCCCCCTGTGCGAGGCCACCTGCGGGCTGACCCTCACCGTCGAGGGCACCCGGGTCACCGGTGCCCGCGGCGACCGCGAGGACGTCTTCAGCAAGGGCTTCATCTGCCCCAAGGGCGCCTCCTTCGGGGCCGTCGACGGCGACCCCGACCGGCTGCGCGTGCCGCTGGTCCGCGAGGACGGCGCGCTGCGCGAGGCCACCTGGGAGGAGGCCTTCGACGCGGTCGCCGCGGGTCTGCGCCCGGTCGTCGAGCGGTACGGGCCCCACGCCCTGGGAGTGGTGCTCGGCAACCCCAACGTGCACACCATGGCCGGTGCCCTCTACCCGCCGGTCCTGCTGGCCGCCCTGCGCACCCGCAGCCTCTTCACCGCCTCCACGGTCGACCAGATGCCCAAACACGTCTCCAGCGGCCTGCTCTTCGGTGACGCGAACGCCATTCCGGTCCCCGACCTCGACCGCACCGACCACCTGCTGCTGATCGGCGCCAACCCCCTGGACTCCAACGGGAGTCTGTGCACCGCCCCGGACTTCCCCGGCCGGCTCAAGGCCCTCAGGGCGCGCGGCGGGCGGCTCACCGTGGTGGACCCCCGCCGCACCCGCACCGCGAAGCTCGCCGACCGGCACCTCGCCATCCGCCCCGGCACCGACGCCCTGCTGCTCGCCGCGCTGGCCACCGTACTGTTCGAGGAGGAGCTGACCGATCTCGGCGCGCTCGCCCCGCACGTCCAGGACGTCGGCGAACTCCGTTCGGCGCTGGCCGACTTCACCCCCGAGGCGGTGGCCGCGGCCTGCGACCTCGACGCGGACCTCATCCGCACCCTCGCCCGCGAGCTCGCAGCCGCCCCCGCCGCGGCCGTCTACGCGCGCATCGGGAGCTGCACCGTCCCGCACGGCACCCTCGCGAGCTGGCTGGTCGACGTCCTCAACGTCCTCACCGGCAACCTGGACCGGCCGGGCGGCGCCCTCTTCCCGCAGGCCGCCACCGAGCGGTCCCCCCGTCCGGTGGGCCCCGGCCACGGCTTCGCCCTCGGCCGCTGGCACTCCCGGGTGCGCCATCTGCCGGAGGCCAAGGGCGAGTTGCCGCTCTCGGCCCTCGCCGAGGAGATCGACACCGCGACCGACGAGGGCGAGCCGGTCCGCGCGCTCGTCGTGGTCGCCGCCAACCCGGTGCTGTCCGCGCCCGACGGCGACCGCCTCGACAAGGCCCTGCACTCGCTGGACTTCATGGTCAGCGTCGACCCGTACCTCAACGAGACCTCCCGCCACGCCGATGTGGTGCTGCCCCCGCCGCCGCCCTCGCAGAGCCCGCACCACGACTTCGCCTTCAACGCCCTCGCGGTCCGCAACCAGGTCCGCTACAGCCGTCCCGCCGTCCCCCTCGAGGTCGGCCGCATGGCCGAGACCGAGATCCTCGCCCGGCTGGTCCTGGCCGCGACCGGCATGCACGGCGCCGACCCGGCCGCCGTGGACGCGATGGTCGTCGACCAGGCCCTCGGCAAGGCCGTCCAGGAACCCCGCTCCCCGGTGCACGGCCGCGACCCCGGGGAACTCGCCGCGCAGCTCACCGGCGAGAGCGGCCCCGAGCGGCGGCTCGACCTGATGCTGCGCCTGGGTCCCTACGGCGACGGCTTCGGCGCCCGGCCCGACGGGCTGACGCTGGCGAGGCTCCTCGACCACCCGCACGGCATCGACCTCGGTCCGCTGCGGCCGCGCCTGCCGCAGCTCCTGAAGACCGTGAGCGGCAAGGTCGAACTGCTGCCCGGGCCGATCGCCGGCGACCTGCCCCGGCTGCGTGAGGCCCTGCGTGAGCGCCCCGCCGCACTGGTCCTCGTCGGCCGCCGCCACCTGCGCTCCAACAACAGCTGGATGCACAACGTGCCCGCCCTCACCGGCGGCAGCAACCGCTGCACCCTGCAGCTCAACCCGCGGGACGCCGCACGCCTCGGCATAGCGGACGGGCGACCGGTGCGGGTCAAGGGCGCCGGGGGAGAGGTCACCGCGCCCGCCGAGGTCACCGACGCGGTCCGGCCGGGCGTGGTGAGCCTGCCGCACGGCTGGGGCCACGACCGCCCCGGCGTCCGGCTGAGCCACGCCGGCACCGACCCGGGCGTCAACGTCAACCAGCTCCTCGACGGCAGCCTGCTCGACCCGCTCTCCGGCAACGCGGTCCTCAACGGCGTGCCGGTCGAGCTGGCGCCCGTGCCCGAGGGGCTCACGACCTCGGCCTGAGCAGGGGCGCAGCGCGGTCCGCGGAGGCCGGTTCGGCACCGGGGGCGGACCGGGGGAAGGCCGGCGTTGCGCCGCACGAGCGATATCTGACGGCGCGTCCGGCGTTGGTGCCGCACACCGTGGAGCGCATGCGTGAGAGTCCAGACGAAGAGCGATTTGTATGAAAATCGTCTAACTCGGAGGAGCTTGCATGCCCACCCTGACACTTCCACGGACCTTCTCCCGCGCGGGTGCCACCGTCGTCCTCACCGCCCTCGCCGCGGCGGGCGCGTCATGGGTGGCGGCGCCGGCCGCGACGGCGGTGGGGGAGAACGGCGACATCAGGATCCACAACGCGCGCTCCACCAACCCGCCGTCGTTCATCGGCTCGGCGAAGGACGACCCGGTGGTCTGCAAGTTCTTCCTCGAGGCCGTCAACTTCGACTCGCTGCCCGCCATCTCCTACACCATCACCCCCCAGCCCCCGCTGCCCACCGCCGCCACCGTCACGGGCAGCATCCAGCTCGCCGGCGGCGCGGGCCACACCGACCCGCTGGGACTCGCGGACGGGCAGTACAAGGTCAGCTGGACCGTGGGGACGCCCCCGGCCCTGAAGGAGAAGGTCTTCCGCGTCAACTGCCGTGACGGCCGGGCGGAGGGGCAGCCGGGTCCGGGCGGCCAGATCGAGGACCACCGGCAGAGCGACTCGGCCTGGAGCTCGGGCGGCGGCCGCAGCGACGGCCCCAAGGGCGGTGTGCACGCGGGCGGCGGCGGCCTCGTCGACATGACGGGCGCCTTCTCGCCGGTGGCGGCCGCCGCGGCCGTCGGACTGGTCGCCGTCAGCGGCGCGGTGTACATCCGGCTGATCCGCCGGCGGCCCCATGGTGCCGCGTAGGCGCCGACCCAGGCCGTGGCACCGGACCCGCGCCTACCGCCTCGCCAGGACGGCCCTGCTCGCGGGCGTCCTGGTGACGGTGGGGGTCCGGTGCGGCGGACCGGACGGACCGGCCACCGCGGACGGCCGGTCCGGCGGCGGACGGCAGGGGGAGCCGGCGGACCACGCACCCCCGCCCCGGCCCCTGTCCACCCGGTCCCGGCCGACGGACTTCCGTATCCCGTCCCTCGGGATCGACGCCCCGGTCATGGGTCTGCGACTCGACCGTGAACAGCAGTTGTCGACACCGCCGCTGGACCGCCCGAAGGAGGTCGGCTGGTACCAGGACGGTCCCACGCCGGGGGAGACCGGCACCGCGGTCGCCGTCGGCCACCGCGACACCCGGACCGGCGCCGCCGTCTTCGCGGCCCTGGCCCAGGTCCAGCCCGGCAAACCGATCGAGGTCAGGCGCGCGGACGGCCGCACCGCCGTCTACAGCGTCGACCGGGTGAAGGTGTACGACAAGGCCGGCTTCCCCGACAAGGAGGTCTACGGCCCCTCCCGGCGTCCGGAGCTGCGCGTGCTCACCTGCGGCGGCCTGTACAGCCGGCGCACCGGCTACACGAGCAACGTGGTGGTCTTCGCGCACCTCACCGCGACCGGCTGACACTGCGCGCCCACGGCCCCCTTCAGCGGCCCCGCGGGCCGAACGCGTCCTTCCGTTTCGGGCCCCGCCTGGGGCTCGGCAGCGGACATCGTCACCACTCTTCCCCGGCCGGGCGCATTCCGTTAGCTTCCGTGACTCGTGGGGCCCGTCGTCCCCTTCCCGCCGGCCGCGCGGCGGGAACGCGACGGCATGCCCCTGGGCCCCGTACGTCCGCACGGGGCCCCGGACCACGGAGCAGCGGCGCTCCGCACAGCGCCCGGGGGCAGCACGCATGACACGCGCCATCTCTCTGCACGACGTGAGCAAGTCCTACGCCCGGGGCCCCCGCGTGGTCGACCGGGTCTCGCTGGACATCGCACCCGGCGAGTTCCTCGTCCTGCTCGGCCCCTCCGGCTGCGGCAAGTCCACCGTGCTCCGCATGATCGCCGGACTCGAGGAGATCGACGACGGCGCCCTGTTCCTCGACGGTGAGCACGCCAACGACTGGCTGCCGGCCGACCGGGACATCGCCATGGTCTTCCAGAACTTCGCCCTCTATCCGAGCATGTCCAGCCGCGACAACATCGGCTTCCCGCTGCGCATCGAGGCCCCCGCCGCGGATCCCGCCCCGCGCGTGGACGCGACGGCCCGCCTGCTCGGCATCGAGGACCTGCTCGACCGGTTCCCCGGCCAGCTCTCCGGCGGCGAACGCCAGCGGGTCGCCATGGGCCGGGCCATCGCCCGGCACCCCTCCGCCTTCCTGATGGACGAGCCGCTGTCCAACCTCGACGCCAAGCTCCGCAACCACCTGCGGGCCGAGATAGCCCAGCTCACCCGCGAGCTGGGCGTCACCACGGTCTACGTCACGCACGACCAGTCCGAGGCCATGTCCCTCGGCGACCGGGTCGCCGTGCTGCGCGGCGGGGTACTCCAGCAGGTCGGCACCCCGCGCGAGGTCTACGCGCTGCCCCGCAACGTCTTCGTCGCCGCCTTCGTCGGCACCCCGCGCATCAACCTGCTGCGCGGCCTGGTCCGCGCCCCGCTCGACGGCGCCATGACCGTCAGCCTCGGCAAGCAGTACCTGCGCCTGCCCGAACCCCTCTCCCTCGACCACCAGTTGCTCCGGGTCCAGCAGGGCCGCGAGGTCATCGTCGGGCTGCGCTCCGAGGCGGTGCGCATCGCCAGGCACAGCGCCGCCCGGCCCGGTGAGGTGCCGCTGACCGGACTGGTGGAGCACATGGAGTTCCAGGGGCACGAGACCCTCGTGCACTTCGACACCGGCTCGCGCCCCGCCGTGGTGCCCGAGCTGGAGGCCCCGCGCCCGGCCGCCCGGGCCGCCCGCCGGCGCCGACGGGAGGGCGCGGGCGTGCTGGACCGGCTGCGGGAGCGGGCCGGGTCACTGCGGGCCGGTCCCGTGGCGGTGCTGGAGCAGCCGCAGGAGACCGTGCCCGAGCCCGCGCCGCCGGAGGGCCGGCTCCCCGGCGACCTGGTGGTCCGCACCACCCCCGACATCCGGCTGCGGCACGGCATGCAGGTGCCCCTGCTCGTCGACCTCGCCCACCTGTTCGTCTTCGACCAGCACGGCGACCGCATCTGCCCGTCCCCGGCCCGGCTGCCCGACCTGGAGGAGTGAGCCGCCGCGGATCCGGCGACGACGTCCCGGTGGGCCAGGGCGCCGGGGAACCGCCGGCGCCCGGACGAGTCTGGCGCGCGAAAACTATCGCCGCTAGTTTGTGTGCCGGACGACGGAGACCCGCCGGGAGGAAGCAGCATGAAGGCACACGACGGCCTGTACATCGACGGCGCCTGGCGCCCCGCCGCCGGCCGGGACGTGATCGAGGTGGTGAACCCGGCCGACGAACAGGTCGTCGGCCGGGTCCCGGCCGGTGACGCGCTGGACGTCGACACCGCCGTACGCGCCGCCCGCGCGGCCCTCGCGGCCTGGGCGGCCACACCCCCCACCGAACGCGCCGCACGCCTGACCGCCCTGCGCGACGTCCTCGTCGCCCGCAAGGACGAGATCGCCGAGACGGTCACCGCCGAGCTGGGATCGCCGCTGCCGTTCTCGCGGGCCGTGCACGCGAGCGTGCCGATCGCGGTCGCGGGCTCCTACGCCGAACTGGCCGCGACCCACTCCTTCGAGGAGCGGGTCGGCAACTCCACCGTGCTGCACGAGCCGGTCGGTGTGGTCGGCGCGATCACCCCCTGGAACTACCCGCTGCACCAGATCGTCGCCAAGGCCGCCCCCGCGCTGGCCGCCGGCTGCACCGTCGTCCTCAAGCCCGCCGAGGACACTCCGCTCACCGCCCAGCTCTTCGCCGAGGCCGTCCACGAGGCCGGAGTCCCGGCCGGTGTCCTCAACCTCGTCACCGGTCTCGGCCCGGTCGCCGGGCGGGCCCTCGCCGAGCACCCGGACGTCGACCTGGTGTCCTTCACCGGTTCCACGGCGGTCGGCCGGCTCGTCGGCGCGGCGGCCGGCGCCGCCGTCAAGAAGGTGGCACTGGAACTGGGCGGCAAGTCCGCCAACGTCATCCTGCCGAGCGCGGACCTCGCCAGGGCCGTGGCCGTGGGCGTCGCCAACGTGATGTCCAACTCCGGCCAGACGTGCAGTGCCTGGACCCGGATGCTGGTCCACCGCGACCGGTACGACGAGGCGGTCGAACTGGCCGCGGCCGCCGCCGCCGGGTACGGCGACCGCATCGGCCCGGTCGTCAACGCCAAGCAGCGCGACCGCGTGCTCGGTTATGTCGAGAAGGGCGTCGCGGAGGGTGCCCGCCTGGTCGCGGGCGGCACCGAACCGCCGTGCGAGCGGGGGTACTTCGTCAGCCCGACGGTCCTCGCCGACGTCACCCCGGAGATGACCGTCGCCCAGGAGGAGATCTTCGGCCCGGTCCTGACCGTCCTGCGCTACGAGGACGAGGAGGACGCCCTGCGCATCGCCAACGGTACGGTGTACGGGCTCGCGGGCGCCGTCTGGGCGGGGGAGGAGTCCGAGGCGGTGGCCTTCGCCCGCCGTATGGACACCGGCCAGGTCGACATCAACGGCGGCCGGTTCAACCCGCTCGCCCCGTTCGGCGGCTACAAGCAGTCCGGCATCGGCCGGGAACTCGGCAGCCACGGGCTGGCCGAGTACCTCCAGACCAAGTCCCTGCAGTTCTGAGGAGTCAGCGAGCCATGGCCGTACGAGCCGCCGTCCTGCCCGCCATCGGCGCACCCCTGGAGATCACCGGCATCGAGCTGCCCGACCCGGGCCCCGGGCAGGTCCGCGTCCGCCTCGCCGCCGCCGGGGTCTGCCATTCCGACCTGTCCCTGTCCAACGGCACCATGCGGGTGCCGGTCCCGGCGGTCCTCGGCCACGAGGGCGCCGGCACCGTGGTGTCCGTGGGGGAGGGCGTCACCCACGTCGCGCCCGGCGCCCGTGTCGTCCTCAACTGGGCGCCGTCCTGCGGCACCTGCCACGCCTGCGCGCTCGGCGAGGTCTGGCTGTGCGCCAACGCGCTGGCCGGCGCGGTCGGCGTGCACGCCCGCGCGAGCGACGGCACCGAGCTCCACCCGGGCCTGAACGTCGCCGCCTTCGCGGAGGAGACGGTGGTCGCGGCGTCCTGCGTGCTGCCCCTGCCCGACGGCGTCCCGCTCGCCGACGCGGCCCTGCTCGGTTGCGCCGTCCTCACCGGTTACGGTGCCGTCCACCACTCGGCGCGGGTCCGGCAGGGCGAGACGGTCGCGGTGTTCGGCGCCGGCGGTGTCGGCCTCGCCGCGCTCCAGGCCGCCCGTATCGCCGGTGCCTCCCGGATCATCGCCGTGGACGTCTCACCGCGGAAGGAGGAACTGGCCCGCGCGGCCGGAGCCACCGACTACGTCCTCGCCTCGGACGCCACGGCCCGCGAGATCCGTGCCCTCACCGGCAAGCAGGGCGTCGACGTCGCCGTGGAGTGCGTGGGCCGCGCGGTCAGCATCCGCGCCGCCTGGGACTCCACCCGCCGGGGCGGCCGGACGACCGTGGTCGGCATCGGCGGCAAGGACCAGGAGGTCACCTTCAATGCCCTGGAGATCTTCCACTGGGGCCGCACGCTGTCCGGCTGCGTCTACGGCAACACCGACCCGGCCCGCGACGTCCCGGTCCTCGCCGAGCACGTGCGCGAGGGCCGGCTGGACCTCTCGGCGCTGGTCACCGAGCGGATCACGCTCGAGGGCATCCCGGCGGCCTTCGAGAACATGCTCGCGGGCAGGGGCGGCCGCTCGCTGGTGGTGTTCTGAGGGCCCGGCGACCGCGGGTTCAGCCGACCCGCTCGGGTCGCGGCTCCCCGGCCGCGACCCGGCGCGACCGTCCGGCCGTGCGGGACCGCGACACCGCCACGCCCGCCAGGCACAGCACCCCGCCCACCAGCGTGAGCGCCCCCGGCACCTCGCCGAGCACCAGCCACGACATCAGCACGACCAGCGCCGGCACGGCGTAGGTGGTCGCGCCCATCCGGCTGGCGGTGGTGCGGGCGAGGGCGTACGCCCACGTCGTGAAGGCCAGCGCGGTCGGGAAGACCCCCAGGTAGACCATGTCGAGGGTCGCCGACGCCGGAGCCCGGGCCGCCTCGCTCACCAGCCGCCCGGCGAACGGCAGGCAGACCACCGCGCCGACCAGACACCCGAACGTCGTCACCTGCAGGGCGCTGCCCTGCCCGAGGGCGGGCTTCTGCGACACGACCCCGGCGGCGTACGCCCCCGCCGCGAGCAGACACGCCGCCACCCCGAGCAGTGAGGCCCCGCCGCCCCCGGACGACATCGAGAGCCCCACGGTCACGGCGCCGGCGAAGGACACGGCCATCCCCGCCAGCAGCCGCGGCGGCATCGGGTCACCCAGCAGCCGGGCCCCGAGCAGTGCTATCAGCAGCGGGCCCACGTTCACGACCAGGGCGGCGGTACCGGCGTCCACCCGCTGCTCGCCCCAGTTCAGGGCGACCATGTAGAACCCGAACCAGAGCACCCCGGAAAGGGCTGTGCCGCGCCAGGCCGACCTCGGCGGCAGCCCCTCGCGCCGGACGACGCACAGGACGCCCAGCGTCAGCGCTCCGGCCAGCAGCCGGCCGAGCGCCAGCGCCCCCGGCGAGTAGGCGTCGCCCGCGCTGCGGATCGCCACGAAGGCGGAGGCCCAGAGCACGACGGTGAGGGCGGCAGCGGCGGCGGGCAGCAAGGGGTGGCGCGGGGCCTTCGGCATCATGCTCCTGAGGCTAGGCGGGACGGCGGGACACCGGCTGGCGGAAACGCGACGGCGCCCTGGGGCGGCGGCGCGGGCGCGGGCCGCGCCGGTGCGCGGCTCCGCCGGGCGGGTGCGACCGGCCGCGGCGGACCCGCGCCCGGCGCCCGGCACGCAGCGGCCTCCACCCCCGTGGCCGCGCTCAGCACAACGCCTCCCGCCCGATGCCCAGCAGCTCGTGCAGCGCCCGCTCACCCGGCGCGGTGACCCGCACCGCCCGTTCGGAACCGATCCGCACGCACCAGCCCGCGTCCAGCGCGTGGCGGCACAGCGCCGCGCCCGCCGCACCCGCGAGATGGGGCCGCCGCTCGGTCCAGTCCAGGCACGCCCGGGCCAGGGGCCGCCGGGCCGACCGGTCGAGCGGGATGCCCGCCGCGCCGTACCAGCGCAGTCCCGCGTCCGTCAGCGCGAACCCGGTGTCCTGGCGCAGCAGCCCCCGCTCGGTGAACGCGTCCGTGATCGCGATGCCCAGCCGGCCGGCGAGATGGTCGTAGCAGGTACGGCCCCGGGCCATCGCCGAGCCCGCGCTGGACTCCCGCAGCGTGCGCGGGCGCGCGGTCCCCGCGGGCGTCACCTGGGCGGCCAGGTCCTCGACGAGCTGGGCCGTGCGCGTGTCGGCCAGCCGCACGTACCGGTGCCGCCCCTGCCGTTCCTGTGCGAGCAGCCCGCCGGCGACCAGCCTGCCCAGGTGCTCACTGAGCGTGGACGGGGCCACCCCGGCGTGCCGGGCCAGTTCCCCGGCGGTCCAGGCCCGTCCGTCCAGCAGCGCCAGCAGACAGGCGGCCCGCGTCTCGTCGGCGACCAGCGAGGCGAGCGCGGCGAGCCCGGCGGCCCGGGAGTCCTTGGTGGCCATGCGTCCAGCATGCGGCACCGGCGTTTCGGCGCCGGCCGAAACGTCCACGCGCCCTCACACGCTCCGCCGCGCCTGTTCGTACTGCTGCCCCAGCCCGTCGAGCAGTGCGCTCAGCCCGGTCTCGAAGGCCCGCTCGTCGATCTTCTCCTGCTGCTCGGCGAGCAGGTGGGCCTGCCCGAGGTGGGGGTAGTCGCACGGGTCGTAGGCACTGGCGTCGTCCACGAAGCCGCCCGCGAAGGAGCCGAGCGCGGAGCCCATGATGAAGTACCGCATCAGCGCGCCGATGGACGTGGCCTGTGCCGGCGGCCAGCCCGCGTCGACCATCGCGCCGTACACGGCGTCGGCCAGCCGCAGGGCGGCGGGGCGGCGGCCGGGCCCGCGGGCCAGCACCGGGACGATGTTGGGGTGGTCGCGCAGCGCGGTCCGGTAGGAGACGGCCCAGTCGCGCAGTGCCGTCCGCCAGTCCCGGCCGTCCTCGAACATCGTCAGGTCGACCTGTCCGCTCACCGAGTCCGCGACCGCCTCCAGGATCTCGTCCTTGGTGCGGAAGTGGTTGTAGAGCGAGGGGCCGCTCACTCCCAGCTCGGTGGCGAGCCGCCGGGTGGAGACGGCCGCCAGGCCCTCCGCGTCCACGAGTTCCCGGGCCGTCTCGACGATCCGGTCGGTGCTGAGGAGGGGCTTGCGCGGTCGGGCCATGGCGCACATAGTAGGGCCGGGAAGAGAAACTAGCAGTGCTAATTTAAATGTACGTCTTTCAAGATCCTTATCCGTGTGGGGTGATCGCGTGGTGAACCTGGAGCTGAGCGACGAGCAGACCGCCGTACGGCAGCTCGCCCGGGACTTCGTCGAGCGTGAGATCACCCCGCACGTGGTCGACTGGGACCGGTCCGAGGAGGTCGACCGGGGCATCGTGAAGAAGCTCGGCGAGGTCGGCTTCCTGGGCCTGACCATCGACGAGGAGCACGGCGGCTCCGGCGGCGACCATCTCGCGTACTGCCTGGTCACCGAGGAGCTGGGGCGCGGCGACTCCTCGGTGCGCGGGATCGTGTCGGTGTCCCTGGGGCTGGTCGCCAAGTCGGTCGCCGCCTGGGGGAGCGAGGAGCAGAAGCGGCGCTGGCTGCCGGGGCTGACCTCCGGCGCGTACGTCGGCTGCTTCGGGCTCACCGAGCCCGGCACCGGCTCCGACGCGGGCAACCTCTCCACCCGCGCGGTGCGCGACGGCGACGGCTTCGTCCTGAGCGGGACCAAGATGTTCATCACCAACGGCACCTGGGCCGACGTCGTGCTCCTCTTCGCCCGCTCCACCGACGCCCCGGGCCACCGGGGCGTCTCCGCCTTCCTGGTGCCCACGGACACCGCCGGCCTGACCCGCCGCACTGTCCACGGCAAGCTCGGCCTGCGCGGTCAGGCCACCGCCGAACTGGTCCTGGACGATGTGCGGGTGCCCGCCTCGGCGCTGGTGGGCGAGGAGGGCAAGGGCTTCTCCGTCGCCATGTCCGCGCTGGCCAAGGGGCGGATGTCGGTCGCCGCCGGATGCGTCGGCATAGCCCAGGCCGCGCTGGACGCGGCCGTGCGGTACGCCGGCGAGCGCGAGCAGTTCGGCAAGCCCATCGCCCGGCACCAGCTCGTGCAGGAACTGATCAGCGACATCGCCGTCGACGTGGACGCCGCCCGGCTGCTCACCTGGCGGGTCGCCGACCTGATCGACCGCGGCCGGCCGTTCGCCGTCGAGTCCTCCAAGGCCAAGCTGTTCGCCTCCGAGGCCGCCGTCCGCGCCGCCAACAACGCCCTCCAGGTCTTCGGCGGCTACGGCTACATCGACGAGTACCCGGCCGGCAAGCTGCTGCGCGACGCCCGCGTGATGACCCTCTACGAGGGCACCAGCCAGATCCAGAAGCTGCTCATCGGGCGGGAGCTCACCGGGGTCTCCGCCTTCTGAGTCGTTCGTACCGGTCCTCCTGAGTAGCCGTTCTGAGTATCCCGGCGGATGTGGCGCGGGCCGCGTCCGCCGATGCTCGTCCCATGAGTGACACACCGGTCAAGCAGCAGAACACGGCCGCCTTCTACGGTCAGGCCGTCGCCTCCTTCGCGGTCGCCATGGCGGCCACCGCCGTCGGCATCCTCCGGCTCGACGCCGACGCCTGGGTGCGGTCGTTCCTGGCCATCGCCGTCCTCTACCTCGTCACCTCGGCCTTCACCCTCGCCAAGGTGATCCGGGACCGGCAGGAAGCCGGGCGGATCGTCAGCCGCGTCGACCAGGCCCGGCTGGAGAAGCTGCTCGCCGAGCACGATCCCTTCGAGAAGCTCTGAGCGGCGCCGGTGGCCCGCGCACCTCACCGAACGGCCGCTCTAAGCGAGCGCTCACCTTCGGCGGTATGGTGGTGCTCCTGTCACCGAGAGGGGCGAGCGAGCGATGAGTACGGCGGAGGAGACGACCGGCGGCGAGGTCGAGCCGTGGGAACAGGTCACCCCTGACGCGGCGCGGCGGCTGCTGGTCGCGGCCGTGGAGGCCTTCGCCGAGCGCGGCTACCACGCGACGACGACCCGCGACATCGCGGGCCGCGCCGGTATGAGCCCGGCCGCGCTCTACATCCACTACAAGACCAAGGAGGAGCTGCTCCACCGGATCAGCAGGCTGGGCCACGACAAGGCCCTGGACATCCTGCGCACGGCGGCCCGGCGCGAGGGCACCGCCACCGAGCGGCTCTCCGACGCCGTCAGCTCCTTCGTCCGCTGGCACGCCGGGCGGCGCACCACCGCGCGGGTCGTGCAGTACGAACTCGACGCCCTCGGTCCCGCGGCCCGCGCCGAGATCGTCGCGCTGCGCCGCCAGGTCGACGCCGAGGTGCGCGGCATCATCGACGACGGTGTCGCCGCGGGCGAGTTCCGGGTGCCGGACGTGCAGGGCACCACCCTGGCGGTGCTGTCCCTCTGCATCGACGTGGCCCGCTGGTTCAACGTGGACGGGCCCCGCACGCCCGAGGAGGTCGGCACGCTCTACGCCGGCCTCGTGCTGCGCATGGTGGGCGCCGAGCCGGCCGCCCCGGCTCAGAGGTAGTACCGGGACACCGACTCCGCGACGCACACGGGCTTCTGCCCGCCCTCCCGCTCCACGGTGAAGGCGAGGGTCACCTGGATGCCGTCCTTGACGTCCTCGACGCCGGTGATGGCCGCGGTGGCGCGCAGCCGCGAGCCCACCGGGACGGGGGAGGGGAACCGGACCTTGTTCGTGCCGTAGTTGACGCCCATCCGCACGCCCTCGACCCGCAGAAGCTGCGGGCCGAAGAGCGGCAGCAGGGACAGGGTGAGATAGCCGTGCGCGATGGTGGTGCCGAACGGTCCCGTGGCGGCCCTCTCCGGGTCCACGTGGATCCACTGGTGGTCCCCGGTCGCCTCCGCGAACAGGTCGATCCGCTTCTGGTCGATCTCCAGCCAGTCCGTGTGGCCGAGCTGTTCGCCCACGGCGCCCTTCAGCTCGTCGGGGGAGGTGAAGGTCCTCGGTTCTGCCATGTTCCCGGCCTCTCGCTCGCGTTCCTAAGCAACTGCTTAGCATGGTCGGGTGCGAGGGCGATGTCAACGGATGGCGGGCCGGCCGGGTCGGTAGGCTCTGCCGGGTGCCCCAGATCCCCGAGACGGTCCACGAGCTGACCGTCGGCCAGTTGTCCGCGCGCAGCGGTGCCGCCGTCTCCGCCCTGCACTTCTACGAGTCCAAGGGGCTGATCGCCAGCCGCCGCACCGCCGGCAACCAGCGCCGCTACACCCGTGACACCCTGCGCCGGGTCGCCTTCGTCCGTGCGGCCCAGCGGGTGGGCATCCCGCTGGCGACGATCCGCGAGGCCCTGGCCCGGCTCCCCGAGGAGCGGACCCCGACCCGCTCGGACTGGGCCCGCCTCTCGCAGGCGTGGCGCTCCGAACTCGACGAGCGCATCCGCCGGTTGAATCGGCTCAGGGATCACCTCACCGACTGCATCGGCTGCGGCTGCCTGTCCCTGGACAACTGCGTCCTGTCCAATCCGGACGACATCTCGGGCAGCCGCCTCACCGGCTCCCGCCTGCTGACGGAAGGGCCGTAGCGGCGCGGCCGGGCCCGGCCGGGCGCGTCAGGGGTGCGGGTTCCCCCGGCGCACCCCTGACGCGTCACCGCCGGTCGGGCCGGGCCGTGGATCAGGCCGACATCAGCAGCCGTTCGCTTCTGGAGCAGGCCAGCGCCCGCGGGGTGAGTACGGGCCGGGGCACGAGGATGCCGCAGTCCGTGCAGACCGGGCCGGACGACGGATCGTGGTCGAGGCCGTACCGCCAGGCCAGCCGCTCGCCGTCGCAGACCGGACAGCACCCGCCCGGCTCCCGGTTCAGGGCCGTGATGAGCCGGCGCAGCACCTCCGCCAGCGGCTCGCCGGGATGGATCCGGGGGTCGTCGCACCAGGCGACGCCGAACCCGCCCCAGGTCATCCGGTGCCAGTCGTCCACCGTCCCCGGCCGGCGCAGCCCGTCGTGCTTCTCCTTCTTGCGGCGCTCGGCGAACTCGGCCTCGTAGCCGAGCCAGACCGCCCGCGCCTCCTCCAACTCCTCCAGTGCGGCCACGAGCCGCACCGGGTCGGGGGACCGGTCCTCCGGACCGAAACCGGCCCGGGAGCACAGGTGGTCCCAGGTCGCCCGGTGTCCGTAAGGAGCGAACCGCTCCAGGCACTTGCGCAGCGAGTAGCGCCGCAGCGCCAGATCACACCGCGGATCTCGCACCTGTCTCGCCAGACTTCGGAATCCGGCCATCGCCATGCACCTCCGTCACACCCGCGTCCGCTCTTGCGTCACTTCTCCGTCGCCGTACGGGTTCCTCGCGACGTCGTCGAATAGACGTATCGACACACGATCCGGCTCCATCCGTTTTCCGATGCCCTCCCATAAGGCGCCCCTGGTTGACCGCCGGGCGCCGCTCCGGTGACTCCGAAAGTTGACGCATGTTCATCTTCAATCTCGGGGATACCGGCGGTAACGTCCGGCCCACCCCCGTCGGGAGGAGCTGCCATGCCACGGCGCGCCCCGCGCAACGTGCTGTTCGACGAAGTGAGAACTCCCCGCAGGCTCAACGGGTTCCTGAAGGCGGCGTCGATATGCGTTCTCGTCGCCGGACTTCTCTCCCCGGTCGCCCGGGCCACCGCCGCCGAGCCCGCCACCTCGAACGACTACTGCGGCGGCCGGTGCTCGGACGTCCTGCCGCCCGGTGAGAACGGCAACGCCACCCTCGCCCAGATCCTGCTCAACCAGGTCTTCGGGACCCAGCCCGCACACGCCGAGGACCAGCTCGGCCCCTACGCCGGCCTGGCCACCGGATATCGCGGGCTTACCGACGCGAAGATCAACACCTTCTTCAACGACGCGTCGTTCGGCGTCCCTTCCGACCAGGTCGCCTCCACCGAGAAGCCGGCCGGCCGCGGTGACGTGACCATCGTCCGCGACAAGAAGACCGGTGTGCCGCACATCACAGGCGCCACCCGGTACGGCACCGAGTTCGGCGCCGGGTACGCGGCCGCGGAGGACCGGCTGTGGCTGATGGACGTCTTCCGGCACGTGGGCCGCGGGCAGCTCACCGGCTTCGCGGGCGGCGCGGCCGCCAACCAGGGCCTGGAGCAGCAGTTCTACCGTGACGCGCCGTACACCGAGGCGGATCTGCAGACGCAGATCGACAACGCCGTCGCCCGCAACGGCACCCGCGGACAGCAGGCCCTCGCCGACGCGGACGCCTATCTCGACGGCATCAACTCCTACATCGACGCCTCCGACAGGGGCCGCTACTTCCCCGGTGAGTACGTCCTGACCGGCCACAAGAACGCCATCACCAACGCCGGCACCATAGACCACTTCAAGATCACCGACCTGGTGGCCCTGGCCTCCGTCATCGGCTCGCTGTTCGGCTCCGGCGGGGGCGGGGAGGTGAACAACGCCCTCTCCCTGATCGCCGCCCAGTCCCGCTACGGCGTGGAGGAGGGCACCAGGGTCTGGGAGTCGTTCCGGATGCGCAACGACGCCGAGGCGGCCCTCACCGTCCACGACGGGAGCAGCTTCCCGTACGCGGGCCGGCCCGCCGATCCCAGGGGGACGGCGCTGCCCGACGCCGGCTCGGTGACCGAGGAGCCGCTCGTGCACGACCGCACCGGCAGCGCCGCCACCGCGAGCGCGAGGAGCGCCTCCGACGCGGCCGCCCGGACCGCGCTCGGCTCCGCCCGGCGCGGCATGTCCAACGCCCTCGTGGTCAGCGGCGAGTACACCGCCGGCGGCCATCCCGTCGCCGTCTTCGGACCGCAGACCGGCTACTTCGCCCCGCAACTGCTCATGCTCCAGGAGATCCAGGGCCCCGGCATCAGCGCCCGCGGCGCCTCCTTCGCGGGCCTGAGCATGTACGTCGAACTCGGCCGAGGCCAGGACTACTCCTGGAGCGCGACCACCTCCGGCCAGGACATCATCGACACCTACGCCGTCGAGCTGTGCCAGGACGACCACCACTACCTCTACCACGGCACCTGCACCGCCATGGACCAGGTCGAGCGGAAGAACGCCTGGAAGCCCACCGCGGCGGACGGCACCGCCGCGGGCTCGTACACGATGCGGGTGTGGCGCACGAAGTACGGGCCGGTGCGGTACCGCGCGACGGTGGGCGGCAAGAAGGTCGCCTACACCACCCTGCGCTCCTCCTACCTGCACGAGGCCGACTCGATCATCGGCTTCCAGATGCTGAACGACCCCGGCTACGTCAAGGGCCCGGAGGACTTCCGGAGCGCGGCCCAGCACATCAACTACACCTTCAACTGGTTCTACGCCGACTCGCAGCACACCGCCTACTACAACAGCGGCGACAACCCGGTCCGGGCGAGCGGCGTCGACGCCGAGTTCCCGGTGCTGGCCGAGCCGGCCTACGAGTGGCGGAACTGGGACCCGGCCACCAACACGGCCGACTACACCCCGGCTTCCGCCCATCCGAACTCCGTCGACCAGGACTACTACATCTCCTGGAACAACAAGCAGGCCGAGGACTACACGACCGCGTCCTGGGGCGACGGCTCCGTGCACCGCGGCGACCTGCTCGCCGACCGGGTGGCGGGACTGGTCGCGACCGGCGGGGTGACCCGCGCCGCACTGGTGCAGGCCATGGCGGACGCGGCCCTCACCGACCTGCGCGCCGAGGACGTCCTGCCCGAACTGCTGCGGGTGATCGGCTCCTCGCCGGTGACCGACTCCACGGCCGCCGCCGCGGTGAGCAGGCTCCAGGCGTGGGTGACCGCCGGGGCCCGGCGTACCGAGACCTCCGCGGGCTCCAGGAAGTACGCCGACGCGGACGCCATCCGGATCCTGGACGCCTGGTGGCCGCTGCTGGTGAAGGCCGAGTTCGAACCGGGCCTGGGCGGCGACCTGTACACCGCGTTCACCCGCAACCTCCCCGTGGACGAGACCCCGTCGGCCGGCCACGGCCCCACCGGATCGCACGCCGGCAGCTCCTTCCAGTACGGCTGGTGGAGCTATGTCGACAAGGACCTCCGGGCGGTGCTCGGCGAACCCGTGCGGGACGGCCTGGCGCGGAAGTACTGCGGCGGCGGCAGCCTCGCCGCCTGCCGGGACGCCCTGATCGCGACCCTGAAGGAGGCGGCCGGACGGACCGCGGCCCAGGTCTACCCCGGCGACGACCAGTGCTCGGCGGGCGACCAGTGGTGCGCCGACTCCATCGCGCAGCGTCCCCTGGGCGGCATCAAGCACGGCAGGATCAGCTGGCAGAACCGGCCCACCTTCCAGCAGGTCGTGGAGTACACCTCGCACCGGTGACGGCCGGGCGACGGCGGCGGGTCACCCGATACGGCCCGCCGCCAGCACCACCCGCGCCAGCTCCGGGTGCGCGATGTCGCTGTGCGCCCCGCTCGGCGCACCGCCGCGCCGCACCACCGCCGCGGCGTCGACGTTCACGCAGCCCGACGCGGGCAGCGGGCCGCGCAGGGCCGCGGCGAGGGTCAGGGTGCCGGTCCCCGGCACCCCCTGCACCCCGTCGTGGCCCATCGCCCCCCAGCGCTCGCCCAGCATCCGGCCCAGCGCGAGCCCGCCGACCGAGCGGTCGTCGTCAGCGCAGCGCGACGCCAGCGGGTAGAACGTGGCGAGTGCCGAGTCGAAGCGCGAGTAGCAGCACACCAGTGGCCCGTCGATCCGCCGCTGCCGGCCGCTGAGCGCCCCCGCGCGGTCCGGGTCGTGCGGCAGCCGGGCGGCGAACGCGTAGTGGGAGAAGGCGCCCTGGAGCAGCGTCACGGACTTCACCGCGCGCACCCCGGCGGGCAGCCCGCGCAGCGCGAAGGACACCAGCCGCCCGCCGAAGCTGTGCCCGACCAGATGCACCCGCACGCCCGGCGCCGCCGCGGCCAGCCGCCCGAGGACCGGCCCCAGCCCGTGCTCGCCGACCGTCCCGGCACGCCGCTTCATGGTGTAGTACGTGGCCTGCCGCAGGAGTTCCTTGGCGCCGTTCCAGGGGTTCGGCAGCGTGAACCCCTCCGCCGGGTCGAGGCCCGCCAGGGCGCCGGCCAGCTCCGCGCAGGCCGCCGCCGGGTCCTGGCGGAACAGGACCGGCCCGTCCTCCTCCGGGAGGTCCGCCACCTCGGGCGCGCCCGGTCCCGGCTCGACGAGCAGGCGCACCAGCCGCCCGAACTCCGCGAGCCCCCCGTCCCCGGCCGGCCGCTCGTCCAGCAGCCGGGCCAGCCGGTCGAGCACGTCGGCCCGGCCCGGGAAGGCGGCGGCCAGGGCGCGCCGGGTGTCCCGGTCCAGCACGGCGCCCGGCGCCGCCTGCGCCGCCACCGACCGGGGCAGGTCCCCGATGGGCTCGTCGCAGAACCGCATCGACGGCCAGACGACGCCGACGTACCCGATCCGGGCCCGCGGGGCGAGGCCCGGGACCGGGGCGAAGAACCTGCGGTACAGCGCCGTCGCGCCGGACCGGTCGTTGTTCCAGCCGTGCGCGAAGACGATCAGGTCACGGACGCCGCGGTCCCCGACCCCGGCCCGCAGCCGGTCCCGTTCGGAGCCGTCCACGTCCCCGTCCGCGTCGAAGGTCAGCTCCCAGTAGGGAGTCACGCTCATCCCAGGATCCGCCATGACAGGCTCCCTCGTGCCCCGAAACGGTGCGTTCCGGGCGCATCGTCCTGCGGGCCGGGGGAGTTGGCCAGAGGGGGCGGCTCACCTGTAGAGCAGGTACTGCCCGCGGACCCGCCGGAACGCCGCCAGCTCGTCCTGCCAGGCGCCGACGACCTCGTCGGTGTCCGCGCCCGCGTCGATCATCGTGCGCACCCGGGTGGAGCCGGTGAGCTTGTCGATCCAGTCGTCCGGGCGCCAGGCGAAGCCGTCCCAGACCCTGCGGGCGGTCACCAGCAGCGCGATCCCGGTGCGCACCGGGTCGAACGCCGCGCGGTCGTGCACGTGGATCTGCACGCCCCCGACCGTCTTCCCCTGGAACTTGGAGAACGTGGGCGTGAAGTACGCCTCCCGGAACCGCACGCCCGGCAGCCCGGCCGCGTTGGCCGCGGCCGCCCACCGCCCGTCGACGCCCTCGGCCCCGAGCAGCTCGAACGGCCGGGTCGTACCGCGCCCCTCGGAGAGGTTGGTGCCCTCGAACATGCAGGTCCCCGAGTACACCAGCGCGGTGTCCGGGGTGGGCATGTTCGGGCTCGGCGGCACCCAGGGCAGGCCCGTGGCGTCGAGGAACCGGTCGCGCTTCCAGCCCGTCATCAGGACCGTCTCCAGCGGGACGGGCCCGTCCAGGAACTCCCCGTTGAACAGCCGGGCCAGCTCGGCCACCGTCATCCCGTGCGCCTGGGCGATCGGCTGCCGGCCGACGAACGTGGCGAACTCCCGGTGCAGCACCGGCCCCTGGGCCGAGCGGCCGGTCACCGGGTTGGGCCGGTCGAGCACGACGAAGCTCTTGCCCGCCAGCCCGGCCGCCTCCATGCAGTCGTAGAGGGTCCAGATGTACGTGTAGAAACGCGCGCCGACGTCCTGGATGTCGAAGACGACCGTGTCCACGCCGGAGGCGGTGAAGACGTCGGCCAGCGGCTGCCCGCTCTTCAGATACGTGTCGTAGACCGGCAGCCCGGTCGCCGGGTCGTCGTAGCGGCCCTCGGAGCCGCCGGCCTGAGCGGTGCCCCGGAAGCCGTGCTCCGGGCCGAAGACGGCGGTCAGCCGCACTCGGGGGTCCGCGTGCATGACGTCGACGATGTGCCGGGCGTCCCGGGTGATGCCGGTGGGATTGGTGACGACGCCGACGCGCCGGCCGTCGAGGACGCGGTACCCGTCGGCCGCGAGCTGCTCGAAGCCCGTGCGCGGGTGCTCCGCGGCGGTCGCCGGGACCGCCGGGAGGGTGGCGGTGACCGAGGCCGCCGCCAGTACGCTCCGTCTGGACAGGTGCACGAGGAGACCTCCGTGGCTGAGGAGTGCGGGCCGTGCGTGGCGGGGTCGCGCCCACGCCGCGGAGCCGCGCACCGGGAACGGCCCCGCGCCCCTAGGTTTGATCCGGCCGCCCTTCCCTCACACATACCGACCGGTTAGTCTGGCCGTCGCCGAGCCGAGTCGCGTCGTGTAGAAGGAGACCGATGGTGGAAGCCGTGCGGGATGCGGGAGTGGTCGTCACCGGAGCGGGCGGGGGGATCGGGGCCGCGCTGGCCCGGCGGTTCGCCACCGAGGGCGCCCGCGTGGTGGTCAACGACCTGGACGCGGCCAAGGCAGGGTCCGTGGCCGCGGAGATCGGCGGGATCGCGGTGCCCGGCGACGCCTCGGCCGTCGTCGACGCGGCCCGTGACGCCCTCGGCGGCATGGTGGACGTCTACTGCGCCAACGCGGGCGTCGCCTTCGAGGACCCCGGAGCCGGGACAGCCCTGGACGAGCGGGCCTGGGCGCTGTCCTGGGACGTCAACGTGATGGCGCACGTCCGCGCCGCCCATGCGCTGCTGCCCGGCTGGCTGGAGCGCGGCGCCGGCCGGTTCGTCTCCACCGTCTCGGCCGCCGGGCTGCTGACCATGATCGGTGCCCCCTCCTACGCCGTCACCAAGCACGGTGCGCTGGCCTTCGCCGAGTGGCTCTCACTCACCTACCGCCACCGGGGGGTCAAGGTGCACGCCATCTGCCCCCAGGGGGTCCGCACCGACATGCTGGCCGCCACCGGCAGCGCGGGCGACCTGGTGCTCCAGCCCACCGCGATCGAGCCGGAGGACGTCGCCGACGCCCTCTTCCGGGGCATCGAGGACGACCGCTTCCTGATCCTGCCGCATCCCGAGGTGGCCGAGTTCCACCAGGCGCGGGCGGCGGCCCCCGACCGCTGGCTGTCCGGCATGAACCACATCCAGCGCAAGTGGGAGGCCGCCCGGTGAACGACTCCCGCTACGCGACCCGGCCCTGGCTGGCCCTGCTCGACGAGGCCCAGCGGGCCCCGGTCGAGCCCGCCGACTCCCTGGTGCACGCCCTGCGCCGCGCGGTGGCCGAGGCCCCCGACCGCACCTTCCTCACCTACTTCGACGCCTGCCTCGGCTACCGCGAGGCCGACGAGCTGAGCGACTCGGTCGCCGGCCACCTCGCCGGGCGCGGTCTGGAACGCGGCGACCGGGTCGCCGTACTGCTGCAGAACTCCCCGCACTTCGTGCTCGCGGTCCTCGGCGCCTGGAAGGCGGGCGCCACCGTCGTGCCCGTCAACCCGATGTACAAGTCGGCCGAGGTCGCCCACGTGCTGCGGGACGGCGAGGTCGCCGCGCTGATCTGCTCCGACCGGTCCTGGGAGTCCTACCTGCGCGACACGGCCGCCGACTCGCCGGTGCGGATCGTGCTCACCGCCTGCGAGCTGGACTTCCAGACCCGCGACGACCCGCGTGTGCTCGCCTTCCAGCGGCTGCCCCAGGCCCCCGACGCCGACGACCTCGTGGCCGTGGCCCGGCAGGGCGGCCGGGCTCCGGCGGGCCGCGACCCGCGCCCCGGCGACATCGCCCTCATCAGCTACACCTCGGGCACCAGCGGCACCCCCAAGGGCGCCACCAACACCCACGCCAACATCATGTACAACGCCGAGCGCCAGCGGACCGGCCTCGCCCTGCCCGAGGCACCCGTCTACCACGCGCTCGCGCCCCTCTTCCACATCACCGGGATGGTCTGCCAGCTCGGCGCCTGTCTGAACAGCGCCGGCACCCTGGTGCTCACCTACCGCTTCGAGCCGGGTGTGGTCCTGGCCGCCTTCGCCGAGCACCGCCCGCACTACACGGTCGGCCCGTCCACCGCGTTCATGGCCCTCGCGGCGCACCCGGACGTCACCCCGGAGCACTTCTCGTCGTTCGCGAACATCTCCTCCGGCGGCGCGCCGGTTCCGCCCGCCCTGGTCGAGCGGTTCCGCGAGCGCTTCGGGCCCTACATCCGCACCGGCTACGGCCTCACCGAGTGCACCGCGCCCTGCGCCTCCGTGCCGCCCGGCCTGGAGGCGCCCGTCGACCCGGTCTCCGGGACGCTCTCGGTCGGCCTGCCCGGCGCCGACACGGTGGTCCGGATCGTGGACGACCGCGGCGAGGAGCTGCCCTTCGGGGAGCAGGGCGAGATCGTCGTACGCGGCCCGCAGGTCGTCCCCGGCTACTGGCGGCGCCCCGACGCCACCGCCGAGACCTTCCCGGACGGCGAACTGCGCACCGGCGACATCGGGTTCATGGACGAGCGGGGCTGGCTCTACGTCGTCGACCGCAAGAAGGACATGATCAACGCGTCCGGCTTCAAGGTCTGGCCGCGCGAGGTCGAGGACGTCCTGTACACCCATCCGGCGGTGCGCGAGGCGGCGGTCGTCGGCGTCCCCGACGGCTACCGCGGCGAGACCGTGAAGGCCTACATCAGCCTGCGCCCGGGCGCCGCCCCGGACCCGGGTGAACTCGCGGCGTACTGCAGGGAGAGACTGGCCGCCTACAAATACCCGCGCCAGGTGGAGATCCTGCCCGACCTGCCGAAGACGGCGAGTGGGAAGATCCTCCGGCGGGAACTGCGCACCCGGGCGCAGGACAGCGGGAACGACAGTCGATAGACACGACGGAAAGGCAGGTGGCGGCAGTGCCCAGGACGACGGACGGAGACGGTACGCCCGTCCCGCGGCGGCTGCTGGACGCCGCCACCCGCCTCTTCGCCGAGCAGGGCTACGACCGCACCTCGGTGCAGGAGATCGTGGAGGCGGCCGGCGTCACCAAGGGGGCGCTGTACCACTACTTCGGTTCCAAGGACGACCTGCTGCACGAGGTGTACGCGCGCGTGCTGCGCATCCAGCAGGAGCGCCTCGACACCTTCGCGAACGCGGACGAGCCGGTGGAGAGGCGGCTCAGGGGCGCGGCGGCGGACGTCGTCGTCACGACGATCGAGAACCTCGACGACGCGATGATCTTCTTCCGCTCCATGCACCATCTGAGCCCCGAGAAGAACAAGCAGGTGCGCGCCGAGCGCCGGCGCTACCACGAGCGCTTCCGCGCGCTCATCGAGGAGGGCCAGCGCGAGGGCGTCTTCTCCACCGCTACCCCGGCCGACCTGGTCGTGGACTACCACTTCGGCTCGGTCCACCACCTGTCGACCTGGTACCGCCCCGACGGCCCGCTCACCCCGCAGCAGGTCGCCGACCACCTCGCCGACCTGCTGCTGCGGGCGCTGCGCCCGTAACCGGGCACGAGCGGTGGGGGGCGACCCCCCCGGCCGTCGCCCCCCACCCCCGC
>NZ_JALLIN010000017.1 GCF_023630175.1 Streptomyces cellostaticus | reverse complement strand
CCAATTGACGGTACGCAAGGCTGTACTTGGTGCCGATTACGGGAGGCCGTAGGCTTCGAACGCAGGGACCGGGCGGTGAAGCGGAAGCGGAGCAGCAAAGAGGCGGCGCGCCAGCTACGTCCCATGCAAATCCGTCGTGCAGGGCAGCCACCCACCGTGGACCACTCCGGGTTGGAACCTGCTGGCTACACCGCATCCTCTCGTTGCAACTGCGGTAGAGGGGATGGACGCGATGACGGCGTCTCAGGCGTTCTCGTCATGGATCCGCGCACCCAGATCCTCCGCCCACTCCAGCGCCCACCCCTTGAGTCCTTCGATCTGCTGGGAGGTGAGCCCGTACGCGGTGTAGTCCTCATCCTCGTACCAGTCCGCGCCGATGAGCCGGTCCCGGAGGTATTCGAGGCTGAACTCGTCGTGGGCGCGACGGCGGCCCAGGGATTCGAGGTCGGCGATGGAGCGGTGGCGGGAGGCAGCCTGGACGTCGATGAGGTCGCGGACGGTGCCGCGGTCGGCGAGGGCACGGACCTTGGTGCCGATCACGTCGTCGAGGGAAAGCACGGGGCCATAGGGGGTCTGAGCGGGAGGGGCCCAGAACGCCTCCTCGAGGACGTCGATCTCGCACTCCTCGCCGGTGTCCGGATCGGTGCCGAGGAACCGGCCGCTGAGCGGATCGGTCTGGACGTGCGCGGTCCGCCCATCCGCGCGCGCTGAGACCTGCCGTGAGCGAGGCGACGATCTCCTGCATCGGAGCAGGGTTCTCGGTGGCGACGTCGAGGTCGCGACTGAAGCGTTCGACCAGGCCATGGGCCTGCGCGGCGTATCCGCCGGTGAGGACCAGAGGGTAGGGGGGAGCCGAGATCCAGGATGTCGGCGAGGAGACGCTCGTGGAGCGGAGTGAGATTCACGCGGCGGTCGTGTCGACCGGATCGGTGCGGAGCAGTTCGGGGAAGGCATCCTCCCAGACCTCGCCGATGTAGGGACTGATCAACCGCCGCAGCACGGGCCACTGCTCGGTGAGCAGCCGGTGGTGCAGGAGGGCCACCAGGTCCTCTCTCAGTCCTTCGGCGAGGACGGTCCGGTAGAGCGTCATGCGGGACTTCGGACGGTCCAGGCTGTAACTCGTTCGCCCGGACCAGACGATGTGGAGCGGCAGGTCCAGGTTGCCCTCGACGGGGCCGGCCAGCTCCTGCAGGCGGTCGGGCAGTCGGCTGCGGTAGCGGTAGCGGTCCCGCAGCACCTCGGCGCGGGGGGCGGTGATCGTCGTGCCCATGCATCCAGTATCGCTGCTGGGAGGCGGCGGCATGGCGGATACGAGGCTCCCCTGTCGTACGTACGGGTCGGGCGGCCGCCCGACCTTCCCCCGGACATCTCACCCAGTGGGCGCTCAGCGCATCATCGCCTCCCCACGCAGGCCCCCAGGTGGCACGGCAACCGGCTGCCCTGCAGCCTCGGGCCCCGCTCGCGGGCGCGGGTGATCACGACGCAGCAGATCACTCGGAGGGCGCCGCAGTGACGTCGGCTGCGGCTTCGGCCTCGGTGCCGGAAACGACGAGGGTGCCGAAGACGAGGCCCATGGTGCTCGTTCTGTCGCTGGCCTCGGCAGGCCTTCTCTTCCCCCTGCCGCTCGAGCCCTCGGCAGCCGAGGGCTCCGCGGTGCGCGAGGCCGCAGGGCCGACACGGACCGCCGCCGACGCCGGCGAGTGATCGTCGCGGTGTCGGCGCGGCGTCCCGGCGTGCCGCTACCGGCCGGTTGCGATCTCCTGTCGGCGGGCGTTACCTGGCAGTGGACCGGGCTGGTGGGTCTCTTGAGGTGTCGGGTGCCCTGTCGCGTCCTCCGCCCTCGCCCTGCCTGCGGACCCTCGCTCGAAACGACGCTGCGCCGGACGGCGCGGGCAGCGACTCGGCGGGGCGACCACCGGGTGTCGGGCCTGCCGCCGGACCGGAGAAGACCCGGGGACGGGAGGTTGCACGGGTGCCTGGTTCCGCGGCTGGGGGCAGCGAGCGCGCCGTGACGTCTCACGGGGCCGGTGGGCGGGCGGCGCATGATCGGCGCACCGAGGAGGACCGGCGGGCGGACCTGCACAGGGCCGCCGACGCGGGGCTGGATTCGGCGCAGGCGGCCGCGCGGCGGGAGCGTTACGGGCCCAACGTCCTCGAGGAGGAGGAACGCAGCGTCCTGCTGGAGTTCCTGTCGCACTTCTGGGGTCCGATCCCGTGGATGATCGAGGCGGCCCTGGCGTTGACGGCGGCGACCGGCCGGTGGGCGGATTTCGCCATCATCCTGGCCTTGCTGCTCCTCAACGGACTCGTGGGGTTCTGGGAGGAACACCAGGCGCAGAACGCGATCGCGGCGCTCAAGGAGCGGCTGGCGAAGGTGGCGCAGGTCAAGCGGGACGGGAAGTGGACGACGGTCCCGGCCTCCGAGCTGGTTCCGGGAGATCTGGTGCGGATCGGCCGCGGGGAGGTGGTGCCCGCGGACGGGACGGTGGTCGAGGGCGAGGGCGAGGCGGACGAGTCGGCGCTGACCGGGGAATCGCTGCCGGTGGCCAAGAATCCCGGCGACGGCATGTACTCCGGGTCGGCGGTGTCGCGGGGCGGGCCGGTGGTTCGCGTGCTGGCCACCGGTGCGGACACCGAGTTCGGGCGCACCGCTCGGCTGACGGGGCGGGCGGCACCGGCGAGCCACTTCCAGCGCGCGGTCATCAGCATCGGAAAGTACCTGAGCCTGCTCGCGCTCGGACTGGTCGCTGTGATCATCGTGCTGTCGCTGCTGCGCGGGAGCGGGGTGACACGCACGCTGGAATTCGCGCTGGTGGTGGTCATCGCCTCGATTCCGGTCGCCCTGCCGGCGGTGCTGTCGGTGACCATGGCCGTCGGAGCCCGCTACCTGGCCAGACGGGAGGCCGTCGTCAGCCACCTGCCGGCCGTCGAGGAGATGGCCGGTGTGGACGTGCTGTGCGCCGACAAGACCGGCACCATCACCCGCAACGAGCTGGCGGTCGCCGACGTCGCCGTACTCGAGGGGGCCATGGACGAGGGGCAGGTGCTCAAGCAGGCGGCCCTCACCGCGGAGCCCGGTGGCGGCGACCCCGTCGACGAGGCGATCCTCCGAGCGTGCGGGGCCGACCGGCTGGAGGACTGGGAGGTCATCGACTTCACGCCGTTCGACTCCGCCCGCAAGTTCGCCCGGGCCGAGGTGCGGGGCCCCGGAGCAGAACGTGTCGTCGCGAAGGGGGCGGTGCAGGCCGTCCTCGGCCTCGTGCAGGCCTGCGACTCGGTCGCGCAGCGCGTGGAGGAGGTGACACGAGGCTTCGCGCGCCGGGGGTTCCGTGCGATGGCTGTTGCCTGCGCCGACGGAGACGGGTGGCGGGTGACCGGAATGCTGGGGCTGCAGGACCCGCCGCGGGAGGACTCCCGCGCCACGCTGGAGGAGGCCGGCCGGCTGGGCGTGCAGGTCAGGATGGTGACCGGGGACCGGGTGGAGATCGCCCGGGAGATCTGCGGCCGAGTGGGCCTGGGCACCGAGGTCCTGGACGCGAAGCGGATCGAACGGCTCGAGGGCGAGGACCTCGCGCGCACCGTGGAGGCGGCCGACGGGTTCGCCCAGGTGGTGCCCGAGGACAAGTACCGCATCGTGAAGGCCCTCCAGGAGCACGGCCACATCGTCGGCATGACCGGTGACGGCGTGAACGACGCCCCCGCCCTGCACCGCGCGGATGCGGGGATCGCGGTCTGCGGCGCCACCGACGCGGCCCGCGCCGCCTCCGACATCGTCTTCCTGGCACCCGGCCTGTCGACGATCATCGAGGCCGTCCACCGGTCCCGCGAGGTGTTCCGGCGGATGAAGAACTACGCGATCTACCGGATCACCGAGACCATCCGCGTGGTGCTCTTCGTCACCGCCACCATCGTGGTGTTCGCGTTCTTCCCGGTCACACCGATCCAGGTGGTCCTCTTGGCCATCCTCAACGACGCGGCCATCCTGTCCATCGCCTACGACCGGGTACGGCCCTCCTCGAAGCCGGAACGCTGGGACCTGACCGAGGTGATGGCGATCGCCGCCGTCCTGGGCCTGTTCGGCCTGGTCTCGACGTTCGTCCTGGTGTGGGTGACACACCTGCCCCTCGCTCTCGCGGACGCCGACGTGCGGACCCTGATCTACCTCAAACTGTCCGTCAGCGGGCACCTCACGGTCTTCCTGGCCCGTACCCGCGGCCCGTTCTGGTCCTACCGGCCGTCCTGGATCCTGCTCACCGCCGTGATCGGCACCCAGCTCCTCGCCACCGCGATCGCCCTCACCGGCTTCCTGATGCAGCCCATCGGCTGGAACCTGGTCGGACTCGCCTGGGGCTGGGCCATCGTCGAGTTCCTGCTGCTGGACCCGGTCAAGCTGATGGCCTACCGCGTCCTGGAACAGCACGGCAAGGCGGCGAAAGCCGTCGGCACCTGATCATCCCCGTCCGCCGCAGCCGGGCCGGCCGACACCGGACGGCCCACTGCTCAGGAGGTGGAAGACCCGATGAGTGACATCCTGCCCGGTGCACCGGGCAGCCTGACCGAAGCGGAGATCGCCGCCCCGGACGCCCACCGGCGTGCGGCGAAGCACCTGGCCGCGGGCCGGAGCCACCTGACGGCGAACCCGCTGATCCCCGAGCACGTCAAGCCCCGGCTGCCGGTGGCCTGTGCCGTGCTGGATCCGCGAGCACGGAAGCGACCGGCCGGAAGTCGCGGAGGGGACATGGCCTGCGTGGCAGCGGTCGGGACGGCCGGGCCCAGGTGCACCGCCGAGCGGGAGGCGTGCCGTGAGCGAGGGAGCGGACATGGACCAGTGGACACTGTGCTACGAGGGCTACACCCCGGACGACGAGCCGCTGCGCGAGGCGCTGTGCACCGTGGGGAACGGCTACCTCGCCACCCGCGGGGCCGCCCCGGAGGCATCGGCGGACGGGGCGCACTACCCGGGCACGTACGCGGCCGGGATCTACAACCGGCTCACGACGACCGTCGCCGGTCAGACGGTCGAGAACGAGAGCCTGGTGAACCTGCCTCACTGGCCGGCGATGACCTTCCGCATCGACGACGGCCCCTGGTTCGACGTCGACACGGCCGGCCTCCTCGAATACCGCCAGTACCTGGACCTGCGGCACGCGATCCTCACCCGCCGAATGCGGTTCCGCGACACGCGCGGCCGTACCACGGCGGTCACCCAGCGCCGCTTCGTGAGCATGGACTTCGAGCACGCGTGCGTGGCCGACATGGCGGTCACGGCGGAGGACTGGTCCGGCCGGCTGGAGTTCCGCTCCACACTGGACGGCGCGGTACGCAACACCCTCGTCACGCGCTACCAGGACCTGGCCGGCACCCACCTGGAACCGGTACGCGCCACCCGGCCCTGCGACGACTCCGTGCTCCTGGAGGTGCAGACGAACCAGTCCGGCATCCGCGTGGCCATGGCCGCCCGCACCACGGTCTGGCGCGGCCGCGAACGACTGGGCGCACGGCGCCGCCTCCTGGAGGAGCCCGGACGCACCGGATACGACCTGGCGGCGGACATCGCCTCCGGCCAGACGGTGAGACTGGAGAAGGTGGTGACCGTCTTCACCGGCCGCGACCGCGCCATCTCCGAGCCCGCCGCCGAAGCGGCCCGCTGGCTGCCCCGCCTGGGCGGCTACGACGACCTGCTGAAAGGCCACACGACGGCCTGGGACCACCTGTGGGACCGGTTCCGGATCGAGATCGAGGGCAGGGGCGACGCGCAGCGCATCATCCGCCTGCATGTGCTGCACCTGCTGCAGACCGTCTCGCCCAACACCGCCGAACTCGATGTGGGAGTACCGGCCCGGGGACTGCACGGCGAGGCGTACCGGGGGCACGTCTTCTGGGACGAACTGTTCGTCTTCCCGCTGCTGAACCTGCGCGTCCCCGACCTGACCCGCGCGCTGCTGCGCTACCGCTACCGGCGGCTGCCCGAAGCCCGGCAGGCGGCACGCGCGGCAGGCCACGAGGGCGCCATGTTCCCCTGGCAGTCCGGCAGCGACGGCCGCGAGGAGAGCCAGCGGCTGCACCTCAACCCCCGCTCCGGCCGCTGGCTGTCCGACCCCAGCTGGCGCCAGCACCACATCGGCATCGCCGTCGCCTACAACGTCTGGCACTACTACCAGGCGACCGCGGACCGGGAGTTCCTCACCCACTACGGCGCACAGATGCTGGTGGAGATCGCCCGCTTCTGGGCCTCCGTCGCCTCCTACGACCGTGACCGAGGCCGGTACGTGATCCGCGGCGTGATGGGGCCCGACGAGTTCCACACCGGTTACCCCGGTGCCGAGGACAGCGGGATCGACAACAACGCCTACACCAACGTGATGGCCGTCTGGGTGATCCTCAGAGCCCTGGACGCCCTCGCCTCCCTCCCGGAACAGCCGCGCCGCCACCTCACCGAGACCGTCGGCCTCCTGCCGGAGGAACTGTCCCGCTGGCGCGACATCAGCCGCACCATGTACGTCCCCTTCCACGACGACGGCGTCATCAGCCAGTTCGACGGCTACGACACCCTGCGCGAGCTGGACTGGGACCACTACCGGGAGCGGTACGGCAACATCCGCCGCCTCGACCGGATCCTCGAAGCCGAGGGCGACGACGTCAACCGCTACAAGGCGTCCAAACAAGCCGACGTCCTCATGCTGTTCTACCTGCTGTCCGCGGACGAACTCGCCCCGCTCTTCCACCACCTCGGCTACTCGTTCGACGCCGGGATCATCCCCCGCAACATCGACTACTACCTGGCCCGGACCTCCCACGGGTCCTCCCTCAGCGCCGTCGTCCACGCGTGGGTCCTGGCACGGGCCCACCGCGAACGCGCCGTGGAATTCTTTCTGCGCGCCCTGGAAGCCGACATCGCCGACATCCAGGGCGGCACCACAGCCGAAGGCATCCACCTGGCCGCCCTGGCCGGCAGCGTCGACCTGCTCCAACGCTGCTTCTCCGGACTGGAGACCAGAGGAAACCAGCTGCTCCTCAATCCCTACTGGCCCGAGTCCCTCGGCACACTCGAACTCTCCGTCCGCTACCGGGAGCACCCGTTGGTACTGCGCATCAGCGGACATCAAGTCCAGGTCGCCGCCGGGCACGGCATGCACCGGCCGATGCGCATCTCCTGCCGAAGCGAAACCGCCGTACTGCACCCCGGATCCACCCTGGAATTCCCCTCCGGCGACAGCCGGATCGACCGCCCATCGCCGCGCGACACGGCGACTCCCCCTCAGCCTCCCTGACCAGTGCTCCCTGCGACGTGGTGGACGTGACGCACTCGGCGCGTGGCGGTCGGGGCCGAGCACCCGGCAGGTGGACTAGCTGTCGAGGTGTTCGACCGGCTGGCGCAGGATGGTCCTCAGCTTCTCGGGGACGGTCTTGCGGGGGTCGCTGAGGTAGATCTCGTGGTGCAGCCCCGAAGGACGCAGGCCGTTGGCGGCGAGGTAGGAGTGGTGGAGTTCGTGCAGCACGGGTGCCTCGTCGTCGTAGGAGCCGATGTGCAGCGCCTGGGCACTGCGTCCTTCGTTCAGGGTGAGGTGCCGCATTCGGGAGATCGCGGGGATCCTCTTCTTGGCCAGCGCAGTCTGCTTGGCGTCCTCGATCATCTCCTTGGTGATCCAGAAGGGCATGTTGATGAGCATGGTCCAGTTCCAGGTGTCCTTGACTCCGCCGGTGAAGGCTTCGTACCGGTCCGCCCACCACAGCCCTTCCAGGGGAGCGACGACGAAATCGCCGCCCGCTGTGTGTTTGCCGGCGAACTTGAGGGTGTAGGCGACCGCGTAGAGGGCCCCGACCGCGTGGGCGTAGGCGGGAGCCGTATTGGGGTTTCCCGTACCGTCGATGGCGATGAACTGCTGCTCGGGAACGTCCACGATGGCCCACGCCGTGTTCTTGGGCGCGTAGCACTCTTTCCGCTCTCGCTTGACGTCGTACGGCGCCATGGGTGCCTCACTTCCTGGACGATGCACTTGACCCGGCGATGCCCGTTACGGCCTTGGGACCGTTGAGCGGGGCTGACGGCATGTCGGCGGCGGGCGGCACTAGTCCCCCGAGAATCCGAAGATTCCCAGGTGAGTCGCACTGTCGCCGGAGTAGAGGACGATGTAGTAACCGGTCCACCGCATCCGGCACTCGCCGAGCAGGCTCTGCTTGTGCTCCTTGTGGCTCGCCACGTGTCTGGAAGCGGCGACGAGCTCCTCGTACTGCGCGACCGACGGGCGGTCCGTTCCGAAGTGGTGCGTCACGCGACCGAGAGCCAGTGGGCGCAGGGTGCCGTAGTCGGTGATATCGGAGTCCGTCGGCGGGTCGTCCGTGGCGACGACCCTGTCGATGTCGAGGATCGTATGGGTGCCCTCGGACCCCATGAACTCCTTGTCCTCGTAGAGGGCCTCGAGGCTTCGGTATCGGGCGTCGTCGCCGTACTCCTGCTGGAACACCCCGGCCTGCAGTGTCGCCAAGGCCGACTCGACATCGCCGTCGTACGTGGTGACGTAGTCCCATCCGCTGGCACCCATCGGGCCACCCCTCCTCGAAGGTCGTGAACGGCCGAACCATAGCGGCTGGGACCGACAACGCCGCCTGGCAGCGGGCTCCGACCGACGTCCCGGATCGGGATGTACGAGCGGTCGACCGCATCCGCGGAGATCGCCCGTTCAGGCCCGCAGGACGCGGGGCCTGGAGCACGGTGCGGGGCGGTGGGGAGGCGGCGTTGTCCAGCCGTGAAGGGCCTCACCGGGGTGCGAGAGCGGGATGAGGCCCGTCGGGCGCGTGAGTGTCAGGCGATCCAGGCATTGGTCAGGCCGAGGACCGCGGAGCCGTCCAGGTCGGTGAGCTTGGTGGCCACGAAGCCACGGGCCCAGTCGGAGGTCTGCAGACGGAAGGCGGGCTCGTCGGCGGTCAGCGCCCTCAGCACCGACTCGGCGGCGCTCTCGGGGGTCTGGGCGGCGCTGCCGGAGAACTGCGCGATCGTACGGTTCAGGTAGGCGCTCAGCTGGGGCGCGTACACCCCGGCCTCGGCGACGGCGCCTTCCAGGTCGACGCCGACGTTGGAGACGAACTCGGTGGCCACGGCTCCGGGTTCGATCACGGACACGGACACACCGTGCGCCGCCGCCACCGGGGCCAGGCTCTCCATGTACCCCTCGACGGCGAACTTGGCCGCGCAGTACGCCTCGTTGAAGGGCTGCCCGACCACGCCGCCGACACTGCTGACGGTGATCAGACGGCCGCCGCGGGCACGCAGGTGGGGCATGGCCTCCTTGGAGACGTTGACCACCCCGAAGAAGTTGACCTCCATGACCTTGCGCACCTCGGCCGCGGACTCGTTCTCCATGGTGCCGAGGTGTCCGGCGCCCGCGTTGTTGACCACGGCGTCCAGACGCCCGTGGTCGGCGAGGACACCCTCGATCGCGGACCGGATCGACTCCTCGTCCGTGACGTCCAGCCGGCGGATGTCCAGCTCCACACCCGCCTCGGCGGCGGCCTTGCGCAGGGCGCCGGAGCGGCTCGGGTCCCGCAGCGTGGCGACCGTCGTCCAGCCCGCTCGGGCGGCTGCGACGGCGGCGGCGAGACCGATGCCGGAGGAGGTGCCGGTGATGAGGACGACCTTCGGGGACTGGGTGGGGGAGGACATCGCGGAACCTTTCGTTCGGGACGAGCATTTAAGTGCGTGTACACACACCATACGTATGTGTGTGCGTGCACGCAACCGCTAGACTCGTGACATGTCCAAGAAGAAGCTGGCGCAGGCGGGGATGCCGGCCGCCGACTACGCCTTCTACGGGGTGGTCTGGGCCGGAAGCGTCCTGACCGAACGCGTCGACCGCGCCCTGAGCAAGGCGCACGACCTTCCCGTCTCCTGGTTCGAGGTCCTGCTCTGGCTGGCCTCCAGCCCGGATCCCGTGCCGGTCTCGGTCCTGGGCAACAGCACGATGCTCAGCCGCAGCCAGGTCTCCCGCGTCGTGGACGCCCTCCAGGGCCGCGGCCTGGTCACCCGTACCCCCTCGGCCCGGGACGCCCGCTCCGTCGAGGTATCTCTCACCCCGGAGGGCCACCGCCTCTTCGAGGCGGCCGACGCCACCCGCCGCGAGACCCTGGCTCCCGTCTTCACCGACCTCCTGGACGAGGAAGACCTCCAGGCCCTCAGCAGGGTCTGGCAAAAGCTCAAGGCCAACAAGGACACCTGAGGGCTGTGGCGCACGCCGGCCACTGGACGACCGGTCCGCCGGTGGACTACTCCAACGGTGGTTCCCTCCCCCGGACGGACGACGAACGCAGCCACCTGGCCCCGGAGGCGAACCCGGGCATCGCCCGCAGCATCGAGAGGGTGACCAGGTCGGCGTCGGTGAGCTGCGGCGAGACACCCGCGGCGGGCCGCCGCGGCGCCAGGTCCGGGCGCCGTTTCGGGAGATCGCCGGTCGCCGCGTGCAGTGCAGTGCAGTGCAGTGCACTGCAGTCGCGGGGGTGTCCAGGTTGTTCGTCACACAACGGCCTTGGGCGGGTCAGCTACGAGTCCGACGACACCAGCCGCGTACGAACGAGCGCTCGCAGCATCGCGGCGCCCGCCACCACCGCTGCAAGGTGCAGGACCGCCGCGAGCGCGAGGTTCTCCGGCAGGGCCGCGTCGGCCGGCTGCGCGACCGCCAGGTACAGGGTCAGCGGAAGCTTCCAGCCGCTCCAGGCGAACAATGAGCCCGAGCCGAGCCAGCCGAGCACCATCGGGCACCATCGGGGGACCCGTGCGGGCCGGCCTCGGACGGCAGCCCAGGTAGCGGCGGACGCCACGAACGCCCAGAGCCCGAAGACGCCGGACAGCACATACCAAGCGGGGTCCCGCTCGCCGCGGTGGGCTACGCCTGCGGTGCCGCCCACCGCCCAGTACAGCCAGACGAGACCGACCGCGACGCCGACCACGGCCATCCACGGCAGCGCCCTTGACGAGCCCTCCCCACGATCCCCGAGCCGACCCGCGAACGCGTCCGGCCAGCGCCGCCGCAAGTACGTGGGCAGCGCGACGGCCAGACCCAGCCCCATGCCCACGAACCCGATCTGAACCAGCGCCGCCTCCCAGACCGGCATCGAGGGGCCCGCGTCACTCCCGCCCTTCGGATCGCCGTCCTGCGAGCCCAGCAGCGAACTGAGAACGGCGTACGGCAGCACCGGGACGAGGAAACCCGTTCCAACCCAGGCACAGAAAGCCAACGGCGCTCCCGGTATGCGCATCCCCCACGGCCGCACCAGCGCGAGCGCCACCGCGATCCCGATCCCTGCCATACCGATCGTGGCACTGTTGAGCACCACCCACTCCGCCATGCCGAACCCGGTCCCGACCGGCAGCAGCCCCACGAGCGAACCAACCACCCACGACACCTTGATCAGCAGATAGGGCGTGAGCGCCAGCGCTGCCCCATACGCCGCGACTCGCCCGACCCGATCCCACCGATTCACCTGAACTCCCCATCCGAGCAACGGAGTTCCAGTCTCATTCACCACCGCCGCCACCGGCGTCAACCGTCGGGCGTATCCATGCCATCACTCAGGAGGAGTGAGAGTCGGCCGACGGGAGCACAGAGCACTGCCGGAGCACGAGGAGCCGCCGAGGACCCCGCCAGGGCCGAAACCGCTGACGTCCCGGCCGCGTTACCGCGTTACCGCCGGCCTGCGCGGGCGCGGGAAGCCGCGGGAGGCATGACCGGTGCCGAGGGGCGTCATGGGAGGGGGCACGGCGGCCGACTCAGGGGCGGCGGGAGCCGGCCGAGGCGGCCCTGCGCGAGTCGGACGCCGTCACCCGCGATGCGAAACACGGGGCACACGCTCCCGGTGCCGAAGACGGTGGACGCGAGGGGGGCGGCCCGCATGCAGGCTCATCCGAAGTCAGGCGGAGGATCGACGTCTCCACACCCAGGTAGATGCGCCGCCCGCCGCCTCCTCATCGGACGCGGCGGACGGCGCACCCCGAGCTCAGCACTCCGACGCGAACCGCAGGAACTGCCCCCAGCGCTCACGGCTCACCGCGAAGGCCGGGCGGGTCACGTCCTTGGAGTCCCTTACGTGGACGGCCTGTTCGGCGATCGCGACCTCCACGCAGCTGTCGCCCTGGCTGCCGCTGTAGCTGGACTTGAACCAGGCGAGTTCCGACGTACCGCTGCTCATAGCTCTCCTCGCAGTCGCTCCAGCAGGGCCCGGGATTCGTTGGGGCTCAGGGCCTGCGAGCGCAGTGTTTCATAGCGGCGGCAGAGCAGACTCACCTGTTTCGGGTCGGAGATCAGCCGCCCGTTCTCCTGCCCCTCCGAGTAGCCGAGGCGCCGCCCCTCGGGGGTTTCCAGGACCTGTACGGGCCCGTCCAGACAGGCGTGCAGCCCCGCCTCCAACACCACCACCTGAAGCGTCACGTTGCGCGGTGCGGTGCGCTCCAGCACATGGTCCACCAGCTCACGCATCACCCCGGCGCCCCCGAACCGCCGCCGGAACACATGCTCCTCGACGATGAAGCTGAACGGCACGGTCGGCCGCTCCCGCATCATCGCCTGCCGTTCCATTCGGGCGGTGAGCTGCTGCTCCAGCTCCTCGTCGGTCCGCAGCGGATTCGTGCCCTCGAACACCGCCCGCGCGTAAGCCTCCGACTGCAACAGCCCCGGCACCAGCCGGCACTCGTACGTACACAGGCTCATCGCATCCCGCTCCAGCCGGGCCCACCGCCGGAACCACGCCGCGAGCCCCGCCTCTCCCCGCGTCAGGTGCCGGGCGGCCTTCCGCAGCGCACCTGTGTTGCCGAGCGCCTCCTCCGCGCGCTCCACGAACGCCTCGTCCGGCATCCGGCGGCCCAACTCCACCGACTCCACGGTGTGTTTGGAGTACCGCACCCGTTCACCGAGGTCGGCCCGGCTGAGCCCCGCATGCTCGCGCAAGGCCTGGACGAAGGCGCCGAACGTACGCAGACTGTCCGACGGATGGGGCTCCCGCTCGCACTCCCCCGCCGGAACCGTCCGTACTGCCGCGCCCGCGCCGACGCCTCGGGTTCCGTGCTCGACCTCGGCCGCGTCCCCTGCGACGATGCCCATCCGCCGACCCTCTCTCCGTACCGTGCCGCGACAGCCCGTAGGCCGCCCCTCGCTCGACACTCAGCGTGGCGGAGGCCGTCCCGTACTGTCCACTCCACGTGCCCGTACGCTCACACCGCGTACGGGACGCCGCCCTCGCGTGTCCCCGTACCCGGCCGCCACGCTGGCCCCATGAACCACGCGTCTCCCCGACTCAACGTGCCGACCCGCAGCTTCACCCAACTCCTGTCCGCCACGCGGCGCGGCGCCCGGCTCGCCCGGCTCCTCGGCGTCACCGAGCTGCGTTCCTGGGGCGCCCCTCGCAATCTCACGGAGCGTGCGGAGGCGGTCGTCGCCGAGCTGGCCGCCAACGCCGTCCTCCACGGCCGCGTGCCGGGCCGCTGCTTCCGGCTGACGCTCGTCTTCGACCCACCGGCCGGCCGACTGCGCGTGGAGGTGAGTGACGCCCGCGGGGACCTCTGCCCCGAGATCACGACGGGCACCCCCGGAGCGGACGCCCTCCGCCTCGGCGGGCGCGGGCTGACGCTCGTCACCGCCCTCGCCGACCGATGGGACTGCCTTCCCTACCCACCCAGCGGCAAGACGGTCCGGGCGGTGCTCTCGGCGCCCGCCGCCGAGGCGTGAACGTCGGGTGCGAGCGCGCCTACGCGGGGAGCGCGGGGAACACGACCACCGAGCCGTCCTCGTCGCGGGCGATCTCGATCGCCACGTCCGGCGTGCGGCCGTCGACCGTGACGTCGTCGCCTTCCAGCTTGCGAATCCGGTGTGCGCCCGCGCCAGGCGGTCGACTTCGCCGGTCGTGAAGACGGGTCGCAGACCGTTCGGGCGTGCGAGCTCCAGCGCCGACAGGCGTACCAGGACACCGGCGATTCTCGACGGCGGTGGCCGCACTCACGCCCCCGCATGGCGCGGTACGGCGGCGTCACCAGGTCCGTCCGCCTTCGAGATGCCACGGGATCGCCCGACGAGCTACGGAACAGAGCCGTCCGGTTCACCCGTGAACACGCCGCGTCATGACCGCCCTGCCGTCCCGCGGAGACGCGCGCGCCCGGGAGGGCCGCCGTGAACGCGGGTCCGGCCGGCCGGAGGGTGACCGGATACAGTGCCCGGGACGGCAGCACGGTTTGTGAGGGGAAGCGTGACCGACACCAGCGACACCCGGCCCGCCGACGGTGAAGCGCCGGCGCCACGGCGGAGCCGTAGCCGGCTGCACCGGCTGATGCGCTACATCCCCCTGGTCGCCCCCGTCCTGCTGTGGGTGGTGCCCTGCTGGACGCTCCTGTACACCGGCCAGCACTGGCCGCTGCCGGTCACGCTCGCCGGCACCGCCCTGTCCGCCCTCGGCCTCATCGGAATGCCGCTCGCGATGACGCGCGGTCACGGCCCGCGCCAGCAGGACCGCGCGGCGGTCGTCGGTGACACCCTGCTGGGCACCGGCTGGGTGCTGTTCACCTGGTCCGTCCTGCTGGGCGTCCTGCTGCGGCTCGCCCTGACCCTGGCCGGCGTCGGTGAGGGCCAGGACCGGGCCCGGATCGTCACATGGGCCGTCCTCGGCGTCGGCGCCGTACTGCTCGCCTGGGGATACGCCGAGGCCCGCCGCGTGCCACGCGTGCGCCGGCTCGACGTGCCACTGCCCCGACTGGGCGCCGGGCTGGACGGCACCCGCGTCGTCCTCGTCACCGACACCCACTACGGCCCGCTCGACCGCGCCCGCTGGTCGGCACGGGTGTGCGAGACCGTGAACACCCTGGAGGCCGACCTGGTCTGCCACACCGGTGACATCGCGGACGGCACGGCCGAACGCCGCCGCGCCCAGGCCGCCCCGCTCGGGACCGTGCGGGCGACCCGGGCCCGTGTCTACGTCACCGGCAACCACGAGTACTACAGCGAGGCCCAGGGCTGGGTCGCCCTGATGGACGAACTGGGCTGGGAACCGCTCCGCAACCGCCATCTGCTGCTCGAACGCGGAGGCGACACCCTCGTGGTCGCCGGCGTGGACGACGTCACCGCCGAGTCCTCCGGCCTGGCCGGCCACCGCGCCCACCTCGCCGGAGCCCTGAACGGCGCCGACCCCGAGCTGCCCGTCCTGCTCCTGGCACACCAGCCCAAGTTCGTCGACCGGGCGGCAGCCGCGGGCGTCGACCTCCAGCTCTCCGGCCACACCCACGGCGGCCAGATCTGGCCCTTCCACCACCTCGTCCGCATCGACCAGCCCGCCCTCGCCGGACTCAGCCACCACGGCTCGCGCACCCTGCTCTACACCAGCCGCGGCACCGGTTTCTGGGGCCCGCCGTTCCGCGTCTTCGCCCCCAGCGAGATCACCCTGCTCGTGCTCCGCTCCCCGCACCCGCCCACCTCGACGTAGCGCTCGACGGATCGAGGTGTTCGACGGCGGACCCGGCCGTCGAGGGTTCCTCGTCAGCGAACCCGGTCGCTCTTCGGCCCGATGTCCTTGACGCCGGTCGCGGTGCCGTCCGGGGCGAACGAGCGGTGGAAGGTGAAGGCGCGCGGCACGGAGCCGTGGTCGTGGAGGTGCTCCAGCCTGCGGACCCCGTCCTGCCAGGTGGGTATCACGCCGTCGGAGACCCACCAGAACACGTGACTCGGGTGTCCCGTCCTCTCGAACCAGTCGTGACGCCTGTTCAGCGCCTCACGGTGCAGACCGGTGTAGACGGCGTCGAAGGCGGGGCGCAGGTCGGTCCAGAGCGAGAGCGTCGCGGCCAGCGCGGTGGTTTCCGCCGTGCGGCCCTTGCCGTACCAGCTCGGTACGGCGAACTCTCCCCACGCACCCCAGTCCAGGTCGAAGTGCGTGCCGCCGGCGCCGTACGCCGGCTCGGCATGCGCGAGGTACCCGGGTTGCCGGCTGATCTCCGGGTAGACGGCCTCGCCGCTGTCGTGGAGTTCGCGCGTGAGGGGCGCGGGGTCGGCGAGGGGTGACTTGAGGACGCCGAACGTGTACAGCGCGAGTTGAGGCATGTGTCTCTCCCTGGTCGGGGTGCCTGGTGTGGTCCACGGGTGGCTCGGCCCGGAGGAACTCCCGTGCGACGGTGGGCGATCGCCGAGGACCAGGTGAAGGTAGCCGCCTCTGCGGGTCCTGTCGAAGTTGCGTTTTCCCCGTCCGGGTGGCCTCTCGCACCGCTCGTTGCGGGGGCCGGGCTGGCGACGACGGGCGGGGCAGGGTGCGGGGTACCGGTGATCCGCTTCGGCCGATCGGTTCGTCCGCCTCGACGCCTCCGCGGGCGGACGGGCCACGCCGGCTCTCACGTACGCCGCCGTACGCCGGCGGCCCACCGGACCGCGCCCGGCCCCATGGGGACGGCCGGCAGCGGATCACCGGCACCCCGGCCGCCGGCACACGGAAGGCCTGCTTCGATGCGTGATCCGTTCGGCGCCCCGAGCCGGGCCGTCCGGGTCTCCCGGACCGGGAGCGGCGCCCGCGACGCCACCGGGACGGAACCTCACTGTATATGAACGGTTGACTGTTCTTTGGGAATTCATTGTCTGAACATGGTCAAGTTTCACGCGATTCCTTGCGAGGTTCATCTCTGCGTTCCACCCCACGGGACGCACACATCCAGGAGGACCCCGCGTGATATCCCGTCACCTCGCTGCCACAGCGGCGGCGTTCGCGCTGCTACCACTGAGCATCACGGCGCTCTGCGCCACCAGTGCCGACGCAGCGTCCAACCCGCGCGTCCCGCTCCCCCAGACCGTGAACCCCTCGGTCGCCCATTCCCATCGGATCGGCGCCCTCCCGGCCGAGCAGAAGCTCTCGGTCTCGGTGAGCCTCAAGCTCCGCGACCCGGCCGGACTCGACCGCTTCCTCACGGCGGTCAGCACCCCCGGATCGCCCGAGTACGGTCACTACCTGACCCCGGCCCGGTTCGCGGCGCGTTACGCGCCCACCAAGGCCGCCGTGAACAGCGTCCGGAACTACCTGCGCGGCCAGGGCCTGACCGTCACCGGCGTCAGCCGCAACCGCCAGGTCGTGTCGGCCACGGGCACGGCAAGCAAGATCAACAAGGCGTTCGGCACCCACGAGAACACCTACCTCGACACGGCGCGCCACCGTCACTTCTACGCCAACGACAAGGCGGCCACGCTGCCGTCCGACGTCGCGGCCGTGGTCCAGGGCGTCTCCGGTCTCGACAACCACACGGTGCGCCACCACAACCTGGCCCGTCCGGCCGCCGCCCCCCGGGCGACCTCCGGCGGTCTCGGCCCCAGCCAGTACAACGGCGCGTACCGCTTCGACAAGCTCGGCGCCGACGGCACCGGCCAGACCGTCGCCCTCTGGGAGTTCGACGGCTACAAGAAGAGCAATCTGACCACCTACGACAGCCAGTACGGCCTCACCGGGCCTTCCGTCAGCACCGTCTCGGTCGACGGCGCCGCCTACGACAGCTCGCCCGGCGACGGCCAGGGCGAGGTCGAGCTGGACAGCGAGATCGTCCGCGGAGTCGCCCCCAAGGCCACCCAACTGATCTACGAGGCGCCGAACTCGGACGCGGGCGAGGTCGACATGGCCGCCAAGATCGTCTCGGACAACCGCGCCTCGGTCATCTCGATCTCCTGGGGCTCCTGCGAGCCGGACACCACGTCCTCCTCGATGACCTCGGTCAACAACTCCTTCAAGCAGGCCGCGGCCCAGGGCATCAGCATCTTCAGCGCCTCCGGCGACGACGGCTCCCGCGACTGCACCCGCAGCACCAGCGGGTCGTCGGTCAAGGCCGTGGACTTCCCCGCGTCCAGCCCGTACAACACCGCGGTCGGCGGTACCAACCTGTCGGTCTCCGGCACCAGTTACGGCTCCGAGCGGGCGTGGAGCACCAGTGGCGGCGGCGTCTCGACCGTCTTCTCCAAGCCGTCCTGGCAGACCGGCACGGCGACCAAGCGCACCGTGCCCGACGTCGCCTCCAACGCCGACCCGGCGTCCGGCTTCGCCATCTACACGGTCGGCGGCTGGCAGGTCTACGGCGGCACCAGCGCCGCCGCCCCGCTGTGGTCCGGTTACGCGGCGCTGTACAACCAGAAGGCCGCAGCGGCCGGGAAGGCCGCCCTGGGCGAGGTCAACCCCAAGATCTACTCGGTGGCGAGCGGCAGCGGCTACGCCTCGGCCCTGCACGACATCACCTCGGGCAGCAACCAGGACTACAGCACCGCCACCGGCTACGACCGGGTCACCGGCTGGGGCTCCCCGATCGCCGACGGCCTCACCAGCGCCCTGATGGGCGGCACCGGCGGCAGCGGCGGTGGCACCTGCACCGCCGCCCAGCTACTCGGCAACACCGGCTTCGAGACCGGCACCGCCGCGCCGTGGTCCGCCTCGTCCGGCGTGGTGGACAACTCGTCCTCCGAGGCCGCCCACGGCGGCTCCTGGAAGGCCTGGCTCGGCGGCTACGGCAGCACCCACACGGACACCCTCTCCCAGAACGTGACCATCGCCTCCGGGTGCAAGGCCACCTTCTCCTTCTGGATGCACATCGACACGGACGAGAGCACCACCGGCACCGCCTATGACAAGCTCCAGGTGCAGGTGCTCAACTCGAGCGGCTCGGTGCTCGGCACCCTTGCCGGCTACTCCAACCTGAACGCCAACTCCGGCTACGCCCAGAAGTCGTTCGACCTCTCGGCCTACGCGGGCAAGACGATCGCGCTGAAGTTCACCGGCACGGAGGACTCCTCGCAGCAGACGAGCTTCGTCATCGACGACACCGCCCTGAACGTCTCCTGACGTTCCCTCCGACGCCCCGCCGGGGAAGGCCACGGACGCCTGCCCCGGCGGGTGCCTCGTTTTGTCGTGGGCATTCTCATAGTGGGTATGCCGTGACCCGCACACCCCGCATTGCGTACTGTCCTTCCCACTCGGTGGTGCGGGCCGGAATCGGACCGGTGCCCCTCAGGTCCGCCGGGTGGGGGGAGAGGACGGTCATGGCACCGCCGCAGCAACTCGAGGAGCCGGCGAGACCGGTCCTGCCACGGCACGCCACCTTCGCGGACACCCTGCACGCAGCCATCGAGGCCAGCGGCCTGAGCCTGGACCGCATCCGGCACGCCCTGGCCGCACGCGGCGTCCGCATCAGCGTCACCACGCTCAGCTACTGGCGACGTGGCCGCAGCCAGCCCGAACGGGCCCCGTCCATGGTCGCGGTGGAACTGCTCGAAGAGGTGCTGGAGCTGCCCTCCGGCACCCTCAGGGCCCTGCTGGGACCGCCCCGCCCCCGTGGCCGGTACGCGGCACCGCCGGCCGCCGAACGCCTCCACCCCACCGAACTGTGGCCCGGTGAACAGTGGATCGCGGAGGTCTGCGACGAACTGGGGGTCACCCTCGGCGACGACCTGGAGCGGCTCAGCATGCACGACGTGCTGCAGGTGCCCTCCGGTCCCGGGGAGTGCGTGCTGCGCATGAACCAGGTGGTGCGGGCCGGCGCCAACGGCGTCTCCCGCTGTCTGGTCGTCCACGCCGCCGACGAGGACACCGACGAGCTTCCCCGGATCGGCGCGGTGCGCCACGCCCGCCTCGGCCGAGTCCGCCGGGAGCCGACGACGCGTATCGTCGCCGCGGAGCTGCTGCTCGACATGCCCCTGAGCGCCGGTGACACCGCCGTGTTCGAATACGAGGTGCGGTTCTCCGCGAACAGCCCGGCCACCTGCTATGGACGCCGCTTCCCGGTACCGGTGCGGCAGTACGTGCTCCAGGTCCAGTTCACCCCCGGCGCCACCCCCGCCCACTGCTACCGCTACGAACGCGACCCGGGCTCCGACGTCGACCGGACCCGCCGGCAGCTCTGGCTCGGCGCCTCGGCCGGCGCCCACCTGGTCTCCCTGGACCAGCAACCGGGCCACGCCGGAATCCGCTGGGAATGGCAGTGACACCCCTGCCGCGCACCCGCCGCTGAGCGCCCCCCGGGCCGGGCGGTCGGCGGTGCCGCCCCGTGACACGGAGACCGGGCCGGGCCCGGCGCTGCGGGGTCGGGCGGGCCCCTTCCGCGCGGCGCCGGGCCGGGGTTTCAGGGAGCCAGTACGGCGGCCAGCGGTGCCATGTCGTCACGGAAGTAGAAGTGACCGCCGGCGAAGGTGTGCCGGCGCACGGGCGCGGTGCTGTGCCGCTCCCACGCGTCGAGCTGCTCCGGGGTGACGCTGTCGGCCTCGCCGCCGAGGACGACGAGCGGGACCGGAAGCGGACCGGACTCCCGGTACCGGTGGTTCTCCAGCAGGGCGAAGTCGGCGCGGAACGCGGGCAGCAGCAGCGCCAGCAGGTCGGGGTCGGCGGCGATCTGCGGCGGGATGCCGCCGTAGCGCTCCTTCAGGACCGCGACCAGGTCCTCGTCCGGCAGGGCGGAGAGCCGGGCCCCGCGGCGCGGCAGGTGGGGAGCCGGGAACGCCGAGACGACCAGCCGTTCGGGCAGCGGCCGTCCCCGGGCGGCCAGCTCGCGCGTCACCTCGTAGGCGACCAGCGCGCCGAGGCTGTGTCCGAACAGGTCGTAGGGGGCGACGAACTCCGTCTCCGCCAGCAGGCCGTGGACCAGGCCGTGCAGGTCGGTCAGGGCCGGTTCGGCGGCGCGGCTGCCGCGTCCCGGCGGGCAGACCCCGTAGACCTGGGTGCCGCTCAGGTACTGGCCCCAGCGGACGTACTCGCCCGGGAGCCCGCCCGAGTGGGGAAAGCAGTACAGATGACGCTCGGGGGTCACCGTGAGGGGGCGGCCGTTCAGCCAGGGGTTGCGCCCGAAGGGAGTGCCGCCGAGCAGCGGGACGGGAGGGGGCGTGGTCATGAGGAGTTCTCCTTGGCCTTGACGGGAGCGCCGGCCCCGCGAGTACGGGCCGGCCGGCGGTGGACCGGTGTCACCGCCGACGGACCCAAGAAGCCGTACTTGGGCGCGCGAACCGTGTCCTGCCCACCACCGGCACGCCTCCGTGGTTGGTTGAGGGGCATGCTCAGCCGCGTTCGCGCCCTCATTCTGCCCACCTCCCAGCGCCGCTCGTTGGACGAACTGGCGCTGGACCTGGACCTGTCGTCCGGGGACACCAGGTCCAAACGATCGGCCTTCTGGACCATGCTGACCCTGTCGTCGGTCATCGCGGCCGGCGGGGTGCTCACGGACTCGACCGCCACCGTCATCGGCGCGATGATCATCGCGCCGCTCTCGACCCCGATCATGGGCATCGCCCTGGGCTCGGTCCAGCGCCGGCGGACCGGATCGGTCCGGGTCGTCCTGGCCGCGTGCGCGCTGGTGATCGCGGTCGGTGCGGTGTTCGCCCTGTTGCTCCCCGGCAACTACGACCTGCTCTCGAACAGCCAGATCGCGTCCCGCACGTCACCTGGGCTGATGGACCTGGTGGCCGCCCTCGCGACGGGTTTCGCCGGCGCGGTGGCACTCGCCCGGCGGGACGTCGGCAGCGTGCTGCCCGGGGTCGCGATCGCCATCTCCCTCGTCCCGCCGCTCGTCGTGGTCGGAGTCTGCCTCGCGCACCTGGCGGGCTGGCTCGCGCTGGGCGCACTGGTGCTGTTCGTGTCCAACCTCTTCGCCCTGGTCTTCGGCGGCATGATGATCTTCGGCGCGCTCAGCTACGGCGCCCGGCACGACCAGGCCACCGGGCGGCCCGGACGCCGGGCCTACGCCGTCCTGGGCGTGCTGTTCGTCGTCGTGTTCGTTCCCCTGGCGGCCAACACCGCGCTGACGCTCCTGATCAACACCTGGACCAGCCGGACCAGGGCCGCGGCGCAACAGTGGCTCGCCGACTCGCCCGGCGCATCGGTCACCGGTGTCGACACGGCGTCCCGCACGATGCAGATCCACGTCCGCTCCCCCGAAGACCTCCCCCCGGTGCGGTCCCTGCTCGAACGGCTGGCCGGCCGGATCCCGAACGGCATCCCGGTCGTGGTGGACACCCAGCGCGGCCAGCGCATCGACGCCGGAACCGTCGGCGACTGAGCGCTCCTCGGACACCGCGTGACGACGGGCCGCCGGCGCGTGCCCGGTCGGTCAGAAGGGGGCGGTCCAGCCACTGCCGGACGTCCAGCCGCGTCGATGGCGTCAAGGTACGCTCCGGCCGCCTCGTCGATCCGCTGCTCGGCGACCAGACCCGCGGCCTGCACCATGCGCGCCTCCCACTCGACCACGGCGCGTTCCTCCGAGCCGATACGGGGTAACTCGCGCAGCGCGAGGTCCAGTGGCTCGCACCACGCGGGGTCCTGCAGCGCCTGCCGTGCCCTGGCCTGGAGCATCCGGGCGAAGGCCGCCCGGTTGGCGCGTCCCACGGAACTCGCCAGTTCCGCCGCCCCTCCCGCGGCCTCGGCCGCACGGCCGTACTGCTGGTCGTCGTAGAGCGCGGATGCCGTGGAGATGGCCTGGTGCAGGGCGCGGGCAGTGGTGATCCGCTTTATCAGGGACATGTCTTCCGGCAGCCGCCTTCCTGCGTCGCGCTGCACGGAATCTACTGCCGCCACGGGGAACTCCGCTGACATATGGCCATATTGGCTGCGCCCCCGCCGTCACCGGACCAGGGCCCGGGCACCCGGCCGTGCGGTCCCTCCGGGTCCCGGACCCGGCGTCCACGACGTCCACTCCCCCGCGTCCCGAGCGCCGAGGAGGCCGCCGAGCCGCTCCGCACGGCTCACGAGGCCGTCGCCCGGGTCGTGGCACGGCACGCTCCCCGGCCCGGGCGGCGGTCAGTCCGTGGAGGTGGATCCGGCCGTACGGCGGCTCCGAAGGGCTCCGACGGCCAGGTCGACGACGAGGAAGGCGGCCAGTGGCACGCCGAACAGGGGGAGGGCCCAGCCGAGTCCGGCGGCCACGACGACGCCGAGGGCGACGGTCCAGGACGGCAGGGTGCGCCAGGCTCCGCGGGCCGGCGGGGCGCCGAGGACGGCACGGCGGTCGGAGCGGGTGGGGCGGCGCTGCCACCACATGCGGTACCCCCAGACCGTCACGCAGATCAGGCCGACCGCGAGGAGAGCGAGGAGGATCTGGTTGACCGGTCCGAGGAGGGTGCCCATGTGGGCGTTGATGCCCCAGCGGGTGAGCTTGGCCATGACCGGCCAGTCGGCGAAGTCGACCCGGTCGGTCACCCGGCCGGTGGCCGCGTCGACGGCGACGCTGTCGCGTCCGACCGGCCAGAGGTCGCGGGTCTGCGTCACGGTCCAGGCGCCGGCGCCGTCCTGGGGCACCGCGACCTCCACCGGCCCGCCGAGGCCGTCGTTGCGAGCCGCCTTCAGCACGTCGTCCATCGCCGCCGGGTCGACGCCCTTCGTACCGGAACCCGTCGCGCCGGCCGTGAGGGTGGTGGTCACCGCGGGCGTGTGGGAGTGCAGCGCGTCCAGCGCCTCGCCGAAGTTCGCTCCGGCGTAGCGCGACCACGTCAGGCCGGTGGCCGAGAGGCCCAGCAGGCCGACGGAGAGCCAGAGTCCGGTCGCGGCGTGCCAGCCGCGCGTACGCCGCACCCCCTTCTTCGCCGCCCGGTCCGGCAGCAGCAGACGGCGAGCGGTCCGTTTGCCGTGCCGGCGTCGCCACCACAGGACCAGACCGCCGAGGACGAGCACCCACAGCCAGCTCGCGGCGATCTCCGAGTAGTACCGGCCGGCGGTCCCGAGGTTCAGATCGCGGTGCAGGCCGTCCAGCCACGTGGTGAGCGGGGTCTCGGCGTACCAGGTGGTGAGCTGTCCCCTGACCTTGCCCGTGTACGGGTCGACGTAGACGGTGTGGGTCTTCTCCCCGAGCTCGGGCAGCGCGAAGTCCACCTGTGTGGTGCCGTCGCCGCTTCCCGGGCGTACGGCCGTCAGGGTGCCCTTCGGGTGCTCCGCCCGTGCGGCGGCCACCTGTTCGGACACCGGCCGGGCGCTGTCGCCCTCGCGGGCGACGTGGAGCTCCTGGCCGTAGACGAGCGAGTCCAGTTGGGGCGTGAAGGTGTACAGCAGGCCGGTGACCGCCGCGACCAGCAGGAACGGCGCCACCAGGATCCCGGCGTAGAAGTGCAGCCGTGCCACCAGGGCGCCCGGGCCCCCCGGTCGCCGGGCGGGAACCGGTGCGGCCGGTCCCGTGACCGTCGCGGTGGCCGCGGCCTCGGCTCCGTCACCGGCTGGTGCGGGCGGGCCGGACTTCTCGGAGTCCGTGGATGTCATGGGTATACCTCGTGCTGGGGGCGGCGGTGCGGGGCACGCGTGCCGGACGGTCGACGCGCGGCGGCCGGACCGCCGTGACGTCACTGCAGCGGCCCGAGTCGGCCGCTGTCCTGAGGCAGTCGGACGGCGGGGCGCCCCGGTTCCCGGGTGAGCGCTCGAATCTCCTTCGGCGGCCGGGCCGGTGAGCCGGGAGTGACGTACCGGCCGTCGGCGGGTGCGGGCCGTTCCCACGTGCCGGCACAGGTCGCCCCTTGGCCGCCGGCCGTGGCGGCCAGGACTCCGCGACCGCCGCCGTGGGCCGGTGGCGGAGTCCTGGCCACGGCACCGGCGATCGCCGCGACCTGGCGGCCCCGGACCGGACTCCCGTGCACGGCGGTACGGGAGTCCGGGTACCAGGTCACCCCGCGGCGCCCCCCTCCCGTGCTCTGCGGCGCCGCAGCGTGCGGACGGCGAGGAATCCGCCGCCCACCGCCACGGCGGCCGTTCCCGCGACGGCGGCGGTCGCCGCGGTGGCGCCCAGGCCCCCGGCGGAGTCCGGGCCTGCCGCCTGCGGGGCGGGCAGGCTCAGCTGCGCGCAGGCCGCCGGGGTTCCGGCGGGCTCGGTGCCGTCGGCGGCCTCGAACTGGTAGGCGTTGGTCTGGGCGTCACCGTCTCCCGCGGTGACCGTGTAGGTGAGGGTGATGACGCCCGCGGGCAGCGGCGACACGGCGGCACAGGCCGTGGTCCTGTCGGTGACGACCGGCTGCCCGACCGGGATCTCCTCGCCGTCCGGTCCCATCACCCTGATCCTCGGCGCGATGCCGGGCGCCAGGCCGCCGAAGGTCAGCGCCACCACCTCGGTTCCGGCGCCGACGGTGGCACCGGGGGCGGGTGCGGCCTTCTCCAGCGCGGTGTGCGCGTGTGCGGGTGCGCCGCCCAGGAGCAGCAGCGCGCCCGCACAGGCGGCGGGTCCGGCCGTCGTCGTCAGAAGTCGAAGTCGGCGCATGCTATCCGGTTGTCCTGTGCCTCGTTGGGGTGGACGACGAGGGCGACCGCGTCCTTGCCGGTCTTGCGGGAGTTGGTCACCGTGGTCATGCCCATACCGGACTTGTCGGCGGTGAACATGAGGTGGATCTCGTTCGGGGGCTTGGCCGGGCCGCCCTTGTCGAACCGGAAGTGCGCCCCGCCGTTGCCGTCCGAGCAGTGCTGGGCGTGCAGGTGGGCCATGTAGACGTGCCCCGGTTCGAGACCGGTCAGGGAGACGGTGACCGTGGAGCCCTTGGAGCCCTGCGCCAGCCAGGCGGTGCCCTTGACGTCGTCCATGCCCGGCGGACGGGTGTCCAGCAGGGTGAAGGTGCCCTTCGTCACGGCCGCCCCGGGCATCTTGTAGGCGGGGGTGGCCGAAGGGTCGCCCATCGCCTTGTCGGACATGCCCTGCATGCCGTGGGCGGTGGACGAGGCGGATGCTCCGCCGTGGGCGGAGGCGTGGGTGTCCGAGTCCCCCGAGCAGCCGGTGAGCAGGGCGGTCAGGGTGGCGGCGAGGACGGCGCCTAGGGCCGGCCGGGAGGCTCGGCGCAGGGGCCGGCGCGCCGGCGGGGAGTCGGTCGCGGATGGGGGGACGAACGTGACGTGCTGCATGGGAATCCCGATCGAAGCATGGGGGCACGCGCCGCCGCCGGGCGGACGCGCGCGTGCCGGGCCTGGGTGGACAGGAACACACGGGGCGGGTGGCGGCAGCGCGCGTGCACCGGTCCGGTCGGCCCGGGCGGACCCGGAGGATCAGGAACGCAGGGCGGACGACGGGCCGCGGGACACGCGAGGGACTGCCGGACCTTCCCGTGGCGGCCCCCTGCGGACGACGGCGTGTCTGAGCGCGGCGAGAGCCGTGGGCGAGGCGGGGACGGTGTCCGGTGCCGGACGGCCCGCGCGAGCCGGGCGATCGAGGGCGGCGTGCCCGAGCAGCCGGCCCACGCGCCCCAGCGGCGCGAGGAGCACGACCGCGAGCACCCGTCCCAGCCGGTACATCGCCGCCTCGCCGCGCCAGAGCCACACCCCGCACACGACGGCGGCGAGAAGGTGCGCCAGGAACATCGCGGCGGCGCCGTGGTCGGCCGCGGGGAGCGTGGACAGGCTGTGGGAGGCGCCTGCCGTACCGCGGTGGGCCGGGGCCGCGCCCGGACCGGAGTGGTCCATGTGCATGACCATTCCGGAAGGGGAGAACGTCATCGCGTGGTCCGTGCCGGACGCCGATCCGGCCACCGGCACGCGTCCCGGCCCGTGAGCCATCGCGTGAGCCAGGTCGAACAGCGAGTGCAGCAGCCCCTGCGCGACGGTCGTGGCACCGACCACGGTCCCGGGGCCGCGTTCCCTGACGGTCAGCCACCGTCCGGCCGAGACGGTCCCCGTGAACGCCACCCCCAGCGCCCACCAGGGCAGCAGGTCGCCGGACATCAAGGCGTGCCCCAGTGCGGTCACCACCACGCAGACGGCCGCGAAGACCGCCGCCGACAGCGCGCGCGGGAGACCGACGCGTTCTCCGGCCGACGCCACGCGGGGCATCGGACGCGCCGCGCCGCGCCGACTCCGGGACACCGGTCAACTCCTCCTGTCGATGGACTCATCGCCTCTTACGGACGGGAGGGGCCATTCATTCAGCCGCGCGGGCGTCCGCCGCGAGCGGCCCGGCCGCGTACGTGATCCGCACGGCGCCGTCGGCGTGGCGTGCGGTGCTCGCGCGGGGGCCGTCGGCGGCCGGCCGGGTCCGAGGAGCACGCTGCCGGTCGGCAGCGGGGGGTTGGAGCCGCCCCGGCGAGTGCGAGCCGGCGGCTCTCGACGAGCGCGAAAACGGCCGTCCGGGGTGGGCGCGAGTGCGGCGCCGAGCGGGGCGGACGAGCCGGGCCGGGCCGCCTCGGGGGCGTGCACCGGTAGAACCCCGGGAGCGGGATCCCGCCGGTGCCCGGCCGGCGCACCGCCGACGCCGGATCGGCGAAGGCGGTCACGCGGGCCGTCCGCCGGGAGGAGCCTGCGCTCGGGCATGCGTTCCACGCGTGGGACGGAGTCCGCGCCGCGCTCGTCCCTGATCACCGCGAAGGACCTCTCGGGTGTCATGCGGGCTCCTCCTGACCGCTGCCGTCGGCGCGGGCCGCCGGGCCGGTGTCGCAGTAGTAGTCGGGGCGGGAGGACCATGAGTTCCCGTGACATTACGTCAGTTCCACGCAGCGGCAAGGGACTCGCCCCTCGCGCCGGGTCCCGGCGGCACGGCCCGGTCGAGGACCGTGCCGCCGGGGACGGAGACGGCATCGACGGCGCCCGGAGGCGTCAGGCGTCGAGGGCGCTCGCCGTCTCCGCGTCCCGCAGCAGCCGTTCCAGGGTCACGCGGGCCCGGGACACCCGGGAACGGACGGTGCCGACGGGACAGCCGGCGAATGCGGCCGCCTCCTCGTACGACACCCCGACCACCTGGGTCCACAGGAACGCCTCCCGGCGTTCCTCGGGCAGGCTTCGCAGGAGGTCGAGCAGGGCGACGCCGTCGTCGAAGCCCGGCAGGCCGCGGGGCTGGGCGCCCTCCACCGCCGCCTGCCAGTCGACGGCGTCCGCGATCCGGGGGCGGACCGCGGCGCGGCGCAGGCTGTCGGCGACCGCGCGGCGCGCGATCGACAGCAGCCAGGTGCGGGCCGAGGCCCGGCCTTCGTAGCGGTGCAGGCTGCCGAACGCCCGCGCGAAGGTGTCCTGGGTCAGGTCGTGGGCGGTCCGGGGATCACCACTGAGGCGGGCCACGTAGCGCAGCACGTCACCGTGCAGGGCGCGCACGAAGTGCTCGGCCGCGTCGGGGTCTCCGCCGCGGGCGGCCAGCGCCCACGCGGTCGCCGCAGCGTCCACGGAGGCACGATCCGCCCGGGAAACGGGCATGACAGGGATCATCTCGTGATGTCCTTCTCGGGTCTTCCGGGGCCGGCCCGGCACAGGGCACGGCTCACCGGCGCATGGGTGCGCCCGTGCGCGGCGGCAGGGCGATGCGCGGAGCCCGTCGGGAACGGTCCGCCCGTGGCGGCGCGGGGGGTGTACCGGGTGCAGGAGTGGGGACACACCCGCGCCCGGGAACGCGGCAGGACGAGCGGACAGGGGGCTCCGGTGGATCCGGCTGCCTCAGCGGACAGCGGCACCCGCGGGCGGCCCCCGGAAGGTGAGGCAACCGCGCAGAAGCAGGCGCACCGGAGCCGGAGCGTCGACGGCGCGGCGCCTGTGCACACCAGGGCGGCGGAACGGCGTGGGCAGGGCTCCCAGCAGCCGCAGGGGCGCCGCCAGCCAGGCCGCCGTCGCCCGGAGAACGCGGAAGACGGCCCGCTCGCCGTGGGCGAGCCACAGCCCGCACAGGACGGCGGCCAGCAGGTGCGCGGCGAACATGCCGACCGAGGCCGCGCCGCTCATGTCGGCCATGTCGCGCATGCCGTGCACGGGGGCGAGGCCGGCCGTGCCGTGCACCGTGTGACCGCCCGAGCCCATGTCCATCCGGCCCATGGAGCCCATGCCCATGTGGCCCATGGCCCCCATGTCCGTCGAGCCCATCGACCCCGTGTCCATGGCTCCACTGCCCATGGCGGGGCGCATGCGGGGCAGGGTGGTGGGGCCGAGCGCCGACGACTGGGCCAGCGAGAAGGTCTCGTGGAGCACCGCCTGGGCCGCGGTCACGACCACGACGATCACGGTGCGGCCGCGCTCCCGCCCGGCCAGCAGCCAGCCTGCCACGCAGGTCCCGACCACTCCCGCGGCCATGGCCCACCAGGGGACGGGGGTTGCCGACATGGTCGCGTGGCCGAGAGCGGCGAGCAGCACGCAGGCGGCGGCGAACACGCCCGCCCGCGCTGTGCGGCACCACCCCGGGACAGTCATAGCCCGCTCATCCTCGCACCCGGGGACCGATCGTCGTCAGGGGGTACGTGGGAACCCCCTCCCTCCGACTCACCGACAAGGAAGTGTCACAACTCACAGCAGGCACACGGGAACTCGGGGACCACTGGGAGCGACCACCGCAGCGACACCGTACCGGCCCGCGCCACTGCGGCCGGGGCCCTGACCGGGCCGCCGCGTCGGAACTCCGGGGTGAACGGGCCGAGATCACCCGAACGCCACGCCTCCGAGGACCCGGGCACCGTCGGGTCGACGCCGCTCGGCGAGACGGCGGGGCAGTCGCCCGCCGCGTCGGCGTCGGCGCCGGTCACGTACCGGCGGGCCGTGTCGCCCTGTGCGTCGAACCTGGACCCGCCCCCGCGGGCTCGCTCCCACCGGCGACCAGGGACAGACCCACGGCGGAGCCGCGCCGCGTGGTCCGCCGGTCGCGCCCCGCTCCCCCGGGGCGCACCACGAGGACCTGCCTCACCGGGGCACCTCCATCGTCAGGTAGTCGGGGCCGACGGCCGCTCGGTTCCCGGGCCTGGGCCGTCGGCGTGGTGAGGCGCGACCCGGGCCGCGGGCGCCACGCGGGGACCTGGACGGGCTGCTAGCTTCGCGCACCTGGTTCGACGGCGGCGCCGGGATCACCGGCGGGTGCGGAGGTGGCGGTGGCGAGTGGACTTCCCGAGGAGCCGGCCGGTGTTCGTGTCCGGCGTCGCAGCGTCCTGGCGTCGGCCGCGTGGGCGGCGGGCACATCGGCCTCGGTGGCCGCCTGCACCCACGACTCCAGGGGCTCGGGGCCCGAACGGCACGCCCCACCGCGGCACGGGACCGTGGCCCGCCTGGTCGCCACCCCGGAGGAGCACCGCGGCGTCGACTGGCTCCGATCGGCCCTTCACGTGGCCGTGGAGATCGAGTTCTCCACCATCCCGCCCTATCTGTGCGGCTGGTGGTCCATCAGGAACCGCAAGTGCGACGCCGCGCGGCTGATCCGGCGCGTCATCTCCGACGAGATGTACCACCTCGGCATCGTCTGCAATCTCCTGGTGGGGTTGGGAGGCCGGCCGCGGATCAAGGAGTCGGCACCGGTCTACCCGGGTCCGTTGCCCGGCGGCGTGCACCCGGGGGTCAACGTGTACCTGTCGGGCTTGACCAAGGCACTCGTGCGGGACGTGATGATGGCCATCGAGGCGCCCGCGGCGCCCTTGACCGACCCCACGCGCGACGCCCTCAGCATCGGCCGCTTCTACGACGAACTGCTCAAGGCCTTCCGGGTGGTGGCACCCGACCTGTCCGTCGACCGGCAACTGCACGAGCACATCGGTGAGGACACCCTGAGACCGGCCAGGACCCTGGAGGACATCGAGCGCTCGATCGAGATCATCAAGGACCAGGGGGAAGGCACCTCCCGCTCCCCGGCCGACGGCTCGGGCGAGGGCCACATGGCGCACTACTACGCCTTCGCCGAGATCTACCACGGCCGGCAACTGCGGGAGACCGGCGGCGAGTGGCGGTTCACCGGGACAGCGGTCCCCTTCCCCGACGCGCGGCCCATGTCCGTGGTCCCGGCGGGCGGCTGGGACCGGCCGCCCGCCGGCGCCCGCCGGCTCCTGGACGACTTCGACAGCTCGTACACCGGGGTCCTGGAAGCACTCGACACGGCGTGGCACGAAGGGGACTCCCGTGGCCTCAGGACGGCCGTACGCCGCATGCGCGGGCTGGAGGATACCGCCGTGGACCTGATGGAGATGCCCGTCACCGGCACCGAGAAGACCTACGGCCCGCGGTTCCGCCCCAGCGGATGATCCACGCCGGCCGGAGAGCCTCCCGTGCGGTGCCCTACGGATCGGCCGTGCGACGCGGGTCGTGACCGGGTCCGGGCTCCGCGCGCCCGGACGGGGTGGCCGGAGCACGGTCGGCTCGGGCCCCCGGACCGACCGGCGCGGCGTCCGGTGTCACCGGCTGGGCCGGATGAGCAGCAGGGCGATGTCGTCGTGGTGCCGGGCGGAGCGCTCGGCGTGGCGGATGAGGCGGTCGGCGAGGCGGTCGAGGTCCTGGACCGGGCTCTGTGCGAGGTACCTGGCGAGGGCGTCGGTGGTGTCGTCGATGTCGAGGCCGGGGACTTCGACGAGGCCGTCCGTGTACAGGACGAGTACGGCGCCGGGCGGGAGGGCGACCCCGGTGGTGGGGTAGGCGGCGTCGGGGTCGATGCCCAGCAGGAGTCCGGGCGGCAGGCTCAGGACCTCCGCGTGGCCGTCGGGGTGGCGCAGCAGGGGTGGGGGATGTCCGGCGGTGGCGAGACGTACTCGCTGGTGGGTGAGGTCGAGCTGGGCGATCAGGCAACTGGTGAACAGGCCGGCGTCGAGGTCGGTGAGCAGGTGGTTGGTGCGGGCGAGGAGGTCGCCGGGGGAGGTGCCGGCGGTGGCGTGGGCGTGGACGGCGGTGCGGACCTGCCCCATCAGCGCGGCCGCGGCGGTGTTGTGGCCCTGGACGTCGCCGATCGCGGCCGTGGTGGCGGTCGGCCCGTTGATGAGGTCGTAGAAGTCGCCGCCGATCTCCATGCCGTGGCCGGCCGACTGGTAGCGGGCGACGACGTCCAGGCCGGGGACGCGGGGCAGCGCGGGGGGCAGCAGGCTGATCTGCAGGGTGTGGGCGAGGGCGTACTGGGCGTCGTAGAGCCGGGCGCGGTCCAGGGCCTGGGCGATCAGCCCCGCCAGGGAGGCCAGGAGAGCGCGTTCGGCCGGGTGGAAGGGGCGGGGCCGGTCGTAGGAGAGCGCGAGTGATCCGATGCCGCGGCCGGAGACGAACAGGGGCAGGAAGGCCCAGGCGTTCCTGGTCTCGTGGCGGGGTGCGTCGGGGTAGGCGCGCTGGAAGTCCGCGTAGCTGGGGAAGAAGACCGGTTCGCCCGTGACCCGTGCGTGCGCGGCCGGGGTGCGGGAGGTCAGGGGCATCCCGTCGAAGCGGTCGAGGAATTCGGTGCTGTAGCCGCGGTGGCCGATGATGTGCAGCCGGCCTTCCTCGGCGAGCATGAGGACCAGGCCCTGGGGTCCGAAGGCGGGCACGATCTGGCCGGCGACGACGTCGGTCACGTCGTGGATGGTCGCGGCCTCGGCGAGGGCGGCCGCCAGGTGGGTGAGGTGGTAGAGCCCCATGGACCCGACCGCCTCACCGGAGGGCGGAGCCTGCGCGGTGTCCGGCCGCCCGGGGGCGGGTGTGATGTGGACGCTGATGCCGCTGTCGTCGGGGTAGAGCTGGAAGAGCAGCGGCCTGTCCGGGGCGCGCACGGCGGTGAACGAGGTGGGCCGTCGGGTGAGCACCGCCGCTCGGTAGCTCTCCTCACCGACCGACGCGTGCAGCCATGGCAGTGCTTCCCAGGGCCGCCGGCCCGCGAGGGAGTCGGCGTCGGCGCCCACCAGATCGGCGCCCGCGGAGTTGATGAAGGTGAGCCGGCCGTCCAGGTCCAGTGCGCAGCAGCCCATGGGAAGCCGTTCGGTGAAGCCGAGCGCGGCCATGGCCTGGGCGGGGTCGGTGCCCTTGAGCGGTGCCGGGAGGTAGCGGGGTTCGCCCGGCGGCAGCAGCGGGTCGCCCTGGGCGGCGGCCTGCTCCAGCACCTGTGCCGTGCGCCGGCAGCACGCGGTGACGGCCTCACGCCGGTGCGAGGTCAGGCGCGGAGGATGTCCGACGGGCCACAGCAGTGCGATGCCTCCCCACACCTTGGTACCGCTGACGAAGGGAGCCGCGGCGAGCGTGAAGTCGTACGGCAGGACGAGGCCGAGCTGCGGGTAGCGGCGGGCCACCTCCTCCTGGCTGTCCAGCCAGATCGGACGCCGCCCGCGTATGGCGTCCGTGACCGGCGTCGACGCGGCCAGCGAGGCGCGGGCCCAGGGCGCGGCGATCTGCCAGGAAACCCCGGACAGCAGGGCGAGCCACAGCAGCCGGTCCCCGGGCGGCACCAGGTAGAGCAGTCCGGCCGACGCGCCGGTCTCGCGCATCACGTCGGCCATGAGGGCTTCCACCTGTTCCGAAGCTCGGTTCGGCCCCGCGCCGGGCGGCGACGACGGCACGGCCGCTACCCGGTCCTCGTGGCGGCCGCGCCGGCCGTGCGGGCGCGGCGGGCCCGCCCCACCGCCTCCTTCGTTCCGCCACCCGGCCCCGTGCCGCCGGGCGCCCGGAGGCACGGCCGTCCGCGCGGCTCGCGTTGCGGCGACGTGCCGGCAGGCATCCCGGCGAGCGCCGCCCTGGCGTGGGCACCCGAGTCCGCCCGGCCCGCGGCCGGCTCGTGCGGACGACGGCCCGCGGGTCCCCGGCGGGCACGCGGGCGGCCGGTACCCGGGGCCGCGCACCAGCGATCCCGGGGGTGACCATCACGGTGCATACCGTCCACCCGAGAACAATACGGTCGCGTGCTTCGGCAGCGGCTTTCCAACACACGACGTCCGTTCATCGGCACCGGTGGTCCTCCACTGCCTTTGCCGCCGTCGAGCCCGACGACGGCGGCTGACCGCGCGACGGACGGGGGTTCCGGCCGTCCGGGCCGACATCGCGGGGATCTCCGCGCACGACCGGCGGCCGTTCCGCACGGCGTGCTCGCGTCACCCCACCACGGCTCCCCCGAAGCCGACGTACTGGCAGGCGGCCCACCCCGCAGGCCGCCGCCCACGGACGCGGTGACCGTCCCGGAGGGAGGTCGCCCCGGGCCGGGGCCCGTCCCGAGGGGTGGACGACTGGCGCACCACCTCCCGAGTTTTGCATAATGCAAAAATAAGGAAGGGGAATCGATGAGTGGTGTACGGGCAACGGTGGATCGGAAACAGGGAGCGAGCGCGACGACGGTGAGCCGCGCGGCGACACCCAGGATCGCGGGGCTGCGGAACGCCCCGTGGGCCGTGATCACGCTGGCCGTGATGGTCGGGGCCGGAGCGGGTGCGGGCTCGGTGGTCTTCCGCTGGTGCATCACGACCTTCACCCGTCTGCTGTCCGGACACTCCGACTACGCCGCCGTTCCCGGCGCGAGCAATCCGCACGTGCCCTGGCTCGGCCCGTACTTCGTGCTCCTCGCCCCGGTCGTCGGCGGACTGCTGTACGGCCCCCTGGTGCAGCGTTTCGCCAAGGAAGCCCGCGGACACGGCGTACCCGAGGTCATGCTGGCCGTCGCCCAGCGCGGTGGGCAGATCAGTCCGAAGGTCGCCGTCGTGAAGACCCTCGCCTCGGCCCTGACCATCGGCTCCGGCGGCTCGGTCGGCCGCGAGGGGCCGATCGTGCAGATCGGCTCCGCGCTCGGCTCCACCCTCGGCCGGTTCACGAAGGCCACCGAGGGACGCACGAAGCTCCTGGTCGCGTGCGGCGCGGCGGGCGGCATCGCGGCCACCTTCAACGCTCCCCTGGCCGGTGTCTTCTTCGCCATGGAACTGATCCTGGGCACCTTCAGCGCGGAGGCGTTCGGCGCGACGGTACTGGCCAGCGTCACGGCGAGCATCATCGGCCGCGCGTCCTTCGGCGACGTGGCCTTCCTCAGCCTGCCCGCCTTCCATGTCGAGCACCTCGCGCAGTACGGCCTGTTCGCCCTGCTCGGCATCGTCGCCGCCGTCGTCGGCATGGGCTTCGCCCGGTTCCTCTACCTGATCGAGGACGCCTGCGACTGGCTCTGGCGCGGCCCGGAGTGGCTGCGCCCCGCGGCCGGCGGCCTCCTGCTCGGCCTGGTGCTGCTGGCGCTGCCCGAGATGTACGGTGTCGGCTACCCGGTACTGGAGAAGGCGACCGAGGGCGGCTACGCCATCGGCTTCCTCCTCCTGCTGCTGGTCGGCAAGATGCTCGCGACCAGCCTCACCATCGGTATCGGCGGCTCGGGCGGCGTCTTCGCGCCCAGCCTGTTCATCGGCGCGATGCTCGGCTCGGTCTACGGCATCGGCGTCCACCACCTGCTGCCCGGCACCGCCGGAGCGGTGGGCGCGTACGCCCTGATCGGCATGGGCGCCACCTTCGCCGGCTCGGCCCGGGCCCCGATCACCGCCGTGGTCATCCTCTTCGAGCTGACGGGCGAGTACTCGATCATCCTCCCCCTCATGCTGGCCATCGTGCTGGCCACCGTCACCAGCCGAAGCCTGTCCCGCGACACCATCTACACGCTCAAGCTCCGCCGTCGCGGCATCGACCTCGAAGGTCCCGCCCCCGGCGCCCCCATCGGCACCCAGCGCGTCGGCACCGTCATGGAGGCGCTGCCCTCCCCCCTGCCCACGACCACGGCCCTGGCGGACGCCGCGGATCTCCTGAGCCTCTCCGGCCATGGCGCGCTGCCCGTCGTGGCCGACACCGGAAAGTACGTCGGCGTGGTCACCGCCCAGGCGGTGGCCGAGGCCCTCGCGGAACAGCCGGACGCCGCCCCGAAGACGGTCGAGCAGCTTGCCGCGGCCCCCGCGCTCGTCACCACGGACCAGCCCCTCGCCCAGGCCCTGCACGCGCTCCTCTCGGCCGCCGGGACGGGGGTTCCCGTCCTGGACGAGGAGCGGGGCGAGCCGGTCGGCTGGCTCAGCCACCAGAGCGCGCTGCGCGCGGTGCACCGGACCGCGTGAGTCCGTCCCGGGCCGTGCGATCGATGCCCGAGCTTTACTTTTGCACCCTGCAAGAACGGATAGGAGGACCTCATCGGGAACTCACTCCAAGGAGGTGCACCGTGGACGCGAAGCACGTCCAGCGCGCTTACTCGTTCGTCTGCCTCGACTGCGGACACGGGTGGGAGAGCACGTACGACATCGATGTGACGGTGGACGACCACGAGCGGATCATCGCCACGTACCACCTCGACGGCGCGCTCGTTCCCTCACCCCTCCAGTCGCCGCGCTGCCCGGACTGCGAGGGCCGCAAGATCCGCATCATGCGACCGGGGCGGGTGGCGTCGGCGCGCCTGCACGAGCGGTGACGCGCCACCGGCGGCCGGGGCCCCGCGCCGCGGGGCCCACCGCCCGGACCACGGTCCGGCAGCGGCTCGCGGGGGCGCGTCAGCCGCTGTGTTCCGGCAGGTCGGGCGCGCTGGAGAGCCGGTACGAGCGCACCACGGCGGTCACGCTCGCGGCCATGAGGGCCGTGCCCCACGGGGCCAGGTCCCACCACGGCTGCGTCGCCCCGGACAGCCCTCGTGGCGACACCAGCCCCTCGGGGTCGTAGACGACGGCGAGCGCGTCACCCGGCCGCGTCGCCTCCCCGCAACCGCGCCAGATCGGGGCCTTGAAGGGTACGCCGTCGTGGTCCACGACCGCGCAGAGATAGCGGCCGTGGCCGCCGTTCGGCGGCCTGCCCTCCTCGACCGATGTCACCACCGCCGACTGCACCCGCCCCCGCTCCGCCAGCACCATGCCGGCGGCGGCCTGCGGGGTCTGGAGCGCGAGGCACACTCCGAGCAGGGCGGTGACGCCTATCAGCGCGCGGCCGGCCCCGACCGACGTCAGGTAGAGGGCCAGCGCGGCACCGCACACCAGCCCCGCTTCGCCGTCGGCCAGCGAGGCTCTGCCGGTCCAGGCGCCGAAGAGTGCCGCACCGATGATCGCGGCGTTGGCGACGGCCCCCACGAGGACGCCCTCCGCGACGAGCCATCCGGGCGGCAGCCCGACGAACTCCGCCGGCCCCCACACCGCGGCCCGCAGGTGCGCCATGAGAGACGACTCGGCGGCGGACGAGGGCCGACGCCGCCTGCGCATACGTGCCACGCCCCGCCCCTCCTGTCCCTGCCCGGCGACGCCCGCCGATGCTCGTCCGCTTGGCTTGCATTATGCAAAACATGGTGGAGGGAGGGAAAGGAGTTCGGGCGGCGCCCGGCCGGCCGGGTCCGCGTCGGACACGGTGCGCGGGTGGTCCGGCGGCGATCCGGCCGGGCGGGACGCTGCTCCGTACCGTCCGTCCCGGGCGCCTCAGGCCCGCCTCCGGCGCCCGGTGGAACGGGTCGGGCGCCGGCCGGCCGCTGGGTCGGCCGGAGCCGGCCGGCGACGGCCGCGGCGGCGGTCTCCGGCTCGGTCGCTCCGCGGTGCCGTACGGCGCCACCGGCATCCGCGGCGGCCGGTCCGACGGCCGTCCGCGCACCGGTGCCCGTCAGAGGTGCCGCTCGCCCTGCGACCGGACCGTGTGTGGGCCCGCCGGGCCGCTGATGAGGCGGCGGGGGTCCGCGGCGCGGGTGATGGCCGACTCCACGGCCTCGATGCGGTCCGCCAGGAGGCCGAGCGCCGCGATCGCGTGGGAGAGCGGGTCGTCCTCCGGCCCGCCGAGGGCCCGGGTGCGGATGAAGGAGGTCTTGACGTCGGTCCAGCGGTCGGCCTGCGCCGACGTGAGCGTGCCGCGCAGTTCGGCCAGTTTCAGCAGGTTGGCCTCGGCGTCGCGGGCGAGGGTCCGCGCTTCGGCCGTGTAGTGGTCGTCGATCAGCGCGGACAGTTCGGGTTCGTTCATGACCGGCTTGATGCGCTGGGCGATCTTGTTCATGTCGCGGTAGGAGCCCTGGAGCCGGAACGGCGGTTCCGTCCGCGTGCTGTCGGACTGGGCCGCCGAGCCGATGTAGGCACGGTTGACGGCGAGGACGGTGTCGCGGGCGGTCAGCAGGTGGCGCAGCACGGCCAGGATCTGTTCCAGTTCGGCGGGCGCGTAGGGATGGGTGAGCAGGTCCGCGCGGGCCGCCGGGTCGTCCCGCGCCCGGTCCTCCCGCGCGAGGTGGATCAGCCGCTCCAGATCGGCGCGGTCGCGGCCGGCGAGCGGGGCGAGGACGGGGTTCGCGGTGAGGGCGTTCTCCACGAAGCTCAGCGCGAACGCGTCCTGCCTGCCGGTCAGGACGTCGCCGAGGTTCCAGACGTCGGCCCGGTTGGCGAGCATGTCGGGGACACGGAATCGGGCGCCGGACTCGGTGTAGGGGTTGCCGGCCATGCACACCGCGAAACGCTTCCCGCGCAGGTCGTACGAGCGCGGTTCGCCGTCCCGGACGCCCTCGATGCGGCGGGTGGCGTCGCACAGCGGGATGAACTTCTGCAGCAGTTCGGGCGAGGTGTGCTGGATGTCGTCCAGGTACAGCAGCGTGTTGTTGCCCGCCTCCAGCGCGAAGTTGATCCGCTCGACCTCCCGGCGGGCCGTCAGGTTCGGGGCCGCGGCCGGATCGAGAGAGGTGACGGCGTGCCCGAGGGCGGGGCCGTCGACCTTCACCAGGATCAGGCCGAGGCGTTCCGCGACGTACTCCATGAGGGTCGTCTTGCCGTAACCGGGCGGTGAGACGAGCAGCAGCAGGCCGCCGGTGTCGGTGCGCCTGGACTCACCGGTGGTGCCGAGCTGCTTGGCGAGGCTGTCGCCGATCAGCGGGAGGTACACCTCGTCGACGAGTCTGCCGCGCACGAACCAGGACGTGGTCCGCGGCCGGTACTCGTCCAGGCGCAGCCGCTCGTGCTCGGCCGCCACCAGCTCCGTGCGGCGCCGCAGGTAGGCGCGGTGGCCGCGGACGTCATGGGTGCGGAACGCCTGGGTCCGGGCGAGGAACTCGTCGATGCGGAGCGGCAGGGACCGGTCGGTGATGCGGGGATGGACCCCGAGCAGCCCTTCGACCGTCCTCGTCAGCGGCGCGTCGGAGTCGTAGCGGTCGAGGTCGGGGCAGAGTTCGGCGGCCACCGCCTCGGCCAGGTCACCGGGGGTGGTGTCCGCACCGGTCGAGGCGGTGTACGACGACAGCCAGGCGTGGACGAGTTGTTCACGTGCGGCCGGGTCGCCGAGCGCGCCGAGGTCCTCCTGGTAGCCCGACGTGCCGACCGCGTGGTGGAACCTGCCGAGAAGGGTGCGGGTACGCGCGCTGATGACGAAGCCGCCGGGGCCGCTGGTCAGTTCCTCGAAGAGGTAGGCGGCGGCCGCCGGGGTGCCGATCGCCTCCGCCAGCTCCCGCCGAAGGTCGTCGACGGCGGGCGCCGGTCCGAACGTGTCCCGCGCGCGGGCCAGCGAGACCGCGCGCCGCCGCCACTCCTGCCGGGCCTCGGCGGTCGTGCGGTGGGCCCAGAACATCTGCGCGGCGGCACGCGCCGCGGGCTCGTGGCGAAGAGGGCCCGCCTGCGCGCAGAGCCGCAGGACGGCGGTGAGGATCAGGGCCGCGTCGTGGTCGTGGACACCGCGTTCGTACCCCTCGTCGTACGCCGCCTGCGCCGCCTGCCCCACGAGGGCCGGCAGGTCCGCCGCCTCCAGGGCCGCCGTGCCGTACTCGTCCAGCAGCCGGGCGGCGAGGTGTTCGGCCCGGTAGACCTCGGGCGACTCCGAGGGCAGCGGGCGGTCCCAGTACGGGCGGGTCGCGGCGAAGTCGGGGGCGGTGACCGGGGAGCGGTAGTCGGTACCGGTCAGGGCGAAGGCCAGTCCCTCGCCGTGCGGGACGAGCGTGAGGTCCGGTGGCTGGGTGTTGACCGCGAAGCGGTGGGCGCCGAGACGGAGGGTCCGGCCGTCGTCATCGTAGAGGTCGGTACGGTCCCGCACGGCCCGGAAGGCTTCCTGACGGGCGGACTCCAGACGGCCGTCGATCTCCTCCGCCCTGACGTGGTCCGCCAGTGCGCGCAGGTCGTCGGCGACCCGGCGGGCCTTGGCGACGACGGGGTCGGAGGTGAAGTAGGTGGTGACGGCGTCCGTGTCGGGGAGCGTGGCGGCCCGGCGGCCGACGGTCCGCAGGACCCGGGCGGCCGAGTCCGCCAGGCGTTCGGCACGCAGGGCACGGGCGTCGAGGAGGGACTGCTTTCGCGCGGAGAACGCCTCGTACAGGTGCTCGCGCTTGTCGGTGAGGTCGCCGAGGAAGTCGTCGAACTCCGCGAACCGCGACTCCAGATTCTCCAACTGCACGAGCAGGCGGGCGAGTTGTTCGTCGCACTCCTCGGGTCCTTCGGCGACGGCGAGGGCACCGGCGGCCGCCTGGCCCAGCAGGGCGAACTCGGCGGCGAACTCGGCGCGTCCCTCCCGGTCCAGGAGTGCGCGGCGACGGCCGTCGAGCAGGGCACGGGCCCGGTTCACCCCGCCGAGGACCTCGGCGATCCGCCCGAGGATGGACGTACGGGAGGTGGTGTCGGCGATGTCGAGGCCGGCGACCACGTCGGTGACCGTGCGCAGCCCGTCGGCGAGCTGGTCGAGGCGGGCGGCGACGGGCGCGGCCTCGGCGACGGTGGGCACCGCCTCGGCGTCGGCGGCGAGTTGCCCGACCTCGGCCCGGTGGGCGGCGAACGCGTCCTCGCGGGCGAGGTCGGTGACGGCCCGCCTGCCGAAGGCGGCGAGGGCGGCCTCGGCCTCGGCGGTCAGTTCGTCGATACGGGCGGTGTCGGTGTGGCGCACCTCCCTGAGGGCGAGCAGACGGCCCTGGGCGTGGCGGAGTTCGGTCAGCCCCGCGACCCAGTCGGCGGCGCTTCGAGGGGTCTCGCCGCGCAGCCGCCGCACGACGGCGGCCATCCGCGCGCCGGCTTCCGTGAGCGCGTCGGCCGCCTGCCGGGTGAGGGCCTGAACGGTTTCGAACTCGGCCAGGACCTGCTCGGCGGTGGCCCGCACCTGCGTGAGCGGCTCGTGCAGATCTCCGAGTCCGGGCTCGCCCAGCCAGTGGTGGGAGTCCGCGGCACGGACGCAGGCCGCCACCAGTGCCTCGTACACCTCGCTCGTCGGGGTGGTCCCGGTGACGGCGCGGGTGACGGAGAGACACGCGGAGATGCCGCGCACGAGGTCGGCGTTGCCGACGCGGGCCAGCGGCCCGGTGCCGGCGGGCCGGGCGGCGGCGTGGGTGTCGGAGACGAAGGCGGAGTTCCAGAGCTGGACGGGGTGGACGCGCTGCGGTTCGTCGCCGTCCGCACGCAGCACGACGAGCACGCCGTCGTCGAAGAGCGCCCAGCCGTGGCAGGACAGCGGGGTCGCGGCCTCCTTGCGGATCACGTTGTACGGCAGCAGCAGGCCGCGGCCGTCCTCGGGCGCGTGGAAGGCGAACAGCACGTCCTCGCCGTTGGGCGAGCGGATCACCCGCTCGAACGCCAGGCCGTCGGTGCCGGCGCCGTCGAAGCTCTTGTGAGCGCCCGTGGCCAGGCAGTATCCGCCGGGGAAGACGATGCCCTGGTCGTCGGGCAGCCGGCGACACGCCTGCCCGACGCCGTCCAGGCGGACGACCGTCCTGGTGAGGGTGCTGAACACCAGGTGGCGGTGTGCGTCCTCCTTGTAGGGGCGCACCCTGAGCAGGATCAGGGCGCCCACGCGTGCGTACATGATGTCCGCGTCGGCCAGGGACTGCAGGGGCTCGTCGACCGGCTCGGCGTGGACGCCCTCGCCGGTCTCCGTGTCGTTCTCGATCTTGACGGTGAGGGTGCCGCCGACGGTCCCGACGAAGACCTCGCCCTCGATGGCGACGTGCGGGTGACGGCCGAGGACGTGGTCCTCGCGCGACGTCGGCCGCCACTCGAAGTCGTGGGCGGGCGGGAGGACATGGTCCCGGTCCCCGCGCGCGTCCAGGAAGGAGACCCGCCCGTCGTCGGTCACGGCCCAGCGCAGGACGCGGATGTCGCCCGTCTTCTCGCCGGTCTGGAAGACGGCCAGCAGCCTGCCGTCGACGCGGCGGAGCCGCAGGAGGCGGGCCTGCCGGTAGTAGCGGTGCAGGGCGGCGAACTCGTCGACGAAGGCGGGGTCGTCTAGCAGCCCGGGTACGGCGTCCGGAGGCAGCGGGTTCAGGTCGCGGTCGTACAGCGCGAGGACATCGCCGACGGTCGTCCCGGGCCCCCGGCCGGGGACCACGTCGTGGCCGAGGAGCAGGCTGCCGCCGACGGCGACGAGGTCCCGGGGCACGCAGGTGTGTTCGGTGCGCAGTCGCCGGGTGCCGGCGAGTTCGAGCCGGGTGGAGCCGAACTCCTGCGCTCGGCGGAGGTTGAGTGCCTCGGCGCGGCGGGCCAGTTCGGCCGCCTGCGCGGTGAGGCGGTCGCGCAGCACCTCGTACGTACCCGTGTCCGGGCCGGTGGTCATGGGGTCCCTCTCAGGAAGTCGGGAGGAAGGAGCGCGGTCCGCGGCCGCCGTCCCCTGCGCGGCGGCCGCGGACCGCGGGTCCGTCAAGCCTTGGCGCTGCCGTTGAGCGTGGCCGGCGGGGCGTCGGCCGGAGCCGGCTCCGCCGCCCTGTCCAGCGGTTGCCCGAGCCGCCCGGCGTCGGTGGCGCCGCCGTTCATCAGCTTCATCAGCAGCGCGGAGACGGTCAGGTTCTGCATGTCCGCCGTGGAGACCGAGCCGAGGACGCGGCCGAGGTCGTCGGTGAAGTTCGACGAGCCGTCCAGCCAGGGCCCGGCGAGTGCCTGGGCCGTCTGCGAGTGCCGGACGAATCCGTCGACGCTCTCACCGAGCGCGATCGAGGAGACGAGGCGGTCGAGGAAGACCGACTCCCCGCCGACGATGTTGATGTCGGCGTTCTCCAGTCCGGTGGCGAGGACCGTGGCCTGCGCCTCGGCGACCTGCTTTCGCACGTCGAGTCCGGCGAGCCGGATGTCCTTCTCGGCCTGGAGCCGCAGCCGGTACTCCTCGTGGCCGCGGGACGCGTCGTCGAGCGCGGCCATCGCCGCCGCCTTCTCCGTCAGGCCGGCCGCCTCCGCCTTCAGCTTCTCGCCGATGCCCTCGGCGTCGGCGAGCGCCTTCGCCCGGGCGCCCTCCGCCTCGGCCCGCATCCGGGCCTCGGTCGCCTCGGCCTCCGCGCGGCCGGCCTTCTGGAGGACCTCGGCCTCCTTGTCGCGGACCTGGACGGCCGCCAGGCCCTCGGCGGCGGTTTCGGCCTGGATGCCCTCGGCGAGGCGGCTCCTGGCCTGGGCGTCGAGGTCGGCGCTCTTCAACCGGGCCTCGGCGAGCGTCAGTTCCTCGGCTGCGCGGTGCACGGCGGCCTGTTCGGCCGCCTCGGCCGCCTTGATGTCCTTGACCAGCTTCTCCTGCGCCTCGGCCTCCGCGGCGATGATCACGGCCTGGCGCTGCCGCTCGGCCTCCTCGACGGCGCGCAGCTTCTTGATGGCCTCCTCCTGCTCGGCGACGGTGCGGTCCACCGCCACCCGCTCGCGGATGACCTCGGCTATCTCCCGCTTCTCCCCCTCGACCTCCTTGGAGGCGGCGATCTGCGTCAACTGGGTCTCGCGCTCCCGGGCGATGACCTCGAGGAGGCGGTCCTTCTCTATGCGCTCGTTCTCCACGGCGATGACCCGCTCGCGGTTCTTCTGCGCGACGGCGACCTCGCGGGCCTGGTTCTCCCGCTGCACGCCGAGCTGCTCCTCGGTCCTCAGGAACGCGGACTGCGCCCGCAGCCGCTCCTCCTCCACCACCCGCGCCGTCTCGGCCTCCTCACGGGCCCGGACGGTCTCGATCTCCCGGCGCTGCTTGATCTCCGCGTCCGCCTGCCGGCGCTCCAGCTCCAGGATGGCCTCACGGGCGTCGACGTTCTGCCGGGTGATCTCCTTCTCCTCGGTGCGCTGCGCCTCGTTGGTACGCACGTGCTCCACGACCGTCAGCTCGGTGATCTTGCGGATGCCCTGTGCGTCGAGCACGTTGGCCGGGTCGAGCTGTGTGAGCGGCGTCTGCTCCAGGTAGTCGATCGCGGCGTCCTCAAGGTGGTAGCCGCTGAGGTCCACCCCGATCAACTCGATGATCTTGTAGCGGAGTTCCTCACGCTGGGTGTACAGGTCGGTGAAGTCCATCTGCTTGCCGACGGTCTTCAGGGCCTCGGAGAACTTCGCGTGGAACAGCTCCTGCAGCGTGCCCTGGTCGCTCGCCCGCTGGGTGCCGACGGCCTGCGCGACCTTGATGACGTCCTCCACCGTCTTGTTGACCTTGACGAAGAACGAGATGCGGATGTCCGCGCGGATGTTGTCCCGGCAGATCAGTCCTTCCTTGCCGGCCCGGGTGATCTCGATGGTCTTCACCGAGATGTCCATCACCTCGGCCTTGTGCAGCACCGGCAGCACGACCTGCCCGGTGAAGGTCACATCGACCTTGCGCATCTTGGAGACGATCAGCGCCTTCCCCTGCTCCACCTTCCGGAACAGCCGGGAGACGAAGAGCAGCGCGAGGGCGGCGAAAAGGAGGAAGGCGGCGGCGAGGACGCCGATGACAGACATGGCATACGTCCTTGGGGCGTAGGGCGGTGGAGAGAGACAGGCGCGCGTCGGGGAAGGGCCCACTGCTCGGGTACGGGTTCCGGGGCCGTACCCGCCGGTGCCCCGCACCTGCCGGTGTCCGGCATCGAAACGCTCCGCGGCGCTCCCCCTGCGTCATGATGGAGGACCGGTGTTCCCGCCCGCATTGCCGATGTCCGGCAGTGTTCACTAAGGTCTGCATGCCGGTGACCCGCCAGGAGGGCGTCGCCGGGGTGACAGGACCAGGGGGCCGGTGTGACGGATCGGGACGTACCCGAGCAGTATCTGGACGGCTACGCCCGTATCCTGACCGACGTCTCGGCAACGGGCCGTCGTCTCACCAGGGACGAGGTCGAGTCCCGGCGGGCCCTCGGCGAGCAGGCGGCCGAGGCCGGCTACGGGCTGCGGGCCCTCGTCAGCGCCCACCTCACCGCGTCGCGCGCCGTCCGGTCACTCAGCTCCGGCTCGGCCGACAGCACCCTGGCCGCCGTGCAGCAGGCGATAGACGCTTTCGCCGAGGGCTACGAGCACGCCCAGCGCCTCGCCGTGCGCCAGGAGGAGGCCGCGCGACGGGAGTTCATCGACGACCTGCTCTACGGTCGCAGCGATCTGGGCCGCCTGGCCGAACGCGCCGAGCGCTTCGGTCTGCGCCTCTCGCAGGCCCACGCGGTCGCCGTCGCCGAGGGCCCGGTGGCCTACGAGGAGGGCGCGCCGGTCGCACGGCAGGTGGAGCAGGCGCTGCTGGCCCGCTTCGGCAACCGCAACGTGCTGCTCACCACGAAGGACGGCCGGCTGCTGTGCGTCGCCCCCGGTCACGAGGACAAGATCCTCCCCTACTTCGCCAAGCAGGCCCACGCCGCCACGGACGGCGGCACGGTCGCGATCGGCCGCCCGCAACCGGGCCCCGGAGGAGTGGTCCAGTCCTACGAGGAGGCCCTGAACACTCTGGAACTGGCGGAGCGGCTGGGCCTGGACGACCCGGTGCTGCACTCCGCCGACCTGCTCGTCTACCCCGTCCTGACCCGCGACCGGCAGGCCATGGCCGACCTCGTTCTCGGCGCTCTCGGCCGGCTCACCACGGCACGCGGCGGCGCCGAGCCGCTCCTGGACACGCTCACCGCCTACTTCGACTCCGGCTGCGTGGCGGCCGAGGCCGCGCGCCGGCTGTCCCTCAGTGTGCGCGCCATGACCTATCGCCTGGAACGCATCCACAAACTCACCGGCGCCAACCCCGCCGACCCCGCCCACCGCTACATGCTGCAGACAGCGGTCATCGGCGCCCGGCTGCTCGACTGGCCGGCCAAGGACATCTGAGCCGCGCGCCCCGGGGCCTTCGGGCGCCCCGGGTGACACTCATTTCCCGGCAGCGGGTGGCGCGTCCACGCCGTTCACCACAGGTCGGTCCGCTGCGGTCCCGGCTCGCACGAGGCCCGGGGACCGGCGGATCAGGTGTTCTCGCGCAGGCCCGTGCACCGGCCGTTCCCGGCGTCGCGCGGGCACACCGGGCCCGCCTCGCGGGTGCCGGGTGCGGCTGGACTCGCCCACGGGCCGGCCGGCCGGGGCGCGCGGCGGCTCCCCGTCCGACCGCCCGGCCGGTCCGGCCACGGTCCGGCGCCGCTCACGGGCCGGCCGGCGTCCAGGACGGCGGCCGGCCCGTGAGCGGTCAGGAGAGGGCGAAGTAGCGCAGCCACACGTAGACCAGCGAGATCGCCACGGTCGTGGCTGTCACGATCAGCCCGTACTTGGTGAACTCCCAGAAGGAGATGGGCCGGCGGTTGCGCTCGGCGATGCCGAGGACCACCACGTTGGCGGAGGCCCCGATCGCGGTGGCGTTGCCGCCCAGGTCGGCGCCGAGCGCGAGGGCCCACCACATGACGTGGTCGCCCGCGCCGCCCATGTCGTGGACGAGGTCGGCGGTGATGGGCGCCATGGTGGCGACGTACGGGATGTTGTCGACGACGCCCGACAGGACCGCCGAACCACCGAGCAGGGTGAGTGAGCCGGCCAGTTCGTTCCCGCCGATCAGGCCGGCCAGTTGGTGGGACACCTGGCCGACGACACCGGTGTCGATGAGCCCGCCGATCATGACGAACAGGCCCGCGAAGAAGGCGAGGGTGGGCCACTCGACCTCGGCGAGCACCTCATGGGTCTCGACCGCGGAAGCGGCGACGAGCAGTCCGGCCCCGAGCAGGGCGACGACGCTGGGCGCGTAGTGGAACACCGGGTGGAGCACGAAGCCGGCGACGACCAGGGCCAGGACGATGAGGCCCTGGACCAGCAGGCGGGAGTCCTTGATGGCTTCGCGCTCCTCCAGCGCCATGATCTCGGCGGCGCGGTCCTCGTCGTAGACGAACGACTTGCGGAACATCACCCGGCACAGGACCAGCAGGACCACCACCAGCACGGCGGCGATCGGGGCGAGGTGGACCACGAAGTCGTTGAAGGTGAGCCCGGCGCGGCTGGCGATGATGATGTTCGGCGGGTCGCCGACCAGGGTCGCGGTGCCGCCGATGTTCGAGGCCATCACCTCCGCGATGAGGAACGGCGAGGACGGCAGCGCCAGCCGCTCGCACACCAGCAGGGTGACCGGGACGACCAGCAGGACGGTCGTGACGTTGTCGAGCAGGGCCGAGGCCACCGCCGTGATGACGACGAGCATGGCCATGACCCGGAACGGTTTGGCCCGCGCCCGCTTGACCGCCCAGATCGCCAGGTACTCGAACATACCGGTCTTCTTCAGTACGCCGACGATCATCATCATGCCCATCAGCAGGAAGATGACGTTCCAGTCGATGCCGGACTCTTCCGAGTAGAAGGCCGAGATGTCGTCGGTGGCGCCGATCGCGAGCATCAGGCCCGCACCGCCCAGGGCCACGGCGACGCGGTGGATCTTCTCGCTGATGATCAGCGCGTAGGCGCCGACGAAGACGACGATCGCCGCCCAGCTGTGCCAGTCGTTCACAGTCCTCCGATTCCTTCTGCTGTCGGTGCGGTCTTCATGGGCGGGACTTCGGCGTCGTCGTCCCCGGCCGGGACGCCCGCCAGGTCCTCGACGTCGAAGGCACGGGCGATCGGGACGTCCGTGGAGCTGTGGGCGATGATCGAGAAGGCGATGCACACCGCGATCAGGGTGAACGCCTCCTGTGCCTGGGGGATGCCGGACTGCAGCACCAGCAGCCCGTACACGACCGAGGCGAAGCCCTTCGGGCCGAACCAGGCCGCCACCAGCTTCTCCCGCCGCGAGATGCGGGTGCCCAGCAGTGACAACAGCAACGAGGCCGGGCGGAACAGGACGATGGCGAGGAGCACCACCGCGTACCCGCCGAGCGACAGTCCGACGAACAACTGCGGGGTCAGCAGCGCGCCGAAGACCAGCAGCGCCGCGAACTTCGCCAGCTCCGCCAGCGCCTCGCCCAGCGGCTCGAAGGACACCTTCGCCTCCGGCGACACGTGCGCGAGCACCGCACCCGCGGAGAAGGCCGCCAGGTACGGGTTGGCGTGTGTGAGGTGGCACACCGCGTAGAGGATGACCCCGGTGGCCAGCGGCAGCAAAGGCTGGAGCTTGGGCTCCGCCCCCAGCAGCCGGAAACGCACCAGCCCGTTGACGAGGAGCGGCAGGGCGACACCGAGGAGCAGGCCGAGCAGCAGCTCGACCGCGATGGTGCCCGGCGCGGCGTCGACGGTACCGCCGGTCGGCCCGGAGGCGGCGATGAGCACCAGGACCACCGGCAGGGCCAGGCCGTCGTTGATGCCGCTCTCCACGTTGAGCAGTTGCCGGAGCTTGGCCGGGACCGCGACGCGGCCCACGATCGCCGACGCGAACACCGGGTCCGTGGGCGCGAGCACCGCTCCGACCAGGAAGGCCGTCGTCCAGTCCAGGCCGGCCAGCCAGTGCGCGGCCAGCCCCGTGAAGAGGAACGCCAGGGGCATGCCCAGGCCCAGGGCGCGTGCCGGGTTCTTCCAGTGCGCGCGCAGCTTGGGCAGGGAGACGTGCATGCCGTCGGTGAACAGCACCGAGAAGAGGGCCAGGTCGGCCGTCACCGACACGAGTCCGCTGTCCGGCGTGATGTGGACGAGGCCCAGGAAGCCGTCACCGACGAGAGCGCCGCCGGCGAGGAAGAGCAGCGAGGTGGAGAGCACCGTCCGGGCCGCGAGGCCCGACAGCAGCACCGCCACCAGCAGCGCGACACCGAACACCGCTATGAGAACCATGGCCGACGCCCCGATCGGAAGAGAGAACTGTCCCCTGCTCGCCGACCAGGCTTCCCGGCACACCAGAGGGAACCTTACCTTTCCTTGAAGCGTCTTTGACAGGTTGGTTGCCCGCAGCCGGCCGCGGTGGCCATTGCCGTGTCCCGGCAACGTTCCGCGCCACCGGGTCCGCCCGCCTCAGGAACCGGCGCTCAGGAGCCGCTCGAGCAGATGGGACGCGGTGACGACGCCCAGCAGGCGTTTCCCGGTCCTGCCCTCCTCGACGACCGCCACCAGCGGACTGCGGACCTGGGCCATCAGCGCCGCGACCTCCAGCGCGGTCGCGTCGGGCTCGGCGAGCGGGGGCGCGGGAAAGGTCTTGGACAGGCAGTCACGGACCGTACGGCCCTGGAGTGCCTGACACAGCCGGTCGGCGTGGCGTTCGTCGACCACCGCGGCCAGCGTCGGGTCCTCGATCACGTACGACGGCACGAGGATCTTGATCATCTGCGAGGCGGGGAGGATCGCCTTCGGCACCCCGTCCTCGTCGACGACCAGGAGTGCCGGCAGCCGGTGCTCGGCCATCAGCCGCGCCGCCGTCACGGCGTCGGTGTCGACGCTCACGGTCTCGTACTCCACTGCCAGGTCGCGTGCCCGCACGATCGGCTCCCCTTCCGTTGGAACTGCCCGCCGTCAAGGTGAGGCAGCCGGCCGCGCGGCCGGTCGGCGGGGAGCCCCGCCCAGCGGACGCTGCCGAGGCAGCCTCACCATGACGCATTCTGTCCACCCTTGCCCTCGTCCTCATAGGGACACGGCGCCGGCGACGAAGAGATAGTGCCCGGAAAGTCACTCCTCAACGGGTGGTCCGCAGCCGCCGGACGGCACGGCCGGCGGAGTCGACGCCGAGCGGCCGCCCTCGGCGGGTGCCGCGACGGCGATCCGGGAGCCGACACGGTGAACCCCCGGGCCACGGCGGCCCCGGGATCGGCCCGCACCCCGCCTCGTCGTGGCAGAGCCGGCTGCCGGCCACCACCGAGTCCGTGCAGGGAGCGGGACCGTTCGCGGTCGGACCCGCCCGGCCGGACGGCGCGACCGAGGTGATGATCTTCATCGTGGAGCCGGGTGACGGCGATGCCCGGAGCCGCGCACGGCCTCGGCGCGCGGGATCCGCCGCCCGGCACGGCCGCGGGGGTGGGTGCCGGCACCCCGGGCGCGCGCGGGTGCGGGCGCGCCCCCGGCCGGGTGCGGACTGCCCCGCCCCGTCGGTGCGCCCGTCGCGAGCGGCTACCAGGGCGAGTGGTCGACGCTGCCGAGTACCGGCGGCGCGCCGTCGAACGGACGGGATTCCGCGGACGACACCACCGTGTCGACGGGCACTCCGTCCGGCAGCACGACCCCCGACCGCCGCGGGGTGTCCTCGCCTCGCTCGTCCGCGCGGGCGCCCTGCGCCGGAGGCAGACGGGAGAGGGCCGCCACGGCGAGGACCACCGCGGCGATCGCGCACAGGACGCGTCCGGCCTGGCGGTACCGGGCGCGACGGTCCAGATGCCGCCAGGCGGAACGGCGCCGGGGCTCCTCCGCCTGCCACAACTCGCCGACCGCGCCGACCGCGTCGACCGGGGCGCGGCGGGCCCTGGCCAACCGTTCGTACGCGGACAGCTCCCTGGGAGCGGAAGCCCGTATCGCTTGTTCGGTGTCGTCCAGGAATCGGCGCCATACGGCGTCCGGCACGGGTATGGCATCGTCGCCTTCCCCTGACCTGTGCCCCTGGCCCGGCACTTCGGCGGCCACTGTGTCTCCCCTGTGTGACGAGCGTATGCGTCCTGCCCTCGGCTGGCGGGGCCCCGCCGCCGGTCGCTCATGCCCCTGCCCGCGATTCCTGTGCCGATCACTCCTGCGCGCCGGACGGCCAACCGGCGGCGTGACCCCCTGCAATCTTTGCATGAGACAAACAATTACGCATCCACCGGGCCGGTGTCCGCCGGCCGATGACGCGCACCTCCGCCTGGCACCGGGACGACCGAGCGGGGGCACGCCCGGGCCTGCGCACGTGCGAGGCGGCCGATCGGCCTCACGCGGGGGCGCGCTCCTTCGCCCCACCGTGACTGTGGTACCGCAGCAGAAGCATGGCGGCATCGTCGTGAAGGGGTCCGGTGACGTGACGCACCAGGTCCTCGCGCAGCCGTTGCAGGGCACCGTGCGCCGCGGGCGCCTGCAGCAGGTCCGCCCCGCGCTCGCCCAGCGGATAGAAGGAGCCCCTCGCGTCCCGCGCCTCGGTGACGCCGTCCGTGTACAGCAACAACTGCTCGCCGGGACCGAACGGCACCCGGTAGGGCTCCGGCGCGTCGCCGTCGTGGGCGCCCAGGCCCAGGGGCAGCGCGTAGGCCGGGGGTTCCGGGAAGTCGGAGGTTCCGTCCCGCCGCACCACCATGGGAGCGGGATGGCCGTAGTTCAGGAACGTGACCTCGTGGCCCTCGCCGATCTCGGCGAGGACGGCGGTGACGAACTTCTCTCCGTCCACCTCACGGCCGACGCATCTCTCGAGACGCTCCCCGAGCCCGACGAGGTCGGCCTCGTCGTGGGCCGCCTCCCGGAAGGCGCCGAGCACCACGGCGGCGGTCTCCACCGCGGCCAGCCCCTTGCCCTGCACATCGCCCACGATCACCCGGATCCCGTGCGGAGAGGCGACCACTTCGTACAGATCGCCGCCGATGCGCGCCTCCGCGACCGCCGATGTGTAGGACACCGCCACCTGCAAGGGGCCGGCGGTCCGCGGCACGGGCCGCAGCAGCACCCGCTGCGCCACCTCGGCGATCGACCGCACACTGGCCAGCTCCGCCTCCCTGCGCGAGCGCATCACCGCGGCCGCGATGCCCACCCCGGTGACCCCGCCGACCGACGCCATCGCGGTGAACCCCCGCCGTTCCTCGAAGAGTCCGTCGTACATCCCCAGGACGACGCACAGCAGCAGCGCCACGGATCCGATCAGCACCGTCCGCCGCCACCCGCCGACCAGGCCGGCGAACGCGGGGCCCAGGGAGACCAGCGGCAGGAATCCCACTCCCGGACCGGCCACCACGTCCACCGCGGCGACGACGATCATCACCGCCACCGGCATCCAGGTCAGCAGGGCGGAACCCGACGTCGGCTTGTCCCCGGTCATGCGTCCTCCAGCGATGTCACAGTTCACGGGAGCCGCCCGGATGCCCTGAGACGCGCCCACCCCTCTGTTTTAGACTATGCAAATATGCCCGCGAGCAAGTGGCTCTCCCCCAAGCCCTCCGGCGGAACCGAGGGCGAGGGCCGGCACGTCCGACCGCAGGAAGGCGAACATGTCCGACCGGCAGACCACCCCGACCCGCCGCCACCCGCCCCGCGGCTGGCAGCGCTTCGCCGCGCGGCTACCCATCGTGCTGTTCCGGTGCGGGCTGGGATGGGTCTTCGGCAAGCGACTGCTGCTGCTCCACCACACCGGCCGGGTCAGTGGCCTCGACCGCCGAGTGGTCCTCGAGGTGGTGGAGTACGCGCCGGCCGACGGCAGTCTGATCGTGGCCTCCGGGTTCGGTTCCGGGTCCGCCTGGTACCAGAACCTGCGGGCCCGGCCGGAGACGGTGATCCAGCTCGGCAATCGCCACTTCGCCGTCACCGCCCACTTCCTCACGCAGGACGAGGGTGCCGACGTCATGGCGCGCTACGGGCCGCGGCATCCCCGGGTCGCACGCCGCCTGTGCGCGTTCCTCGGTCTACCCGCGGACGGCACCGAGGCCGGGTTCCGGGAAGCCGGCCGAGCCATTCCCTTCGTCCGCCTGGAGGCTGGCCGCGGCTCCCCTCTGCCGTGACCCCTCCGCCGTGACCGGGCCGCCGTGACCCCTCCGCCGCGAACCACCCGACATCGCGGCGGCCGGGCGCGGCACTCCCACCGGGGCCGCCCGGACCTCCGTCATGGCCGGAGCCCGGCGCCCGTACCGGCTCGTCAAGGGCGCCGACCGGCCGCGGCCTCTCCGGGACCGCCCGTGAGCGGCACGGTCGCCACGGTGCGTTTGCCGACCGGCTCCGGATACACGGCGAAGCTCTCGCTCAGCGCCGTGACGATCTCCAGACCGTGCTGCCCGGCCCGGCCCGGCTCAGGAGCCATGATCACCGGCAGGTCGAGCGCACTGTCCCAGACGGTGATCCGCACGCTTGCCTCCAGCAGCTCGATGTCGAGCAGGCACGGCCCCGGCGCGTACTTGAAGGCGTTCGTCACGAGTTCGCTCACCACGAGCTGCACCGTGCCGGAAGCGCGCTCCGACACCGGCAGGCCATGGGCGGACCACACCTGGCCGAGGAAGGAGCGCGCCAGCTCGCGCGCTCGCGCGATGTCGGGGGTGCTGCCCTCGTAGGCGGCGGAGACCCTGAACGGCGCGCCGGCCGGCCGGTCGTGTCCTGCGGTGTCCCCGCCCATTCGATCCGCTCGCTCCCAGCGCCCACAGACTCCGCAGCGCCGACGGCACCAGCCGTCCAGCAGCCCCTCCGCCGGTCGGTGCGCCTCTCCCGCCGACGGCCCCCGTGGCTCGCCGCCGGACGGAGACACGCCGACACCCTTTGCATAGTGCAAGCGTAGTGTTTCGAGGTGGCTGCCACACGCGCATCGGCCGATCGCGCCGCGGCCGGACACCCGACCGGCACGGCACCCGGCCGCGCCGGACCCGCATGCCAGGGGCGGACCCGCCGGCCGTGCGCGTCACCGGGCGCGTGACCCGACCAGCACGTTTAGCCTATGCAATCGGCGGCTCGACACGAACGTGATTCGCATCACAGGCGACGGCCGCGTCGCGGTCAGCCGCCACGCCCCGCCGGCAGGTCGAGCGCCCAGCCGAGCGGGTGCGTATCCACGCCTCCGGCCGAGGCCGGAGGCTCTCCGCCTGCCTCGTTGAAGGCGTCGAGCGCCTCGACGAGCGCCAGCCGCTGCGTCGGCCGGAGCCGTTGCACGATGGCGGCGATCTCGGCCCGGCGCCGGGCGGTCGCCGTCTCGACCGTGCGCCGCCCCTCCTCGGTGAGCCGCAGCATGGTCTCCCGGCGGTTGGCCGGGTTGTGCTGCCGGTCCGCGAGCCCGGCCGCGATCAGCCGGTCCACCATGCGCATGGCCGTCGACGGCGCGACGTGCAGCAGCTCCGCCAGGTCGACCAGTTTGGTGGCGCCGCGGCTCGCCAGCACGACCAGCATCCTGAACTGCGGCAGGGTGACCCGCTCCTCGACCTCGGCGAGCGAGCGTGCGGAGACCGCCACCAGCAACCGGGAAGCGGTCAGCACCGCTCGCGTGACCACGTCCACGTCATCCACGTCCCCGACCGGGGTTTCCGACTCCGCCATACATCCTTTCTACCGCGCCGGGCCGCCCTTCCCGACCACGGCCGGCGACCGACGCGGCCGAGGAGCCCGGCGCGGGGGCGGAGGAGCCGCTGCGCAGGAGCGCAGATGCGCGCCGTGCCGACGCGCCCGGGCGGATCCCGGTCGCGTCAGTGTCCCTGCCGGGTGAGGGTGGCGAAGCACCGGCGCCCGCTCGTCCACTGCTCGGTCATGCGCAGGGCGAGGTCCTCGGCCGCGGTGCGGAGCGCCCGGCTTCCCAGCCGCGCCCAGGGGAAGAGCGGTCCGCTGTGGCCGTGGGGGTCCTCCAGACGGGCGGTGCAGAGCTCTTCGACGTCCTGGGGGTCGACTTCGACGACGAGGCGACCGGAGGGGGCCAGGAGGCCGCGGCAGCGGCGCAGCAGGCCGCGCGGATCCCCTCCGATGCCGATGTTGCCGTCGATGAGCAGAACCGTCTGCCAGCCTCTCTCGGCCGGCAGCCGGTCGAAGACCGATCTGCGGATCGCGAGCCCGCCCAGCGCGGTGGTCAGGGCCACCGCGCGCGGCGCGACGTCGACCCCGAGGGCGAAGACTCCCCGGCTCAGGAGGGCTCTGCACAGCCGGCCCGGCCCGCAGCCGACGTCGAGGACGGGGCCGACGCAGCGTTCGAGGACGGTGGTGTCGGCCGCCGTGGGCCGCTCGTGCCAGCGGTGCACCGGCATCGGGATCCGGCGTCCGTCGATCAGCCGCAGGAAGACCGGGCCCCGGTCGGGCCTGAGGGCCATCGCGTAGGGGTCCTCGTCGGGGCTGTGCAGCTCGTCCTCGCCGGTCGTCACGGTGTCCCGCCACGCCCTGGGCCGGACGCGTTCCCGGCGGGGACGGCCCGCCGGGAACGGCGGAGCCGGAGCGCGAGGGCCACCGCGGACACGGCGAAGAGCGTGCCGGTGATCGCCAGCCATCGGCCGAGGTAGACGCTGTACGAGAGCCCGGTGGCACCGGGGTACGGGGTCGCCAGGCGCAGGACCAGGGGAAACCAGACCAGTAGCAGCAGACCCGACAGGAAGGCGGGGACGCGCAGGTGGTTGATCCACGGCACCGCCGGTCGGTCGGCGGCACGATGCCGCAGGACGTCCACGGCGGACAGGTCGGCCAGCGAGTACAGGGGCAGCAGCAACAGGTCGTGGAGGACGGCCGCTCCGACGAACCAGATCGCCACCCGCACCGGCTGCACGGCGAACAGCCGGACCATGGCGTAACCGGTGAGGGCGAACGAGGCGATCAGGACCAGGAGGTGCAGCGGGCCGGAGCCGTACCAGCGGACGAATCGTGCCATGGTCACGCCCTGAAGGTGAGCCGGTGCACCCACTTGGTGTTGTTCACGCCGGGGTTGGCCGGGACGATGACGCGGGCCGGATAGCCGTGGTCGAGGGACAGGTCGGCGCCGTTGACGCGGAGGGCGAGCAGGGACCGTGGATCACGGATCTGGTTGCCGCGCAGCACCACCCTGGTGAAGGGGCCGGGAGGCTGGATCGACTGGACCAGCACGCTGCCGGCGTCGGGCAGCCCGGCGAGCGCGGCGAGGTCCGCCAGTCGCGGACCGCTCCAGTGCTGATCATCTGTGGACCACCCCTCCACGCAGGCGATCGGCAGTGCGGCGGCGTGCTGCGGCATCGCCAGGAGCTGCTCGCGGGTGAAGATCCGCGGGGCCCCGCGTCCCCGCACCTCCAGTCGCCAGTCCGGCCCGGTCAGCGCGGTGGTGACGCCGACGGCCGCCGCCGTCTTGTTGATCTGGAAACTGTTGGGGCCGGACCCCGGATCGCGGTTGTGCGGTGCGAGCAGCGCGGTCGCGCGCAGCCGGCCGCCGATGCTCTGCCCGGCGGTCACGACCAGGAGGAGCAGCGACCCCGCACCCACCATGCCCAGCGCGCCGCGGCGGGTCATGGTCGGTGCGGCGGGGGCGGCGGCCACCAGGCCGTCCTGATCGGGGGGTTCGGGCAGGGTGCGGGAGAGGCCGGTACGCAGTTCGGCGGTCATGCTGCGCGAGCGCAGGGCACGGGTCATCCGGCCGAGCTTGAGACAGACGTGGACCACGAAGGCGGCGATGAACACCCAGGCGCCGTAGAAGTGCAGGCGGTAGAAGGAGCCCGGGAACACGTAGTAGAGCTGGATGTTGAGGATGCCGGTGACGAATTCGAAGATGACGCCGCCGACGAGCAGGAGCAGGGACAGCCGCTCCAGGCCGTGGGCGACGGAGCGCACCGGCGGCCAGGCGAACAGCTTCGGGATCACCGACCACAACTTGGCCAGCAGGACCGGCACCAGCACGACGCCGAGCGTCACGTGCACGCCCTGGAGCAGCCGGTAGAGCCAGTACGGGTGCGTGGGCCAGCCGAAGAGGTAGAAGCCCAGCACGCCCTTGTCGGGTGTCTGGTCGTTGAGGGGGCTCAGCCCGGGGTTGTAGGAGGCGTAGGACAGCAGTCCCGTGACGAACATCAGCGGAATGCCGATCAGCAGCACCAGGCCGAACACCGAGGTCAGCCAGGGTCCGCGGATCGGACTGCGCCAGAAACCGGGGCGGAACGGCCCCGGGGGCGGGTCTGAGTGCACGATGCGCCGCTTCGCCGTTCGGGCGCGAGCCGCGGCCTTCGACGCAGCGGCCGCCCCCGCGGCCCGTGCGCGCGTCAGCCGGTCGCGCGCCCGCCGGCCCGCCGGTGATCGTCGGCGGCCCGCGCCGGGTGGCTGCGAACCCGGGGACCGGCCGCGACTTGCCTCCGGCATCCCGCTACCGGTGCTCGGGGTTCTCGAAGTCGCGGCGGCACCCGGCGTCCCAGGCGGTGCGCTGGTTGCCGTAGGCGGGAATGCCCCCGAGGTCCTTCAGCGCCCGCGCCAGGTGCAGCAGGTTCCAGGTCATGAAGGTGGTGTTGCGGTTGGTGAAGTCGTTCTCCGGGCCGCCCGATCCGGGGTCGAGGTACGAGGGGCCGGGCCCGGCCTCGCCGATCCACCCGGCGTCCGCCTGGGGCGGGATGGTGTAGCCGAGGTGCTGGAGGCTGTAGAGGACGTTCATCGCGCAGTGCTTCACGCCGTCCTCGTTGCCCGTGATCAGGCAGCCGCCGACGCGGCCATAGTAGGCGTACTGTCCCGCGTCGTTGAGCAGGCTGGAGCAGGAGTACAGGCGCTCGATCACCTGTTTCATGACGGAGCTGTTGTCACCCAGCCAGATCGGGCCGGCCAGGACGAGGATGTCGGCCGCCAGCACCTGCCGGTACAGATCCGGCCAGGCGTCCGTCTCCCAGCCGTGCTCCCTCATGTCGGGCCACACACCGGTGGCCAGGTCGTGGTCCACGGCACGTACGACGTCGACGCGTACGCCCTGCGCGTCCATGACGGCGGTGCTGCGGTCGATCAGCCCCTGGGTGTTGCTCGTCTCCGGCGAACGCTTCAGGGTGCAGTTGATCACCAGGGCCCGCAGGTCGTCGTACCGCGCCGGTGGCGCGCCGGTGTCGGGCGAAGGTGCGGTCACGGGGGTCCTCCCAGCTCTCGTCGCCGGGCTGTGCCCGGCCGCAGGTCCACTTCGCCCAGAATGCGGGCCGCCTCCGGGAGCCGCCACAACAGCGCCTCCGAATGGCTCCGGCGCTCCGCACCCGGTCGGCGGCGGACGAGTGGCCGGGGCGGGCGGGCCTGCGTACGTTCCCCCCATGGGTAACGAGGAACCGGCCGGGTCACCGAACACGGCAGCGCAGACGGACGTCGCCCACCTGCTGGTCCGCTGTCTGCGGGCCGAGGGGGTGGAGTACGTCTTCGGGATTCCCGGTGAGGAGAACATCCGCTTCGTGGACGCCCTGCGGGGCTCCGGGATCCGCTACGTCCTGGTGCGCCACGAACAGGCCGCCTCCTTCATGGCCGAGATCTACGGAAGGCTGACCGGCCGGGCCGGGGTGTGCTCGGCCACCCTGGGCCCCGGCGCGATCAACCTGCTGCTCGGCACCGCCGACGCCCTGACCAACAGCTCGCCCCTGGTGGCCCTGGCCGCCCAGGGCTCCCTGCGCCGCACCCACAAGGAATCCCACCAGGTCATCGACCTGGTGTCGATGTTCGCCCCCGTCACCCAGTGGGCGTCCCGTATCGAGTGCCCGGACGCGGTGCCGGAGATGGTGCGCAAGGCCTTCAAGACCGCGCAGAGCGAACGCCCGGGCGCCGTGTTCCTGGCGGTGCCGGAGGACATCGAGGCGGAGCGGCCGTCCGGGCCGGTCGAACCCCTGCAGATCGACGCGGTCCACGCCGACGCCCCGTCGCTCACGCAGATCGCACGGGCGGTCCGGGTGCTCACCGACGCGCGCCGCCCGGTGGTGCTGGCCGGCCACGGCGCCGCCAGGGCCGGGGCCTCGGCCGCACTGGTGCGGTTCGCCGAGCGGCTGGACATCCCGGTCGCGACCACCTTCCACGGCAAGGGCGTCTTCCCGGACGACCACCCGAACGCCCTCGGCGCCGTCGGCTTCATGCGTCACGACTACGGCAACTTCGGCTTCGACAGCGCCGACGTCCTGATCTGCGTCGGCTACGAGATCCAGGAGTTCGACCCGGCCAAGATCAACCCGGACGGCGACAAACGCATCCTGCACGTGCACCGCTTCCCGGCCGAGGTGGACGCGCACTACCCGGTCACGGTCGGCATCCACGGTGATCCCTCGGAGGCGCTGGACACACTCGCGGCGGCGCTGCCCGACGGGCTCGGCTTCGAATCGGGAAGCAGCGCCAGCAGCGCCAGGATCCGCGCGCTGCTCGACGCGGAACTCGAGTACGGGCGCGGCAACGACGCGTTCCCCCTGGTCCCGCAGCGTGTGGTGGCCGATGTCCGCGCCGCGCTGGACCGCCAGGACATCGTGCTCGCCGACACCGGCGCCGGGAAGATGTGGATGTCCCGCCTCTATCCGACCTACGAGCCCGACACCTGCCTGGTCTCCAACGGCCTGTCCACGATGGGCTTCGCGCTGCCGGGCGCCATCGCCGCGAAGCTGGCCCGGCCGGAGCGGCGTGTCCTGGCGGTGATGGGCGACGGCTCCTTCCTCATGAACTCCCAGGAACTGGAGACCGCCGTCCGCGAGGGCGTCCCGCTGGTCGTGCTCGTCCTCGTGGACGAGGAGTACGGCCTGATCACCTGGAAGATGGAACTCGAACTCGGCCGCCACAGCCACACCCGGTTCACCAATCCGGACCTGGTCGCCTACGCGGAGAGCTTCGGGGCCCGCGGCCACCGGGTCGAGGCCGCGGGCCAACTGCTGCCCGCACTGCGCAGCGCCCTCGACCACGAGGGCGTCTCCGTGATCGCCTGCCCCGTCGACTACTCCGAGAACCTGCGCCTGACCGACCGGCTCGGAGCCCTCAGCGGCCCGTTCTGACACGCCGGTGCCGGGAGCGGACGGCACCCGGCGCGACCCGCCCCGCCGACGCCGGCCCCGACGCCGGGGACGGCGGCCGGAACCGAGTCCGAACGGCCCGTCGCCCGGGGCGAAGGGCCCTGGTGCCCGGACCGGTCCGGACGGAGCATGAGGAGGTGAGAAGCCTCCGAGAGGGTGAGTCCCGGTGATGTACTGGAACGGTGGCGGCTGGGCCTGGATGACGTTCATGCCGCTGTTGTGGATCGTGTTGATCGGGCTGGTGGTCTGGGCCGTGTTCCGCCTGACGCGGCACCAGGGCGACGGCCGCGGCGGCGGCGGTACGGCTCAGGGGTGGACGCCCGGCGGGCCGCCGCGGGAGACGCCGGAGGAGATCCTCGACCGGCGCTTCGCCGCCGGTGAGATCGACGCGGGCGCGTATCGCGACGCACGCGAGCACCTCGCGTCCTACCGGCCGGGTCCGAAGTGAACCGGCGGCGCGGCCGCCTGCTGCCGCTGACCGTCCTGGTCGGTGCCCTGGCCGCGTTGATCGCGTCCGTCGTCTGGCTGACGGGCAGCGGCTTCGACAGGCCCGGCCTCACGGCCCCGCCGGGCGCCGCCGCCCGCGACGGCCCGGTACGCGACCTGGCCGACGCGGACCGGGCCGCCCGGCACTTCGCCGACCGGTGGCACCTCCATGTGGGCGAGGTCATGCGCTTCACCAGGAACTACTACGCGCAGCTCCTCGACGGCCACGGCAAGCACGCCACCGAGGTCCTCGTCGAGCCGGGCTCGGGCGCCGTGCACCTGGAGTACGGCCCGGCCATGGTGTGGAACACCGCGTACGGCATGGTGCCCGGCAACGGCATGACACGCGGCCGCGCCCCGGGCGACGCCCGGGACATCGGCCCGGACCAGGCCGTGCGGATCGCCGACCAGTGGCTGCGCGACCACCGCCCCGGGCTGCGTGCCGCCGAGCCCGACGCCTTCCCCGGCTACTACACCCTGCACACTCTGCGCGACGGCCACATCACCGGCATGCTCTCGGTCAACGCGACCAGCGGCGAGGTGTGGTACCACACCTGGCACGGCCGCTTCCTCCGGATGAGCCCCGCACCAAACCGGTGACCTCACCATCGGCGGTGGCGCGGTGCGGACAGCGCGGCGGCGAAGTCGTCCAGTGCCGCGAGGTCATGGCCGCTGACGACCGTGTCGCAGTAGGGCAGCGCGGCGGCCATGCCGGCCACCAGCGGACGGTAACGCGGGCTTGCCGAGCGTGGGTTGACCCACACGACGCGGTGGGCGACACGGGACAGCCGCGCCATGTGGGTGGCGAGGTCGGCGGGCCGGCCGGTGTCCCAGCCGTCGGAGACGATGGCGACCACGGCGCCGTGCGCCATGCCGCGCCGGCCGAACCGCTCGTTGAACTCGGCCAGGCACTCCCCTATCCGGGTGCCGCCGGACCAGTCGGGGGCCGCGCGTCCGGCCCGCGCCAGGGCGTCGTACGGCCCGGACCGCCGCAGGACGGGGGTGAGACGGGTGAGGCGGGTGGCGAAGGTGAAGACCTCGGCGTGGGTGGCACGGGCGGCGCAGAAGAGCAGTTGCAGCATCGCACGGGCGTAGGGCTCCATCGAGCCGGAGATGTCGCAGAGCACGACGAGGTCGCGGGGCCGGGTGCGGGGCACGAAGCGGCGCAGCCGCAGCGGCTGTCCGCCGGTGCGGCGACTGCCGGAGAGGGTGCGGCGGACGTCGACGCGCGTGCCGTGGCGTGCGCTGCGGTGCCGGCGGGACGGCCGGGCCGGGGTGCGCAGCACCATGGTGCGCATCACCTCGGAGAGCCGCGCCAGTTCCTCGGCGGACAGGTCGGCGAAGTCACGGTTCGCGAGCCGGTCGAGTGGACTGGCGGCGACGGGGACGGCGGCCTCGCGCGGCCGTGCTCCGGGGTCCCGGCCCGGTCCGTCCGCGGAGGGCCTCCGGATGCCGGGCACGCGTGCGGGGACGGCGTCCGGGAGTGGCCGGGCCGGGTCGCCGGCCTGCCCGCGCCGTGCCCCGTGGTCGGCCGGGCCGCCGCCGAACACCGCCCGGAAGACCGCGTCGAACGGCTCGATCTGCTCTCGGGACGACACCAGCGTGGCGAGCGCGCAGTACCGCAGCTCGCGCGTCGTCGTCGGCGCCAGCAGGGTGAGGGCCCGCGCGAAGCCGCGGCCGCGGTCGGGGCCCACGTCGATCCCCGCGTCGCGCAGGGCGGCGGTGAACGAGGCGACCAGTTCCGGCAGGTCAGGCATCGGTGCCCGGCTCCGCGTCGACCAGCTCCGCCAGTCCGGCCCGGCGCACGGCCTGGAGGTCCTCCGGGTACTTGAGCACCGCTCCCAGGGTGCGGTCGGCCGTGTCGGTGTCGAGCACGGTGAGTCCCAGCGCCCGCAGCGCGGCCGCCCAGTCGATCGCCTCGGCGACGCCGGGCGGCTTGGTGAGCTCCTGCCGGGCACGCAGCCGTGCCACCCCGCGTGCCACGCGCGCGGCCAGCCACTCGGCCGACTCCGGCACCCGTTCGCGGATGATCGCGGCGACTCGCGCGGTGTCCGGGTGGTCGATCCAGTGGTAGAGGCAGCGGCGTTTGAGCGCGTCGTGCAGGTCCCGGGTGCGGTTGGAGGTCAGTACGGTGACCGGTGGCACCACGGCCGTGCGGGTGCCGAGTTCGGGGACGGTGACCGCGGCGTCGGCGAGCAGTTCCAGCAGGAACGCCTCGAACTCGTCGTCGGCGCGGTCCACTTCGTCGATGAGCAGCACCGCCGGCCGGGGTCCCGGGTGGCGGATCGCGGCGAGCAGGGGCCGGGGCAGCAGGTAGTCCTCGGTGAACAGGTCGGAGTCCCGCAGGGACTCGCCGCGCGACTCGGCCAGCCGGATCGCCAGGAGCTGCCGCGGGTAGTTCCACTCGTAGAGGGCCTCTGCGGAGGACAGTCCCTCGTAGCACTGCAGCCGGATGAGCGGGGTGTCGAGCACGGCGGCGAGGGCGCGGGCCGCCTCGGTCTTGCCGACGCCCGGCTCGCCCTCCAGCAGGATCGGCTGCCGCATGCGCACGGCCAGCAGCAGCGCCGTGACCAGGGCGTCGTCGGCCAGGTATCCGACCGCCTCGAGACGTGCGCGCAGGGCGGGGACGTCGGGTGGGAGGGGATCGCGGTCAGGCATGCGCGTAACGGGAGGGGTCGTCGGCGAAGGCGTGCCGGCAGCCCGGCCCGCAGAAGTACACCCGGTGGCCCGCCCGCTCCAGCCAGAGGGTGTCGTTCGTGATCGCCACGGTCATGCCGCACACGGGGTCCACCTCCTCGGGCACGGGCCGCGGCCCGGTGGAGCCCGCTCCGGGGAGATCGGCTCGTGCCGCCTGCGGCCGCAGGGCGATGATCTCGGCGTACACCGACAGCGCCGTCTCCGCCGGGGTCCGCGAGCCGATGTCCAGGCCCGCCGGGGTGTGGACGCGCGCGCGTCGCTCCTCGTCGAGGTCCAGCGCGGCGAGCACCGCGGCACCACGCTTCGCGCTGGCCACCAGCCCGATGTAGGGGACCCCGGCGCGTGCGGCCTCCGTCAGCACGGTCTCCTCGTCGCGGCCGTGCGTGGCGATGACGACGACGCGCAGATCCGGCGGCAGCGGCTCCCCGGGCGAGGCCGGCCGGGCGTCCAGGCCGAGCACACGGCCGACGTCGAGCAGGGCACGGGCGATGGGGGCGTGTCCGTAGACGTACACCAGCGCCGGGGGGAGGTTGGCCTCCAGGAAGATGTCGAGCGTCCCGCCCGACAGGCAGGGGTTGGCCACCGTGACCAGCCCATCGGCCGGCTCCTCGGCGCCGGTGGTCCCGCTGTCGCCGGCGGGTGTGATCCGCAGCAGCAGTGACTCGCCGGTCCGCAGCACCCGCAGGCCCTGCGACTGCACGGTCGTCTCCGCGCAGCTTCCGCCCACGAAACCCTCGACGGTGCCGTCGGGCAGCACCAGCGCGCTGTCCCCGGGCCTGGCACTGGTGGGCCGTTCCACGTGGACGACGGTGGCCAGGACGAACGGGGTCCGGCCGTGCCGCAGCACGTCCGCCCGGGTCAGCAGTTCGGGGTTCGTCATCGCGGGCGCCTCAGGTGATCGCCAGGTCGGTGCGCAGTGGCCGGCCCTGGGCGGCCCGCCACACCGCGGCGGGCGTCAGCGGCATGTCGACATGGTGCACGCCGAGCGGCTTCAGGGCGTCGACCACGGCGTTGACCACGGCGGCGGGCGAGCCGACCGTCGCGGACTCGCCGATGCCCTTGGCCCCGATGGGGTGGTGCGGGGAGGGGGTGACGGTCTCGCCCAGCTCCCACGAAGGGCATTCGACCGAGGTGGGCAGGAGGTAGTCCATGAACGAGCCGCCGAGGCAGTTGCCGTCCTCGTCGAAGGCGATCACCTGCATGAGCGCCATGCCCAGGCCGTCGGCGAGGCCGCCGTGCACCTGCCCCTCGACGATCATGGGATTGATCCGGTTGCCGCAGTCGTCCACGGCGATGAACCGGCGGACCCTCACCTGTCCGGTGCCCGCGTCGACGTCGGCGACGCAGATGTACGCGCCGAAGGGGAAGGTGAGGTTCGGCGGGTTGTAGACGCAGCTCGCGTCCAGGTGGCCCTCGACGCCCTCGGGCAGCTCCAGGCTGGAGTGCGCGGCGAGCGCGATCTCCGCCATGGTGCGTCCCTGGTCGGGGTCGCCCGTGACGAACCAGCGGCCCTTCTCCCATTCCAGGTCGTCCGGGCTCACCTCGAGCATCGCGGAGGCGACGATCCTCGCCCGTTCGCGCACCTTGCGGGCGACCATCGCGGTCGCGGCCCCGGAGACCGGCGTGGAACGGGATCCGTAGGTGCCGAGCCCGAACGGGGTCTGGTCGGTGTCGCCGTGCACCACCTCGACGTCCTCGGGCGGGATGCCCAGTTCCTCGGCGACGATCTGCGCGAACGTCGTCTCGTGGCCCTGCCCCTGGCTCTGCACGGAGATCCGCAGGACGGCCTTGCCGGTCGGGTGGACCCGCAACTCGGCGCCGTCCGCCATGCCCAGTCCCAGGATGTCCATGTGCCCTCGCGGACCGGCGCCGACGGCCTCGGTGAAGAAGCTGACCCCGATGCCCGTCAGCTCGCCGCGCTCGCGCTTCTCGGCCTGCTCGCGGCGCAGGTCCGCGTAGTGCGCGATGTCCATGGCCAGTCGCAGCGCTCTCGGGTAGTCGCCGGAGTCGTACTCCCATCCCGTCCGTGTCCGGTACGGGAACTGCCCGGGCCGCAGCAGGTTGCGCATCCGCAGCTCGGCCGGGTCCGTGCCGAGTCTGTCCGCGAGCAGGTCGACCATCCGCTCGACCAGGTACACGGCCTCGGTGACCCGGAACGAGCAGGCGTAGGCGACGCCGCCGGGGGCCTTGTCGGTGTAGACGCCGGTCACGGTGCAGTGCGCGGCGGCCAGGTCGTACGAGCCGGTGAAGACGCCGAAGAAACCGGCCGGGAACTTGGTCGGCTGCGCGGTGGCGTTGAACGCGCCGTGGTCGGCGATCACATGGACGCGCAGGCCCAGGATCTTGCCGTCCTTCGTCGCCGCGATCCCGCCGTGCATGTGGTAGTCGCGGGCGAAGGAGGTGCTCATCAGGTTCTCCGAGCGGTCCTCCACCCACTTCACCGGCTTACCGGTGACGATCGAGCCGACGACCGCGCACACGTAACCGGGGTAGATGCCGACCTTGTTGCCGAAGCCGCCCCCGATGTCCGGGGAGATGATCCGGATCTTGTGCTCCGGGATGCCGGCCACCATCGCGTAGATCGTGCGGTGGGCGTGCGGGGCCTGGGTGGTGGACCACACCGTCAGCTTCCCGGTGATGGCGTCCATGTCCGCCACGGTGCCGCAGGTCTCCAGCGGCGCCGGGTGGACCCGCGGGTAGAGCATGTCCTGCTCCACCACGACGTCGGCGCCGGCGAAGACCTCGTCGGTCCGCGCCTCGTCACCCGCCGACCAGTCGAAGATGTGGTTGTCGGTCCGCCCCTCCTGGTCGTCGCGGATCACCGGCGCGTCCGGGTCGAGTGCCCGGCGGGCGTCGACGACCGCCGGGAGCGGTTCGTACTCCACGTCGATCAGTTCGAGGGCGTCCCGGGCGGCGTAGCGGTCCTCGGCGACGACGAAGGCGACCTCCTGGCCCTGGAAGCGCACCTTGTCGGTGGCGAGCACCGCCTGTGTGTCGGAGGAGAGGGTGGGCATCCAGGCCAGCCCGAGACCGGCCAGGGTCTCCCCGGTGATCACGGCCCTGACCTTCGGGTGCGCCTCCGCGGCGCTGGTGTCGACGGACACGATCCGGGCGTGCGCCAGCGGGCTGCGCAGGATCGCGCCGTGGAGCATCCCGGGCAGCGTCACGTCGTCGACGTAGGTTCCGTGACCGCGGACGAAGCGCGCGTCCTCCTTGCGGGGCATCCGTCCGAAACCGACCGGCCGTTCCTCGGTGGTCGTCATGCCCGCACCTCCTCGCGGCCGGGCGCCGGCTCGGTGCCCGCGTCGGCGGTCCCCCGCGCCCCGCCGTGTCCGGCGGCCCAGCGGATGGCGCGCACGATGTTCTCGTATCCGGTGCAGCGGCACATCTGTCCGGAGATGGCCTCGCGGACGTCCTCCTCGGACGGGTCCGCGTCGTGGTCGAGCAGCCAGCGGGCGGTCATCATCATGCCCGGCGTGCAGAAGCCGCACTGCAGTCCGTGGCAGGCGATGAACCCCTGCTGCACCGGGTCGAGTTCGGCACCGTGCGCCAGCCCCTCGACGGTCCGCACCTCGTGGCCGTCGGCCATCACCGCGAGCACGGTGCAGGACTTCACCGGTGTGCCGTCCAGCCAGACGGTGCACACGCCGCAGTTGGAGGTGTCACAGCCCCAGTGGGTGCCGGTGAGCCCGAGTTCGTCGCGCAGGAAGTGCACGAGCAGCAGCCTGGGCTCCACGTCCCTCGTGTGCTGCTCGCCGTTCACGGTCACGGTGATCCGCATGTCACGCCTCCTGGCCCCGGGCGCGTGCGGCGGCGGCGCGCAGTGCCCGCGTGGTGAGCTCTCCCGCCAGGTGCCGCTTGTAGTCGGCCGGGCCTCGCTGGTCGGCGGCCGGCCGGCACTCCGCCGCGGCGAGCCGGCCGGCCTCGGCGAAGCGCTCGTCGTCCGGCCGCCCGCCGCGCAGGAAGTCCTCGGCCCGCTCGGCCACGAACCGCGGGGCACCCGCCGCGGTCAGCCCGATCCCGGCCTCGGTGACCAGGCCGCCGGAGATCTCCAGCACCGCTCCCGCGGCGACGACCGCCCAGTCGCCGACCCGGCGCTCGACCTTGCGGTAGGCACTGGCGTGCGAGCGGATGGGCACGCGGATCTCCACCAGGAGCTCCGCCTCGGTCAGCGCGGTCTCGTACGGCCCGAGGAAGAATTCCCTGATCGCCACGGTGCGCCTGCCGGCGGGGCCCTGGGTCACCAGGGTCGCCCGCAGCGCCGAGAACGCCGCGGACAGGTCCTCCGACGGATCGGCCTGGCACAGGGAGCCGCCCACGGTGCCGCGGTTGCGGACGAGCGGGTCCGCGATGACCCGCTCGGCGTCCCGCAGGATGGGGAAGTGTTCGCCGACGACCGGCGAGGCGAGCAGTTCGGCGTGGCGGACCATCGCTCCGACGGCCAGGTCGTGGCCGTCCACCCGGATCGACGCCAGCTCGCCGAGGCCGTTGATGTCGATCAGCGCTTCGGGCTGGGCCAGCCGCAGCTTCATCATGGGCAGCAGGCTGTGCCCGCCCGCCACCACCCGGGCATCGGGGCCGTACCGTCCGAGCAGCTCGATCGCCTGCTCGACGCTGCTGGCCCTCTCGTACTGGAATGCGGCCGGTACCTGCATCGGGCCCTCCTGGGACGCTGTGCCCGTTGCCGTGACGATGCTGCGCTCCGCCGCACCGGCCGTGCAAGCGGTGGATAAGCATTCACTTATCGACCCGAACGCGAGAAAATGGGACGGTGACGGTCACACAGCTCAGCACCTTCGTGCTGGTGGCCCGGCTCGGGTCGGTGGGCGCCGCGGCACGCGCTCTGGACGTGAGCGAGTCCGCGGTGTCGCAGACGCTCGCCGCGCTGCGTGCCCACTTCGGCGATCCGCTCATCAGACGCACCGGCGGCGGCGGGATGCGGCTGACCCCGGCCGGGGCGCGGCTGCTGCCGGTCGCCTCGCGGATGGTCGCGCTGAGCGCGGACGCCGAGGCCGCGGTGCGAACGGCCCGGGGCGCGCCGGACGAACTGCGGGTCGTCGCCACGAGCACGCTGGCCGAGTTCGTGCTCCCCTCGTTGGCGGAGGCCTTCGCCTGCCGCTCCGGACCCAGGACCGAGACGTCCTTCGGGGTGGCCGCCGGCAGCGGGATGCGCGCGCTGGTGGAGAACCGGCTGGCCGATGTCGCGCTCGGGCCGTGTCCGGGTGACGACGGCGGGGGCGAGCTGGTCAGCGAGCCGCTGTTCCGCGCCCGGCTCGTCGTGGTGACCGGTGCCAGGACGCCCCGGCCGCCCGGTCCGCCGCATCGGTGGCCGTGGCTGGTCGACTCCTCCGGGACCGATCCGGACGCCGACTCCGGGCGGCTGCTGCGGCGGCTCGAGGTCCCGGAGGCGAACGTGCGGGTGTTCCCCAACCAGACCGCCGCCCTGGCGGCCGCCGCCGAGGGCACGGGAGTGGCACCGGCGACGGAGCATCTGGTGTCGCCCCGCGTCCGGCGCGACGAGCTGCGTCTGCTGGAGACGCCGGCCACGCCGTCGGACGCCACGTGGCACGTCACGGTCGCGCGGCCGGGACACCGTTCCCCGGCCACCGACGCCTTCCTGTACTTCCTGCGCACACCCGCGGCGACCCGGATCATGCGCGCACCCGGCGCGGGCGTCCCGCCCTCCCGGTTCCGGCCCCCGGTGTACGTCACGCTCTGGGGAGCGTGAGTTCCGCCCGGCGCGGCGGTGCGCCGGCGCCGGGCGGCGGAGCTCAGGCCTTGTGCCGCATGGAGCTCCGTGCCGGGTTGCCCTGCTCGGTGGCCTTCGGGTCCTTCTCGTCGGCCTTGGCCCGGACACCGTCGGCGATGCGCTTGCCGATGGTCTCGTCGATGTTGGACCAGTACGCGAAGGCGCGTTCGAGGACGGGTTCGGTCACTCCGTCGAGCAGGTGGCCGACGACGTTGTCGACCAGTCGGTCGCGGGCCGCGTCGTCCATGACCTCGCGCACCAGGGTTCCCGGCTGCCCCCAGTCGTCGTCCTCGGAGTGGGAGACGTAGGCGGAACGGGTGATCTCGCCGTCGGCCGTCCAGCTCGGCGGGGATCCGTACCGCTCGGTGTCCGCCGCGGGGCCGCCCTTGGAGTTGGGGGCGTACACCGGGTCGGTCGTGTTCCGGTACGCCATCGCCCCGTCCTTGGAGTAGGTGTGGACGTCGACGACAGGCGCGTTCACGGGGAGCTGCTGGTAGTTGCCGCCGATGCGGTGGCGGTGGGCGTCCGCGTAGGAGAACAGCCGGGCCAGCAGCATGCGGTCCGGGCTCGGTCCGATGCCGGGGACGAAGTTGTTGGGCTGGAACGCCGCCTGTTCGATCTGGGCGTGGTTGTCGGTGGGGTTGCGGTCGAGCGTCATCCGGCCGACCCGGATGAGCGGGTAGTCCCCGTGCGGCCACACCTTGGTCAGATCGAACGGGTTGAAGCGGTAGTTCGCGGCCTCCTCGTACGGCATCACCTGCACGTACAGGGTCCAGCTCGGGAAGTCACCGTCCCGGATGTGCTCGAAGAGATCACGGGTGTGGTAGTCGGTGTCCACCGCGGCCATCTGGTCGGCCTCGTGCTGGGTGAGGAACTCGATGCCCTGGTCGGTCTTGAAGTGGTACTTCACCCAGAACCGCTCACCTGCGGCGTTGATCCACAGGTAGGTGTGGGAGGTGTAGCCGTTCATGTGGCGCCAGGTCCGGGGCACGCCGCGGTCCCCCATCAGCCAGGTGACCTGGTGGGCGGACTCCGGGGAGAGCGTCCAGAAGTCCCACTGCATGTCGTGGTCGCGCAGGTTGTTGTCGGCGCGGCGCTTCTGGGAGCGGATGAAGTGCTGGAACTTCATCGGGTCCTTCACGAAGAACACCGGAGTGTTGTTCCCGACCATGTCGTAGTTGCCTTCGCTGGTGTAGAACTTCACCGCGAAGCCGCGCGGGTCACGCCAGGTGTCCGGGCTGCCACGCTCCCCCGCGACGGTCGAGAAGCGGACGACCAGGTCGGTGCGGACGCCGGGCTGGAACAAGGCCGCCTTCGTGTACGCGCTGACGTCGTCGGTGACCTCGAAGTGGCCGAACGCGCCGCTGCCCTTGGCATGCGGCTGGCGCTCCGGAATCCGCTCCCGGTTGAACTGGGCCATCTGCTCGATCAGGTAGGCGTCCTGCAGGAGGATCGGTCCCCCGGGCCCCACGGTCAGGGAGTGTTCGTCGCTCTCCACCGGCGCGCCGGAGTCGGTCGTGGTGGCGGGTCGGATCTCCGTCATCGCTCTGCTGCCTTCCGTAGTGTGGCCGCCGGCTCCGTGCGCCGCGTGCGACGCGGACGCGGCGGAGCGATCCCACCGGCCCTTCGTTTCCCACAGGCCGCGTGACCCGGAGGCGGCGGGGTAAACACCGCCGGCCCGGCGCATCACCCGCGGGTGTGACCGGTGCGGGCCGACCGGAGCGGCCACGGGCGGTCACCGGCCGGGTGCGTCCCGGGCTCCGCCGGGCTGCCCGGAGCCCGCCGCGACGTCACCCCCGCCGGGCGGGGCCGGGCGCGCGGATCACTTCTCGGCCCCGGGTGCCCGGCCGGGCGGCCCGAACAGGTACCCGGCGCGTTGGCGCACCAGGTCCGGGCCGCGCGGACGTCCCGCCAGGCGGCCGTGTACGCGTGGAAGGCCACCCGTAGCGGGTTGCGGGTTCCGATGTTCTTCGTGAGGCCGTACACCACGCGTGCGCCCTCCGGTTCGAAGGTCCCGAAGAGCCGGTCCCGGATGATGAGGATGCCGCCGTGGTCGCGGTCCAGGTACTCGCTGTTCGATCCGTGGTGGACGCGGTGGTGCGAGGGCGTGTCGAGGGCCGGTTCCACCGGACGCCACAGCCTGTCCACCCGCCCGGTGTTCAGGAAGAACCGGTGGACGAGGCTGAAGGTCCTGGACCGTCTGGTTCGGGCGTCGACCACGCCCACGGCGGCCCCGGCCGGGTCCGGTGGGACGCCTGACCCGGCCGGGGTTTGACCCTCGACCTGGTCGAGGGTCCAGAGTTCCGGATGTGGAGAGCGAGATGCGCAGTATCGGGGAGATGGCCCGCGACAGCGGACTGGGCGTGAGCGCCCTGCGGTTCTACGACCGGGCGGGCGTGCTGGTCCCGGCCCGGGTGGACCCGGTGAGCGGGTACCGCTGGTACGGCCGGGGGCAGTTGGAGGAGGCCCGGGTGCTGGCACGCCTGCGCCGGGCCGGCATGCCGCTGGCGGACGTCCGGCTGGTGCTGGCCGCCTGGCCCGGTACCGACACCGGTCTGGCCCGCTCGCTGCTGCAGGCACATCTGCGTCGGCTGGAGTCGGGACTGTCCGAGGCCCGCGTCGAGTTCTCCGCACTCCGGGCCCTACTCGACCACAGGGACAAGCACATGCCCCCGCTCCACACCGCCCCCGTCCACCTGTCCGTCCCGGCACCCGCACTCGCGGCGGCCCTGGACGCGGTCCGTTTCGCGGTGAGCACCGATCCCGAACTGCCCGTGCTGGGCGGCGTCCTGTTCGACATCGACGGCGACACGCTGTACGTCGTGGCCACCGACCGCTACCGGATGGCCGTCGCCCGGGCAGCGGTCGCCGGGTACGGCGGTCCGCGCGTCCAGGCCGTCGTGCCCACCGCGCTCGCGGACGCCGTGCGCGCGCTGCTCGGCGGGCGGGAGTCAGTCCGGCTGGAGCTGGACGGCGACCGGGTGGCCCTGGAGGCCGGCGACCGTCAGGTGGCCGGACGTCGTCTCGACCACGACTTCCCCGACTACCGCCGCCTGGTCCACCTGCCGGCGGGCCGCCGCGCCCTGGTCGGCGTGCCGGCCTTCCGCGCGGCGCTCGAGACGGGCCCTGTCCACGAACACAGCGGCTCCACGGCCGACTTGACCGTGCTCGAACTGGCGGCCGGCGGCACGGTGACCATTCGCGAGGACGCCGAGACCGGCCCCGGCCGCATCGCGGTCAACCGCGAGTTCCTGCTCCAGGCCCTCACCGCCGCCGCCCACGACCATCTCGTCCTGGAGTCCACGTCCCCGACGGCCCCCCTCGCGATCCGCCACCCCGACGACGAGCACCCCTTCTCGCTCCTGATGCCGGTGCGCCTGGAGGACTGACCCCGCGGGGAAAGCGGCAGAAGGGGGAACGTGGATCTTGCGTGGCATGTGCATGCTGGGCATAGGATGACAACGCGCCGGGCGGGTGGACTAGACCAACCGCCGGTTCTGTGTCGTGACCGTACGACACCAACGGGGACATTCACGGGGCGGGGGGCTACGTGTCGAAGGCGCGCTCGCCTGTCACGGATGGCCATGAGGGGGCTCAGCACGTGTCCGAGACAGCTCTGTGCCACCGCCGCGCCGGCCGGCGCGCCGCGGAACTCCTCGACGAACGGCGCGGCTTCATGAACCGCGGGTGACGGAGCGGGCCGCGGCGCGCACCGGTCCCGCGGCCCGCTTCCCGCCCGCGCCTCCGGGCGGCTCCCCGAACTCCCGCCCGGTCCACGGGCCCTTCCGGGCCGAGTCGTGCCCGCGCACGGGCGCGGGACACCCCACCGAGAAGCGAGGACACTCTCCTTGAGACCCAACAGACGCATACGCGGGCGGCTCGGCGCCGTGCTGGCCTGTGCCGTGCTGGCCGGCGGGCTGCTGCAGAGCGCGACCGCGCTCGCGGCGCCGCACGCCGCGCCCAGGCCCGGGCCCACCAGCAACGAGCCCGGCACCGGAGCCGGTGCCGCCACCGCCCGCGGCGGGCAGGTCGCCGACCCGGACAAGAAGCTCGGAAAGGGATGGCGGGGCAGCAAGGACCGCGCCGTCACCGCCGCCGCCGACGTGGACGGGCTGCACGTACTGGTCGCGGACAGCGCACGGGCCTACGACTGGCGGACCGCCGCCGTGCTCGGCGAGCCCGGCATGCCGGCGGACTCGTGGCTCGGCAACGTGTGCGTCATGGACCGCGACCACGCCGCCGTCGTCTACGCGCCCCGCACCTTCACCAACAAGCCGGACCTGATGCAGGGCGGCGCCTTCACCGCCGTCGTGGACCTGGCCACCGGCGAGGTGACCAAGCTCCCGTTCACCGCGTCGCTCGCCTACTTCGACCCGTCCTGCAACCCGGCGACCCACACCGCCGCGTTCACCGCCTTCCGCGACATGAACGACCCGGCCGCCACCCGGACCCGGGTGGTGACCGTGGACACCACCGGCAGGACCGTCGGCAAGGCCTCCGCACGCGGCGAGGTCACCAGCGCGGTGCCCGTCGAGGGCGGCGCGGTCGGCGCCCTGGGCCACGCCGTGGTCCGGCTCGGCCACCGCACCGGCAAGGTCGAGAAGCTGTTCACGGCCGGCGGGGTGCCCTACGACATCCACCCGGTCCACGGCGGGAGGATCGCCTTCGTGGAGCGGCGCGGCACCGAGGTCGCGCGGGCCCGGGTGTGGGGCGGGCACGGCACCCCGGCCACGGTCGCCACCGGCAGGCTCGGCAAGCTCGATCTCGAACGCGGCGGCTCCGACCAGGTGTTCCTCACCGGGCGTCCGGCCGGCGCCACCCACACGGCGGGCACCGGCATCACCCGGGTGAGCGCTCCGGCCGACACGGTCATCTCCAGCCAGGGACGGCTGGCCGTCGACGCGGTCCTCACCCCCGGTGTACGGGCGGGACTCGACCACATCGCCAGGGCGGGCAAGGGCTTCACCAAGGCCGACCCCGCGCCGCGCGGCGAGGACGCCCAGTCCCCGGCCACCGTGGCGGCGCACACGCCGGTGACGGTGACCTCCACGGCCACCGGCACCGGCGCGAGGATCGAGCAGACCGTCACCAGGACCGACGGCTCCACCGGAAACAGCCGGCTCTCCCCCGCCCTGACCGGCGCGAGCGCGCCGGACTCCGGCGCGAGCGGACCCGAGCGGTCGATGCTCACCGCCGCCGCGGCCGTCGCCTCGCAGGATCCGACGGATCCGGACCGCTGGTGCTCCGTCTCCCGCAACGACGTGAACGCGCAGGCGCTGCAGCCCACGCCCAACCAGGTCGAGTGGGCCGTGGACATGGCCGTCCGCGGCCAGCTCCGCTCCCAGTACATCCGCCAGGGCGGGTACCGCAACCAGACCGGGATCGGCACCATCGACCCGCAGGGCCTGTTCCCGGCGCCCACCCTGACCGGTGGCGGGCGGATCCCCGCCAATGTGATGCTGGGCATCATGGCCCAGGAGTCCAACCTCTGGCAGGCCGAGTCCGGTTCCATCCCCGGCCAGATGGGCAGCCCGCTGGCCGCCGTGGACGGCTACTACGGGCACAAGGCCGACCCGGCCGACCCGGACGCGTACTGGCACATCAACTGGGACAAGTCCGACTGCGGTTACGGCGTCGGACAGGTCACCGACGGGATGCGGCTCGCCGGGCACGAGAAGACCGGTGAGACGAGCCTGTCGCCGGCCCTGCAGAAGGCCGTCGCCGTGGACTACGCGACGAACATCGCCGCCTCCATGAAGATCCTCGCGGACAAGTGGAACGAGGTGCACACGGACGGGCAGAAGGTCACCGTCAACGACGACGACGCCTCCCGGGTGGAGAACTGGTTCACCGCCGTGTGGAACTACAACCTCGGCTTCAACGCCCCCACCCCGCACACCACCGGCCCCTGGGGTCTGGGCTGGTACAACAACCCGGCCAACCCCATCTACAAGAAGAGCTGGGGCCACCCGTTCATGGACACCGACGTGGACGGCACGGAGGCGAACAAGGACGCGGCGCACCCGCAGGACTGGCCGTACGAGGAGAAGGTGATGGGCTGGGCCGCCTGGTCCATGGACACCGGCTACTCCTACGCCACGTCCGGCCGCCAGGACTGGCCCGGTGAATCCGGCTTCTCCTCGGCCGGTTTCCGGCCCGCATGGTGGGTCACCAAGGAGCAGCGCAGCCAGGTCTCGCCGCCCCTCAGCACGTTCTGCAACGAGTACAACTACTGCGACTCGATCAGTCCGCCGGAGTGCGACACCGAGTCCTGCTACTCGCAGTACTGGTGGCACGCGCCGAACGCGACCTGGAAGGAGGACTGCGCGACCGACTGCGGTCACGAGAGCATCAAGTACCAGACGCTGGTCTCCGAGCCCGGGCGCGGCTACCGCCTGCAGCACGGCGAACCGGTGTGCTCCGGCGCCCCCGGCACCCATGTCGTCGCCTCCGTACCCAACGGGACCGAGTCATGGGGCGACTGCGGACAGGTCACCTCCTCGGGCAGCTTCCAGTTCGACTTCAACGCGGACACCGCGAACCACTACGAGGCCAAGGCGGACCTGCACCAGGTGGGCGGCGGCTACGGCGGGCACTTCTGGTACGCCCACACCCGCAACTCCGGTCACCTGGGCGGCGACTACGGCCCGATGACCGTCAGCGGCACCTGGACGCTGGGCCAGAGCCTGGACTGGGCGCGGGTGTTCGCGCACGTCCCCGACACCGGGGCCCACACGCAGCAGGCCCACTACGTGGTCGAGGGGGTCGCGGGCGGTGACCGTGACCGGTACATCAACACGCACTACGGCAGGAACACCTGGGTGGAACTCGGCGTCTACCACTTCACCGGTACGCCCCGGGTGCGGCTCACCAACACCACGGACGACGGCACGGCCGACGAGGACATCGCGTTCACGTCGATCGCCTTCCAGGAACTGCCGGGCAAACCGAAGGACATGGTCGTCGTGATGGGCGACTCCTACTCCGCCGGCGAGGGCGCGGGGGCCTACTCCCCCGAGTCCGACCGGGACAGCGAGAAGGAGACCTGGAACGCCTGCCGGCGCAGCGACAACTCCTGGGCGCGCAAGGCCACCCTGCCCGGCCGGTCCGCCACCCTCGGCCAGGTCGCCGACCAGCACACCACTTCCGCCGACTTCCTGGACGTGGCCTGCTCCGGTGCGCTGACGTGGAACGTGCGCGGGAAGGCGACGGACGACCAGGGCAACGACTACGACACCTGGCCCGTGTCGTGGGACGACCGGAGCAAGTACGCAAGCGCCGACGGGCAGTTCCACGAGATGGGGCAGATCAAGTCCGGTGTGCTCAGCACGGACACCACCCTGGTCGCCCTGACGGTCGGCGGCAACGACGCCGGCTTCCCGAGCGTGATGCAGTCGTGCGCCACCACGGGCTGTCCCGCCGAGGACGACGTCAGCCGGGACATCGACGACACCATGCCGAAGATCGAGAAGACCCTGCGGGAGATCCACGACCAGGCGCCCAACGCCGAGATCGTCCTGCTGGGTTACCCGCAGCTCTTCAACGAGGACTCCCTGACCTGCATCAGCGGCGTCGGCGGGGTGGGAATGATCCGCGTCAACGCCATGGCCCGGACCATGGCGAGCAAGCAGGAGCAGATGGTCACGTCACTGCGCTCGTCGGGCCTTCCGGTGAGCTACGAATCACCCGATCCCGACTTCGAGGGCCGGCGCGCCTGCGACGACCCCGAGGGCATCAACAAGATCGTCCTCGCCTCCCAGGGAGACGGTGACTTCCGCTGCGAACTGGGCGGAAGCTGGTGCGTCAGCCGCGAGAGCTACCACCCCAACGGGACCGGTACGAGCGCCTACGCGAAGGCGTTCGTCCGCGCCGTGGGCAAGCTGTGATCCGCCGTGCCGGCTGACGGTCGGGGGAGGACCGCCGGGTGGGCGAAGGTGCTGGCCGCCGTCGTCCTCCTGGTCCTTCTCCCCCTGGTCATCTGGGCGTTGTTCTCCTTCCAGGGGTCCGGCGCGTTCCCCTGGTGAGTCCGGCGGGTGCCTGACACACCGCCTCCGAGGTCCGCTTCGACCGTGCTCGCGTCCGTCCCCCGCCGGGGACGGACGCGAGCACGGCGAGGCCGTCCGCGGGCGGTGGAAATCCGGTCGCCTTTCCGGGCCCTCTCTGTAAGATCCACTTCAAATGATCATCACAACCCGAGCGAAGGGTTCCTCCAGCATGAAGAACGTCCGCCTGCGGTCCAGGATCGGGGCGGTGGCCTCCGCGTTCGCCGCGACCGCCGCGCTCATGGTCGGTGCCACTCCCGCCCACGCCGCCGAGTTCAAGGTCACGGACAACTGCGACGTGCCCTGGATCAACTGCTCCGAGGGCGATCTGTGGCTGCTGTACAACTCCAAGGACCTGGCGATCAGCGGCGGCAGATACGTGACGAGCTGGTCGTCGTTCTACGGCAACGTGAGCGACTACTGGGGCACCAGCCAGTATCAGGGCTCCACGCTGTCCACGTACCGCTACGTGTTCAACGGCAACGGCAACGGTTCCGGCCAGTACATGAAGAACAACGCGGCCTCGGTGCAGAACTGCGCCCCGGCCGACAACTACCGCGTGTACTACAACTCGGGCTACGGCGGCACCTCGCAGTACTTCGCGCACAACGAGCCCTGGGGTGACTGCAACCTCACCAACCTGATCTCGGCGCTGAAGAACAACAACGCCTCCCAGCACTTCGCCTGATCCGACCGAGGAGTGACCCCCCATGTGGAACAAGCGCGTCTTCATCGCCACGACTGTCATGATCGCGACAACCGGAATGCTCTCGACCTGCGGAACGAGCGGCTCCGGCCATGACGCGGCCGCCCCGGTCGCGGCGGACAAACCGCTGGTGAACAAGGCCAACTGGCCCAAGGCGACCCCGCAGCGCGGCCTGGCCAAGGGTCTGTCGCTGCCGCTCGAGACCTACATGCAGACCTACGCCGACACCGTCACCCTGGACACGGCCACCCGCCACCTCCAGGAGAAGTGCATGGCCGGCTACGGCTTCGACGTCAGGCTCAGCGTGGCCGGCGCCACCCCGCCGCCGAACGACAACGACGCCAACATGGAGCGCCGTTACGGCCTGACCGACCGCGCGACCGCCGCCAAGTACGGCTACGGCCTGCCCGACGCCCTGACCGACCAGCCCCGGCAGAAGCTGCCCAGCCTGAGCGAGGCTCAGGTGGAGGTGCTGACCGGGCACGGCAAGCCGACCAAGGCGGGCGCGAACGGCTCCTTCGTCGCCAAGGCCGCCCCGAAGACCTACAACGGCAAGAAGATCCCGGCGAAGGGCTGTGTCGGCTACGCGGCCGAGAAGATCGGCAAGCCGGCCGCCGACTTCCAGCTCGTCTCGGAGCTGAACGGCCAGTCGTTCCTCGAGTCGATGCGGGTCCCGACGGTCAAGAAGGCCATGGGCGCCTGGTCGCAGTGCATGAAGGCCAAGGGGTACCAGGCCGCGACGCCGACCGAGTCGGCGGAGCTGGTCCCGCACACCGACCCGGCCACCCAGAAGGAGATCGACGTCGCCCTGGCGGAGATCGACTGCAAGCAGCGGACCAACCTGGTGAAGGTCTGGTTCAAGGCCGAGACCAAGATCCAGAAGCAGCAGATCACGGCCCACAGGAGCAGCCTGACGGCCGCGAAGACGAAGAACACCAAGGCCCTCACCGCCGCCGGCACGGCGCTGAAGGACTGACGCCGGACGGCGCCCCGGTCACCGTAGGGCACGGCGGCCGGGGCGCCGACGCGACGGCCTTCAGGTCCGCGGCCGCGCCGCCGTGTCCCGCGGTGGTGCGGCCCGCACCGGCCCGGGCCCGGTCCGCCGCGCCGGCGGGTACGCAGGTGTCCGGTTCCCTTGCTTCGTGCGTCCGCTCCCTTCAGCGGGCCGAGCCCGGGTGGAACTTGGGGAGCCGGACGGTGATCTTCGTGCCGGCGCCGACGCCGGTCTCGATGACGAGGCCGTGGTCGTCGCCGTAGACCTGGCGCAGCCGCATGTCCACGTTGCTCAGGCCGATGCCGGCGGACGGGCCGCCCCGGCCGCGCAGCAGGTCGCGCAGGCGCTGCGGGTCCATGCCGACGCCGTCGTCCTCGATGACGACGCGGGCCTCGGTGCCCTCGTCCTCGGCGGTGATGGTGATCCGGCCCCGCTCCACGGACTCCTCCAGCCCGTGTTTGAGCGCGTTCTCGACGAGGGGCTGCAGACAGAGGAAGGGCAGCGTGACGGGCAGTACCTCGGGGGCGATCCGCAGTGTCACCTCCAGGCGTCTGCCGAAGCGGGCGCGGGCCAGTTCGAGGTACTGCTCGATCGAGCGCAGCTCCTCGGCGAGCGTGGTGAAGTCGCCGCCGCGCCGGAACGAGTACCGCGTGAAGTCAGCGAACTCCAGGAGCAGTTCGCGGGCCCGCTCGGGATCGGTGCGGACGAACGAGGCGATAGAGGCGAGGGAGTTGTAGACGAAGTGCGGCGAGATCTGGGCGCGCAGGGCCCGGATCTCGGCCTCGATCGCGCCGGACCGCGCCCGGTCCAGGTCGACGAGTTCGAGCTGCACCGAGACCCAGCGGGCCACTTCCTCGGCGGCCCGTACGACGACGGCGGACTCCCGGTCGGTGAAGGCGGCCAGGGCGCCCGCGGCCCGGCCGTCGACCGTCAGCGGGACCACCACCCCCCAGCGGACGGGACAGCGGGCGTCGGGGCAGGTCAGCGGGAACGTCCTGGTGCGCGCCGTGTGGGCGGGGCGGGCTGCGGCCGCGGCCCGGTGGTGCTCGCCGGTACCGTCCCAGGCGAGCACGGACTCCTCGTCGGCGAGGGCGAGGGCGACCGTGCCGAGCAGCGGCCGCAGCCGCCGGGCCGCCTTGCGGGCGGTGTCCGGGGTCAGTCCGGCACGCAGCGGCGGCGCGGCGAGTGAGGCGGTGTGCAGGGTGTGGAAGGTGGCCCGCTCCACGGGGGTGCCGACGTCGGCCGGGTTCTCCTGCTGACGGCGGGCCCCGGCATGGCCGAGGGCGGCGCCCAGGGCGAACAGCCCGAGCGCGGCCACGGCGAGGACGACGGTGCCGAGCGCGGTCACGGACGGCGCTCCCGGGACCGCTTCGGACCGGCGCCCGGTGCGGTGGCCGGGCCGCGCGGCGGCTCGGGCAGGTGGAGCCGGGCCATCGTGGCGGCCGCGGACGCGGGGACGCGGTGCCGGGTGGCCAGGGAGATCAGCACCATGGCCGCGAAGCCGGCGGGGACCGACCAGACCGCCGGCCAGGCCAGCAGGGTGTGCAGCGGGCCGGACGTCGCGCCGCCGGCGATGGTCACGGTCACCGCGGTGAGCGCGGATCCGCCGCCGAGGAGCAGTCCCGCGACCGCGCCGGGCGGGGTCAGGCCGCGCCACCAGATGCCGAGCAGCAGGAGCGGGCAGAACGACGACGCGGACACGGCGAAGGCGAGCCCGACCGCGTCGGCCACGGGGAGGTCGGTGACGACGGTGCTGGCCGCGGTGGGCACCGCTATGGCGGGCAGCGTGGCGAGCCGGAAGTGCCGGATGCCGAGGGTCGGCAGCACGTCCTGGGCGAGCACCCCGGCGACGGACATGGTGAGCCCGGAGACGGTGGACAGGAACGCGGCGCAGGCGCCGCCCGCGACCAGCGCGCCGAGCAGGTCGCCGCCGGGGCCGCCGATCAGCCGCTGCGGCAGGACGAGCACCGCCGCGTCGGTGTCGCCGGTCAGCAGCAGGTCGGGCGCGTAGAGCCGGCCGAGCACGCCGTAGAGCGGGACGAGCAGGTAGAAGGCGCCGAGCAGGCCGAGGACGACGACGGTGGTGCGGCGGGCGGCGCCGCCGTCGGGGTTGGTGTAGAAGCGGACGACGACGTGCGGCAGGCCCATGGTGCCGAGGAAGGTGGCGAGGATGAGCCCGTAGGTGGCGTACAGCCCGTGCTGTTCGCGTCCCGCCGACAGGGGCTGCGCCCAGCCGGTGGGGGCCGTGCCGGGGCCGCCGCCGTCGGGCAGCGGCACGGGGGCACCGCGCGGAAAGCCCAGGGTGGTGCCGGGACCGACGCGGTGGGTGCCCGCGCCGAGGGTGAGCGGGCCGTCGAGGGGCCGCCCGTCCACGGTTCCGGTGACGGTGACGCGCACCGGTGCGTGGACGGTGAGGGTCAGCGGCCGGTCGGTGGCGACCCGGGTGGAGCGCTGGAACACGGGACGCTCGTCCCAGGCGGGCGCCGGGGCCCGGTCGGCCCGCCAGGCTATGAGCAGGAACACGGCGGGCACCAGCAGGGCGGTGAGTTTCAGCCAGTACTGGAAGGCCTGGACGAAGGTGATGCTGCGCATGCCGCCGGCGGCCACCGCCACGGTGACCACGACGGCCACGACCAGGCCGCCGAACCAGCCCGGCGCGCCGGTGAGCAGCCGGAGGATCAGCCCGGCGCCCCTCAGTTGGGGCAGCAGGTAGAGCCAGCCGACGCCGACGACGAGCACGCTCGCGATCCGCCGTACGGCGCGGGACTCCAGGCGTGCCTCGGCGAAGTCCGGCAGGGTGTAGGCGCCCGAGCGGCGCAGCGGGGCGGCGACGAAGGCGAGCAGCACCAGGAAGCCTGCGGTGTAGCCGATGGGGAACCAGAGCATGTCGGCGCCCTGGGCGAGGACGAGTCCGGCGACCCCCAGGAAGGAGGCGGCGGACAGGTACTCGCCGCTGACGGCGAAGGCGTTGAGCCGCGGCGGGACGCTGCGCGAGGCGACGTAGAAGTCGGAGGTGGTGCGCGAGATGCGCAGGCCCAGCGCCCCGACAAGCACCGTGGCCAGGACCACGGCGGACACGCCGGCGATTCCGTACGTCTGGTTCAACGTCCGGTCACGTCACCCTCGTTGCGCTCGGCACGGCGGACGTACCAGGCTCCCGTGCACAGCAGGAGCGGATACGGTGCCACGCCCAGCAGCAGCCAGACGGCGAGCGGGACGTCGTGTCCGGCGCCGCCGGCGGTCAGGACGCGCAGGAGCACGGGCAGCAGCCCGAGCGAGAGGGCGAGCAGGACCGTCGCCGTGAGAGCGGCGCGGAGTTGACGTCGCATCAGGAACCGCACGGGGGTGTCGTCGTCCGGGACGGCGGGACGGCCGCCGGACGGGCTCACGGCGCGGGCCGGTGGCGGGCCGGCGCGGTCGGTGCGGGGCCGTCCGGTGACCACCTCTCTGCGAGGGACGGATTCCGCACCCATCACGCACTCCCCGACGCCCCGGTGATCACCTTGTTGCGGTGAGTGTACGCAGCGCCGGGGCGGTCAGGTAGGTACCGGACGAGGATCGCCGCAGGGCCGCCGCGACCGCTCGCCCGGGCCCCGGGGGCCGGGTCGAGTCACCGTCGACCGCGTACCGCGCCCTGGGCCCGCGCGGCCAGCAGGTCCCGCAGTTCCCGGGCGTTGCGGCGGCTCACGGCGAGGATCCGGTCGCCGACCCGGACGGTCAGGTTGCCGCCGTCCAGGCGCAGTTCCTCGATGCGGCCGAGAGCCACCAGGCGGCTGCGGTGGATCCGGACGAATCCGCGCGAGCGCCACTGCTCCTCCAGGGCGGTGAGCGGGACGCGCACCAGGTGGCTGCCGTGCGGTGTGTGCAGGCGGGCGTAGTCGCCCTGCGCCTCGACATAGGTGATCTCCGCGACGGGCACGAACCGGGTCACCCCGCCGAGTTCCACGGGGACCTGGTCGCGGGGGTGGCCGGCCGGGGCGGGGCCGGGGCCGCCGGATGGACGCCGGGGCGGCCGCGGCCCCTGCCCGGCCCGGGTCAGTTCGGCGACGCGCCGTACGGCCTCCGCGAAGCGCTCCTTGCGCAGCGGCTTGAGCAGGTAGTCCACCGCCTTGAGGTCGAACGCCCGGAGCGCGAAGTCCTCGTGGGCGGTGACGAAGACGATCAGCGGGGGGTCCGGGTGGTCGCCGAGCAGACCGGCCAGGTCCAGGCCGCTCAGACCGGGCATGTTGATGTCGAGGAAGACGACGTCGAAGGCGTCCGGGCCGTCGGGCCCGGCCGCCGTGGCCCGCTCCAGCAGGCGCACCGCCCGGGCGGCGTCGAGGGCGGGCACGGCGGTGCCGATCCGCTCGTCCTCGCCGAGCAGGTACAGCAGTTCCTCGAGTGCGGGTTCCTCGTCGTCCACCGCGAGCACGCGCAGCGGCTCCTGCCCGCCGCCGGTCCGTGGTCCGGGCCCTGCGCTCGCGCCCATGTACCGCATCCGCTCGTCCCCCCGCCCTGTCGTCCGCCCCGCCGTCCCGCGGCGGCTCGCGGACCCCGCACCCGCCCGAGGGCATCCTGCCGCTCGGGAGCCGTGGCCGTCGAGAAGCGTGCGGCGGGCGGGCGGGTCAGTCCAGCAGCCGCATGCGCACCCTCTCCCCCGGCCCGACCCGCACCACCCGGTCCTGCAGGCGGAAGTCGATGGGCGGGCGGCCGGAGGCGGACGGCACGACGGCCTCCAGCAGGCCCGCGCGCAGGCGCAGGCTCACGCCCCAGTGGCCCTGGTAGCGCAGGGAGAAGCCGTAGGAGGAGAGTTCCGGCAGCGGGACCGGGTCGAGCCACAGGGCGCCGTCACGGGTCTCCAGTCCGGTGAGGCAGCGCTGGACCAGGTCGAGAGTGCCGGCCATGGCGCCCAGGTGGATGCCCTCGCCGGTGGTGCCGCCCTGGACGTCGGCGATGTCGCCGCGCAGCGCCTCCTGGACGAAGCCCCAGGCGTCGGCACGGCGGGCGCGGGCCAGGATCCAGCCGTGCACGAGACCGCTGAGGGTGGAGCCGTGGGAGGTGCGGTGCAGGTAGTGGTCGACCGTCGCGGACCAGATGTCCTCATCCAGGCGGTGTCCCAACCGTCTGAACAGGGACTGGAGTTCGGCGGGTGAGAACAGGTAGCCCAGCATCAGCACGTCGGCCTGCTTGGACGCCTTGTAGCGGTTGACGGTGTCGCCCTCCGCCTCCAGGATCCGGTCGAGGCGCCGGATGTCGCCGTACCGTTCGCGATAGCCCTGCCAGTCCAGTTCGGCGAGGTCGCCGTAGCCGGCGAACTGGCTGACCACGCCTTCGTGGTAGGGCACGTGCAGGGTGCGTGAGACCTCCTCCCAGCGGGCGAGTTCGTCCTGTTCCAGGCCGATTCCCTCGGCGAGTTCACGGCGGCGCGGCTCGGGCAGGTCGCGCAGCAGGCCCAGCGCGCGCAGGAGCACCCAGGCCGCGGTGACGTTGGTGTAGGCGTTGTCGTCCAGGCCGGGCACGGTGGCGTCCGGATAGGCGTCGTGGTACTCGTCGGGGCCGACCACGCCCAGGATGCGGTGCCGGCCGAGGTGTTCGTCGTAGGTGGCCGAGTCGGCCCAGAAACGGGCGATCTGGAGCAGCATCTCGGCGCCCTCGGTGTGCAGGAAGTCGGTGTCGGCGGCGGCCTCGCAGTACTGCCACACGTTGTAGGCGACCGCCGAGCCGACGTGCCGCTGCAGCCGGGAGTGGTCCGGCAGCCAGCGGCCCGAGCGGGGGTTGAGGTGGAGCTCCTGGGTCTCCTCCCGGCCGTCGCTGCCGCTCTGCCACGGGTACAGGGCGCCGCGCAGACCGGCCTCGTGGGCCGTGTGGAGGGCGGCGTCCAGTCGGCGGTGGCGGTAGTGGAGCAGCGCACGGGACACCTCGGGCAGGTGCAGGTTGAGGTAGGGCAGCACGAACAGCTCGTCCCAGAAGACGTGTCCCCGGTACGCCTCGCCGTGCAGTCCGCGGGCGGGAACGCCGACGTCGAGGTCGGCGGTGTGCGGGGAGAGGCACTGCAGCACGTGGAAGAGGTGCAGGCGCAGGATGCTGCCCGGCTCACCGGGGACGTCGAGTTCGGCGCGCCGCCAGAGCTGTTCCCAGGCCGTGGCGTGCGAGGCGAGCAGTTCGTCGAAGGCGGGCGCGGTCTCGGCCCGGTCGACGGCGGCCCACAGCGGGTCGCTGATGGCCGGGTCGTGGGAGGTGTGCAGGGCGACGCACTTGTCGACGGTGACGGTGCGGCCGGGCGCGAGGGCGATCCGCAGGCGCCGCACGGCCCGCGCCGGCTCGTGCGCGTCGGTCGCCGGCGCGTCGGCGGTCAGCCGGCAGGCGAGCCCGACGGCGATGTCCGAGGTACGGGTGTGGCAGCGCAGCCACATGGCGCCCGACTCGGCGCTGCCCGACTCCACCCGGGTGAGGTGGCGGCCGTCGAGGTCGCGGTAGCGGGCCACGCCGGAGTTGGTGACGCGGCCGTCGAGCGCGGCCTCGACGTCGACTTCGCCGGTCCAGTCCTCCGCGCTGATGTCCGTGCGCAGGGCGGCGAGGTGGGGGTCGCCCATGTGGACCAGGCGGAGCTGGCGCACGAGGAGCGTGCCGCCGCCGTCGAGCCGGTACCGGGTGAGGCGTTCGAGCACGCCCGGGTCCAGGTGCAGGACCTGCCGGTGCTCGGCGACCGGGGTGGCGTCGGGGCCGAGCCAGTCGTGGCCGTCCGGGCGGACGCGCAGCGGCAGCCAGTCGGGGAGGTTGACCATGTCCTCGTTGTCGACCATGCGGCCGGCGATCTCGGAGGTGAGCCGGTTGTAGACGCCGGCCGCGTAGGTCCCGGGGTAGTGCACGTCGTCCGCGGCGCACTCGGGCAGCGCCCCGCGGGTGGCGAAGTAGCCGTTGCCCAGGGTGCACAGGGACTCCCGCAGCCGTTCCTCGGCCGGGTCGTAACCGTCGTACTCCCACAGCAGTCCTGGCACCTGGGGGCTCCCCCTTCCCGTGTCCCTCGTCGTGGCGGTCACCGTTCGGACAGCAGGCCGGTGAGGATCCGGTCCGGGGTGAGGGGCGGTTCACGGAACCGGATCCCGGTGGCGTGGTGCACGGCGTCGCCGAGGGCGGCGGCGGTGCCGACGGCGCCGGTCTCGGCGATCTCCATGCTGTCCGTCGCGTCGAGGTGCGGATCGCCCTCCTCGATCCCGTGGGCCGCGATGCCGGGTACGTCGGCGTGGGCGGGCAGGTGGCACGAGGCGAGGCCGGCCTCGGTGAAGTCGCCGAACCGGGCGTCCATGGTGCTGCCCTCGGTCAGGGCCATGCCCAGGCCCATGGTCGTGCCGCCGACGAACCGGGAACGCGCGGTACGGGCGTTGAGGGCGGTGCAGGCACCGCGGCCACCGTGGTCGCAGCCCTTCCTGGACCCGGTGGGGCCCAGGTCCGCGCGGAGCGGGTCCAGCGGGACCCGCCGGTGGTCGACGAGCAGCGTGCGGGGTTCGCCGTCGACGCGGCGGGTGACCTCCGCGTGCGGGTCTGGCCGGTTCTCGCTGGTCATGGCAGACAGGACCTTCCGGACGGGCCGCGGTGTCCGTGCACACCGCGTATCCAGGCTGCGGCCCCTCACACGTCCCGGCCACTCCGGGCCCGCCGTCCCCCACCCACCCCCACCGGACACGTCACCGCTCCGGCCCCGGGGCCCCGGTCGCCGGGCCGGACGGCGCGCGGCCCGGCCCGGCGGCGGGCAGGCGTGACGCGGACCGGCGCCCCGGGCGGACCGGACGGCCTGGGCGGCCGGTACGGACCGGCCAGGGCAGGGAGATCCCGGCCGGGCGGAAGGGGCGCCCGCGCAGTCGTCGGCGGAGCCGCCCACCCATGTCGGCGGGGCCGCCCGCGCACGGGCGGTCACGGTCGGCCGTCCAGAAGGCCGGCCGGGAGGCGTGGTGGACCGGGTGGTGGACGGGGGCGGCGGCCGGATCCGGGACGGCGCGGTCCGGCCGTCAGACGGCCGGTACCTCGCCGTCCCGCCGGGCGAACTGGGTGCGGTGCAGCTCCGCGTACCGCCCGTCCGCCGCCAGCAGCTCGTCGTGCGTGCCCCGTTCCACGATCCGGCCGGACTCCACGACCAGGATCTGGTCGGCGGCGCGCACGGTGGACAGCCGGTGCGCGATCACCACGGCGGTACGGCCCTCCAGGGCCTCGGCGAGAGCCTCCTGCACGGCGGCCTCCGAGGTGTTGTCCAGGTGGGCGGTGGCCTCGTCGAGGATGACCACGCGCTGCCGGGCCAGCAGCAGCCGGGCGATGGTCATGCGCTGGCGTTCGCCGCCGGAGAGCCGGTAGCCGCGCTCGCCGACCACCGTGTCGAGACCGTCCGGCAGGGAGCGCACGACGTCGGCGAGACGGGCGCGGCCCAGCGCGTCCCACAGTTCCTCGTCCGTCGCGTCCGGCCGGGCGAGCAGCAGGTTGGCGCGGACGCTGTCGTGGAAGAGATGCCCGTCCTGGGTGACCATGCCGAGGGTGGCCCGCAGCGAGGCGGCGCTCAGGTCGCGCACGTCGGCCCCGCCGATCCGCACGGCACCGGAGCCGACGTCGTACAGGCGCGGCAGTAGCTGCGCGATGGTGGACTTGCCGGCGCCCGAGGAGCCGACCAGGGCGACCGTGTGGCCGGGTTCGGCGCGGAAGGAGATGCCGTGCAGGACCTCGGTGCCGCCCCGGGTGTCCAGGGCGGCGACCTCCTCCAGTGAGGCGAGGGAGACCTGGTCGGCGGACGGGTAGGCGAAGCGGACGTCGTCGAACTCGACCGCGACCGGCCCCTGCGGCACGTCCCCGGCGTCCGGCTTGTCCTCGATGAGCGGCTTCAGGTCGAGCACCTCGAAGACCCGCTCGAAGCTGACCAGGGCGGACATCACCTCGACGCGGGCCCCGGCGAGCGCGGTGAGCGGGGCGTAGAGCCGGGTGAGCAGCAGGGCGAGGGAGACGACCGCGCCGGCCTCCAGGGTGCCGTGCAGCGCGAACCAGCCGCCGAGGCCGTAGACGAGGGCCAGGGCGAGGGCGGAGACCAGGGTGAGGCTGGTGATGAACACCGACTGGGCCGTGGCCGTGCGCACCCCGATGTCCCGGACCCGGCGGGCGCGGGCCGCGAACTCCGCCGACTCCTCCTCCGGGCGGCCGAACAGCTTGACCAGGGTGGCGCCCGGCGCGGAGAACCGCTCGGTCATCCGGGTGCCCATGGCCGCGTTGAGGGCCGCGGCCTCCCGCTGCATCCGGGCCATGCGGCTGCCCATCCGGCGGGCGGGCAGCACGAACACCGGCAGCAGCACCAGGGCGAGCAGCGTGATCTGCCAGGACAGGGTGAGCATCACCGCGAGGGTGAGCACCAGGGTGACGAGGTTGGTCACCACGCCCGAGAGGGTGTTGGCGAACGCGCGCTGGGCACCGATCACGTCGTTGTTGAGACGGCTGACCAGCGCTCCCGTACGGGTACGTGTGAAGAACGCGACGGGCATGCGCTGCACATGATCGAACACAGCCGTGCGCAGGTCGAGGATGAGCCCCTCCCCGAGCGTCGACGACAGGCGCCGGCCGAGGACGCCCAGTCCCGCCTCCGCGAGCGCGACCAGCGCGATCAGCAGGGACAGCCGTACGACGGCGCCGGAGTCGTGGCCCGCCACGATCGCGTCGACGACGTGGCCGGCGAGCACCGGGGTGGCCACGGCCAGCAGGGCCGTCACCACCCCGAGCAGGACGAAGCGGATGATGCCCGCGCGGTGCGGACGGGCGAAGGCGGCGATGCGGCGCAGCGTGGCGCGGGCGAAGGGGCGGCGCTCGGCCTGTGCGTTCATGACGCTGTGCAACTGCGTCCAGGCGGTGGTCTCCATGCTCATGGAAGAGAACGTAGGACCTCAAGCGTCGTTGAGGTCAATGTCCGCGCCCACCTGATTCCGCCCGCTGACCCGCACCCGAAGGGCTCCATGACTGCTTCCCCTCACCCGCTGCCCGTCCGTAAGCCGCCGTCCGCGCCCGCGCAATCCGCCGTTGGCGCGGCGCGGAGAGCCTCTTCCGGTGTGACAGCGCTCCGATTCCCCGACGTCCCCCGGGGCCGCGCACCCCGGCGCTTCCCGGTCCGGCACGCCCTGTGCGCGGTGCCGCTCGTGCTGGTCGCCGTGGCCGCGGTGCGGCACCGTTCGGTGCTCGCCGAGGGGTTCGGCCAGCTGCGCACCGCCTCCTGGCCGTGGCTGCTGGCGGCGGCCACCGCGACCTGCCTGACCTGGGTGGCGGCCGCGTTCACCCGGCAGGGGGCGGTGGTGCAGCCGCTGCCGAAGCGGCGACTGCTGGCCACCCAGTTCGCGGCGGGCGCGGCCAACCATCTGCTGCCCACCGGCCTCGGCGCCAGCGCGGTGAACCTGCGCTTCATGACCGTGTGCGGAGTGCCGCCGGCCCGTTCCTCGGCGGCGCTGGCCCTTTATCTGCTGGCGGAGAGCGCGGGACGGCTGGGCCTGCTGGCCGCGCTGCTGATCGCCTTCCCCGACGCGCTGCGCCCGGGCACGCTGCTGCCGGCCGGCGCCACGCTGCCGCTGCTGGCCGGGGCAGGCGCGCTGGTGCTGCTGGCGGCGGCCGCGCTCGCCCTCGCGCGGCGGCCGCGCACGGCCGTGCGCGCCTTCCTGCGGGACGCCCTGGACGAGGCGCGGTCGGTGCACACGCGTCCGGCCCGGGCCCTGGCCCTGTGGGGCGGCTCGCTGGCGTTCCCGGCGTGCCAGGCGGCCGGGCTCGCCGCCGTGGGCCGGGCGCTGGAGCTACCGGTGCCGCCGGCGCACATGGCGCTCGCCTATCTCGCGGCGACGGTCGCGGTGGCACTGGTACCGACGCCGGGCGGGATCGGCTCCGTGGAGGCGGCGCTGATCGTGGCGCTGGTCGCGGCGGGCGGCCCGGCCGCGATGGCCACCGCGGTGGTGCTGGCCTACCGGGTCATCACCGTGTGGGTGCCGCTGGTGCCGGGGGCGCTGACGCTGGGGGCACTGGTGCGGCTGAAGGTCATCTGAGGCAGAGTGGCCCTTCGAGCCGCCAGAGACACCCTGGCCCCGCATCGCCGAAGAGGAGCACCGCCGTGCCGGTCCGCGTGGAGCGCAGGGAACACGTCACCACGATCGTGCTGTCCCGGCCCGAGGCCCGCAACGCGGTCGACGGCCCGACGGCCACCGAGCTCGCCGACGCCTTCCGGGCGTTCGAGGCCGACGACTCCGCGCGGGTGGCGGTGCTGTGGGGCGAGGGCGGCACCTTCTGCGCGGGCGCGGACCTCAAGGCCGTCGGCTCGGAGCGGGGCAACCGGGTCGCGGAGGACGGCGACGGCCCGATGGGGCCGACCCGGATGCGGCTGTCGAAGCCGGTGATCGCGGCCGTCGCCGGACACGCCGTCGCGGGCGGCCTCGAACTGGCCCTGTGGTGCGATCTCCGGGTCGCCGAGGAGGACGCCGTGTTCGGGGTGTTCTGCCGCCGCTGGGGCGTGCCGCTGATCGACGGCGGCACGGTACGGCTCCCCCGCCTGATCGGTACCGGCCGGGCCATGGACATGATCCTGACCGGCCGCCCGGTCCCGGCCCGCGAGGCCCACGGCATCGGCCTGGCCGACCGTGTCGTGCCGACCGGCCGCGCCCGTGCCGAGGCCGAGGAACTCGCGGCCGCCCTCGCCCGCTTCCCGCAGGCCTGCCTGCGCGGGGACCGGGCCTCGGTGCTGGACCAGGAGGGCCTGACGGAGGAGACGGCGATGCGCGGTGAACTCCGTCACGGAGTCGCCGTCCTGGCGGAGGGTCTCCAGGGGGCGGCCCGGTTCGCGGGGGGTGCGGGGCGGCACGGGTCGTTCACTGAGTCGTGAGCGCACCGGGACGCGCCGCCGGCCGGACGTGCCGGTCGGGTCGGGTGCCGGGCCAGGTTGCCCCCCACCGGTCGGCGCGGCACCGCACCGGCCGCCGCCACCCCGTCGCGGGCGGCCTCCGCACCGATGGGGCGGGCGTGTGCTCCCCGGTGATCGTCGCCCGGTCGTGCTGCGGGAACGCGAGAACGGGCCGAACTCGCCGAGGGCATCGTGTGATCCGCGCCGTCCGGGTGCGAAGCGGGCCGCCGGATGCGGCAGGATGAGCGGTCGCGCCCGCCGGCGGTGTCGGCGGGCGCGACCGCACATGAACGGACATCGAGCAGGTGACAACGTGACGAGACTTCACTCCAGGCGCCGCGCCGCCCCCTTGCGTCCCGGAGGTGACCGGTGAACCGCGCGCTGACCCTGCACGACCTGGTCCTCGCCGGCATCGCCCTGGCCGCGGGGCTGCTGCTGGCCTTCCTGTCCCGCACGGTGCTGCGCTGGCTCGGCAAGCACGCGGAGCGGACCCGCTGGAGCGGTGACGACGTCATCGTGGACGCGCTGCGCTCGGTCGTCCCGTGGGCGGCGGTCGCGGGCGGCGCGGCGGCGGCCGCCGCGGTGCTGCCGCTGACCCGGACCGTTCGGCACCACACCGACCAGCTCCTCCAGGTGTGGCTGATCCTCGTCGTGACGGTGTCCGCGGCCCGGGTGGTCTCCGGTCTGGTCCGGTCGGTGACGCAGTCCCGCTCGGGCGTGGCCGGTTCGGCCACCATCTTCGTGAACATCACCCGGGTGCTGGTGCTGGCGATCGGCTTCCTCGTGGTGCTGCAGACGCTCGGCGTGTCCATCGCCCCGCTGCTCACCGCTCTGGGCGTCGGTGGACTGGCCGTCGCACTGGCCCTCCAGGACACCCTCGCCAACCTCTTCGCGGGCGTCCACATCCTCGCCTCCAAGACCGTGCAGCCGGGCGACTACATCCGGCTCAGCAGCGGTGAGGAGGGCTACGTGGTGGACATCAACTGGCGTCAGACCACGGTCCGCCAGCTCTCCAACAACCTGGTGGTCGTCCCCAACGGTCAGCTCGCCAAGACCAACATGACCAACTACACGCGACCCGAGCAGCAGTTGACGATCCTGGTGCAGGTCGGGGTGAGCTACGACAGCGATCTCGACCACGTCGAGCGCGTCACCCACGAGGTCATCGCCGAGACGATGACCGGGATCACCGGTGCCGTCCCGGAGCACGAGCCGGCCATCCGCTTCCACACCTTCGGCGACTCGCGCATCGGCTTCACGGTGATCCTGGGCGTGGGCGAGTTCAGCGACCAGTACCGCGTCAAGCACGAGTTCATCAAGAGCCTGCACCGCCGCTACCGCGCGGAGGGCATCCGCATCCCGTCCCCGGTCAGGACGGTGGCCCTGCAGCAGGGCGCGGTGGTGATACCGCAGCAGCGCAGCGGTGAGGAGCCCGCGCCGGCCGTGGCCGAGTAGTGCCGCGGGCGGGAGCCGGGCCGCGCCGCCCCGCGCCGGCCGCGCGTACGTGAGCGCGGGCGCGGGCGTGTATGCGCGTGAGTACGCGTACGTGGTGGACGTGACCCGCCGGTGGACCGGGCGCGAGGTGGCGGGCGGCGCCGGGCCGGACGCCGCCCGCCACGGCTGATCAGAGCGTGGCCGAGTTCTCGTGCCGGTGGCCGCCGCGCCTGCTGTGCGGGGCCGCGAAGGAGGAGGCGACCGGGTTCACCGTCCAGTCGGGGTGGCCGGGCATGCGCGGGGTCCTGGTGCCGTAGAGCCAGTCGCCCAGGAAGCCGGACTGGTCCTGCCCGGACACCTCGGAGGCGACGTCGATGTAGTCGCCGGTGGTCGCCGAGTAGTCGCGGAAGCGCACCAGGAAGGTGCGCTCGACGGTGTTGAACACCTGCTCGCCGACGAGCTGCCGGAAGGCGTACAGGACGAGCACGCCGCCCAGGTAGCGCTGGCTGTCGAAGAGGTTCGCCGCGTTCGGGGAGGCCACCGGGCCGGAGTCGTGGCGCCACTGGTCGCCGCGCGCGTAGGTGTCCTTCATCCGGGCTTCCAGGCTGGTCAGGCCTAGGGAGTCGGCCCAGCCGCGCTCGTAGCGGTAGAGCAGCCCGTAGTAGTCGGCGTGGCCCTCGTTCAGCCACAGGTCGGCCCAGGTGGCGGGGCTGACCAGGTTGCCGAAGTAGGAGTGGACCAGCTCGTGCATCATGTGCGAGCCGATGCTCCTCTCCGGCTGGAGCAGGAAGTTCGGCTTGTACAGGGTGAGGGTCTGCGTCTCCAGGCCGGTGAAGTCGAAGGCCGCCGGGTCGTCGGAGTTGCACGGGAGCAGACCGTACGTCTCGAACGGGTAGGCGCCCAGCCGGTCCTCCAGCCAGGTCACCAGGCCGGGGGTGAGGGCGAGGGCGGGCTCCAGGGCGGTGGCGCGGGCGGCGGGCACGACGTCGCGCAGCGGCAGGCCGTGCGGGCCCTGGCGGTCCTTGATCACGTAGTCGCCGACGGTGATCTGCACGAGTTCGGTGGCCATCGGGGAGGCCGAGCGGTACGAGTACGCCGTGCGGTCCCCGCTGAGCGTCTCGGTGCCGGTGAGCAGGCCGTTCGCCACCGCGCGCAGGCCGCTGGGGACCGTGACACGGAAGGTGAAGTCCGCCTTGTCCGAGGGATGGTCGTTGCACGGGAAGACGGTGTGCGCGGAGTTCGGCTGCGGGCACGTCGCGAAGCCGTCGGGGGTGGGCACCCAGGCGGTGTGGGCGAGGGCGCGGCGCGGGTCGGCGGAGTACGTGACGGTCACGGTGGCCAGCGCGTCCGGCGGCAGGGCCTTGGCGGGGGTGATCCGCAGCTTCTCGTCCACCTGAGCGAAGGCGGCGGCGACGCCGTCGACGCTCACGGCGCGTATGTCGAGGCCGAGGGAGTCCAGCGAGAAGCGGCTGAGCGGGCGGTCGACACGCAGTTTCAGCGTCGCCGTCGCGTCGACCTTCCGGGTCGTCGCGTCGTAGGCCAGGTCCAGGTGGTAGGACGTGGCGCGGTAGCCCTTGTTGCCGAGGGTGGGGAAGACGGGGTCGCCGAGGGCCTCGGGGCCGAGGACGGCCGCCCTGCGCGCCGTCGCGCCGGGGCCGGAGGGGCGTGCCTGGGCCGGGGTGCCCGTCGCCAGTGCCGCGGCCGTGCCGATCAGGGCGGCCGCCGGGGCCGTCACTCTGGTGCGATATCTCATGGTCCGCTTTCGTTCGGGCGGCCGGGTGGTCGGATCCGGCCGCCTGCCGGAGGCGATCACGCGTGGTCAGTGGTGATCGTTTGTCATGACCACATGAAGGCGGGATCGGTTGCGCCGGCGCGGCACGAATTTCCGGCCGGGACCCCTGTCGAGCCGGACCCGGTCACGAGATATCTTGATGTCGAGCAATGTTGCAGACGTGGAGCGGAGCACCCGGTGACTGACTCGACCATCATCTACACCTACACAGACGAGGCCCCGGCCCTCGCGACGCACTCGTTCCTGCCGGTGATCCAGGCGTACGCCTCGCAGGCCGGTGTGCCCGTGGAGACCCGCGACATCTCGCTGGCCGGGCGCATCATCGCCGTCTTCCCGGAGTACCTGAACGAGGACCAGCGCATCCCCGACGCGCTGAGCGAGCTGGGCGAGCTGGCCAAGACGCCCGCCGCCAACATCATCAAGCTGCCGAACATCTCGGCGTCCATCCCGCAGCTCAAGGCCGCCGTCGCCGAGCTGCAGGGCAAGGGCTACGCGCTGCCGGACTACCCGGACGACCCCAAGTCCGACGAGGAGCGCGAGATCCGCGCCCGGTACGACAAGATCAAGGGTTCGGCGGTGAACCCGGTCCTGCGCGAGGGCAACTCCGACCGTCGCGCCCCCGCCTCCGTGAAGAACTACGCCAAGACCCACCCGCACCGCATGGGCGCCTGGAGCTCGGACTCCAGGACCAATGTGGCGACGATGGGCGTGGACGACTTCCGGTCCACGGAGAAGTCCGCGGTGATCTCCGAGGCGGGTGCGCTGCGCATCGAGCTCAAGGGCGACGACGGCTCGACCACCGTCCTGCGCGAGTCGGTGCCCGTCCTCGCCGGTGAGGTCGTCGACGCCTCCGTGATGCGCGTCGGCGCGCTGCGCGAGTTCCTGACCGCGCAGGTCGCCCGGGCCAAGGACGAGGGCGTCCTGTTCTCCGTGCACCTGAAGGCCACGATGATGAAGGTCTCCGACCCGATCGTCTTCGGCCACGTGGTGCGCGCCTTCTTCCCGAAGACGTTCGCGAAGTACGGCGAGACCTTCGCCGCCGCCGGACTGACCCCGAACGACGGCCTGGGCGGCATCCTCAAGGGCATCGAGTCGCTGCCCGAGAGCGCCGAGATCAAGGCCTCCTTCGACGCCGAGCTGGCCGAGGGCCCGGCGCTGGCCATGGTCGACTCCGACAAGGGCATCACCAACCTGCACGTGCCGTCCGACGTCATCGTCGACGCCTCGATGCCGGCCATGATCCGTACCTCCGGTCACATGTGGGGCCCGGACGGCCAGGAGGCCGACACCCTCGCGGTGCTGCCGGACTCCTCCTACGCCGGTGTCTACCAGGCCGTGATCGAGGACTGCCGCGCCAACGGCGCCTACGACCCGTCGACCATGGGCTCGGTCCCGAACGTCGGTCTGATGGCGCAGAAGGCCGAGGAGTACGGCAGCCACGACAAGACCTTCGAGATCCCGGTCACCGGCACCGTCCGCCTGGTGGACCAGGCCGGCGACGTCGTGATCGAGCAGGCGGTCTCCGCCGGCGACATCTTCCGCGCCTGCCAGACCAAGGACGCGCCGATCAGGGACTGGGTGAAGCTGGCCGTCACCCGCGCCCGCGCCACCGGCGACCCGGCCGTCTTCTGGCTGGACGCCACCCGCGCCCACGACGCCAACCTGATCGCCAAGGTCGAGCAGTACCTGCCGGAGCACGACACCGAGGGCCTGGACATCCGGGTGCTGTCGCCGGTCGAGGCCACCAAGCTGTCGGTGGAGCGCATCCGCCGCGGCGAGAACACCATCTCGGTCACCGGCAACGTGCTGCGTGACTACCTCACCGACCTGTTCCCGATCCTGGAGCTGGGCACCAGCGCCAAGATGCTGTCGGTCGTCCCGCTGATGGCGGGCGGCGGTCTGTTCGAGACCGGTGCGGGCGGCTCCGCGCCGAAGCACGTGCAGCAGCTCGTCAAGGAGGACTACCTGCGCTGGGACTCCCTCGGCGAGTTCTTCGCCCTGGTGCCGTCCCTCGAGCAGTACGCGGCGGCCACCGGCAACACCCGCGCCAAGGTCCTCGCCGACACCCTGGACCGCGCCACGGCGACCTTCCTCAACGAGGACAAGTCCCCGACCCGTCGCCTCGGCGGCATCGACAACCGCGGCAGCCACTTCTACCTGTCCCTGTACTGGGCGCAGGAGCTGGCCGGCCAGACCGACGACGCCGACCTGGCGAAGGCGTTCGGCCCGTTCGCGCAGACCCTCGCGGCCGGCGAGCAGAAGATCGTCGACGAGCTGATCGCGGTGCAGGGCAGCCCGGCCGACATCGGCGGCTACTTCCAGCCGGAGAAGGCCAAGGCGGACGCCGTCATGCGCCCGTCGGCGACCTGGAACTCGGCTCTCGCGTCCCTGAGCTGACCTCCGCGGCGGGTCGGCCGCCGCAGTGAGTGACCCTCCGCCCCGGCCGGTGCCACCGGCCGGGGCGGAGGCGTGCCGGGGCGGAGGCGTGCCGGGGCCGGTGCGCCACGTCTCCGTCCCGGTGCGCCACGTACCGTCCGGCGCGCCGGGCGCCGTCACGGACGTGGGGGGCGTCGGCGCCGGGCGGGGACGCCGGCGCCTCGTGGCGATGTCGGTGCCGTGTGGCACCTTGATCGTGCACCGTCCGACCATCGCCCGTGGAGCAGCCCGTGCCGCAGCGCATCCCCTCGTTCGAACTCCTGCCCGGCGCCCCCGGGTCGCCCGTGCTGCTGCACGTGCCGCACTCGTCCCGCGCGATACCGGGTGATGTCCGCCAGGGGATCGTGCTGGACGACGCGGCGCTCGATCGGGAACTGGACCACATCACCGACGCGCACACCGCCCGCGTCGCGGAGCGGGCGGCCGCCCTCGCCGGGGTCACCCCCTGGCGGTTCGTCAACCGGCTGTCGCGGCTGGTCGTGGACCCGGAGCGGTTCCCGGACGAGCGGGAGGAGATGCTCGCCGTGGGCATGGGAGCCGTGTACACCGCGACCACCCACCGCGGTGCGCTGCGGGCCGCGGACACCGACCCCGGGCCGCTGGTCGAGCGGTACTTCCGGCCGTACGCCCGCGCGATGACCGAGGCGGTGGCCGGGCGGCTCGCCGCGACCGGGCGCGCGATCGTGATCGACGTGCACTCCTATCCGAGCGAGCCCCTGCCGTACGAGCTGCACGGTGCCGGTCCACGGCCGCCCGTGTGCCTGGGCACGGACGCCTTCCACACGCCGGCCCGGCTGCGCGAGGCGGCCCTGGAGGCGTTCGCCGGGTGCGGGGGGACGGGGCTCGACAGCCCGTTCAGCGGGACCTACGTACCGCTGGAGTACTACGGGCGCGAGGCGCGGGTGAGCGCGCTGATGGTGGAGCTCCGCCGGGACACCTACATGATGGAGCCCGGCGGCCCCGCCGGACCGGGTCTCGAGGACCTCGCCGGGGCGCTGGCCGCGCTCGTGGACGCCGTGTAGCGGCGGGGCCGTCCCCGACGGGGGCCCGGGCCCTCCGGCTGGAGCACTCCCGCAGGACAGCGGGCGGGGCTCGTACGAAGGTGGTGGGCATGACGGAGGAGATCACGCTCACCGGCCGGGCCGCACCGCTCGAGCGGGACCGGCCGCCCGTGCGGGACTGGCTGCCGCTCGACCTGGACGGGACGGACTTCGACCCGGTCCTCGCCGACCTGATGCGCGAGGGCCCCCTGACCCGTATCCGGCTGCCGTTCGGCGAGGGCTGGGCGTGGCTCGCCACCCGCTACGCGGACGTGAAGCTGGTCACCAACGACCCGCGCTTCGGCCGCGCCGAGGTGGCGCACCGTCAGGTGACCCGGCTGGCACCGCACTTCGCGCCCCGTCCGGGCTCGCTGGCCTGGGCCGACCAGCCCGAGCACAACCGGCTGCGCAAGCCGGTCGCCGACGCCTTCACGGTGAGCGCCATGAAGCGGCTGCGCCCCCGCGCGCAGCGGATCCTGGACGGGCTGATCGACGGCGTCGTACGGGACGGGCCGCCCGCCGACCTGGTCGAACGGGTGCTGGAGCCGTTCCCGGTCACGGTCGTCAGCGAGGTGATGGGCGTGCCGCCCGCCGACCGGGAGCAGGTGCACGCCTGGACCCGGCAGATCATCTCCACCTCCGGCGGCGCCGAGGCCGCCCGGACCGCGAAGACCGGACTGTACGGATGGATCACCACGGCCGTCCGGTCCCGCGCGCGCAGCACGGACGAGGACGTCTACTCGCTCCTCGGGGCCGCCGTGCACCGGGGCGAGATCAGTGAGGAGGAGGCCGTCGGGCTCGCCGGACCGCTGCAGATCGGCGGGGAGGCGGTCACCCACAACTGCGGCCAGATGCTGTTCCTGATGCTGACCCGCCCGGAGCTGATGGAGCGGGTGCGCACCCGCCCCGAGGAGCGCGGCCCCGTGCTCGAGGAACTCCTGCGGCACATCCCGCACCGCAGTTCGGTCGGGCTCGCCCGGATCGCCCTGGAGGACGTCGAGATCGGCGGTCACCGGATCGCGGCGGGCGAACCGGTCTACGTCTCCTACCTCGCCGCGAACCGGGACCCGGCCGTCTTCCCCGACCCCGACCGCATCGACCCGGACCGCCGCCCCAACCCGCACCTGGCCTTCGGCAACGGCCCGCACTACTGCACCGGCGCCGTCCTGGCCCGGCTCCAGACCGAACTGCTCGTCGACACACTCCTGGCCCGCCTGCCCGCCCTGCGACTCGCCGTCCCGCCGGACCGGGTCCGGTGGCGGCACAGGACGATGATCCGCGGTCCACGCACCCTGCCCGTCACCTGGTGACCGCTGCCCGGCACCCGATGACCGGGCCCTGAGGCGTCCCATCCCGGCGTGCCGGGGGCGGGCCCTCGTACTGGACAGACGCGGGCTTGTGCCCGGTGCGGCCGGAGTGCGTGCCGGGCGCCGCCGGGGCAGGCGGGACTCTCGCGGCAGGCCCCAAAGGGCTGTCCCGTGATCCCCGGCGGGCGCACGACGACGGCCACGGCACCTCGCCGCGTTGCCGGATCGCCCGAATACGCCCCGCATGAGGACGGCCCTCCGCCGTGCGACGCGCCGCATCCGACGCCGTGCGCCGACCCACCGGGGATCACGGGACAGCCCTCAGGCCCGCAGCCACTCCGTGACGACGACCTGGCCGCCCGCGCGGAGCCGGAGTGCGAACGGGCCGCCCGGCGGGGTGTCACTGGTGAAGCGGCCGAGGGTGTCGACCGTGACGGGGCGGGCCGCCCGGGGGCCGCCCAGCACCTCGACACGGGCCGGGCCCGGGGGCAGTACCTGCCCGATCAGACCCTCACCGGTGACCTCGATGTCGACGGTCAGGGCGCCCGCGCGGAAGGTCAGCATCCGCGGCGCGTCCGGCACTCCCCTGACGGGCAGCGCGTCCACCAGCGAGTCGAAGGTCAGCTCGGCGATGTCGGCGTCCAGGTCGTGCAGCGCGTAGGCGCCGAGGGCGAGCTGGCGCAGTTCGGCCGGGACCGGGTCCAGCGCGGCGGCCGCCTGACGCAGTTCCTCCTCCAGCAGCTCACCGTCGAACCCGGCGTCGTCGAAGCCCTCCTCGGGGAAGGGTTCGTCGTCGATGCCGCTCATGCCGCCTCCCGGGCGTCCATCCGGGCCCGCAGCCGGCGCAGGCAGCGCTGGCGCAGCGGACCGATGCTGCCGACCGCGATGCCGAGCGCGGCCGAGACCTCCAGATAGCTCGGCGGCGGCGAGGCCATCAGGACCCGCAGCAACTGCCGGCACCGCTCACCGAGCGCCTCGAACTCCTGCCAGAGCCGGCGGATCCGCTCGGCCTGCGCGGCCTCCTCCTCGGAGTCGATCAGCGTCTGCTCCGGTGTCCGTTCCTCACTGGCCCGGTCCAGCACCTGCGGATCGTCCGTCAGCGTCAGCCGGGTCAGCCCCTTGAGCACCTTCAGGCACTCGTTCCGGGCGGTACTGGCCAGCCAGGAGCCCGCCTTGTCCGGTTCGCGGAGGCGGTGGAGGTGCTGGGCGAAGCGGAACCACACGGTCTGGTAGACCTCGTGCGCGTCGGCGTCGGAGAGCCGGTGCGCGCGCACCACCGACCACACCAGCGGACTCAGTCCCTCCACCAGCGCCTTCCAGGCCGCCGCGTCGCCGTCGACCGCGGACCGGACCAGCGCGCCGACCTCTGTTCGGTCCACGGCTCCACCCCTCGTGTACGGCACGTCATCGTACGCCGTGGAGGTGAGTGTTCCGGACCTCATACCGGCCGGACCGGGACCGCGACGGGAGTCGGCCGCCAGGCGGACGGGCGGAGCACCGGTACGTGCGCCCCGCGCACCTCGGCGGACTCGTCGGCCGAGCGCAGCAGTTGGGCCCGGGCCGCGCGCGGGTCGCGCTGCTGGTGCGCGGCCATGTGGGCGGCGACCAGCCCGGCGACGACCGGGGTGGCGAAGGAGGTGCCGCTCCACTGCGCGAGGCCGTCGAACATCACCTGGTCGGCCTTGCCGGCGGTGCTCTCCCGCGCCTCGCTCAGCACGCCCGTGTGGCGCGGGTACTGGCAGGTGCAGAGGTACTCGAAGCCGTACCGGCAGGCGTCGTAGGTGGAGTGCTGGTAGACGTACGGCACGGGGGTGCGGAAGCCGGTGAGGGTGCTGGTGAGCCGCTCGCCGGGGGCGTAGACCCGCACCCAGGGTCCGTGGTTGCTGAAGCAGGCGGCGGACTCGCCGTCCGCGCGCAGCGCGCCGACCGACAGCACGCAGTCCCGGTACTCGGGCAGCGCGGCGTAGGCGGCCGGCCAGAACGGGTTGTCACTGGCGTTGTTGCCGGCGGCGGCCACCAGCAGGGTCCCCCGCTCCCGCAGTTCCCGCATGAACGCGTCGAGGCCGAGCAGGCCGTCGGTGCGGCCGTTGGACGTGCCGGCCGAGAGACTGATGATGTCCGGCCAGCCGCCCTCGTCGACGGCCTCGAAGAGCCTGGCGCCGAAGTCCGACTCCAGGACGGCGCCGGCGTCCGCGAGCGTGCCGCGCACGGTGACGTCGGTGTTGGGGGCGACCGCGGCGACGATCCCGGCGATGAACGTGCCGTGCCCGACGTACTGCCGCAGCACACCGTCGGGTCCGGTCTCGCCGGCCTCCGGGTCGCCGGTCGTGTGGGCCAGCAGCGGATGGGCACCGTGGTCGTGCACCAGACCGGTGTCGATGACGAGGACGCCGACGGCGGTGGCCGGGTCGTACGGGGCTTCCACCGGGGCCGGGTTGGGAGACTCGCTGCGCGGCGCGGGGACCGGCTCGTCACCGGGGCAGGCGTTGACCGCGATGTGCACGACGTGGTTGCGGCTGACCAGGCGGCGGCCCCGGCGGCCCTCGGCCGCGCGCAGGGCGCCCAGGGCGTGCGGGACGACGTCCTCGCCGAGGGTGGGGTCGCCGACCCGGATCCGGGTGACGCCCGTGCGGTTGGCGGCCGGGCCGGTCCGGCGCACGTGGTCCGGGACCAGGCCCCGGGTCTCGGTGAAGTGGCCGCGCACCGTCTCCTCGACCAGCCGGGCCTCCTCGCCGTCGCGAGCGAGGACGACACCCTTCTCGTAGAGGAACTCCGCGGCGTCGTCCGGCCCCATGGCCAGCGCGGTGCCTGGCATCAAGCGCTGGATGTGGTCGAACTGTTCGTGGAATCGCTGAGGTGCCATGCCGTGTCCTCCCCCTGAGACGGTGTCCGACAGTCAGATTCGCCCGACCGCCGGTTGATACAGCTTGACGCAGCCCGCGGGTGCGGCGGGTACGTCCGCGAGGGACAACGGCGAACCCGTGGGACGGGTTTGCGCAGGCCACTACCATGCGAGGGGTGACAGCGGGAACGGAGTCGGTCCTCGAACTGCTGCCGATGGTGTTCGCCGACCCGGGCGAGGCCCGGGCGCGCGCGGAGCACGTGCTGCACACCGGCCCGTCGCCGTTGCACGCCAGCGTCGCGCACCAGGTGCTCGGCATCTGGCAGCGGGACTTCGGCGACCTGAGAATCGCGCTCGGACATCTGCGCCGGGCCCGGGACCTGGCCGCGCGCGCCGAGTCGGCCGAGCGGGAGGCGGACGTGCTCGCGACCCTGGGGGTCGCACTGGTGCACGCGGGGCGCACCCGGCAAGGGCTGGCGTCGTTCGAGCGGGGGGTCGCGCGGGGCAGCGGACACACCAGGGCACGGGTGCGGTACCGGCGGGCCTACGTGTGGTGGGTGCTGGGGCGTCACGGCGAGGCGCTCGAGGACGTACGGCGGGCCCTTCCGGCACTGCGGCAGGCCGGTGACGGGATCTGGACCGCGCGGGCACTGACCCTGCGGGCCACGGTGCATCTGGCGCTGGGCGCGGTGGACCGGGCGGTCGCGGACTTCACGGCGGCGGAGCGGCTGTGGGACACCACCGGCCAGGAACACGACAAGGCCGACGCGGTGGAGAGCCGGGGCCTCGCCGCGTTCCGCTCCGGGGACATCCCGGCCGCGCTGCGGCTGCTGGACGAGGCCGAGGAGCGGTACGCCAAGCTCGGCACGCCCACCTTCATGCTGTCCGTGCGGCGCTGCGAGGTGCTGATGGCCGCCGGGCTCGCCCCGGAGGCACTGGCCGAGGCGGACACCGCGATCGCGTTGCTGGACCGGATCGGCGGGCAGTCCACCCGTAAGGCGGAGCTGCTGCTGGCCGCGGCGCGCGCCGCCCGCTCGGCCGGTGAGGCGGACACCGCGACGGACCGTGCCGCCCACGCGGTACGGCTGTTCGCCCGGCAGCGGCGGACCTGGTGGGAGACGCACGCCCGGCTGGTGCTGACGGAGGCGCGGGCGGCGGCGGGGCCCGGGTCGGGCCGGCTGGTCAGGGACGCGGCGCGGGTCGCCGAGCGGCTGGCCGCCTTCGGTTCGCCGGCCGCGGCGGAGGCCTCGCTGCTCGCCGGGCGGATCGCGCTGGCGCTGGGCCGGACGGCGGACGCGGAGCGGCACCTGGCGGTCGCCGCGCGCAGCCGGCACTCCGGTCCGCCGCCGGCCAGGGTGACGGGGTGGGTGGCGCAGGCGCTGCGCGCCCGGGCGGCCGGATCCGGGCGCGGTGTGCTGCACGCCTGCCGGCGGGGCCTGGCCGTACTGGACGACCACCGGATGACGCTCGGCGCCTCCGAGCTGCGGGCCCGTGCCACCGCGCAGGGGGCGGAACTGGCCGCGCTGGCCCAGGAGGTGAGCCTGGCGCACGGCGGCCCGCGGCGGCTGCTGGAGTGGAGCGAGCGCTGGCGGGCGACCGTGCTGGCCGCGCCGCCCGCCCGGCCGCCCGCCGATCCGGTGCTGCTCGGCGGCCTCACCGCCTACCGGGAGATAGCGGCCCGCGCGGAGGAGGCGCGGATGGAGGGCCGGCCGGTGCCCACCCTGGAACGCGAACAGCGACGGCTGGAACGGGAGATCCGCTCCCGCACCCACCACATGCGCGGCGACGCGCCCGGCGACGGCGACCGCTTCGACACGGCCCGGCTGCTGGAGCGCCTCGGGGACGCGCGGCTGGTCGAACTCGCCGTGGTGGACGGCCGGGTGCACGTCCTGCTCTGCGGTCAGGGCCGGGTCCGGCGGTTCGCGGGCGGGGCGCTCGCGGAGGCGGTGGCGGAGGCGGAGCACGTCCAGGCCGGGCTGCGCCGGCTCGCGCATCCGGGCGGCGAGGCGCGGCTGCCGCTGGTGGAGGCGGCGGGCCGGCGCCTGGAGGAGCTGCTGCTGGGCAGTGCGGCGGCGCACCTCGGGTCCGGTCCCGCGGTGATCGTGCCGCCGGGCGCGCTGCACCGGGTGCCGTGGGCGCTGCTGCCCGCGCTGCGGGAGCGGGTGCTCAGTGTGTCGCCGTCGGCGGGCAGTTGGCTGCGTGCCCGGGAGACCGCGCCGCCGCGCGGCGGCCGGCACGTGCTGGTGCGCGGCCCGGGGCTGGCCACGGGCGGCGCGGAGGTGCCCGAGCTGGCCGGCCGGCACGGTGCGGCGACGGTACTGGAGGGGCCCGCCGCGCAGGTGCCCCGGGTGCTGGAGCACCTGGACGGCGCGGCTCTCGCCCATCTCGCCGCGCACGGCACGTTCCGCGCGGACAGCCCGCTGTTCTCCGCGCTGCGAATGGCCGACGGCCCGCTGATCGCGCACGACTTCGAGCGCCTGGCCCGCAGTCCCTACCGGATCATCCTCTCGAGCTGCGACACCGCCCGGCTCGCCTCGGTCGGCGCGGACGAGCTGCTCGGTCTGGTCACCGCGCTGCTGCCGCTGGGCACGGCCGGGGTGGTGGCGAGCAGCGCGCCGGTCAACGACGCGGCCGTGGTGCCGTTGATGCTCGCCCTGCACAAGGGCCTGGACGCGGGCCTCTCCCTGGCCGAGTCGCTCCGCGACGCCCGCGCCGCCCAGCCGGGCGACCCGGTCCACCAGGCGACGGGGTGGGCCTTCGCCGCGTTCGGGGCCGCCTGAGACGACGCCGCGCGCGGCTCGGGCCCTCGCCGTCGGGCGGGCCCGGCCGCCGGGCCGCTCCGCGCGTCGTGGCGCGTGGGCCACGGCCACCACCGGCGCGGACGCGTGCGGAGCCGTCCGGGGCGGCCGCGACCGCGTGCGCCACGGCCCGCTCCGGGCGTACGGCGCCGCGGGTCACGTGGGCCGCGCGAGGACCCGCACGGCGAGCGGGTTCCGCCTGGTGCCGTGCGGGTCCTCCCGGTCAGGCGGGTTCCGCCGCCGGCTCGGTGAGCCACGGAAGTGCTCCGCGGTCGCTCGCGCCCAGGCGGGCGTAGGCTCCGTGCAGGTGGTTGCCGACGGTCCGGACGGAGAGGGTCAGCCGCTCGGCGATCTGCCGGTTGCTGAGGCCGGACGCCGCGAGGGCGACGATCTGCCGTTGCCGTGCGGTGAGTTCGCCGAGGACGAGACCGGAGAGGGCCGGGGTGCGGGCGCCCTGGCAGCGGCGGGCGAGTGCGTGGGCACGGGTGCGGGAGAGACGGGCGGCGCGTGGGTCGCGGTGGGCCGGTACGGCCTGTGCGTGCGCCTCGGCCGCGAACAGCAGGAAGCCGCGCTCCGCCAGTTCCTCGGCCGCCCGGTCCAGGGCGGGGCCGTCGCCGCGGGCGAGGGCTGCGGCGTGCCCGGCGAACACCCCGTCGCCCGGCAGCCGCCCGGCCGCCCGCTCCGGCGCCCCCAGCCGCACGGCGTCGTAGAGCGCGTACACCTCGTCCCCGGCGATCCGGTCCAGGGCGGACCCCAGATCGCCGCGTGCCGCCGCGGCCCACACGCCCGTGCCCGTGATGTCGCCGAACTGTCCTGCCGCTAAATCGAGTTCGGTAAGGCAGTCGCTGTCCTCGGGCTCCGCGCGCAGGCCCTCCCGTGCCCAGGCGGCCGCCTCGCGCAGTTCTCCGCGCAGCCGGGCGTACCGCGCCCGCACGGCGGCGTACCCGCCCGGGACCGGCAGCCCCTCGGACAGCAGCCAGTCCCCGACCGGTGTCGGCACCGTCCGGACGTCGTGCCGCGCCAACCGGTGCTCCAGTGCGGCCCGTTCGGCCGAGAGGGCGCGATCGCACCGGTCCGGGGTACGGGCCAGCCGGCGGGTCCGCAGCGGACCGGCGGTGGCGCGCAGGACCGGGCCGTACAGGGGGTGGGCGAGGGTGGCCGAGCCGTGGTGGTCGACGTCGAGCAGCCCTTCCTGCTCCAGACGTTCGAGGACGCCCGGGTCGAAACCGTCCAGGGCCAGTGGCAGGGGCTCGGCGAAGGCGAGCCGGTGCAGGGTCTCGCGCTCGTCGGCGTCGGGCCGGTCGAGGACGGCGGCCAGACGCTCACGGACCGTCGTGGTGACGGGGACCGGCCCGCGCCACGCCCGTCCGCCGCCGCCCGGGACGGCGCTCAGGGCGCCGGATCGGCACACCGCCCCCAGCAGGTCGCGCAGCAGCCGCAGATCGCCCTGGCACAGCCGGTGCAGCCGGCCCGTGGTGAGGGGCTCGAGTCCGGCCGCGGCGAGGAGCCGGTCGGTGTCCTCGCGGGGCAGCGGCGGCAGCGGCAGGCGCGGCAGCAGCTCCGCCGTCCACAGCCTGGAGACGGCGGCCGGCACGGGCACGCCCTCGGTGGCGGTCACCGCCAGCCGCGTGCCCCCGTGCGCGGCGAGTTGGTGGACGAGCGCGGCGGAGGCCCCGTCGAGCAGATGGGCGTCGTCGACGACGAGGAGTCGCACTCCGGACAGGAGCCGCACCGCCCCGTGCAGCGAGACGGTGTCGGGCAGCAGGTGCGCGAAGGCGGCGAAGCGCAGGCCCCGGGTCCCGGGGGTGCCGGTCACCCGGACGCAGTCCAGGCCCCGGACCGCCTCCCCGACCAGCCGGGTCTTGCCCCGGCCGGGCGGTCCGGTCACCGCGACGCCCGGCCGCCCGGCCGCCAGCGCCCGGCGGACCAGGTCCAGTTCGTCGTCCCGCCCGGTGAACGGCCAGGGCAGTTCCAGTGTCTTCGCGTCCTGTTCGTGAGTCGTCACACGAACAGGAGCACGCCTGCTCAGTTCTGATACAGGGCGACTTGAGTACCCCTCGACTCAGGCGCCCGGCCGGCCGGGTGCGGCACTCTGGTGCCCCGGGCCACGGTCGGGCACAGGGGGAAGCAGGTCGGGGGACGTCGCCTTCGGGGGAGGGAGACGTCCAGGCCCCGTACTGGCTGGCTTGACCGGGTGGAGCGCCCGGACGCCGCGGATCTTCCCGGCGTCCGGGCGCTCGTGTCGTGGACGGGGTGACCTCGCCCATGAGGCCGGGTTCGGCGTCGAGGAGGCGGCGCCCGGTCTCGACCAGCGGGAGGAAGCCGCCGGGTCCGAGTCGTGCGCGGTCTTCCGCGCGGGCGTCTGCGGGGTCGCGGCCGGCTCGGTCGACGCGGGCGCCGGAGCACGCGGTGACGGCCCCGCGGGCCGCGCAACGGGCCGACGGCGTCGCGTCCACGCGGCCCCGGCGGCGCGGGCGCGGCCGTGTCCTCCTGGCGCCGTCACCGCGGTGCCACCAGCGATGGCTCCGGTCCTGACACAGCGCCGGGAACGAGCCCTGCGGCCCTGGCACGGCGGAGGGCCGGCCGGCCCCGGGTCACCCGAACGCCGCGCTGCGGTCGTCGGCGGGGCGCGCCGGTGCTGATGTGGAGGCACGTACCGCGCTCCGAGGAGGCCGCCGCGATGCACCGTCCGTCCCGCCCCGCACGTGTTCTCGCCTCGGCGCTCGCGACGGGGGCCCTGCTGGTCACCGCCGCCTGCGCGGGCGACGCCGGGTCCCCGGAGGCCGCCCCCGCCTCCCCGGCGGCGAGGCGGACCCCGTCCTCCCCGTCGCTTTCCTCCCTGTCCTCGTCCTCCTCCTCGCCCTCCTCGCCGTCCGCGTCGGCCTCGCGGGCGCTGACCACGAACGGGGCGAAGGCCGCGCTGATCACCGAGGCCGACATCGAGGACGACTGGACCCGGGTGAGCAACGCGTCGAGCTGGCGCGACAAGCTGCTGGTCGGCAAGGTCGACGTCGCCTCGTTCCTGACCGGCAAGACCGGTTCCCAGGACTGCCAGAAGCTGATCGACGGCCTGTACTCGGACACCTTGCTCGGCCGGCCGGTGGGGGCGTCGGCGCTCACCGGCTTCACCGAGGGCGACGCACGGCTGCTCTACCAGGTGGGCGACTGGGGCAAGGGTTCCCTGGAGAAGTCACTGGACTGGCTGAAGAGCCTCCCGGACACCTGCGACCAGTTCACCGTGACCGGCTCGGACGGCGGCAAGCGGACGGTGCAGGTCGTGAGCGGATCGCTGCCCGCCGTGGGGGACGGCCGGCAGGGCCTCACCCTGACGGTGCAGGGCACCGCGAACGGCGAACCCGTCACGCTCGGGCTGGACGTCGCCGCGGTCCGGGTCGGCTCCTCCGGGATCCTGGTCACCAACGGCGGCCCGTCCGGTGTCGATCACGACAGCACCCGGACCGCGGTCCAGCAGGGCACCCAGCGGCTGCAGCAGGTGCTCGCCGGCAGGACCCCGTCGCCGACCCCGACGACGCTGGACTGACCGCCGGTTCGGGACCGTGCTCGCGCCGGGGGCCTGTCCCGACGGTGCGTCATGTGACATATTACTGGCGTGGCGATGCGACTGACCTGTGACGTCGTGGTCGTCGGGGCCGGTGCGGTGGGTGCGGCCTGCGCGTTGTACGCCGCGCGGGCGGGTCTCGACGTGTGCGTGGTGGACCGTGGCCAGGTCGCCGGGGGCACCACCGGCGCCGGCGAGGGCAACCTGCTGGTCTCCGACAAGGCCCCGGGTCCCGAACTCGAACTGGCCCTGCTGTCGGCCGGGCTGTGGGCGGGGCTCGCGGACGAGTTGGGTCCGGCCGTCGAGTACGAACCCAAGGGCGGCCTCGTCGTCGCCAAGACGCCGGGTGAGCTCTCCGCGCTGCACGGCCTCGCCGAACGCCAACGGGCCGCGGGCGTGGCCGCCGTCCGGGTCGGCCCCCGGGAACTGGCGGAACTGGAACCCCACTTGTCCCCCGGGCTCGCGGGCGGAGTGCTGCACCCCCAGGACGCCCAGGTCATGCCCGCCCTCGCCGCCGCCCACGTGATCCGCGCCTCGGGGGCACGGCTGCACACGGGCTCGAACGTGACCGGCGTGCTGCGCGGCCGGAGCGGCGCGGTTCGCGGGGTCCGTACCGCCCGCGGCGACATCCACGCCCCGGCCGTGGTGAACGCGGCCGGAACCTGGGGCGGCGAACTCGCCGCCCTGGCGGGCACCCACCTGCCGGTGCTCCCCCGCCGTGGTTTCGTGCTGGTGACCGAGCCGCTGCCGCGGATGGTCAGGCACAAGGTGTACGCCGCCGACTACGTGGCCGACGTGGCGAGCGACTCGGCCGCGCTGCGGACCTCGCCGGTGGTCGAGGGCACCTCCGCGGGGCCGGTCCTGATCGGGGCGAGCCGTGAACGGATCGGCTTCGACCGCGCGTTGTCCCTGCCGGCCGTACGGGCGCTCGCGGCGGGCGCGATCGGCCTGTTCCCGTTCCTGGAGCCGGTGCGCGCGCTGCGGACGTACGCCGGCTTCCGCCCCTACCTGCCCGACCACCTCCCGGCGATCGGCCCGGATCCGCGGGTGCCCGGGCTGCTGCACGCCTGCGGACACGAGGGCGCCGGCATCGGGCTGGCCACCGGGACCGGGCGGTTGATCGCACAGGCGCTGACCGGCGAGGCGACGGAACTGGACCTCGGCCCCTTCCGCCCGGACCGGTTCGGGGCGCCGGGAACGTCCCCGGCGACACGTGGAGGCCAGACGCCATGAGCCCCGCGCAGCCCGCCGGGTCGCGTCCGGCCGCCGTGTTCACCGTCACCTTCGACGGCCTGCCCATCGCGGCGTCGCCGGGGCAGACGGTCGCGGCCGCGCTGTGGACGGCGGGGGTGACCGCCTGGCGCGGCACTCGCGGCGGGGGCCGGCCACGCGGGGTGTTCTGCGGGATCGGGGTGTGCTTCGACTGCCTCGTCACCGTCAACGGACGCCCCAACCAACGGGCTTGCCTGGTTCCGCTGCGGCCGGGCGATGTGATCCGCACACAGGAGGGGACGGGACACGAGGATGGCTGAGCGAACGCGTCTGGCCGTCGTCGGGGCGGGACCGGCGGGACTGGCCGGCGCCCTGGCCGCGGCCGCGCGCGGTGTGCGCGTGACCCTCGTCGACGCGGCCGAGCAGGCGGGCGGCCAGTTCTTCCGGCGGCCCGCGGAAGCCTTCGCCGCGCGCCGCCCGCCCGCGCCGCACCCCCGGGAACACACCTGGGAACGGCTGCGGGACGCGCTGGACCGGTACCGTGCCGCCGGGACCGTCACCCACCTGACCGAGCATCACGTCTGGTGTGTGGAGCGCCTTCCGGCCTCCCGCGGGTTCGCGGTGCACGCCCTGTGCGGCCCCGCCCAGGAGGAGGGGGTGACCGTGCGTGCCGACGCGGTGCTGCTCGCCACCGGCGGCTACGAGCGCGTGCTGCCCTTCCCCGGCTGGACGCTCCCCGGCGTCGTCACCGCGGGCGGCGCACAGGCCGTGCTCAAGGGCCAACTGGTGCTCCCCGGTCGCACGGTCGTCGTCGCCGGCACCGGTCCGCTGCTGCTTCCGGTGGCGGCCGGACTCGCGGAGGCGGGCGCCCGGGTGGCCGCGCTGGTGGAGTCCGCCGGTCCGCGGGCACTGCTGCGGAGGGCTCCCGCGCTGGCCGGACAGCCCGGGAAGGTCGCCGAGGGCGTCCACTACGCGGCCCGGCTGCTGCGGTACGGGGTGCGGCCCCTGGCCCGGCACACGGTGGTCGAGGCGCACGGCGCCGACCGGCTCGAGGCGGTCACCGTCGCCGCGCTGGACCGGGGCGGACGGCTCGCGCCCGGCACCGCCCGCCGCGTCCGGTGCGACGCCCTCGCGGTCGGGCACGGGCTGCTGCCCCACACCGACCTGGCCGAGACGCTCGGCTGCGCCCTGTCCGGAACCGACGTCCGCGTCGACACCGAGCAGCGCACCGACGTGCCGGGCGTCTGGGCGGCCGGGGAGACCACCGGCGTCGGGGGCGCGGACCTCGCCCTCGCCGAGGGCCACATCGCCGGCCGTTCGATCGCCGCCCGGCTGCGCGGCACCGCTCCGGATCCACGTGCCTGGGCCGTCGCCGACCGGGCCCGTACCCGGCTGCGGGCGTTCGCCGCCGCACTGGACGCGGTGTACGCGCCGCCCTCGGACTGGGTCGACCGGATGACGGACGACACGACGGTGTGCCGGTGCGAGGAGGTCGGCGCCGGGCGGGTCCGGGAGGCGGTCGGCGCCCTCGGAGCCGGGGACGCACGCAGCGTCAAGCTGCTCACCCGCGCCGGGATGGGCTGGTGCCAGGGCCGGATGTGCGGCCCCGCGGTGGCCGGCCTGACCGGCTGCCCCCTCACGCCGGGACGCCGCCCGTTCGCCCGGCCGGTGCCGCTCGGTGTACTGGCCGGCCTTCCGGAGCCGCGACCGGACTGAGCGCGCCGGTGCCCGCACCCGGAATCCAGGGACCGGGCACCGGGATCCGCCCACCGGACCACGACCACACCCGTACGCCCCCGCCCCCCGCCTCGCTCTCACGGTCTCAGTGAAATGTCACACCTCCTTGGATTGGGGACCCTCATGACCCTCCGGCAGCGCCGCCCCTGGCGTGGCGTCCTCGTGGCGACCGCGCTCCCGTTCCGCGCGGACCTCTCGGTGGACCACGACCGGTACGCCGAGCACTGCGCCTGGCTGGTGGAGAACGGCTGCGACGGCGTCGTGCCGAACGGCTCCCTCGGCGAGTACCAGGTGCTCACCCCCGGGGAACGGGCCGAGGTCGTGCGGACGGCCGTCGCCGCGGTCGGCGGTGCGCGGGTGATGCCGGGCGTCGCGGCGTACGGCTCGGCCGAGGCCCGGCGATGGGCGGAGCAGGCGGCCGAGGCCGGCTGTGCGGCCGTGCTGCTGCTGCCGCCCAACGCCTACCGCGCCGACGAGCGGTCCGTGCTGGCGCACTTCGCCGAGGTCGCCCGGGCGGGTCTGCCGGTGGTGGCGTACAACAACCCGGTCGACACCAAGGTCGACCTGGTGCCCGAACTCCTCGCCCGGCTGCACGGCGAGGGCCACATCCACGGCGTCAAGGAGTTCTCCGGCGACGTGCGCCGCGCCTACCGGATCGCCGAACTCGCCCCGGAACTCGATCTGCTGGCCGGCGCCGACGACGTCCTGCTGGAGCTCGCCGTGGCCGGCGCCAAGGGCTGGGTGGCCGGGTACCCCAACGCGCTGCCCCGCGCCTCGGCCGAGCTGTACCGCGCCGCGACGGCCGGGGACCTGGGCACCGCGCTCCCGCTGTACCGGCGGTTGCACCCGCTGCTGCGCTGGGACTCCCGGGTCGAGTTCGTGCAGGCGATCAAACTGTCCATGGACGTGGCCGGGCGGCGCGGCGGGCCGGTGCGCCCGCCACGCGGTCCGCTGCGGCCGGAGCAGGAGGCGGCCGTGCGCGCGGCCACGGAGAAGGCCGTGGCCGCCGGTCTCGCCTGACACCCACGCCGGGGCGAGAAGCCCCTACCAGCCCGACGCCGCCACGGAGGAGGCCGGAGCATGCGCAGCAGACTCGTCCTGCACGCCGTCGACTCGCACACCGAGGGCATGCCGACCCGCGTGATCACCGGCGGGGTCGGCACCGTACCCGGTGCCACGATGAACGAGCGGCGGCTGTACTTCCAGGAGCACCGCGGGCACCTCAGGCGGTTGCTGATGAACGAGCCGCGCGGGCACTCCGCGATGAGCGGCGCGATCCTGCAGCCGCCGACCCGGCCCGACTGCGACTGGGGTGTCGTCTACGTCGAGGTCTCCGGCTGCCTGCCGATGTGCGGGCACGGCACGATCGGCGTGGCGACCGTGCTGGTCGAGACCGGCATGGTGGAGGTGGTGGAGCCGGTGACGACCATCCGCCTGGACACCCCGGCGGGGGTGGTGGTCGCCGAGGTGAGGGTGGAGGACGGAGCGGCGCGCGACGTGACCCTGCGCAACGTGCCCTCCTTCGCGGTGGCCCTGGACCGTACGATCACGCTCCCCGACGGCCGCGCCGTCACCTACGACCTCGCCTACGGCGGCAACTTCTACGCCATCCTGTCGCTCGGCGACGTCGGCCTGCCCTTCGACCGAGCCCGCAAGGACGACATCCTGGCGGCCGGCCTCGCGCTGATGCGGGCGATCAACGCGGAGTCGGAGCCGGCGCACCCCGAGGACCCGTCGATCCGCGGCTGCCACCACGTCCACCTGTACGCGCCGGACTCCACGGCCCGCCGCTCACGGCACGCGATGGTCATCCACCCGGGCTGGTTCGACCGCTCCCCCTGCGGCACGGGGACGAGCGCGCGCATGGCGCAGTTGCACGCGCGGGGCGAACTGCCGCTGCACACCGAGTTCGTGAACGAGTCCTTCATCGGCACCCGCTTCACGGGGCGGCTGCTCGGCACCACGCGGGTAGGTGGGCTCCCCGCCGTGCTGCCGAGTTTCACCGGCCGCGCCTGGATCACGGGCACCGCCCAGTACCTGCTCGATCCCGCCGACCCCTTCCCGGAGGGGTTCGTCCTCTAGACTTCGCCGATGCGTGACATGGCACAGAGCCCGCAGGGCGTGGACGAACCCGCGCTCCCCCGCCTGGGCGGCCGGCGGAGCAGCTACCGCGAACGGGTCGCCGACGCGCTGCGAGCCGCGCTGGTCGCGGGCGAACTGCGGCCAGGGCAGGTCTACTCGGCGCCGTCGCTCGCGGCCCGCTTCGGGGTGTCGGCGACGCCGGTGCGCGAGGCCATGCTGGACCTGGCCAAGGAGGGCCTGGTCGACACGGTGCCGAACAAGGGCTTCCGGGTCACCGTGGTCTCCGAGCGGCAGCTCGACGAGTACACGCACGTCCGCGCGCTGATCGAGACACCCACGGTGGCGGACCTGGCCCGGACGGCCGACCGGGTCTCGCTGGAGGCGTTGCGCCCGGCGGCCCGGGAGATCGTCGCCGCGGCCGCGGCCGGTGACCTGATCGCCTATGTGGAGGCGGACAACCGTTTCCATCTCAGCCTGCTCGCCCTGGCCGGCAACGCCCACCTGGTGGAGGTGGTGGCCGACCTGCGTGGCCGCTCCCGGCTCTACGGCCTCACGTCCCTGGTCGAGGCGGGCCGGCTGCTCGCCTCCGCCGAGGAGCACCTCGAACTCCTGGACGCGCTGCTGGCGCGGGACGAGAAGGCCGTGCACGAGATCATGACCCGGCACCTCGGCCATGTGCGCGGCCTGTGGGCGGCGGCCGGGGACTGACCGCGCCGGACCGCGAGGCGGACTCCGCCGCCCGGGCGCGGAGGGCGACCGGCGGTACCGGGCGGCGGTCGTCCGCGGCGGTGGCGCGGACCCGGGCCCGCCGGGACCCGGCCGCGGATCGCACCGAAGCCTCCGGACCGTCTCGAAGCCGGGCAGCCGGCGCGGACTCCGCGGCACCGCGGTCGCGGCCAGGACCTGCGGCGGCCGCGTCGCGACAGGGCAGGCCCGTGGCCGGGCTGCGGCCGGGCACCCGGGTGTGGGCGGAGGGGCCGTACGGCGCGCTGACCGGCGCTCGTCGCAGCCGCGGCAAGGTACTGCTGCTCGCAGGCGGCGCCGGTATCACACCGCTGCGGGCCCTGTTCGAGACGCTGCCCGGCGCGCCCGGTGACCCGACCCTGCTCTACCGGGCCCGCACGCCGGAGGAGTTGGCGCTGCGGGACGAACTGGAGGCGATCGCGGACGAGCGCGGGGCTCAGCTGCTGTACGCGGTCGACAGCCCGGACGGCAGGCGACCGGCGATCACGGCGAAGATGCCGCGCAGGATCCTGCCGGACATCGCCCGCCACGACGTGTACGTGTGCGGCCCGCCCGGCCTCGCGGAGGAGTCCTACGCCGCCCTGCGCGAGGTCGGGGTGCCCGACCGGCGTATCCACCACGAGTCCTTCGAGTTCTGACTTCGCTCTCGAGCCGTTCCGAAACCGCTTCGACGCCGACGCGGAAGGTGACGGTTCCCGGGCCGCGTGCGCTATGAGGCATGTGAGGAAGAACCACCCCCTGCGCCGCACGGTGCTGCTCGGCGCCGCCACCGTCTCCACCATCGTGCTGCTGCTCGCGCTCAAGCCCCGCACCGACCCCGCGGCCGTCGTGGAGGCCGGCGGCACGCCCAGCGTCCAGGCCACGGCAACGGCCTCCCCGTCCCCGACCGCGTCCCCGTCCCCGGCCGCCTCCGCGGTCTCACCGTCGGCGTCGGCCTCGCCGTCGAAGAGCGCCAAGGACAAGCGTGCCTCGTCGTCCCCGAGCGCGTCGGCCTCGCGCTCCGTCTCCACGGCCCCTGCCCGGACCACCAGCGCCCCGGCCGCGCCGAAGCCCACCTCCGCCGCACCGAAACCCGCCACCCGCACCGTCACCGGGGCCACCGCGTCGACGAAGTACGGCCCGGTCCAGGTACGGATCACCCTCTCCGGCAGCACGATCACCGGAGCGAGAGCCGTGCAGTACCCCGACGAGATGGCCCGCAGCCAGGACATCTCCTCCACCAACGTCCCCAAGCTCAACCAGGAGACCCTGGCGGCGCAGAGCGCGAACATCGACACGGTGTCCGGCGCCAGCTACACCAGCGCGGGCTACCGGCAGTCCCTGCAGAGCGCCCTGGACCGGGCGGGCATCTGACCGCACCCCTGGCACCGGAGGCCGCTGAGCGAAGTTCGACCCGTCCGTGTCTCGCGTCGTTCCTCCTCTGGGCGAGATCCGTTTGCAGACGCACTAGTTGTTGTACGACTCGTCGTAGGGGTCGCGCGGCGTCGGTACCGGCTTCGCGGTCAGCACGTCCAGGAACGGGATGCGCCCGTCGTTCACGGGGTCCCGGGACTCGCGGGCGGTGTAGGTGCCGGTGACGGTCAGCCAGGTGTCCGGCTGCAGAACCGGCGGGGTGTCGCCGATCAGACCGATCTTGACCGGCTGCGCGTCCGCGGCACAGCAGTTGAGGGCCATGCGCACCAGATACGGCGTCCCGGCACGGTCCAGGGCGACGAACCCGGTGATCTGCACGCGGCGCCCGGACAGCGTGCGGCCGTGGTCGTACGCCGCCCGTCCCGCGTAGTCCACCACGCTCAGGCGCAGCGGGTCGGTGGCTGGGAGCGACGGGTAGGCGAGGGGTTCCTGGAGGGCAGTGCCGGTGCGCGTCGCGTCGTAGGAGCCGAGGGCCGGCGGGGCGACCAGCATCAAGGCCAGCAGCGGCAGTACGAGCAGCCAGGAGACTCCGGGTTCGGGATGCGCGGGCCCCTTCGGCGCCCGCATCTCCTTGGCCCTGCGGCGCTCGTACCAGGCCGTCGCGAGCGCGGCGACGATCAGGACCGATCCGGATGCCAGCAGCAGCGGCTGCAGTCCCGCCTTGACGTAGCGCAGGTAGAGGTCGGTGGTGCCGGCGTGCAGCAGGGCCACGCCGAGGAGGAAGAGGACGGCCGCCTGGGACTGTCGGTTCACAGCAGCACCGCTCCGGTCAGCACGGCCGACGCGATGGCGAGGACGAACGTCAGCGGGGCGAAACGCAGCGCGAAGGCGCTGCCGAAGGTGCCCGTCTGCATCGCGAACAGCTTCAGGTCGATCATGGGGCCCACGACGAGGAAGGCCAGGCGGGCGGTCAGCGAGAACTGGGTCAGGGAGGCCACGACGAACGCGTCCGCCTCCGAGCAGATCGACAGCACCACGGCGAGCACGGCGAGGGCGAGGACCGCCAGGAGCGGGTTGCCGGCCGCCGTGCGCAGCCAACTGTCCGGGGCGACCGCCTTCAGCGTGGCCGCCGCCATCGCGCCGACCACCAGGAAGCCCCCCGCGTGCATCACGTCGTGCCGGACCGAGTCCCAGAACGCGGCGCCCCTGGTCCGACCCTCGTGGTGCGCGTGCGTCGGCGTCCGCATCCAGCCGGGGCGGCCGAGGCGCTGCCACAGCCAGCCCATCGCGCACGCCACCAGCAGGCTCGCCACGAAACGGGCCACGACCATCTCCGGGTGGCGCGGGAAGGCGATGGCTGTCGCCGTCAGGACGATCGGATTGATCGCCGGCGCGGACAGCAGAAAGGCAAGAGCGGCGGCCGGGGTCACGCCCCGGCGGACCAGCGCCCCCGCCACCGGGACCGACGCGCACTCGCAGCCCGGCAGCACCGCGCCCGCCATGCCCGCTACCGGGACGGCCAGAGCGGGGCGGGAGGGCAGGGCTCGGGCGAAGAAGGACGGGGGAACGTACACCGCGATCGCCGCCGACAGCAGGACACCCAGCACCAGGAAGGGCAGCGCCTGGATGACGACGGCCACGAACACCGTCGTCCAGCTCTGCATCATCGGCGCGGACAGGGCACGCCGGATGGGGCTCTGCAGCAGTACGAGCAGGAGCAGCAGCAGGGTCAGGACGAGCGGAGACGTCAGCCGCCTCGGCTGCTCCGGCGGGGGTGGCCGGCCGGTGCGCTCGTCCCGCGGGGCCGCTTGGCCGATGGCCACGAGTCGTACACCTCCGCGTTCCGGGAGCGCCCTGTCGCCCGTCGCCAGCCCGCCCCGCCCCTGCATACGGGAGGTGCCCACGTCCCGTTCAGCCACCTCCGTGAATCCTGACCTCCTGGCTTCCGCCTCACTGCCCGTGGCGAGCCTGGCCGCACGGTGCGGCTTCCGAACCGCTGAAACGCTCCGCCAGGCATTCGTCAGCCGCCAGCGAACACCGCCACCGCGCCATCGGGTTACGCAACGCACACCGGTCGCCTGATCGTCGTGTCCCGCCGACCCACATCAAGGGCGCCGGCCCCCAGAAATGAGCGGAGCCGGTTTCGGACATCTCCGAAACCGGCTCCGCTCTACGACTGTCTCCAGTCGGGACGACAGGATTTGAACCTGCGACCCCTTGACCCCCAGTCAAGTGCGCTACCAAGCTGCGCCACGTCCCGGTGCCCTGCCACGCGGCCCTGCCGCGTGATCACGCAGGTCAAACCCTACCGCACCCGGGCGGGTGTCCTCGCCGGCCCCGTCGCCCGCGTCCGGCCCGGGGCGGGGCGGCGTCGGGCCGCGCCGGGCGCGGGTGGCACGACGAAGTGTCCGGCCGCCGGGCCCGATGACGCACACACTGTCGACGGCCGAGCGGCGGCCCGGCTGGTTAGGGTCGCCGCATGACGCACAGTTTCGCTCTCCACATCCCCGACGCCGAACTCGAACCCGAGCCGCTCGATCCGGCGCAGATCGTCTCCGGGACCCCGGAGGTGACGGGCAAGGTGGTGTGGGAGTCGGCGGACGGCCGGCGGATCCACGGGGTCTGGCAGATCACGCCGGGCGTGGTCACCGACACCGAGGCGGACGAGCTGTTCGTGGTGATCAGCGGGTCGGCGACGATCGAGGTCGAGGGCGGCCCCACACTGCGGGTGGGACCCGGCGACCTGGCCGTGCTGCGGGCGGGCGACCGTACGACGTGGACCGTGCACGAGACGCTGCGCAAGGCCTATTCCATCAGTCTGTGAGGGGCGCCGCGCGCGGGCCGGCCGGCCGCGCCCGGATTGACACACCGGGCATGTCCGCACAAAGGTGGCCTCGACGGCGACCAAGGAGCTGCCTCGCATGCGCATCGGAATCCTCGGCCTCGGCCGCATCGGCGCCTTCCACGCCGAGACCCTCTCGGGGCTGGACACAGTCGAATCGCTGGTCGTCGCCGACCCGTTCGCCGACGCGGCGAGGGCCGCCGCCGAGCGGTTCGGTGCCCGGATCGCGGACTCGCCGGAGGCGCTGCTCGCGGCCGGGGTGGACGCTCTGGTCGTCGCGGCGGCGACGGATGCCCATCCCGCGCTGATCCGGGCCGGGGTGGAGGCAGGTGTCCCGGTCTTCTGCGAGAAGCCGGTCGCCCGCACCATGGCGGAGGGCCTGGAGGTGCGCAAGACGGTCCGGGCCCGCGAGGTGCCGGTGCAGATCGGCTTCAACCGCCGCTTCGACGCGGGTTTCACGGCCGCCCGGGCGGCCGTGAAGGGCGGTGAACTGGGCAGGCTGCACTCGGTCCGCTGCACGACCCTGGATCCAGCGCCGCCGCCCGCCGCGTACGTCGCGGCCTCCGGCGGCATCTTCCGCGACTGCTCCGTCCACGACTTCGACGTCATCCGCTGGGTGACCGGGCGCGAGGTCACCGAGGTGTACGCGGCGGGCGGCAACCGGGGCGCCGGGCACATCAGGGCGGCGGGCGACGCCGACACCACCGGCGCGGTCCTCACCCTGGACGACGGCACGCTCGCCATGGTCTCCAACTCCCGTCACAACGGGCGGGGGTACGACGTCCGCATGGAGCTGCTCGGCTTCGAGGACTCCCTCGCGGTGGGCCTGGACGACAAGCTGCCGCTGCGCTCGGCCGAGGCCGGGGTGGCGTTTCCGTCCGGCACCCCGCACGACTTCTTCATGGACCGCTTCGCAGCCGCCTACCGCACCGAACTCGCCGCGTTCACCGAGGTGGTGGCCGGTGCCCGCCCCTCCCCCTGCACGGTCGAGGACGCTCTCGAGGCGGGCTGGATCGCCGAGGCGTGCGTCCTGTCTCTCCGCGAGCACCGGCCGGTGAGGGTCGCGGAGGTGCGGTCGGACTGACCGCGCCTTGTCCGCTCCCGCCGGACGACGAGCCGGGCGCGGCTCACAGGCAGTAGCGGACCAGCCATTCGTCGGGGTTGTAGGCGTCACGGGCCGGGTCCCTCGGCGTGGCGGGCCGTGTCTCGACCGTGTCCTCGGGCCGGACGCGATCCGGCAGGGTGCCGAACCGGGCCCGGCGCGCGGTCGCGGCGGCGTCCGGTCCGGACCGCCGCTGCACCGCGCGCGGCTCACCACTCCCGTTCGGCTCGTGCGCCTGGTTCGACGTGTTCGGCTCGTGCGTACGCTTCGTGTGCGGCTCGTGCGCCTCGTTCGTCAACTCGGCCCTCCCGTGCGCTCGTACGGTCCCGTACACCCCTAGGGACGTGCGGGACCGGCCGGCGGTTGCGAGCCCGGCTGCTGAGCGACGAGGCGCCGGAGGGGACCGAGCCCCACATCGTGGGTGTCCACCTCCACCTGGAAGAAGCGATCGGATGCCTGATCCGGGAGGCTCAGGTGGAAACAAGGCTGATCATCGAGCCGGGTCACGCCGAGCTCGTGCACCTCGTCCACCCCGTGGACTCGCCGTCCGCCCGCCCGCGTACCGGCCTCCTCCTCCGGGCCCGCGCCTGGTCCGGCACCCCGGCCGTCCCGAAGCCCGATCGACGAAGTGCTCACGGGGCGCTGGTACTCGCACATGGGGCGGGACGGACGATGACGGCCCTGGACGCGAGCCCAGCCGCGGTCGACCGGACACCGGGGCGAGCAGGGCCGCCGGCCGACAGGTCCGCCTTCGGGTGCCGAAGCGAATCCAGTCGACGCGCGGGCAGCGATGGTCGCCGAGCTGGAGAAGAAGGACGGGCTTTCACGAGATGCGGCGCGGCCACGGCGCCCCCGTACGGCGCACCCGGTCCCGCACCGCGGTATCGGCGCCCGGTGACGCTCGGAGTGGTCTGTGATAATTGCGGTATTCTGATGCATATGATGAGTTCTGCGTCGGCAGGGACTACCGGGTCCTGCTCGCGTCGGCCATCGGGATCCCGTCCGGCGGAGCCCCTGTCTTCGCTGCGGGCTCGCCGTCGGGCGGATGAGCTTCGCCTGGAGTTACTCGGACCTCGACGACACGAGGTCCTCGATATGGCGGAGCTCGAACGGGCCGGGCTCGCCTTCTGCGGCGCGCCGGACGGCATCGGCCTCTACGGGATGCCGGCCGGCGACTGGTACGCCGCCGGGGTCCGGATCGCGGGGCGTACCTGCGTGGAGGCTGCGCTGAACGGGCCGAGCCGTCGCGTCGCCGAGACCGTCCGGCGCTCTCTGGCCCCTGTCACGACCCTCGATCGGATCGGGGTGGTGGACCTGTTCGCCGGCTCCGGGAACCTGATGCTCCATGTCCGCGACGTCCTGGGGACGTCCTGCGTGGGCATGGACGCGGATCCGGTGGTGTTCGAACTGACCCGCGGCAATTTCGGCGTGCTCGATCTCCCCGCGTCCATGCGCCTGGGGTCATGGGCGTCCTATTTCCTCGACCCTCTGCCGGATGTCGACGCCACCCTGTTCGTCCTGGCCCCGCCGTGGGGACCGGCATTCTCCTTCGACAGGGGCCTGGACCTGCGTCGCACCAACCCGCCCGTCGGCGAGCTGGTCGAGCACATCACCCGCTCCGACCGCTCCGGACGGCGGTTCGCCGTCATTCAGTTGCCGGTACACGAGCCCGTGGTCGCGGCCTCCGTACGCGAACTCACCAAGCGATATCGGCAGCTCGACCGCGCGGTCGGCTGTCTCGTCCTGGATCTGACGTGAGCGTCACCCGGCGCGACGGGACTCACGACCACTCGAAGACGACCTCGTCGACAGCCAGCCGGCAGACGCCTCCGCCGGTGACCGCCAACCGTGCCAGCCGCGGCAGAAGCCGTTCCCGAGCCGCCCGGTAGGCGGTGAGCCGACGCCGGTAGAAGAAGGCCAGCCCGTCGAACAGCTCGTACGGCGAGGCGGCGTAGAGGCCCGTGGTCACCGTGACGAGCGGGAGCACTGTGCGGCCCGCCTGCTCCAACGCGGTGAAGACCCGCGTCCGACCGCCGCTCAGGCATGGGCCGATGTCCGCTTCCACTGCCGCCGAGTACGTCCGCCAAGGGGACTGCTCCGCATACGTGACACCCAGGAAGCAACCCCCGGGCGCCACGACCCGCCGGAGCGCCGTGTGGACGGCTCGGATCTCTTCCTCCGGGACCGAGTCCAGCACGTAGGACAGCAGCACGGCGTCGAACCGACCGATATCGGGAGGCAATTCCTGCACCCGGGCGCGCACCGCGGTCACCCCCAGCGGTCGCAGTGCGGCCAGGGCACCGTCGAAGTCCGGGTTCGGCTCCGCGGCGAGCACGGACAGGCCACCAGCCGCCAGGGACGAGGTCAGTCGTCCGTCCCCGGCGCCCACGTCGAGGACGGTGCGCACGCCGCGGGCCCGCAACAACTCGACGAGGGCAGCCCCGACCAGTCGCTTGCCGTCCGCGGCCGCGGCATAGCGATCGAACAGGCGACCGTAGAGAGCCTGGCTTGTGAGCGCCATCGGCACCTCCTGTCACCCCGAAGCCCCGGGGGACCAGGTCTCCGGGGCGCACCGTGACGGCCCGCCCCGCAACCGGATTCACTTCTTTCATTTTCGGGCTGTCCGGGATCCCCCGCACATTTCACTTCGAAGCGAGCGGTCGGAATCATGAAGAGGCCGCCGAGTCGACGACGCCGGCCGGGGCCTCCACAAGAGCGGGGCACCTCCCGTCAACCGCGCAATCCGGCGCCGGTGCATATCCGGCCGCCCGCTGACCAGCCACGAAGTCATCGTGGAGGTTTCGCGGCGGGCTCTGCCGAGGCCGGGTCCCGCGGGGGGCCGTGCGTTTCACAACGGTTGTCCCCGGGTGATGACGATCAGGTAGACGAGTGCGATGAACAGGGCGGTGGCGGCGACGGCGACCGCGCGGCCCAGGGCACGCAGGGATGCCTTCACGAGGCGCTCCTCGACCAGATGCTGCGGCGCAGGGTGAGGGCGGCATAGGGCAGCAGCCAGGCCAGCACACAGCACGACAGCAGGCTCATCAGGGGCCGGTAGCGCCAGGCGCGGTCCGTCGGATGGTCGACGCGGTAGGCAAGGCCCCAGACGCAGCCCTTCAGGACGACACCGCACAGGTAGAGGAGCGTGAGGAGGCCCGCGAGGTGCAGCGGTGCCCAGATGAGGTGCCGTGCGACGAGGAGAGGTGCCGCCAGGACCCACAGGGCGTGGCCGTAGTACAGAGCGGCGGGGGCGAGTCCTCGTCGCCACATGAAGGATCCGGTGAAGAACAGGTTTCGGATGAAGCTCTTCTTCCAGCGGATCTGCTGGCGCAGGAACGACCCGGGACGGGAAGGCACTCTGGTCCATACCCTGGCCGAGCGGGTGTACCCGACCTGCCAGGCACGTTCGGGGTGGTCGTGGTCTCGCACAAAGGGCGAGTCCGCGTGCCGCTCCTTGAGGGCCTTGCCGCACCAGGCCTGACCGAGGACGTAGCCGGTCAGCTGGCGGTCGGTGGCGAAGCGGAAGGGCGCTCCGAGGAAGGTGTCCTGCGCCCAGGCCGGCAGGTAGTTGAGGATCGCCTCGCGGCGGAAGGCTGCCAGGGGGCCCGACACGCAGGACACCGATCCGAAGGACGCCTCGGCGGCCTTGGAGATCCGGAACTGCCCCTCGTACCAGACGTCCTGGACCCGGGCCAGCAGGCTGGAGTCCGCGTTGAGCGCCCGGCAGTGACCGCTGACCGCGCCCAGTTCCGGATGTCGGACCAGGGCGGCCACGCAGTGGGTCACCGCGTCCGGCGCGACGACGCAGTCCGAGTCGGTGAACAACAGGACGTCCCCGTCGGCCACTTCACAGGCCCGTACGAGCGCGGCCTTCTTGCCGACGTTGTCCTCCAACCGGATCAGGGCGATGCCCAGTTCGGGTGCGACGCGTTCCAGCAGCTCACCGGTGCCGTCCTCGGAGGCGTCGTCGACCACGACGATCTGCAGGTCGGGGTAGTCGACGGCGGCCATGGAGCGGACACAGGCCTCGATGTGGTCCCGCTCGTCCTTGACGGCCAGCAGGAAGCTGACGCGCGGCCGCTCGGGCAGAGCGGGGAAGGAGGCGTGGTCGCGGGGACGCCGGCGCAGCTCCCGCACCGCGGGGTCGTCGTAGCGGCTGTAGGCGGCGTAGAGCAGGCAGAGTGTGCCGGTCAGCACGGCCGGCCCGTAGACCATGGCGAGGCCGAAGCCGTGGGACAGACGCACCGCCTTGGTGGCGAGGACGGCGAGGAGCGGCAGCAGTGCGACGAGCACGAGCAGGCGGACCGCACCGCGTCGCGTGTCCGTGTCGAGCGCGTCGAGCCGCGCCCGGATGCGGTCGGCACCGGTGAGGCCGGAGAACCGCGGCCGAGGGAGTACGGGTGCGGCGAGCGGCCCGGGGTTCCGCGCGTCGAAGTCCGCGAGGACCCCCGCCCCCGGGCTCGAACCAGCCGGTCCGTGGGGCGAGTCGTCCCGTCCGACGGCCGACGGGGGACGGAGGGGCCCGGTCATGGCTCCGCTCCGTTCCTGGTGCGGTTCCGGCGTTCCCCGGTGTCGAGAACAAGTGCGGCGTCGTCCAGCCAGGTCAGGTCCTGCCCCGGCTGCCTGGTGTGGACGACGACCATGTCCCAGTCCGCGGGGTCCGGGTGCGGGACGTCGGCCAGCAGGGCCCCGGCCACCTCGACCGACGGCACGAGGGGATCGCTGTACGCGACGATCGCGCCGGCCGCGCCGAGCCTGGCGAGGATCTCCAGCGCGGGGCTCTCCCGGATGTCCGCCACACCCGCCTTGTATGCCACGCCGACCATCAGCACACGTGCCCCTTCGGCGGGGACCGCCGCCTCGGCGAGCATCCACAGGGCCTCGTCGGCCACCCGGGCCGGCCGTCTGCCGTTGGCCACGAGAGCGGTGTCGATCAGCGGGGTCTCGTGCCGGGCGCCGCGCAACTGCCACCGGAGGTAGTGGGGATCGCAGGGGATGCAGTGCCCGCCGACGCCGGGGCCCGGGTAGAACGGCATGAAGCCGTACGGCTTGGTCGCCGCAGCCTCGATGACGGGCAGTGGCGCAAGTCCCAACGCACGGCAGGCGTCGGAGAGTTCGTTGGCCAGGGCGATGTTCACGGCACGGTAGGTGTTCTCCCAGAGCTTGGCCATCTCCGCCGTCTCGGGACTGTCCACGGGATGGATGCGCGAGGCCGTGGGCGCGAGGAGGGCGGTCGCCACGCGCGTGCTCTCCGGTCCCGCGCCGCCGACCAGCCGAGGCGTGCGCTCGGGGGTGTCGCGCTGGTTGCCGGGGTCGATGCGCTCGGGCGAGAAGGCCACCCACACGTCCCGGTCGACGACGAGCCCCCGCTCGGCGAGCGGCCGGATCAGGAGGTCGCGCGTGGTCCCGACGTAGCTCGTGGAGGTGAGCACGATGAGCTGACCGGCACGGGCGTGCCGCACCACCGAGGAGCAGGCGGACGACAGTGCGGCGAGATCCGGTTCACGCCTCCCGTCGACGGGGGTCGGCACACAGATGACGAAGGCGTCCGCGTCACCGGCCTCGGTGACGCTCCCGGTGAGCCGTAACTTCTCGCTCCCGACGGCACGGGCGAGCTGCGCACGATGGACCGGGAGGAGATCGACGGCGCCCCGGTGGATCGCCTGCAGCCGGTGCGGGCTGGTGTCGACACCGATGACGTCGGCGCCGGCGGCGAAGAGGGCCAGCGCGGTGGGCAGCCCGACGTATCCAAGCCCGACCACGGCCAGAGTCGCGTGCCGCAGCGGGGCGTGTGCCGTGTGTCCCGCGGTGTCCCGGAGGCCTGCGAGGCCGGACGGCGGATCTGCGGCCTCCGCACCGGCCCGGAGGATCGGCGGATCCTGACCGAGCATCGGAGGGACACGAGACTGGGTGGGCAGCTCTCCCCCACGTGCCGAAATGGTCATACCCGTATATAAACTGGCGCATCACACCCGTCTGGTAGCCGACGCAGATCGCGTCGCGCCCATCACTCCACCGGCTCGCACCCGCCCCGCCGGGCTTCAGCGACGCAGGGTGCTTCCCTGCTCCCCACTGCGCCCGGCGGAGACGTCCCGCGCCGCAAGAGGGGGCGTTCGCCCCTCACGTCCGGAGAACTCCGGCACTCCCCGGACGCGAGGGGCGGCAGGCGCAGGGTTCGTGTCCGCTGGCGGGCGGCATTGCGGAGAACGATCAAGGGCCGGGTTCGGATGTCTCCGAACCCGGCCCTGAGCTGCGACTATGGAAAAGATTCCCGTCGGGACGACAGGATTTGAACCTGCGACCCCTTGACCCCCAGTCAAGTGCGCTACCAAGCTGCGCCACGTCCCGGTGCGCTCACTCGCGGTGATCCGCGTGATCGCGCGAACAGCACTTTACCCCACGCGCCGGGGTGCGCCGAAGAGGACCCCGGGGCGGAGCCGGGACAATGGGGTTATGACAGATGCGGACACGGCGTCGGGCGGTGCGGCGGACGGGCGGGACCGGGACGCGGACGGGCGGGCGCGCAACGCCCGGCCCCGGGACGGGCTGGGGCGGCCGCTGCCGTACGGTGCCGACGGGGTCGAACGGCAGCCGGAGGGGGTCGTGCGGACCGCGCGGGAGACGGTCGCCGAGGCGCAGGCGCTGCTGGACGCGGGCCGGCCGTTCCACGCCCACGAGGTGTTCGAGGACGCCTGGAAGTCCGGGCCCGCGGTCGAGCGCACGCTGTGGCGCGGTCTCGCCCAGCTCGCCGTGGGGCTCACGCACGCGGCCCGGGGCAACGCCACCGGCGGGGCGCGGCTGCTGCGGCGCGGCGCGGGCGCGGTCGAGGAGTGGGAGCTCGCGCGGGAGGAGGGCCGGCCGCACGGGATCGACCTCGCCGGGCTGGTCGTGTGGGCACGGGAGCTGGCCGGGCGGGTGGAGCGGGGGCCGGGGCCCGTCGACGCGGCAGACGAGGCGCCCCGGCTGGCCTCCTGACCGCCTCCGCCGCCCTCCCCGGCGCACCGCCGCCGCGGAGGCGGTGGGATCACTGTCGGTGGCATGCGGCAGACTCTGTGCGTGCGAAAGATTCATGTCATCGGTATCGGCGCGGGCGACCCCGACCAGCTGACCCTTCAGGCGGTCAAGGCGCTGCGGGGCACGGACGTGTTCTTCCTGCTCGACAAGGGCGAGGTGAAGAGCGACCTCACCCGGCTCCGCCGGGACATGCTCGACGCGCATCTGCCCGAGGGCGGGTTCCGGGTGGTGACGGCCCGCGACCCGGAGCGGGACCGTACGGCGGGCGGGACCGCGTACTCCCCGGCGGTCGGGGACTGGCGTCTCGCGCGCGCGGGCATCTACGAGCGGCTGATCACCGAGGAACTGGGCGAGGACGGCACCGGCGCGTTCCTGGTGTGGGGGGACCCGTCTCTCTACGACAGCACGCTCGGCATTCTCCAGGAGGTGCTGGACCGGGGCGCGGTGGCGTTCGAGTACGACGTGGTGCCCGGCATCAGCAGCGTCTCCTCCCTGGTGGCCAGGCACCGCACCGGGCTGAACCGGGTGGCCCGCCCGGTGCAGATCACCACCGGGCGGCGGCTGGCCGAGGGGTTCCCGGAGGGGGTGGACGACGTCGTGGTGATGCTGGACGCGCACCAGGCCTTCCGGCGGTACGCGGAGCAGGACGTCGACATCTACTGGGGGGCGTACCTGGGCACCCCGGACGAGATCCTGGTCTCCGGTCCGCTCGCCGAGGCCGGCCCCCGCATCGAGCGGGTGCGTGCCGAGGCCCGGGAGCGCAAGGGCTGGATCATGGACACGTATCTGCTGCGCCGGAACCCCGGGGAGAGCTGAGGCCCGGCCGTCGCGCCACGCCGGGCGGCGCGGCCGGCCCGGGCCCGGGGCGTCGTACGGCCGGTGCGCCGCGCGGGACGGCTACCGTCGGAGCATGGAATCCGTGCGTGCCGTCCTGATCGACATCGACGGTGTCCTCAGCGTCTCCTGGCAGCCGCTGCCGGGCGCGGTGGAGGCGCTGGCGAGGATTCGCGGGGCCGGTCTCGGCGTGGTCCTGGTGACCAACACGACGTCCCGCTCCCGGGCGTCGATCGCGCGGACGCTGTCACGGGCCGGCTTCGAGGTGGCCGTGGAGGACGTGCTGACCGCGCCCGCCGCCACGGCGGTCCATCTCGCCGAGCACTACCCGGGCGCCCGCTGCGCCCTCCTCAACAGCGGGGACGTGGGTGCGGACCTGGGCGACATCACCGTGGCCGACGACGATCGCGTGGACGTGGTCGTGGTGGGCGGCGCGGGGCCGGAGTTCGGCTACGCGGCGCTGAACCGGGCCTTCGGGCAGGTGCAGCGCGGGGCGCGGCTGGTCGCGATGCACCGCAACCTGTACTGGCGGACCGACGCCGGGCTGCAACTGGACTCCGGTGCCTTCCTGCTCGGTCTCGAACGGGCGGCGCAGGTCGAGGCGGAGGTCACGGGCAAGCCGTCCCGGGCGTTCTTCGAGGCCGCGCTGTCCCGGCTCGGCGCGGGTGCGGACGAGGCGCTGATGGTGGGGGACGACGTGGAGTCGGACGTGCTCGCGGCGCAGCGGGCCGGGCTCACCGGGGTCCTGGTGCGGACCGGGAAGTACCGGCCGGAGACGCACGAGAACGCGAGCGGCAGGCCCGACCACGTCGTGGACTCCTTCGCGGACCTCCCGGCGCTGCTGGGCCTGGCGCAGCAGTAGCCGCGCACCGCCGAAGACCGTCGGGGCGATCGCCAGTCGCCCGAGGAGCCGCTGGTCGATCCTTTTCACGGCCCATCGGCCGATGAGCACGCCGGGCACCACGAACACCACGAGCGCGGCGCCGAGGAGCAGGGGGCGGCCGTCGATCAGGGGGGTTGCGGGACGGCCGTTCAGTGCCGCTCGACCAGCACGGCGCTGCCCTGCCCGACGCCCACGCACATGGTCGCGAGCCCGCGTTCGGCGCCGGTGCGCCGCATCCGGTGCAGCAGGGTGGTGAGGATGCGGGCCCCGGAGCAGCCGAGCGGGTGGCCGAGGGCGATCGCGCCGCCGGTGGGGTTCACCAGGTCGGGGTCGATGCCCAACTGGTCCACGCACGCGAGGGCCTGGGCGGCGAACGCCTCGTTGAACTCGGCCTCGCCCAGGTCGCCGATCGTCCAGCCGGCCCGGGCCAGCACCTTGCGGGTGGCGGGGACCGGGCCGATGCCCATCACGTCGGGGTGGACGCCCGCCGAGGCGCCGGCGACGTAGCGGCCGAGGGACTCCAGGCCCAGCTCGTGCAGGGCCTCCTCGCTGACGAGCAGCAGCCCGGCCGCGCCGTCGTTCATCGGGGAGGCGTTGCCCGCCGTGACCGTGCCGCCCGCGCGGAACACCGGCTTCAGGCGCGCGAGCTTCTCCAGCGAGGTGTCCTCGCGGACGCACTCGTCCCGGTCGACGGTGAGGCCGTCGGGGCGCTCCACGGGCAGGAGTTCGTCGTCGAAGTGGCCGTCCTTGCGGGCGGCGGCGGCCCGTTGGTGGCTGCGCAGGGCGAACTCGTCCTGGCGGGCGCGGGAGACGCCGTACCGCTCGGCGACCTCCTCGGCCGTCTCCCCCATGGCGAGCAGGCCGTGCAGCTCCTTCATGGCGGGGTTGACCAGGCGCCAGCCCAGCCGGGTGTCGTGGGTCTCGATGCGGTGCGGCAGGGCCTCGTCGGGACGGGGCAGCACGAAGGGGGCACGGCTCATGGACTCGGAGCCGCCGGCGAGCACGATGTCGGCCTCGCCCGCGGCGATGGTGCGGGCGGCGGCGGTGACCGCCTCCAGGCCGGAGGCGCACAGCCGGTTGACGGTGGCGCCGGGCACGGACTCGGGCAGGCCCGCGAGGAGCGCGGCCATCCGGGCGACATTGCGGTTGTCCTCGCCCGCCTGGTTGGCGGCACCCCAGTAGACGTCGTCGATGCGGGCCGGGTCCAGGGCGGGCAGGTCGGCCACGAGCCGGCGGATCACCGTCGCCGCCAGGTCGTCGGGCCGCACCGTGGAGAGGGCTCCGCGCAGCTTGCCGATGGGGGTGCGGCGGGCGGCCGCGAAGTGGACGGGACGCACGGCTGGGACTCCTGACCGACGACGTTGTGGATCAGCACGGACCTGGGTCCGTTCGGCAGCACCCTTAATTAGCACTGCTAGTTTTGGACTATAGCCCCACCACCCGCCCCCTGGGAAGATCCTCCCGTGACCCGCGCCGAGCCGGCTGGAGGAGAGATGACCGACGTCCGCGAGCACGACCTCGACGGCATCGCCGTGACCGAGTGGCCGCACCCGGAACCGCGGTACCTGGCCGTGGTGGTGCACGGGTACGGGGAGCACGTCCGCCGGTACGACGGCCTGGCCGGGGCGCTGGCCGGCCATGGGGCGGCCGTGTTCGGCCCCGATCACGTCGGCCACGGGCGGTCGGCGGGCGAGCGGGTGGTGATCGAGGACTTCGAGGACGTGGTGCGGGACGTGCACCGGACGGCCGCCCTGGCCCGGGCCGCGCGTCCCGGACTGCCGCTGGTCATGGTCGGCCACTCCATGGGCGGCCTGATCGCGGCCCGGTACGCCCAGCTCCACGGCTCGGGGCTGAGCGCCCTGGTGCTGTCCGGGCCGGTGATCGGCGCCTGGGAGCTGCCCGGGCGGCTGCTCGCCCTGGACGAGATCCCGGACACCCCGGTGAGTCCCGCCGCGCTCTCCCGCGACCCCGCCGTGGGCGCCGCGTACGCCGCCGACCCACTGGTGTGGCACGGCCCGATGAAGCGGCCGACGCTGGAGGCGTTCGCCCGCACCCTGCAGGCCGTCGACCGGGGCGGGGACGTCGGGGCGCTGCCGCTGCTGTGGCTGCACGGCGACGACGACCGGCTGGTGCCGCTGCCGGGCAGCCGGGTCGGCGTGCAGCGGCTCAGCGGCGGCCGGCTGACCGAGCGGATCTTCCCCGGGGCCCGGCACGAGGTGTTCAACGAGACGAACCGGGCGGAGGTCCTCGCCGAGGTGATCCGGTTCCTGGACCAGGCACTCCCCCGCTGATCAGGCACGTTTGCCCCGACACGACGCCGGGCACCCGCATCGTCGGACGTGACCCCACGAAGCCGGACGTCACGGCATCAAGCCGGACGCGACGCCGTGAACCGGTACGTCACGCATAAGAACGACTCGCATGAGAACGACGGAAGGGGAGAACAGCGCCATGACCGTGGTGAAGAGCACGCTGTCCGACGAGGCGCTCAGGATCACCGGGACCGCCCTGCAGGACACCCTCGTGGACCTGCTGGGTCTGTCGCTGATCGGCAAGCAGGCCCACTGGAACGTCGTCGGGCCGCGGTTCCGCTCGATCCACCTCCAGCTCGACGAGGTGGTCGACACGGCCCGCGCCCACTCCGACACGGTCGCGGAGCGCGCCGCCGCCCTCGGCCTGCCGCCGGACGGGCGGCCCGAGACCGTCGCCGCCGCTCTCGCCCTGCCCGGCGCCAAGGAGGGCTGGCTGCGCGACACCGAGGTGGTGGCGCTGATGGTGTCGGCCCTCGAGTCGGCGATCGGCCGGCTGCGGGAGCGGGTCGCCGCGACCGACGAGCCGGACCCGGTCACCCAGGACCTGCTGATCGCCGTCACGGCCGACCTGGAGAAGCAGCGCTGGATGTTCGAGGCCGAGAACTGGCCCCGCGACGGAGAGTGAACCGGCACCGGCCCGACGCACGACGGCCGGCTCACCGCCGCGGCGC
>NZ_JALLIN010000016.1 GCF_023630175.1 Streptomyces cellostaticus | reverse complement strand
AGAAGGACCCCTCGGCCGCCGGCGGGAGCGGCGGGAAGGCCGCGGCGGGCCGCGGGGCGGCCCGGAAGCACCCGGCCGGCGCGGTCGCGACGCCTTCCTCCGGTGGAGGGACGCCCGGGACGCGCGCCGCGGCCGCGGGAAGGGCTCCGAAGGGGACGGCCGGTGAGGAGGAGGCCCGGGGGAAGGCGGCCGCCGGGAACGCCCCGGGAGGGAAGCGATCAGCCGTCGCGGGCACGGCCCGCAAGACGGCTGCCGGGAAAGCGGCCGCGCGTGCGGAGGCCGCCGGAAAGGCGGGCGGGCAAGAGGCCGTCACCGAGCGGACGGCCACCGAGGGCCCCTCCCCGGAGGCGGCCGGCAAGAGCACGGCCAAGAAGGCGGGCGCGGCGCGGGCCGCGAAGCAGACGGGAGCCACGACAGTGGTTGCGAAGAAGACTCCTGGCACGGCCACGGCGAAGCAGAGCGCCGTTCCCAAGGCGCGGCTCGCCGCGGCGGAACCCGGCGACCTCGCGGTACGCCCCGGCGAGGACCCCTGGACGCCCGAGGAGGTCGCCGAGGCCCGGGCGGAGCTGTCGTCCGAGGTGGACCGGCTGCGCACCGAGATCAGCACGTCCGAGAACGCTCTCGTGGGCCTCATGCGCGACTCCGGCGACGGCGCCGGCGACGACCAGGCCGACACCGGCACCAAGAACATCACCCGCGAGCACGAGATGGCACTGGCCGCCAACGCGCGCGAGATGCTGACCCAGAACGAGCACGCCCTGGAGCGGCTGGACGCCGGCACCTACGGACTGTGCGAGAACTGCGGCAACCCGATCGGCAAGGCGCGCATGCAGGCCTTCCCGAGGGCCACCCTGTGCGTGGAGTGCAAGCAGAAACAGGAACGCCGCTCCTGAGCGCCGGGGCCGGCCGGGGTGTGCCGTACTCTCGTCCTCAGTCAGGCACCTAGGTTGAGGGACTCACGTGGCAGAGGCGGAGCGCATCATCGGTACGCCGGAGACCCCGGACGACAGCGGCGAGCAGACGGCGGCGGCCGAAGCACCCGCCGGGTCCGGCGCGTCCGCCGCGCCCGGGACCGGCGAGCAGCCGCCGGCGCGGCAGCGGGACGGACGCGGGCGCCGGATCGCCGTGCTGTTCGCGGTGGCCGTCTTCGCGTACGCCCTCGACCTGATCAGCAAGCTGCTCGTGGTGGCGAAGCTCGAGCACCACGCGCCGATCCAGGTGGTCGGGGACCTGCTGGAGCTGCACGCCATCCGCAACCCGGGCGCGGCCTTCGGCTTCGGAGCCGCCTTCACGGTCATCTTCACGCTGATCGCGGCCGCGGTGATCGCGGTGATCGTCCGCCTCGCCCGCAAGCTCTACAGCCTGCCCTGGGCGATCGCGCTCGGCCTGCTGCTCGGCGGCGCGCTCGGCAACCTCACCGACCGCGTCTTCCGGGCGCCGGGCGTCTTCCAGGGCGAGGTGGTGGACTTCATCGCGCCGAAGGGCTTCGCGGTGTTCAACCTGGCCGACTCGGCCATCGTGTGCGGCGGCATCCTCATCGTGCTGCTGTCGTTCCGCGGCCTGGACCCGGACGGCACCGTCCACAAGGACTGAGCCCGGCGCCCGCGCGGGAGCGTTGTCCACAGGCTCGTTCGGGGCCGCCGCAGCCGTCCGGCATACTCGACGGGTGAGCACGATTCCCGAGATCCGTACCCTGCCCGTGCCCGACGGCCTGGAGGGCGAGCGCGTCGACGCCGCCATCTCCCGCATGTTCGGCTTCTCCCGTACGAAGGCGGCGGAACTCGCCGGGGCAGGCAAGGTGCAGGTCGACGGCACTGTGGTCGGCAAGTCCGAGCGGGTGCGCGGCGGCGCCTGGCTCGAGGTCGAGATGCCGCAGGCGCCCGCGCCCGTGCAGGTGGTCGCCGAGCCGGTCGAGGGCATGGAGATCGTGCACGACGACGACGACGTGGTCGTGATCGTCAAGCCGGTCGGTGTGGCGGCGCACCCCTCGCCGGGCTGGAGCGGCCCGACCGTCATCGGTGGCCTCGCCGCCGCCGGCTACCGGATCTCCACCTCCGGCGCCGCCGAGCGGCAGGGCATCGTGCACCGCCTGGACGTGGGCACGTCCGGACTGATGGTGGTCGCGAAGTCCGAGTACGCGTACACGTCGCTCAAGCGCCAGTTCAAGGAGCGCACGGTCGACAAGCGCTACCACACCCTCGTGCAGGGCCACCCGGACCCGACCAGCGGCACCATCGACGCCCCGATCGGCCGCCACCCCAACCACGACTACAAGTGGGCGGTGACGGCCGACGGCAAGCCCTCCGTGACCCACTACGACCTCATCGAGGCCTTCCGCGCCGCCTCCCTGCTCGACGTGAAGCTGGAGACCGGCCGCACCCACCAGATCCGCGTCCACATGTCGGCCCACCGCCATCCCTGCGTCGGCGACCTGACCTACGGCGCGGACCCGACCCTCGCCAAGCGGCTGCGCCTGACCCGCCAGTGGCTGCACGCCGTGCGGCTCGGCTTCGAGCACCCCGGCGACGGACGGTGGGTGGAGTTCGGCTGCGACTACCCCGAGGACCTGCAGCAGGCCCTCGACCAGGTCCGCGAGGAGACCTACGCGTGAGCACGCCCTACACCGTCCGCGTCGCCGAGGACCCCGCCGACCGGGAGGCCTGCTTCGCGGTGCGCAAGGAGGTGTTCGTCGTCGAGCAGGGTGTCGCCCAGGACATCGAGTACGACGCCTACGACGCCGTCGCCGTCCATGTCCTCGCGGTCCGCGAGGACGGCGTGCCGCTCGGCACCGGACGCCTGCTCTACGGCGCGGCCGCCGCCGCGAAGACCGGCGGGGACGCCTCGGTGGGCTCTCTGGGGCGGCTCGCCGTCGCCCGTTCGGCGCGCGGTCTCGGCGTCGGCGCGGCCCTGGTGCGGGCCGTGGAGGAGGCGGCCCGCGCGCGTGGCCTGGCCGCGGTGGACCTGCACGCCCAGACCCACGCCCTGGGTTTCTACGAGCGTCTCGGGTACGAGGCGTACGGACCGGAGTTCCCGGACGCGGGCATCGCGCACCGGGCCATGCGCCGCGTCCTGTAGTCCCGCCCGGAACGGCCCGCGTGCGGGCGCCGTGGCAGGCTGGAGGCCTGCCGTGTGATCGTCGACTCCCGGAGCGCTGGCCGTGGATCAGTTGGCCCTGTTGTTCGTTGTGCTGCTCGGGGCCTTGGTGAGCGTTCCCGTCGGGAACCGGTTCGGGGTGCCGGCGCCGGTGCTGATGACCGTGCTCGGCGGGGTTCTCGCCGTGCCCGACTTCGTGCCCGACGTGGACTTCCCACCCGAGCTGATCCTGCCCGCTCTGCTGCCGCCGCTGCTCTACGCCGCCGTGCGCCGCACCTCCTGGCGGCAGTTCGCGGCGAACAAGCGGCCGATCTTCCTGCTGGCCGTCGCCCTGGTCTTCGTGACGATGGTCTGTGTGGCCGCCGTCGCCCACGCCATCGTGCCCGGGCTGTCCGTCGCCGCGGCCGTGGTGCTCGGCGCGCTGATCGCGCCGCCCGACCCGGTCGCCGCCACCGCCGTCGCCGGCCAGCTCGGACTGCCGCGCCGTCTGGTGTCCATCCTGGAGGGCGAGGGGCTCTTCAACGACGTGACGGCCATCGTGCTGTACCACGTGGCCGTCGCGGCCGCCGTCAGCGGTGTGTTCTCCCCGTGGGACGCCGGGCTCGACCTGGTCCTGTCCGCCGTGGTCGCGGTCGTCGTCGGGCTGGTGCTGGGCTGGGTCGCGAACAGGCTGATGGGTCTGCTCGGCGACGCCACGCTGCAGATCGGGCTGACCCTGCTGGTGCCCTACGCCTCCTACGTGCTCGCCGAGGAACTGCACGGTTCCGGGGTGCTCGCCGTGCTCACCACCGCGCTCTTCCTCTCCGAGTACGCCACCGACGCCGACGACGTGCTGACCCGGCTGGCCGGACACACCTTCTGGGACGTCATCGACACGCTCGTCACCGGTGTCGCCTTCGGGCTGATCGGGCTCGAGCTGCACAACGCCATCCGGACGGCGTCCGGGCGGTGGGGCGAACTGCTCGGCTGGGCGGCGGCGATCACGGGCGTGGTGGTGGTCGTACGGCTGCTGTGGCTGCTGCCCGCGACCTGGCTGACCAAGCGGCTGCACGCCCGGCGGGACGTCGACGAGGAGATCCCCGTGAGCTGGCGGGAGACCGTCGTGATGTGGTGGTCCGGGATGCGCGGGGTGGCCTCGGTGGCGCTGGTGCTGGCCATCCCGCGCGAGACCGACGCCGGTTCGCCGTTCCCCGATCGGGGCGAGCTGGTGTTCATCGCCTTCGGAGTGATCATCGTCACGCTGGTGCTGCAGGGCCTGACGCTGCCGTGGCTGGTGAAGCGGCTGGGGGTGCGGGCCGACGCCGAGCGGGAGAAGGAGTTCGAGAAGGAGCTTGCGGTGCGGGCCGCCAGGGCCGCGAAGCGCAGGCTGCGGGAGATCGAGCAGGTCGAGGATCTGCCCGAGGAACTGTCGGAGCAGATGCTCCGGCGCGCCTTCGACATCGGGATCCGGATCAGCCCGGACATGGCGGAGGAGGAACGCCTGGAGGCGCAGCACCAGCGGGCACGGCGGCTGAAGCGGGTGCGGCGGATCCAGGGCGAGATGATGAGCGCCGCGCGGCACGAGGTGCTGGCGGCCCGCAGCGAGCCGGGCTCGGACCCGGAGATCGTGGACCGGGTGCTGCGCCATCTCGACGTGCGCAGCCTGCGCTGAAGCCGGTCTCCCCGGGGACGCCGCCACGCCGCGGTGGCCGCGTCCCCGGGGAGCGATCGGCCCCGGGCGCCGGGTCAGCCCCGGCCGCGCGGGACCTCGTACGCCTTGCGGAAGTTCGCGCGGTCCGGCGAGGGAACGCGGTTCGGGGCGAGGACCGCGTCCGAGGTGTTGACCCGGGGAAGCGCGTACGGGTGCTCCGCCGCCAGCCAGGTGATCATCTCCTCGCGCACGGCGACCCGCACCGTCCAGATGTCGTCCGCGTCCTTGGCCGTCACCAGGGCCCGCACCTGGATGGTGTTCGCCGTGGTGTCCGTCACCTGGACGCTGTACGCGCGCCCGTCCCAGGCCGCGCACTGCCGCAGGATGTCGCGGAGTTTCTCGCGCATCGCCTCGACGGGCGCGCTGTGGTCCAGGTGCCAGTAGACGGTGCCCGTCATCTGCGGGGTGCCCCGCGACCAGTTCTCGAACGGCTTGGAGGTGAAGTACGACACCGGCATCGTGATCCGCCGCTCGTCCCAGGTCCGCACCGTCAGGAAGGTGAGGGTGATCTCGTCGACCGTGCCCCACTCCTCGTCCACGACGACCGTGTCGCCGATGCGCACCATGTCGCCGAAGGCGATCTGCAGCCCCGCGAACAGGTTGGACAGGGTCGACTGGGCGGCGACACCGGCGACGATGCCGACGATGCCGGCGGAGGCGAGCAGGGAGGCGCCCGCCGCGCGCATCGCGGGGAAGGTCAGCAGCATCGAGGCGGAGGCCACGACGATGACGATCGCCGAGACCACCCGCATGATCAGTTCCACCTGGGTGCGCACCCGGCGCACCCGGGCCGCGTCCCGGTGTGCGCGCGCGTAGCGGCTGTACGAGGTCTCGACGATCGCCGCCGCGATCCGGATCACCAGCCAGGCGGCGGACCCGATGAGGACGAGCGTCAGGGTCCGGCCGATACCGGTCAGGTGCTGCTCCGGCAGTTCGGCCTGGCGGTAGGAGCCTCTCAGCAGGGCGGCGCAGAGTACGAGCTGGTAGGGGATGCGGCCGCGCCGCAGCAGCCCCCACAGCGGGGTGTCGGCGTTGCGGGCGTCGGCCTTGCGCAGCAGTCGGTCGGTGGCCCACCCGATGGCCAGCGTGAGCGCGACGGAGCTGCCGATGACGATCAGGGGGCGGAGTACGTTCTCCATGCCTCCGCTCCTAACCGGTGGTCGGCGGGGATGAACATGTGAGTTCGGCCCGCATCTGGGTAGAGCGTTCCGGCACCCGCCGATCCGGCTGGCACCATGGCCTCATGAACATCATGCTTTTTCACTCGACCTACGGGCTCGGGCCGGCGGTGCGCGAGGCCGCGGACCGGCTGCGCGCGGCGGGCCACGAGGTGTGGACGCCCGACCTCTTCGAGGGGCGCACGTTCGGGACGGTCGAGGAGGGCACGGAGTTCAAGGAGCGGATCGGCAAGGAGGAGCTGCTGAAGCGGGCCGTGCTGGCGGCGGCGCCGTACTCCGAGCGCGGACTCGTGTACGCCGGGTTCTCCCTCGGCGCGTCCGTCGCGCAGACGCTGGCCCTCGGCGACGAGCGGGCCCGCGGCCTGCTGCTCCTGCACGGCACATCGGACATCGCCCCGAACGCGCAGGTGGACGAGTTGCCGGTGCAGCTTCACGTGGCCGAGCCGGACCCGTTCGAGACGGACGACTGGCTGAGCGCCTGGTACCTGCAGATGCGCCGGGCGGGCGCGGACGTGGAGGTCTACCGGTACGCCGGGGCCGGTCACCTGTACACCGACCCCGGTCTGCCGGACTACGACGAGGAGGCCGCCGAGGCCACCTGGCGGGTGGCGCTCGGCTTCCTCGGCAGTCTGTAGCCGTCCCCGGAACGGACGGCTACACCGGGTGGTAGGTGCGCTCGACCTTCTGCGTGCCGCTGCGGGTGCGGTACGAACGCGCCCAGGCGGAGGTCGCGTTCGTGTCGGTGCGGTCGGACAGGACGTAGTAGTCCATCTGCGCGCGGTCGGCTGTGATGTCCAGCACGCCGTAGCCGTGCCGGTCGGTGTCCACCCAGTGGACGTGCCGGTTGGCGGCCCTGATGATCGGGGAGGCGATGGCCGAGACGGTGCCCTCGGGCACCTTCACGATGTCGTCGAGGTTGTCGGAGGTGACCGACGTGACCACGAACTCGGTGGCCGCCGAGGCCGACAGCGGGTAGGTGCCCGCGTCCACCGGCACGTCGTTGGCCCAGGCCATGTGGATGTCACCGGTCAGGAAGACGGTGTTGCCGATGGCGTTGGAGCGCAGGTGGGCGAGGAGTTCGCGCCGGTCGTCGGTGTAGCCGTCCCACTGGTCGGTGTTGACGGCGATGCCCTCCTGCGGCAGGCCCAGCAGCTTGGCGAGCGGCTTGAACAGGTCCGCGGAGAGGGAGCCGACGGCGAACGGCGAGATCATCACGGAGTTGCCGACCAGCCGCCACTTGGTGTCGGAGGCCTTCAGGCCGGCCTTGAGCCAGTCGAGCTGCGCGCGGCCGGTGAGCGTGCGGTCCGGGTCGTCCACCGAGCCGCTGGCCGTGGCGGCCTGCTGCGAGCGGAAGGAGCGCAGGTCCAGCAGGGAGAGGTCGGCGAGCTTGCCGAAACGCAGCCGCCGGTAGGTGGTGCCCGCGATGGCGGGGCGGACGGGCATCCACTCGAAGTAGGCCTGCTTGGCGGCGGCCTGACGGGCCGACCAGGTGCCCTCGGCGCCCTCGGTGTGGTTGACCGCGCCGCCCGACCAGGCGTTGTCGGCGAACTCGTGGTCGTCCCAGATCGCGATGACCGGGGCCTTCACATGCAGGGCCTGCAGGTCGGGGTCGGTCTTGTAGCGGGCGTGCCGGATCCGGTAGTCGGCGAGGGTGAGGATCTCGTTGGCCGGCGCGTGCGGCCGTACGACCTTGCCCCGGGCGGCGTACTCACCGGACTTGTACTCGTAGATGTAGTCGCCGAGGTGCAGCCAGGCGTCCAGGTCGTTGCGGGCGGCGAGGTGGCGGTAGGCGGAGAAGAAGCCGGCCTCCCAGTTGGCGCAGGAGACCACGCCGAAGCGCAGGGAGGACACGGCCGCGTCCGCCGCCGGCGCGGTGCGGGTGCGCGCCACCGGGGAGTCGGTGCCGCCGGAGGAGAAGCGGAACCAGTACTGGGTGGCCGGCTGCAGGCCGCGGATGTCGGCCTTGACGGTGTGGTCGGCCGCGGCCGTGGCGGTGGTCGAGCCCTGGGCCACGATGCTGGTGAACGCCTTGTCCCGGGCGACGACCCAGCTCACCTCGGTGTCCGGGCCGAGTCCGGAGCCGGGTATCGCCTCGGGCACCGGTGTCACCCGGGTCCACAGCAGGATGCCGTCGGGCAGGGGGTCGCCGGAGGCGACGCCGTGAAGGAAGGCGGGGGCCTGGTCGGCCGCGCGAGCCGGAAGGGCGGCGGCGAGCGGGCCGGCCAGCACAGCCGTCGCCGCCGCGGCCTTGACGACCGTACGGCGGCGCGGGGAGAGGGAGTTGATGCCCTCGGACGATGTGGAGGCTCTGTATCGACTAGTCACGGCGCATCAGATTACTGACCGGTACGTCATGCGCGCGAGTGAACTCCCACATACGCCTCTTGGCGCAGCCGGTGGCTTGCCGAAGCGGATGCGGTCCTCGACGCGGGCGTGCGCGCTGTGGCGGACTTCCAGGTGCCGGAGGGATCCGCTGCCCGCGGTGGGGGTGGACTGTCTCGGCGGCCCGCAGCCAGGCGGTCTCCCGGGCCGTCGCTCTCGCCGCGCGCAGGGCTGCCGGCGCGGTGGGGCCGATGTCGGCCGGCCCCCTCGGACCCGCCCAAGGAGTTCCGAGGGGGCGTTTCAGGCGATCGCGGAACCGGCTGGATGTCAGCCGATCCGGACGCCGGGCAGCAGTGCTTCACCGTGCCCGACTTGAGGGCCAGGTGTCCGTTGTAGATCCATCCCTCGTTCACGCGGGTCCACTGGTTGCCGTACTGGTTGACGGTGTAGCACCAGGCGTTCAGGTTGAAGCCCGGCGCCATGCTTGCGGACAGAACGGGAAGTGTCCCGGGCCTGAAGCCGGCCCGGGACACTTCCCGTTTCCGTGGGCTGCGAACTAAGAGTTGAGAGCCTTCTGTATCGCGGTATTGAATTCGGGCACCGTCGTCGGAGCGCTCCGACCGTCGCTGCCGGTGACCTTCTTGCCGTCCATGACCAGCGTCGGGGTGCCCGGGAAGTCGTACTTCTTGCTGTCCGTGTCGAACTTCTGGCTCATCACCAGAGCCCACTTGTCATAGGTGCCGTTCTTCACGTCCTTCTGGAACGCCGTGTTGTCCTTCAGAGCGCTCACGGTGTTCGCGACCTTGATCAGGTAGGCGTCGTCCTTGAACTTGTCGTCCTGCTCATCCGGGTGGTACTTCGTCGAGTAGAGAGCGGTCTTGTAGTCGAGGAAGGCCTCGGGGCTGACGTTCAGGGCCGCGCCGAGTGCACTCAGCGCGTTCTTGGAGCCCTCGCCCGGGAGCCTGTCGTCGAGAAACGTGGCGCCGACGTACTGAATTTTGAACTTGCCGGCATCGAGATCCTTCTTGACCGTCGAGCCGACCGTCTGCTCGAACTGGGCGCAGGCCGGGCAGCGCGGGTCCTCGTACATCGCGAGGGTCTTCTTGGCGGTGCTCTTGCCGATGACGACGGTCGTGCCGTCCGCCCCCGTGCTGTTGGCCGGCTTGACCAACTTCTCGTTCTTCACGGCGTCCCAGCCGCTGGGCTTGTTCATCTGGACGACGGCGTAGCCGATGCCGCCGGCGGCGGCCAGCACGGCCACGACCGAACCGGCCACGATGGCCTGCCGCTTGGCCCGGTCGCGCTTGGCCTGGCGCTCGCGCTCCTGACGCAGCCGCTCTCGGGCCGCCGTCTTCGCCGACTGGCTGTTCCGCTTGCTCATGGTGGTGATCTCCCTATGGGACGCGCACATGCTGTACGCGGGTTACGTGTGGGGATTCGTCGTGCTCGGCCGCCGCCGCTCAGGCGGGGGCCGAGCACGGCGGTCCACGCCGTCCCAGGGAGTGCACGAGGAGCCGCTCGCGGGCGTCGGACGCCCGTGGGCCCGGGCGGGGCAGCCGGTGGGCCGGGGCCGGCCGCGCGGTGACCGCGGCCACCACCAGCAGCAGGGGCCGGAAGGTGGCGGCGGCGACCGCGCGCAGCAGTTGGACCAGGGCCCGCTCGCCCCGGCGCAGCCAGGCGGCGGCGAGCAGCCCCACGCAGACGTGCGCGGCCAGCAGCAGCCAGGCGGCTGCCGGGCTCGCGTGCGTGAGCAGTGCCGTGGCGCCCCGCCCGGAGTGGCCGGTCACCTGGGCCAGCGGGGTGCCCACACCGCCGCGGCACAGCACGTCCAGGCCGACGGCGCGCAGCGGGCCGGCCACCGGGCCGCCCGCCCTGCCGTAACAGGTGTCCTGACCGGTGGTGAACACGGTGTCCGCGGCCAGTTCCAGCGGGATCAGCAGGGCCGCTATGCGGCCGAAGCCGCGCTCGCGGCCCGCCAGCGCGTACGCGCCGGCGAACACGCCGGCCGCGACCGCGGCCACGGTCGCGGCCGGCAGCGGGACCCTGGACAGCAGGACGTGCGACGCGGTGCTGAGCGTCACGGCGACTGCCGTGAACAGTGCCGCGCGCACGGCTCTGAGCTGGGTTCCGGATATGTCCATAGCGAAGTCAGAGTCTGTCACGGAGGCGGGTAAGAGGCCCCTAAAGGGGGCCTGTGAGTGCGCGACGTTACAGACCCGGGATCCGGCCGTTGCGGAACAGGTCAAGGAAGATCTGGTGGTCGGCGCGCGTGCGTGCGCCGTAGCCGTGCGCGAAGTCGACCAGGAGCGGCGCGAAGCCCTCCTCGTCGGCCGCTAGGGCCGCGTCGATGGCCCGCTCGGTGGAGAACGGCACCAGCGACTCGCCCGAGGTCTCGTCCGCCGCCGCGTGCATCGTGGCCGTGGCCCGGCCCAGGTCGGCGACGACGGCCGCGATCTCCTCCGGGTCGTCGATGTCGTCCCAGTCCAGGTCGACCGCGTACGGCGAGACCTCGGCGACCAGCTGCCCCGCGCCGTCCAGCTCCGTCCAGCCCAGCCACGGGTCGGCGTGCGCCTGCAGGGCGCGCTGGGAGATCACCGTGCGGTGCCCCTCGTGCTGGAAGTACTCCGCGATCGCCGGGTCCGTGACGTGGCGGGACACCGCCGGGGTCTGGGCCTGCTTGATGTAGATCACGACATCGTTCTCCAGGGCGTCGCTGGGCCCCTCCAGCAGGATGTTGTACGACGGCAGGCCCGCCGAGCCGATGCCGATGCCCCGGCGCCCCACGACGTCCTTCACCCGGTAGGAGTCCGGGCGGGCCAGCGAGGTCTCCGGGAGGGTCTCCAGGTAGCCGTCGAAGGCGGCCAGCACCTTGTAGCGGGTGGCGGCGTCCAGCTCGACGGAGCCGCCGCCGGGCGCGAACCGGCGCTCGAAGTCGCGGATCTCCGTCATCGACTCCAGCAGTCCGAAGCGGGTGAGCGAGCGGGCGTCACGCAGCGCGTCCAGCAGCGGCCCCTGCGCGGTGTCCAGGGTGAACGGCGGCACCTCGTCGCTCTTGGCGCCCGTGGCCAGGGCGTGGATGCGCTCCCGGTAGGCCTCGGCGTAGATCGTCACCAGCTCGGTGATCTGGTCGTCGCTGAGCGCCTTCGCGTAGCCGATCAGCGCGATGGAGGCGGAGAAGCGCTTCAGGTCCCAGGTGAACGGGCCGACGTAGGCCTCGTCGAAGTCGTTGACGTTGAAGACCAGGCGCCCGTTGGAGTCCATGTAGGTGCCGAAGTTCTCCGCGTGCAGATCGCCGTGGATCCACACGCGCGAGGTGCGGTCGTCCAGGTACGGGCCGCCGCGCTTCTCCGCGTCGAGGTCGTGGTAGAAGAGGCACGCCGTGCCCCGGTAGAACGCGAAGGACGAGGCCGCCATCTTCCGGAACTTCACCCGGAACGCGGCCGGGTCGGCGGCCAGGAGCCGGCCGAAGGCGGTGTCGAAGACGGCGAGGATCTCCTCGCCGCGCTGCTCGTCGTTGAGCTCGGGGACCGACATCGCGGAGTGCCTCCTGGTGCGGGACGGTGGTGCGTGGATGTGCGTGCGGGGGAACGACAGCGTCTCCGCCGTCTTCAACGGGCGACGCCGCGCGGGAGTGCCCGGTTCCCGGACGAAGGTACGTGGGGATGCCCCGCGTGTGTCAGTGCCCCGGCATAGACTTCGACGCTGACCCCGGACCGTCCGCCCGCCCGTCGCCAGTCGTTTCCGTTGGAGGCCACACCGTGTCGAAGCCGCCCTTCACGCACCTGCACGTCCACACCCAGTACTCGCTGCTGGACGGTGCCGCGCGGCTCAAGGACATGTTCGACGCCTGCAACGAGATGGGCATGACGCACATCGCCATGTCCGACCACGGCAACCTGCACGGGGCGTACGACTTCTTCCATTCCGCGAAGAAGGCCGGAGTCACCCCGATCATCGGCATCGAGGCGTACGTCGCGCCCGAGTCCCGGCGCAACAAGCGCAAGATCCAGTGGGGCCAGCCGCACCAGAAGAGGGACGACGTCTCCGGTTCCGGCGGCTACACCCACAAGACGATCTGGGCGGCGAACTCGACGGGCCTGCACAACCTCTTCAAGCTGTCCTCGGACGCGTACGCCGAGGGCTGGCTCCAGAAGTGGCCCCGGATGGACAAGGAGACGATCTCCCAGTGGTCCGAGGGCCTGATCGCCTCCACCGGCTGCCCCTCCGGCGAGCTGCAGACCCGCCTTCGCCTCGGCCAGTTCGACGAGGCCCTGAAGGCGGCCGCCGACTACCAGGACATCTTCGGCAAGGACCGCTACTTCCTGGAGCTGATGGACCACGGCATCGAGATCGAGCACCGGGTCCGTGACGGCCTGCTGGAGATCGGCAAGAAGCTCGGCATCCCCCCGCTGGTCACCAACGACTCGCACTACACGTACGCGCACGAGGCGACCGCCCACGACGCGCTGCTGTGCATCCAGACCGGCAAGAACCTCTCCGACCCCGACCGCTTCAGGTTCGACGGCACCGGCTACTACCTGAAGTCCACGGACGAGATGTACGCCGTCGACTCCTCGGACGCCTGGCAGGAGGGCTGCCGCAACACGCTGCTGGTGGCCGAGCAGATCGACACCACCGGCATGTTCGAGGCGAAGAACCTCATGCCGAAGTTCGACATCCCGGACGGCTTCACCGAGGTCACCTGGTTCAAGGAGGAGGTCCGCCGCGGCATGGAGCGGCGCTTCCCCGGCGGCGTCCCCGAGGACCGCCAGAAGCAGGTCGAGTACGAGATGGACGTCATCATCCAGATGGGGTTCCCGGGGTACTTCCTCGTCGTCGCCGACTTCATCATGTGGGCGAAGAAGAACGGCATCGCGGTCGGCCCCGGCCGCGGCTCCGCGGCCGGCTCGATCGTCGCCTACGCCATGGGCATCACCGACCTCGACCCGATCCCGCACGGCCTGATCTTCGAGCGGTTCCTCAACCCCGAGCGCGTCTCCATGCCCGACGTCGACATCGACTTCGACGAGCGCAGGCGCGTCGAGGTGATCAGGTACGTGACCGAGAAGTACGGCGCGGACAAGGTCGCCATGATCGGCACCTACGGCAAGATCAAGGCGAAGAACGCGATCAAGGACTCCGCGCGCGTCCTGGGCTACCCGTACGCCATGGGCGACCGCCTCACCAAGGCGATGCCCGCCGACGTCCTCGGCAAGGGCATCGACCTCGACGGCATCACCAACCCCTCGCACCCGCGCTACAACGAGGCCGGCGAGATCCGCTCGATGTACGAGAACGAGCCGGACGTCAAGAAGGTCATCGACACCGCCAAGGGCGTCGAGGGCCTGGTGCGGCAGATGGGCGTGCACGCCGCCGGCGTGATCATGTCCAGCGAGCCCATCGTCGACCACGCCCCGATCTGGGTGCGCCACACGGACGGCGTGACCATCACGCAGTGGGACTACCCGCAGTGCGAGTCGCTCGGCCTGCTGAAGATGGACTTCCTCGGCCTGCGCAACCTGACGATCATGGACGACGCCGTCAAGATGGTGAAGTCCAACAAGGGCATCGACCTCGACCTGCTGGCCCTGCCGCTCGACGACCCGAAGACCTTCGAACTCCTCCAGCGCGGCGACACCCTGGGCGTCTTCCAGTTCGACGGCGGCCCCATGCGCTCGCTGCTGCGCCTGATGAAGCCGGACAACTTCGAGGACATCTCCGCCGTCTCCGCGCTCTACCGTCCGGGCCCGATGGGCATGGACTCCCACACCAACTACGCGCTGCGCAAGAACAAGCTCCAGGAGATCACCCCGATCCACAAGGAGCTGGAGGAGCCCCTGGAAGAGGTCCTGGCCGTCACCTACGGCCTGATCGTCTACCAGGAGCAGGTGCAGAAGGCCGCCCAGATCATCGCCGGGTACTCGCTCGGCGAGGCCGACATCCTGCGCCGCGTGATGGGCAAGAAGAAGCCCGACGAGCTGGCGAAGAACTTCGTCCTCTTCCAGAAGGGCGCCCGGGAGAAGGGGTACAGCGACGAGGCGATCCAGGCCCTGTGGGACGTGCTGGTCCCCTTCGCCGGCTACGCCTTCAACAAGGCGCACTCCGCCGCCTACGGCCTGGTCTCCTACTGGACCGCCTACCTCAAGGCGAACCACCCGGCCGAGTACATGGCCGCCCTGCTGACCTCCGTCAAGGACGACAAGGACAAGTCGGCGATCTACCTCAACGAGTGCCGCCGCATGGGCATCAGGGTGCTCCCGCCGAACGTCAACGAGTCGCTGCACAACTTCGCCGCCCAGGGCGACGACGTGATCCTCTTCGGCCTCGAAGCCGTGCGCAACGTCGGCACGAACGTGGTGGAATCGATCATCAAGAGCCGCAAGGCCAAGGGCAAGTACGCCTCGTTCCCCGACTACCTCGACAAGGTCGAGGCGGTCGCGTGCAACAAGCGGACCACGGAGTCGCTGATCAAGGCGGGCGCCTTCGACACCCTGGGGCACACTCGCAAGGGCCTCACCGCGCACTTCGAGCCGATGATCGACAACGTGGTCGCGGTCAAGCGCAAGGAGGCGGAGGGCCAGTTCGACCTCTTCGGCGGCATGGGCGAGGAGACCAGCAGCGAACCCGGCTTCGGACTCGACGTGCAGTTCGCCGAGGACGAGTGGGACAAGACCTATCTGCTCGCCCAGGAGCGCGAGATGCTCGGTCTGTACGTCTCCGACCACCCGCTCTTCGGCCTGGAGCACGTGCTGTCCGACAAGGCGGACGCGGGGATCTCCCAGCTCACCGGCGGTGAGCACGCGGACGGCGCGGTCGTCACCATCGGCGGCATCATCTCGGGCCTGCAGCGCAAGATGACCAAGCAGGGCAACGCCTGGGCGATCGCCACGGTGGAGGACCTGGCGGGTTCCATCGAGTGCATGTTCTTCCCGGCCACCTACCAACTGGTCTCGACCCAACTGGTCGAGGACGCCGTGGTCTTCGTCAAGGGCCGCCTCGACAAGCGCGAGGACGTGCCGAGGCTCGTCGCCATGGAACTGATGGTCCCGGACCTCTCCAACGCGGGCACCAACGCCCCGGTGATCCTCACCATCCCGGCCACCAGGGTCACTCCGCCCATGATCAGCCGGCTCGGCGAGATCCTCGGCCACCACAAGGGCGACAGCGAGGTCCGGATCAGGCTCCAGGGCCCGCGCAAGACCACCGTGCTGCGCCTGGACCGGCACCGGGTCAAGCCCGATCCGGCGCTCTTCGGCGACCTGAAGGTACTGCTCGGCCCGTCCTGCCTGGCCGGCTGAGCCACGGCGCCGGGCAACCGGGCCGGACACCGCGCGGACGACGAAGGGGCGCACCCTCACCGGGTGCGCCCCTCCTGCGTGCCTGGGCTTCAAATGCCTTTAGTTGTGGCCGAAGCTCTTCTGCTTCTTACGGGAGACATCGGAGTGGCTGCCCGTGACGCCCGCCATGGAGGACTCGGGTTCCTCCGCCGCCGGACGCTGAGCGCGTTCCGCCGTGTGCTCGGCCTGCGGAGCGCGGTTCTGCGGGCCACCCTGCTTGCGGTTCTTGTTCTTGGCCATGGTGATCTGCCTCCTGAGGGGGATCTAGGGGCCAGGGCCGGGATCAGATTCACATACGCTGACATCAGCCGCATGTCGGATAATTACCGTGTGTGACAGGGAAGGTGGGCGAACGGGCTCCCTGTACGCCACGCCGAAGATCGAGTTCCGGCCGTTAACGCCCGTCCGTTCGGGCAGACTCGAAGGAAGTCCGAAGCAAAGCCTCCCGGGAAGAGGGTGAGTCGCGTGGACCGTTGCATCGTCCTGGTGGACGCCGGGTATCTGCTGGGTGCCGCCGCCAGCCTCCTCGCCGGCGAGCCGTCACGGTCCCGGATCACCGTCGACCACGCGGGGCTGATCCAGGCCCTGCGCGAACGCGCCGAGTCGGAGACCCAGCGCCCCCTGCTGCGCATCTACTGGTTCGACGGCGCTCCCGACCGCGTCCCCCAGCCGGAGCACCGCCGGCTGCGCGTGATGCCCCGGGTCACCGTCCGGCTGGGCGCGCTGACCCGCAGCGACGGACGCTGGGCGCAGAAGGGCGTGGACGCCGCCATGCACGCCGAGCTGACCGAGCTCGCGCGCAACCGCGCCTGCTCCGACATCGTCCTGGTCACCGGTGACGGCGACCTGCTGCCCGGGATGATGGCAGCCAAGGAGCACGGCGTCGCCGTCCACCTCTGGGCCGTCCAGGCCGCCGACGGCGACTACAACCAGTCCGAGGACCTGGTCGCCGAGGCCGACGAGCGCCGGGTGCTGGACCGGGCCTGGATCACCCAGGCGGTCCGCGCCAAGGAGCTGACCGGTGTCTGCGCCCCGCCGCCCGCGCCCCGCCCCGAGATCGCCGCGATCCTCTCGGCGCCGCTGCCGGACTCCGCGCTCGCGGGCACCGAGCGGCCGGCCGAGGAGGGCTCCCACCCGCCGGCCGCCGCCGAGCACTCCCCCCAGGGCCGGGCGGCCGCCCCCAAGGGGGTGCCCACCCCCAAGGACCTCGCCGCGCTGCGCGCACCCGGCGTACAGGCCGTGCAGCACCCGACGACCGCGACCCTCAGGTGGTCCTCCGACAAGGGCTGGGTGGACCGGCCCGGAGCGGTCGCCGAGCCGCCCGAGGTCGCCTCGATGCCGACCCTCGCCCAGCTCACCACCGCCGAGCAGCGGTGGGCCGACCGGGAGGAGGACATCACCACCGTCGGCGGCGACCCGTACGAGGTGGGGCAGGTCTTCGCCCGCCGCTGGATCTCCCGGCTCGGCGACCAGAACCATGTGCACCGGCTGTCCACGATGTACCCGCGCATCCCGCACCGCATCGACGGCGAGCTGCTGCGCTACGCCGCGCGCTTCGGCCTGCTCGCCCACAAGGACGACCAGATCGACGAGCACGACCGCTACGCCATCCGGGCGGGCTTCTGGCGCGAGGTCGACGTGCCGGCGGCCACCGAGCAGCACGCGCCCGCCGCGGACTGACCCCCCTGGCCGCCCCCGAGGGCGAGCAAAGGCCTCCGACCCCGTAGTCTCGTCACTTGTGAGTACGCGCGCGGCACAGGCACTTCGGTACGACGAGGTCGTACGCGTGCGTGGGCTCACCAAGACCTATCCGCCCGTGAAGGGGCGGCGCGGGGCGCCGGGCACGCCCGAGGTACGGGCCACCGACGGCGTGGAACTCGAGGTGCGGCGCGGCGAGATCTTCGGGCTGCTCGGGCCGAACGGCGCCGGCAAGTCCACCCTCGTGCGCCAGCTCACCGGGCTGCAGCGGCCGGACGCGGGCAGCGTCGAGATCCTCGGCCACGACATCGTCAGGCACCCCCGGCTCGCCGCCCGGATCCTCGCCTACCTGGGGCAGGAGTCCTCCGCCCTGGACGAGCTGACCGTGGCGCTCGCCGCCGAGACCACCGGGCGGCTGCGCGGCCTGGACGTACGGCGGGCCCGTGCCGAGCGGGACGCCGTGCTCGAGGAGCTCGGCCTCACGCCGATCGCGGGCCGGGCACTGAAGAAGCTGTCCGGGGGGCAGCGGCGGCTCGCCTGTCTCGCCGCCGCCCTCGTCGGGGAGCGGCCGCTGCTCGTCCTCGACGAGCCGACCACCGGAATGGACCCCGTGGCCCGGCGCGCGGTGTGGGCGGCCGTGGACCGGCGCAGGGCCGAGCGCGGGACGACCGTGCTGCTGGTCACCCACAACGTCATCGAGGCGGAGACCGTGCTCGACCGGGTCGCCGTCCTGGACCAGGGCCGGGTCATCGCCTGCGACACCCCCGCGGGTCTGAAGGAACGGGTCTCCGGCGAGGTACGGGTCGAGCTGGTGTGGCGGGAGCGGGCACCGCTGGACGTGCCCGAGGTCGCCGTGCTGCGCGAGCGGGCCGCGGAGTCCGGCCGGCGCTGGACGCTGCGGCTGGCACCCGAGGAGGCCCGTGCCGCGGTCGCCACGGTGACCGGCGGCGCGGCCTTCGCCGCCCTGGACGACTTCACGCTCGCCACGCCCAGCCTGGAGGATGTGTACCTGTCGCTGGGCGGGGCGTCCCGGCAGGGACTGGTGAAGGCGTGAGCGCGCGGGCCGCGCACTGCGTACGGGTGTGCGCGGGGGCCGTAGGGAAGAGGAGCAGCGCGTCGTGAGTGTCGTACCCGCCGAGGTTCTGCCCGGCGGCGCCCGGGCCGTTCCGGACGCGGCCCCGGGCGCCGCCGAGCTCGGTCCGCCCGCGCGGCTGTGGCCGTCGCTGGTGGCCGTCTACCGGGCGCAGCTCTCCCGTGCCCGGGTGGCCCGTATCCCGCTGCTGTTCGTGGCGACCTTCCAGTCGGTCGGCATCACCGTGATGATGCGGGGCGTCGTGGACAGCGGCAGCGAGGCCCAGTCCGTGGTCGCCGGGTCCTCGGTGCTGGTGGTCGCCTATGTGGCGCTGAACCTGCTGTCGCAGTACTTCGGGCAGCTCCGGGCCAGCGGCGGGCTCGACCACTACGCCACGCTGCCGGTGCCGCCCGCTGCGGTCGTACTGGGCGCGGCGGGGGCGTACGCCTCGTTCACCGTGCCGGGGACGCTGGTGACGGCCGTCTTCGGCTGCGTGCTGTTCGGGCTGCCCTTGTCCAACCTGTGGATCCTGGTGGCCGTGATCCCGCTCGCCGGAGCCGCGCTCGCCGGGCTCGGGGCCGCCTGCGGCCTGCTCGCGCCGCGGCCGGAGCTGGCCACACTGCTCGGCCAGCTCGGCATGTCCGCGGCGCTGCTGCTGGGTGTGCTGCCCGCCGACCGGATGCCGCAGATCATCCGTCTGGCCCGGGACCTGCTGCCCTCGACCTACGGCGTGGAGGCGTACGCGCGGACCTTCGGGGCACACCCCGACTGGGCCGTCGTCCTGGCCGACCTGGGGGTGTGCGCGGGTGTCGGAGTGGTCTCGCTGGCCGCGGCGACCTGGGCGTACCGCAGGGCGGCCGTCCGGTGACGCGGCTCACGGCACGACCTGGCACGATGTCAGGGTGACCGCACCACTGACTCCGCCTCCGCCGCCGCACGACGACTCCGCGCACCAGGTCCGGCAGGCCCGTCCTGCCGGGTCTGAGTTCGCGGGCATGTACGAACAGGACGGCCCCGGGATGAAGACCGAAGTGCGGGAGGCCGCTGTGGTCACCGTGGCCGTGACCGTGGGCGGGATCCTGCTCGGGCTGCTGTGGTGGTGGCTGGCGCCGCACGTGCCGCTGATCGCCGACGAGGTCGACAAGAGCTGGGTCGTGTACATCAAGGACACCGAGGGTGAGCAGGCGGTCGGTGTGGACGGCACGTTCACCCTGCTGGGGCTGGCCTTCGGGCTGGTCAGCGCGGTCGCGGTGTTCCTGTGGCGACGGCGCGGCGGCGTGCCGCTGGTGGTGGCGCTGGGCCTCGGCGGGCTCCTCGGGTCGCTGCTGGCCTGGCGGCTCGGCGTCTGGCTGGGACCCGAGTCCGATGTCATAGCCCACGCCAGGGCGGTGGGCAAGGGCGTGACCTTCTCGGCCCCGCTGAAGCTGGGGGCGAAGGGCGCCCTGCTGGCCTGGCCCCTGGCGGCACTCCTGGTCCACCTGGGGCTCACGGCCCTGTTCGGCCCCCGGGACCCCGAGGAGCCGTACCCGGTCTGACCCGCGGGGAGCCGTACCCGGTCTGGCGCCCGCGGGGCCCCGGCGCACCGGCCGGCCCGAGGCGCCGGGTCCTCGTGGCGAAGCGCCCCCGCGCGGGCCGCGGAAGCGCCGTGGGCCCTTTCCGGGCATGACGTGCCGGACCCCGGGGAGCCGTACCCGGGCCGGACGCACCGCCGCGGGCGTACCGCTCCCGGCAGTGCCGCTCCCCGCGTACCGTGGCCGCCCGGCCGGGTCAGTCGCGGCCGATCGGTGCGAGCACCGCCTCCGTGAGCGCGGCCAGGTCGGCCGGGGCCAGTTCCACCTCCAGGCCCCGGCGGCCCGCCGAGACGCAGATGGTGGCGTGGGAGCCGGCCGAGTCGTCCAGGACCGTGCGGAGCCGCTTGCGCTGGCCCAGCGGGGAGATGCCGCCCCGGACGTAGCCGGTGGTGCGTTCGGCGAGGGCCGGGTCCGCCATGGCCGCCCGTTTGCCGCCCACCGCCGCCGCCAGCGCCTTCAGGTCCAGCGTGCCGGAGACCGGCACCACCGCCACCGTCAGCGCGCCGTCGACGTCGGCCACCAGGGTCTTGAAGACCCGGTCCGGGGAGACGCCCATCGCCTCCGCCGCCTCCTCGCCGTAGGAGGGGTGGGCGGGGTCGTGCGCGTAGGCGTGGACGGTGTGGTCCACGCCCGCCGCGGTCAGCGCCACGGTGGCGGGCGTGCCGCCGGACTGCTGCTTTCTGGACTTCTTCGCCATCGGGGTGCCGGGCCTCGGTTCGGTTCGCTCAGTTCATGCTGGTCGGCGTCCGCGTCAGCTCGAACGCGGGCAGGGACGGCAGACTACGGATGATCGCCCCCTCCGAGCGAAGGAGCTTCAGCTCGTCCCGGAGACGGGAGGCGGTGTCCGGCGCCTGGAGCAGCCGCTGCTTCGTCGGCGTGTCGAGCACCATGGCGGCGGCCACCAGGTAGGAGACCACCGAGGGGTCGTCGGGCAGCTCCGTGGCCGCCAGCGAGCGCTCGCGGGCGCCCGCCAGGCGCTTCTGGTACTGGCGGAACGAGCGCAGGACGCCCTCGGCCAGCGCGCCCGCCTCGTCGCCGGGCTCCTCCGCGAGCTCCTCCAGCTCGGCCGTCAGGAACGGACCCGACGCCTCCACCGACAGCAGCCGCATCCGGGTGGTCCCGGTCGCCAGCACCTCGAACGTGCCGTTGTCGCGTTCCCGGATGGTCGCCGCGTCCGCCACGCAGCCCACGCCGTGGAACGACTTCAGGGGGTCCGGGCCGAAACCGGCGGCCGGGCCGCGTTCGGGCCGCGCCGTGGGATCCGGCATGCCCGGAGCGCTCGGCGCCACCTCGTGGCCGTCACGGATGGCCACCGCGGCGAACCGGCGCGGTTCGTCCTCGGGGGTCTTCAACAGCTCGCGCATCATGGCGCGGTACCGCTCCTCGAAGATGTTCAGGGGCAGCACGAGCCCCGGGAACAGCACAGAGTTCAGCGGGAACAGGGGCAGACGGACGGTGGTCACGGCGACCCAGCCTAATGGTCGGCGGCGGGCACTCGGCCGCGGTGCCCGCCCGGCGTCCGCCGCGGCGTCCTGACCAGCGCGGAGAGGGACGTGGGGGAAGTGGATCCGAGGAGCCCCTCGCGCAGCCGCAGGAACTGGCCCAGCGGGTCGTCGGAGAACCGCTCCCAGGGGAACGAGGTGGCGTACGGGCCGATCAGGCCGAGCTGGGCGCGCGCGTCCTCCCACCGGCCCAGCCGGATCAGGAGATACAGCAGCTTGTTGCGCATCTGGGCCGGTCCGGGGGTGGCGGCCGGGAAGCGGGCGGAGAGCGACACCGCCCGGTCGGCGGCCGCGTCCAGGCGCTCGCGCGGCACCTCGGGACCGCAGTCGTCGGTCAGATAGCCGAAGGCCGCCCGGGCCGGCAGCGCCTGCACCAGCGAGCCGGCCGGGGCGTCCTGCGCGGCCCGGTCGGCGAAGTCGAAGCACTCGCGGTGCGAGCCGTGCCAGAAGGTCGCCAGGTACCGCAGGGCGGCCACATGGCAGCCGTAGTGGTGCGGGGAGCGCCGGACCGCCGCCTCCCACAGCTCCTCGAAGTAGCGGTGGCCGGCTCGGGAGCCGCGCGCGTGGTCGAGGGCGATCCGCCAGGGCACCGGATCGCGGTCGTCGGCGCGGGCCGCGGCCGTGATCAGCGGGCTCACCTCGCGCAGCAGCTCGGCGCGGGCCGGCGAGCGCCACGCGCGGTCCACCGCGAGCTGGGCCGCGACCAGGGCGGCGTCGGGATCGCCGGGGGCCGCCGCGCGCCAGGCCTCGAACCACTCGGGGCGGCAGCGGGCGAAGCCGGCGAGCCGCCTCGTGTGGCGGTCGCGGTCCTCCCAGCGGCCGGCCGCGCGTGTGGCGGCGAGCAGGGCGGAGGCCTCGCGGTACTCACCCCGGCCGGCCGCGACCAGCGCGGGCGAGAGATGCTCGTCGGGCGCGTCGAGAACGGCCTCGAAGTCGCCCTGGGGAGGGGCGGCCGGATGCGAGGCACGTCGTGTCGTCCGGGTGGGGCGGAAGAACGCCGGCAGCAGAGCCATGGTGTCGACCATTGAAAGACCGCAGGTCGGGGGAGCGCCAGAGGGCCTGGTCAAGTCGTGAAAGGTTGTACGGCACGAGGTCAAGGACGGGCAAAGGGTGGGCCCGGCGGGTGTGCGGCACCTGTCCGCGGGCTGTGGATGTGAGCCGTGGTTCGTCGGCCGGGCGGGTCGGACGGCCAGGTGGCCGGGCCGTCAGCTCCGCCGCAGCAGCCGGGTCGCACCCGCCGCCACGGTGGTCGCGAGTATCCACCCCATGATGATCATCACGGCGGTCAGCCACTGCCAGCCGCCGCGAAACTGCCACTGGTCGACCTGGCCCAGGTCGATCACCGGCAGCAGCAGGTCGAGCGTGAACAGGGCGGGACTCCAGGACGGGCGCTCCCCGGAGTCCACCGGCGGATGCCCGGCGTGCGCGAAGGCGAGCGTGCCGGCCGCCCACAGCACCGCCATCCACACCGCCGCCCGGCCCGGCCGGTAGCCGTAGGCCACGGCCCAGTCCTGCACGAAGCCCCAGACCTTGCCCGCCGGCGACAGCGTCTCGCGGCGCCGGCGCTGCTTGGCGAGCAGCACCTCGCGCGCGTCCTCGTCCTCCCCGGCCGCGCGCAGCACCGACGCCAGCCGCTCGTAGGGCTCCGGGTTGTACTCGGCCGTCGCCGCCGCCACCCAGTCGAGCCGCCGGGTCAGCGGGAACGGGCCGCGCGGAACCAGGCTCTCGTAGCTGAAGCCGCCCATGTGCAGGCTGCCCGGGCCCGGCCAGCTCCCCGCGCGGTCGACCAGGTTGACGACCCGCGCGCCGGACAGCTTCACCTGCCCGCGCTGCGGCCGGTCCCCGAGGAAGCGCAGCTCCGGCGTCTGCACCCGGCGCAGCGACAGGTCCTGGTCGTCGGTCAACACGAACCGGGCCCGCTCCAGGTCCACGGCGTCCCCGAACCTGCCGTCGTCCAGCCGCACCCCGCCCTGGCACTCGAAGCGCTGGATCCGCGTCCCGCGCGCGGGGGTCGTCCCGCTCAGCAGCGGATTGCCCACGCCGGCCGGGGTCAGGTACAGGGTGCGCTCCACCGTGAGCTGGGGCGCGTTCAGGGCGAGTCGCGCGTACGGATTGGCCAGTTTCGCCCCCCGCAGGCTCAGCGAGCCGCCGACCTGGGCGCCGCGCAGGCTCAGCTCGCCGTGCGACTCCAGCAGCTCCGCCTGCAGGTCCTGGCCGACGCCCATGCCGTCCGCCGCGATCGAGCGGCCGCTGCGGTCCCGGTGCACGACCGCCTGGTTCAGCAGCAGGTCCGTCCCGATGTGCGCGTCGGTCAGCCGCACCCCGTACTGGAAGCGGCAGCGTGGCAGGTGCAGGTCGCCCTCCGTGGTGACCCGGGCCGCCTCCAGCCGGGGCAGCGCGCAGTTCACCAGGCGCACGGTCGTGAAGCGGGCCTCGGGAAGCAGGACCTGGTCGTCGAAGCGGCAGCCGCTCATCTCCACGTACGGCGTGACCGCGCCGCCGGCCAGCTCCAGCGTGCCGGTGATCCGCACGCCCGCCAGCTTCAGCGCCGACACCCGGCCGGCCAGCGCGGGCGGCCCGTCCAGCAGCAGCCAGCAGACGATCCGCGCCCTGACGCTCCGCTCCGGGCCCCAGGGATGCCCGCCGTGCGGATCGTCCACCACCGCGTCCCCGCTGCTCAGGTCGTACACGCTGCCGTTGCGGAAGGCCTGCCACATACCTGCCTCGGCCGCGGTCAGGCCCTCCGGCAGATCTCCGGCGTCGCCGGCCCCCTCGGTCACCGCTCTCCCTCTTTCCGGGCCGCTGGACAAGTCGTCTGCTCCGTACACCCGTTCATGCCCGCTGGGTGACGCCCGGCACACTAGACGTGAAGGTGATCTTCCACGTTCCGGCCACGTTCTGTATCAGCCATTGATACGCAGGGACGGCGACGGACGCGGGTCTGAGAGAATTGAGTACGTGATCTCCCGAATCGATCTGCGCGGCGACGCCCTCCCCGAGGGCCCCGCCCTGCGCGACCTGCTGCCCCGAGCCGACTTCGACGTTCAGGCCGCCCTGGAGAAGGTGCGTCCGATCTGCGAGGCCGTGCATCATCGGGGCGACGCGGCGCTGATCGACTTCGCCGAGAAGTTCGACGGAGTACGGCTGGAATCCGTCCGTGTCCCGGCCCGGGCGCTGACGGACGCGCTCGCCGCCCTCGACCCGGCCGTGCGCGCCGCCCTGGAGGAGTCCATCCGCCGGGCCCGCCTGGTCCACCGCGCGCAGCGCCGCACCCCGCACACCACCCAGGTCGTGCCCGGCGGCTCGGTGACCGAGAAGTGGGTGCCGGTCGAGCGCGTCGGGCTGTACGCGCCCGGCGGCCGGTCCGTCTACCCCTCGTCCGTGATCATGAACGTGGTCCCGGCGCAGGAGGCCGGAGTCGGCTCGATCGCGCTCGCCTCCCCGGCGCAGGCCCCCGCTTTCGAGGACGGTCCCGCCGGCGGACTGCCGCACCCGACGATCCTCGCCGCGTGCGCGCTGCTCGGTGTGGACGAGGTCTACGCGGCCGGCGGCGCCACCGCCGTCGCGATGTTCGCGTACGGCACCGAGTCCTGCGCGCCCGCCAACATGGTCACCGGCCCCGGCAACATCTGGGTGGCCGCGGCCAAGCGCTACTTCACCGGGAAGATCGGCATCGACACCGAGGCCGGCCCCACGGAGATCGCGATCCTCGCGGACGACACCGCCGACCCGGCGCACGTCGCCGCTGACCTGATCAGCCAGGCCGAACACGACCCGCTCGCGGCCGCCGTGCTGGTCACCGACTCCACCGAGCTGGCCGACGCGGTGGAGAAGGAGCTGGCTCCGCAGGTGGCGGCGACCAGGCACATCGAGGACCGCATCCGCCCGGCCCTGGCCGGCAAGCAGTCCGCGATCGTCCTCGTGGACGGCGTGGAGGAGGGCCTGCGGGTGGTCGACGCGTACGGCGCCGAGCACCTGGAGATTCAGACCGCCGACGCCACCGCGCTCGCCGACCGGGTGCGCAACGCCGGCGCGATCTTCGTCGGCCCCTGGGCGCCCGTCTCGCTCGGCGACTACGCGGCCGGGTCCAACCACGTCCTGCCCACCGGCGGCTGCGCCTGCCACTCCTCGGGCCTGTCCGTCCAGTCCTTCCTGCGCGGCATCCACATCGTCGACTACACGGAGGACGCCCTGGCCGAGGTCGCGCACCACGTGGTCACGCTGGCGGAGGCGGAGGACCTGCCCGCGCACGGCGCGGCGATCAAGGCACGGTTCGGCTGGAAGGTACCCGAGAGCAAGTGACCGGCATCGACGATCTGCCCGTACGGGACGAGCTGCGCGGCAAGTCCCCCTACGGAGCGCCCCAGTTGGACGTCCCCGTACGGCTGAACACCAACGAGAACCCCTACCCGCTGCCCGAGCCGCTGGTCGAGCGGATCGTGGAGCGGGTCCGGGAGGCCGCCCGCGACCTGAACCGCTACCCCGACCGGGACGCGGTCCGGCTCCGCACCGAGCTGGCCAAGTACCTGACGGACACCGGCAAGTACCCGCTCGGCGTCGAGAACGTCTGGGCGGCCAACGGCTCCAACGAGGTCATCCAGCAGCTCCTGCAGACCTTCGGCGGACCGGGCCGCACGGCCGTCGGCTTCGAGCCGTCGTACTCGATGCACGCGCTCATCGCGCGCGGCACGGGCACCGGCTGGATCTCCGGCCCCCGCGGCGAGGACTTCGGGATCGACCTCGCCGCCGCCCGGCGCGTGATCGCCGAGCACCGGCCCGACGTCGTCTTCGTGACCACCCCCAACAACCCCACCGGCAACGCCGTTCCGCCCGAGACGGTCCTCGGGCTGTACGAGGCCGCCCAGGCGGCCAAGCCGTCCATGGTGATCGTGGACGAGGCCTACGTCGAGTTCAGCCACGGCGAGTCGCTGCTGCCGCTGCTGGCGGGCCGGCCCCACCTGGTCGTCTCGCGCACCATGTCCAAGGCGTTCGGTGCCGCCGGACTGCGCCTCGGCTACCTCGCAGCCGACCCCGCCGTCGTGGACGCCGTACAGCTCGTCCGGCTGCCGTACCACCTGTCGGCGATCACCCAGGCGACCGCCCTGGCCGCACTGGAGCACACCGACACCCTGCTGGGCTATGTCGAGCAGCTCAAGTCGGAGCGCGACCGGCTGGTCGCCGAGCTGCGCGCGATCGGCTTCGAGGTGGTCGAGTCCGACGCGAACTTCGTGCAGTTCGGCCGCTTCGACAGCGCCCACGAGGCCTGGCGGAGGATCCTCGACCGGGGCGTCCTGGTCCGGGACAACGGCGTACCGGGGTGGCTGCGGGTGTCCGCCGGCACCCCCGAGGAGAACGACGCGTTTCTCGACGCGGTCCGTGAGTTGCAGAAGGAGACCCAGCCATGAGCCGCGTCGGACGCGTGGAGCGCACCACCAAGGAGACCTCGGTACTGGTCGAGATCGACCTCGACGGCACCGGCAGGACCGACATCGCCACCGGCGTCGGCTTCTACGACCACATGCTCGACCAGCTCGGCCGGCACGGTCTGTTCGACCTGACCGTGAAGACCGACGGCGACCTGCACATCGACTCCCACCACACCATCGAGGACACCGCGCTCGCGCTCGGCGCCGCCTTCCGGCAGGCCCTCGGCGACAAGGTGGGCATCTACCGCTTCGGCAACTGCACGGTCCCGCTGGACGAGTCCCTCGCCCAGGTCACCGTCGACCTCTCCGGCCGCCCCTACCTCGTGCACACCGAGCCCGAGAACATGGCGCCGATGATCGGCGAGTACGACACCACGATGACCCGGCACATCCTGGAGTCCTTCGTCGCCCAGGCACAGGTCGCGCTGCACGTGCACGTGCCCTACGGGCGCAACGCGCACCACATCGTGGAGTGCCAGTTCAAGGCGCTCGCCCGGGCGCTCCGCTACGCCTCCGAGCGCGACCCGCGCGCGGCCGGCATCCTCCCGTCGACGAAGGGCGCGCTGTAACCCCATGTCCGGTCTGTCCACCGTCCTGATCGTCGTCGGCCTCTTCCTGGTCGGCGGCATCATCTCCTTCACCAAGCAGAAGATGCCCACCAGTCTCATCGTGCTGCTCTCGATCGGTGCCGCGATGTGCCTGGTCGCCGGGGTCATGCGGCTGGAGGTGTGGAATTGAGCGGCAAGAGGGTCGTCGTCTTCGACTACGGCTTCGGCAACGTCCGCTCCGCCGAGCGCGCCCTCGCGCGCGTGGGCGCGGACGTCGAGATCACCCGCGACTTCGACCGGGCGATGAACGCCGACGGCCTGCTGGTACCGGGCGTCGGCGCGTTCGCCGCCTGCATGCAGGGCCTGCGCGCGGCCCGCGGTGACTGGGTCGTCGACCGCCGGCTGTCCGGCGGCCGGCCGGTGATGGGCATCTGCGTCGGCATGCAGATCCTGTTCGCCCGCGGCATCGAGCACGGCGTGGCGGCCGAGGGCCTGGACGAGTGGCCCGGCACGGTCGCGCCGCTCGAGGCCGACGTCGTGCCCCACATGGGCTGGAACACCGTCGACGCCCCGGCGGGCTCCGAGCTGTTCGCCGGCCTCGACGAGGACGCGCGCTTCTACTTCGTGCACTCCTACGCCGTCCACGACTGGGCCCTGGAGACGCACAACCCGCTGATCGCAGCCCCCAAGGTCACCTGGTCCACGCACGGCAGGCCGTTCGTGGCGGCCGTGGAGAACGGTGCCCTGTGGGCCACCCAGTTCCACCCCGAGAAGTCCGGCGACGCCGGTGCTCAGCTCCTCACCAACTGGATCGGAACCCTGTAGACCATGGCCAAGCTCGAACTCCTCCCCGCCGTCGACGTCCGTGACGGCCAGGCCGTGCGCCTCGTGCACGGCGAGTCCGGGACCGAGACCTCCTACGGCTCCCCGCTGGAGGCGGCCCTCGCCTGGCAGCGCTCCGGCGCCGAGTGGCTGCACCTGGTCGACCTCGACGCCGCCTTCGGCACCGGCGACAACCGCGAGCTGATCGCCGAGGTCGCCGGGGCGATGGACATCAAGGTGGAGCTGTCCGGCGGCATCCGCGACGACGACACGCTCGCCGCGGCCCTCGCCACCGGCTGCACCCGCGTCAATCTCGGCACGGCCGCGCTGGAGACCCCCGAATGGGTCGCCAAGGTCATCGCCGAGCACGGCGACAGGATCGCGGTCGGTCTGGACGTGCGCGGCACCACCCTGCGCGGCCGCGGCTGGACCCGGGACGGCGGCGACCTCTACGAGACGCTGGCGCGCCTCGACAAGGAGGGCTGCGCCCGCTACGTCGTCACCGACATCGCCAAGGACGGCACCCTGCAGGGCCCGAACCTGGAGCTGCTGCGGAACGTCTGCGCGGTCACCGACCGCCCGGTCGTGGCCTCCGGCGGCGTGTCGTCCCTGGACGACCTCCGCGCCATCGCCGGGCTGGTACCCCTCGGTGTCGAGGGCTCCATCGTCGGGAAGGCCCTGTACGCGAAGGCGTTCACCCTGGAAGAGGCACTGGAGGCAGTGGCGTCATGACATCCGAGGCCGTACGGCGCGTGCAGAGCGGGAGTCCCTGGGAAGAGAGCTTCGGCTTCGCCCGCGCCGTCGCGGCGGGTGACCGGGTCCTGGTGGCCGGCACGACGTCCTTCAAGGGCACCGTGCTGTACGGGGAGGGCGACCCGTACGAACAGGCCAAGGTGTCCTTCACCAGCGCCCTCGAGGCGATCGGCGAGTTCGGCCTCGGCATCGGGTCCGTGCTGCGCACCCGGATGTACCTGACCCATGTGCGGGACGTCGACGCGGTGGGCCGCGCCCACAAGGAGATCTTCGACTCCGTCCGCCCGGCCGCGACCCTGCTGGTCGTGGAGGGGTTCGTCGACCCGCGCATCCTGGTCGAAGTGGAACTAGAGGCATTCAGAGGAGCCGTGACCTCATGACCCTGGCGGTCCGAGTCATCCCCTGCCTGGACGTGGACAACGGCCGGGTCGTCAAGGGCGTCAACTTCCAGAACCTGCGCGACGCGGGCGACCCCGTCGAGATGGCCAAGGTGTACGACGCCGAGGGCGCCGACGAGCTGACGTTCCTGGACATCACCGCGTCCTCCGGCGACCGGGAGACCACCTACGACGTGGTGCGCCGCACCGCCGAGCAGGTCTTCATCCCGCTCACGGTGGGCGGCGGCGTCCGCACCGCCGAGGACGTCGACAGGCTGCTGCGGGCCGGCGCGGACAAGGTCGGCGTGAACACCGCCGCCATCGCCCGCCCCGACCTGATCCGCGAGATCGCGGAACGGTTCGGCCGGCAGGTCCTGGTGCTGTCGGTGGACGCGCGCCGCACCGAGGGCGGCGCCTTCGAGGTGACGACCCACGGCGGCCGCAAGGGCACCGGCATCGACGCCGTCGAGTGGGCCCACCGCGCGGCCGAGCTGGGCGCCGGGGAGATCCTGCTCAACTCCATGGACGCCGACGGCACCAGGGACGGCTACGACCTGGAGATGATCGCGGCCGTCCGCAAGCACGTCACCGTCCCGGTGATCGCCTCCGGCGGCGCCGGCCGGCTGGCGGACTTCCCGCCGGCCATCGACGCCGGCGCCGACGCGGTCCTGGCCGCCTCGGTCTTCCACTTCGGCGACCTGCGCATCGGCGAGGTCAAGCGGACCCTGCGGGAGGCCGGCCACCCCGTGCGGTGACACCCCGAAAGCCGGTGCCGTGAACGGAAGGTCCACGCGCTCGCGCCGGTGTCCCCGGTCACGGCAGCGGACATACCGGCCCCGGCCGCCCGACGAGGCGGCCGGGGCCCTGTCATGGGCCGCCCGCCCCGCGGGCCGCCCGTCCTCCGCGTGAGCCCATGCGAAAGGAAAGTTGCGCAACATTTATTGTGCAATTCTTCTTTCACATCTAGGGTCGGAGCCATGACAGCCAAGGGGAGCCGTCCCATCACGGACGTGGGCACGCTCAAGGCGCTGGCCCACCCGCTGCGGATGAAGCTGTACCGAGCCCTGTGCGTGGCCGGCAAGGCGACCGCCTCGCACCTCGCCGACCAGGTCGACGAGGCGGTCTCGCTGGTCAGCTACCACCTGCGCAAGCTCGCCGAGCACGGCCTCATCGAGCAGGCCCGCCCGCAGAGCGCCGACGGCCGCGAGCGCTGGTGGCAGCCCTCCTCCGAAGGTGTGAGCATCCGCGACCAGGACTTCCGGGACGCGCCCGAGAAGGCGGCCGCGCACCTGGCGGCGACCCGGCTCTTCCACGACCAGCGCACCGACCTCTACCGCCGCTACCTGGACGAACGGCCCACCTGGAGCGCCGAGTGGAACACGGCCGCGGCCGACAGCGAGTCCCTGCTCCGCCTCACCGCGCCCGAGATGCGCGAACTGCGGGACGAACTGCTCGCGCTGATCCGCAGGTACGACGAGAGGGGCCGGTCCGCCGAAGCCGCCGGCGAAACCGAAGGGCGCGAGCACGTCGCGCTGCACGTGTACGGATTCCCGTTCCGCGTCTGAGAAGGGCCCCGCCGTGACCGACACCCTCGTACCCCCGGTCTCCGCCACCGGGGACCGGCCCGCCCACCGCGACCCCAACGTGCTGCGCTGGCTCGGCGCCTACACCGCCTCCATGCTCGGCGACAGCGTCTACTACATCGCCCTGTCCTGGGCCGCCGTCCAGGCCGGCACCCCCGCGCAGGCCGGTGTCGTGATGTCCGTCAGCGCGCTGCCGAGGGCCGTGCTGATGCTCGGCGGGGGAGTCCTCGCCGACCGCCTCGGCCCGCGCCGCGTCGTCATCGGCAGCGACGCCGTGCGCTGCGCGGCCGTCCTGGCGGTGGCCGCCCTGCTGTTCCTCACCGGCCCGGGACTGTGGCCGCTCGCGCTGCTGGCCCTGCTGTTCGGCACCGTCGACGCCGTGTTCATGCCCGCGGTGGGCGCCCTCCCGGCCAGGATCACCGGCAAGGGCCAGCTCGCCCGCGTCCAGGGCATGCGCGGCCTCGCCATCCGCTGCGCGGGCGTGGCCGGCGCCCCGCTCGGCGGACTCGGCGTGGCCCTGGGCGGAGCACCGGCCGCCTTCGCCCTCGCCGGGCTGCTGATCGCCGTCTCCGTGCCCCTGCTGATCTCCGTGCGCCTGCGACCGCTGCCCGGCGACGACGCGGTCGGCGCCCCGCGCGCCACCGCCTGGGCGGACCTCGCCGGCGGCCTGCGCTACATCCGCGGCCACCGCGTCCTCGCCCCGCTCATGCTGGCCATCGCCCTCGGCGACTTCGGCTTCGTCGGCCCGCTCAACGTGGGCCTGACGCTGCTCGCCGACCGGCGCGGCTGGGGCGCCGCCGGCATGGGCTGGGTGCTCGCCGGGTTCGGCGCCGGAGCGGGCGCCGCCTCGCTGCTGCTCGCCGTACGGGGCCGGGTGCCGCGCGCCGGACTGGTCGCCGCCTGGGCGATCCTCGCCGGGTCGGTCGCCATCGGCGCCCTCGCCTACGTGCCCCGGCTCGCCGGCGCCGTCGGCGTCGCCCTGCTCATCGGGCTGCTCGCCGGGCTCAGCGGGGTGCTGTGCGGGGCGCTGCTGCAGACCCGGTCCGACCCCGCCTACCTCGGCCGGGTCACCGCCGTCGCCAGTGTGGTCAGCCTCGGCCTGGCCCCCCTGAGCATGCCGTTCGCGGCCGCCGCCATCGGGGCCTTCGGCCTCGGCCCGGTGTTCGTGGCCAGCGCGGCCGTCTGCGGGCTCGGCGGCGTGGTCGCCCTGTGCGTCCCCGGGCTGCGCCACGCGGAGCTCCCCCGCTGACGCCTCCACGCGCGGCACCGGGTGCGCTGCCCGGACGGCGCACCCGGTGCCGCGCGTGGGGCCGGGTTCAGAAGCCGAGCTGCTTCGACTCGTGCAGGACGGCGATCGCGTTCTCGTCGCCGTCGAGCTCCACCTTCGCCTCGCTCTGCCGCCCGAAGGCGAACATCAGCAGCTCCGAGGGCTCACCGGTCACCGTCACCACGGGAGTGCCCCGGTGCGCCACCGACGTCTGGCCGTCCGGGCGGCGCAGCACCAGACCGGTCGGAACCCCCCGGCCCAGCAGCCGGGCGCTGCGCTCCAGACGGGACCAGAGCGCGTCCTGGAACACCGCGTCCAGCTCGCGCGGGCCCCAGTCCGGCCGGGCCCGGCGGACGTCCTCGGTGTGCACGTAGAACTCGACCGTGTTGGCGGCCTCGTCGACCTGCTTGAGCTGGAACGGCGAGAAGCGCGGCGGGCCGGTCCGGATGAGCTGGATCAGCTCCTCGTACGGCTTCGCGGCGTACTCGGCCAGCACCCTCTCCAGCCGGGAGGCCAGCGGCTTGATCAGCGCGCCCCCCGCCGCGTCCGGGCGGCGCTCGCGCACCACCACGTGCGCGGCCAGGTCACGGGTCCGCCAGCCCTCGCAGAGGGTCGGGGCGTCCGGCCCGACGGTTTCCAAGAGGTCGGCGAGCAGGAGCCGTTCACGCTTGGCGAAGGTCGACATGGAGTCAGCCTACGACTCCGTAACCGGTCCGCCCACCCGTCACCCGGTCGCCCGGCCCCGTCCCCGCCCCCGCCCACCGCGTGCCCACCCCCTGGACAGGGGCGCGGAACCGTCCCGCGCACGCGGCACAATGGCACCCATGACCAGCACTCTCGATCCCGAGATCGCCGCGCGCCTGAAGCGCAGCGCCGACGGACTCCTCCCGGCCATCGCCCAGCAGTACGACACCGGCGAGGTGCTCATGCTCGGCTGGATGGACGACGAGGCGCTGCACCGCACGCTGACCACCGGTCGCTGCACCTACTGGTCGCGCAGCCGCCAGGAGTACTGGGTCAAGGGGGACACCTCCGGCCACGTCCAGTGGGTGAAGTCGGTCGCCCTGGACTGCGACGCCGACACCGTGCTGGTCAGGGTCGACCAGGTCGGCGCCGCCTGTCACACCGGCGCCCGCACCTGCTTCGACGAGGACGTCCTCCTCCAGGACGATCCCGGCGCGAGCGCCCCGCGGGCCCGCCCGGCGACGGCTGATCAGTAAGGTCTGCCGCCATGGACCTCGAGACCTTCCGCAAGCTCGCCACCGACCGGCGTGTCGTCCCGGTCACCCGCAAGCTCCTCGCCGACGGCGACACCCCGGTCGCGCTCTACCGCAAGCTCGCCGCCGAACGCCCCGGCACCTTCCTGCTGGAGTCCGCGGATGGGGGCACCTCCCAGGCGTTCAGCCCTGGGGGAGGGCGCTCCTGGTCCCGCTACTCCTTCGTCGGCGTGCGTTCCGCGGCCACCCTCACCACCCGGGACGGCCAGGCGCACTGGCTCGGCACCCCGCCCGTCGGCGTCCCCGTCGACGGCGACCCGCTCGCCGCCCTGCGCGCCACCATCGAGGCCCTGCACACCCCGCACCAGGAGGGCATGCCGCCCTTCACCGGCGGCATGGTCGGCTACCTCGGCTACGACATCGTCCGCCGCCTGGAGAGGATCGGTCCGGGTGAGCGCGACGACCTCGGGCTGCCCGAGCTGACCATGCTCCTCACCAGCGACCTCGCCGTCATGGACCACTGGGAGGGCTCGGTCCTGCTGATCGCCAACGCGATCAACCACAACGACCTGGAGACCGGCGTGGACGAGGCCCACGCGGACGCCGTGGCCCGCCTCGACGTCATGGAGGCCGACCTCGGCCGCGCGGTCGCCCAGCCCCCGGCCGTGCTGCCGCCCTCCGAGCTGCCCGGGTACACCGCCCGCTGGGGCGGCCCCGACTTCCAGGCGGCCGTGGAGGACGTCAAGGAGCGCATCCGCGCGGGCGAGGCCTTCCAGGTCGTGCCCTCGCAGCGCTTCGAGACCCCGTGCACGGCGAGCGCGCTGGACGTCTACCGGGTCCTGAGGGCCACCAACCCCTCGCCCTACATGTACCTCTTCCGCTTCGACGGGTTCGACGTCGTCGGCTCCTCCCCCGAGGCGCTGGTGAAGGTCGAGGACGGGCGCGCGATGGTCCACCCCATCGCCGGCACCCGGCACCGCGGCGCCACCCCGCAGGAGGACCAGGCCCTCGCCGACGAGCTGCTCGCCGACCCCAAGGAACGCGCCGAGCACCTGATGCTGGTCGACCTCGGCCGCAACGACCTCGGCCGGGTCTGCGAGCCCGGCTCGGTCGAGGTCGTCGACTTCATGTCCATCGAGCGCTACTCGCACGTCATGCACATCGTCTCCACCGTGACCGGCCGCGTCGCCGAAGGCCGCAGCGCCTTCGACGTGCTGACCGCGTGCTTCCCGGCCGGCACCCTCTCCGGTGCCCCCAAGCCCCGCGCCATGCAGATCATCGACGAGCTCGAACCGTCCCGGCGCGGCCTGTACGGCGGCTGCGTCGGCTACCTCGACTTCGCCGGCGACTCCGACACCGCCATCGCCATCCGCACCGCCCTGCTCCGCGACGGCACCGCCCACGTCCAGGCCGGGGCCGGCATCGTCGCCGACTCCGACCCGGTCGCCGAGGACCAGGAGTGCCGCAACAAGGCCGCCGCGGTGCTGCGGGCGGTGCACACGGCCAACCGGCTGGGCGGGTAGCGCGGCCCGTGCCGAACCCCGGGTGACGGTTCACCCGGGGTTCAGGCGATAGTGGAGTACGTGACTGCCGTACCTCACCCCCGTTCCGAAGCCACCGCGCCCAGCCGGTCCGGCCGGCGCAGTCTCGCCGTGGCCCTGCTGTGCGGCGCGCTCGGCGCGGCCGTGACCCTGCTCGCGACCCGGCAGCGCTGGTCGGAGGGCACCGCCACGGTGGCCGGCGGCGCGTTCCCGCTGACCGCCAGGGGCAGCGACGTCACGGGCGTCCCCGCGGCCCTCGCCATAGTGGGTCTGGCCGCCCTGGTCGCCGTCTTCGCCGTCCGCCGGGCCGGGCGCCTCGCCGTCGCGGCACTGCTCGCGCTCAGCGGCGCCGGCATCGTCGCCGCCGCGTTCGCCGGGGCCTCCGACAGCTCAGCGCTGGACGAGGAGGCCGCCCGGACCACCGGCGACACCTCGGCCGCGGTCACCGCCCTCGCGCACACCGGCTGGCCCTACGTCGCCGCCGCCGGCGGCGTCCTGATCCTGCTCGCCGGACTGCTGGCCCTGCGCTACGGCTCCCTGTGGCCCGCCATGTCCGGCCGCTACGAACGCGGCTCGGACCGCCCGCGCCGCAAGGCCGCCGCGGCCGACCCGGAGCGCCCCGAGGAGATCTGGAAGGCCCTGGACCGCGGCGAGGACCCCACCGGCGCCTGAGGCCGCCCCCGCGCCCCGCCGGATGTGGCGAACCAGACGCCACCCCCGCGTCCGGCACACGCGTGCGTGCGGGACAATGGACGAAGAGCGCCCGGCTCGCACGGTGACGCGCTCGCAACCGTACGGACACGTACTTCGACACGCACGAGCAACGAGGAGCAAGTCATGGCGGGCAGCAGCCACGGTCACACCCCGGCCGCCTGGACCGGCGTCACCATCGCCTTCATCGGTTTCTGCGTCGCGGGTGCCTTCATGGTGATGGCCCAGCCGGTCGGCTTCTGGGCGGGCATCGTGATCGTGCTCCTCGGCGGCGTCGTCGGCGCCGCCATGCGCGCCATGGGCCTCGGCCAGCAGAAGCACCCCCGGACCACCGCGCACGGCGGCCACGTCCCCACCCGCGAGCCGGCCGGCGCCGAGGGCTGAGCCCCACCGCCTCCCCCGAGGGGCGGCCCCCGTCGCATCCGGTGGGGGCCGCCCCTCGCGCGCGTGCCGCGGCCGCGCGGGGCAGAATGCGGACGTGAACCCCGACAGCGGCACCGCCCCGCACCCCACGCCCACCACCGCCTGGAACCGGATCGCCGTCCCCGTCGGTGTCCTCGCGGCCGTCGCCGCCGCCTTCGCGTACGTCGGCTCGGTCGACCCCAACGAGCCCGGCCACTACCCGGTGTGCCCGCTCTACGGCCTGACCGGCCTGTACTGCCCCGGCTGCGGCGGCCTGCGCAGCGCCCATGCCTTCATCCACGGCGATCTCCTTGCCGCCCTGCAGGACAACGCCGCCGGCGTGGCCGCCTACCTGGGCTTCGCGGTGCTGTGGACCGTCTGGATGGTGCGCGCGGTGCGCGGCCGGACGGGGCGGTTCGACCCCGGGCCGGTCCAGATGTGGACCGTCGGCGCGCTGCTGCTGGTTTTCACCGTTGTCCGGAACCTGCCGTTCGGCGGCTGGCTGCATCCTTGATCGAACGGTGAACGTCCAGGTGGTGGGACCGCGGTCCGCCGGATGCGAGGCCTCGGCCGTCCTCCGGATACCATCGCAGTGACCACAGGTTTCTCGACCTGAAGGAACGACCGTCTGGAAGGGGGCCGCTCGCGTGAGTGTGCTCGACGAGATCATCGACGGAGTACGTGCCGACCTCGCGGAGCGGCAGGCGCGCGTCAGCCTCGACGAGCTCAAGGAGCGCGCGGCGAAGGCCCGCCCCGCCAAGGACGGGGTGGCCGCGCTCAAGGGCGACGGCGTCAAGGTCATCTGCGAGGTCAAGCGCTCCAGCCCGTCCAAGGGCGCGCTGGCCGCGATCGCCGACCCGGCCGGGCTCGCGGCGGACTACGAGGCGGGCGGCGCGGCCGTCATCTCGGTCCTGACCGAACAGCGCCGTTTCGGCGGCTCGCTGGCCGACCTGGAGGCGGTCCGCGCACGCGTGGACATCCCCGTCCTGCGCAAGGACTTCATCGTCACGTCGTACCAGCTCTGGGAGGCCCGGGCGTACGGCGCCGACCTCGCGCTGCTGATCGTCGCCGCCCTGGACCAGCCGGCCCTGGAGTCGCTGATCGAGCGCGCCGTCTCCATCGGCCTCACCCCGCTGGTGGAGGTGCACGACGAGGACGAGGTCGAACGGGCGGTGGACGCCGGTGCCCGCGTCATCGGCGTCAACGCGCGCAACCTGAAGACCCTGCGGGTCGACCGCGACACGTTCGAGCGCGTCGCCCCGGAGATCCCCGACCACCTCGTCAAGGTCGCCGAGTCCGGGGTGCGCGGGCCGCACGACCTGATCGCCTACGCCAACGCCGGCGCCGACGCGGTGCTGGTCGGCGAGTCCCTGGTCACCGGGCGCGACCCGAAGGCCGCCGTGTCCGACCTGGTCGCCGCCGGCGAACACCCCGCGCTCCGGCACGGGCGGGGCTGACCCCCGGCTAAGCTGGTCCCGATGATGCTTCCGATCACCCCGGCGACACGGGACGCCTACGCCCGCCTCGCCCGCGGCTGCCGGCCCCGAGGCTGCCGTGCCCCCGCGCGTCGGGTGCACGGGCGGCGGGTCCGCTATGTGATCGGTGACGAACCCGGTCAGGTGAACGGCATGCGATGGCGTCACTCCGCGTGCGCGCCACCCGCGGTGAGCTGAGCCGACGGCCGTTTCCGACGCCGCCTGATCCACGCCCTCCGCCGACCGGACCGCTCGGGGGACTCCCCCCGGCTCCGGCCCCCGCCCGTCCGCCGTCCGACCCGGACGCCGGGAAGCGGGCGGGAGACGCCGTCGAGGGCGGCGCACGCGTACCCGTACCCCAAGTCCTGCAACCCGGGGCCCAGCCCCTGCGAGGTATCCGTATGCCCAGCGAGTTCTTCGTCCCCGATCCCACCGGCCAGGTGCCCAGCGCCGAGGGCTACTTCGGTGCGTTCGGCGGCAAGTTCATCCCGGAGGCGCTCGTCGCCGCCGTGGACGAGGTCGCCGTCGAGTACGACAAGGCCAAGGCCGACCCCGAGTTCGCCCGTGAACTCGACGACCTGCTGGCGAACTACACCGGCCGCCCCAGCGCACTGACCGAGGTGCCGGGGTTCGCCGGACACGCCGGCGGCGCCCGCGTCTTCCTCAAGCGGGAGGACCTGAACCACACCGGCTCCCACAAGATCAACAACGTGCTCGGTCAGGCCCTGCTCACCAAGCGCATGGGCAAGACCCGCGTCATCGCCGAGACCGGCGCCGGCCAGCACGGTGTCGCCACCGCCACCGCCTGCGCCCTCTTCGGCCTCGAATGCACCATCTACATGGGCGAGATCGACACCCGGCGCCAGGCCCTCAACGTCGCCCGCATGCGCATGCTCGGCGCCGAGGTGGTCGCCGTGAAGTCCGGCAGCCGCACCCTGAAGGACGCCATCAACGAGGCGTTCCGGGACTGGGTCGCCAACGTCGACCGCACCCACTACCTGTTCGGCACCGTGGCCGGCCCGCACCCCTTCCCGGCCATGGTCCGGGACTTCCACCGGGTCATCGGCGTGGAGGCGCGGCGGCAGCTCCTGGAGCGCGCCGGACGGCTGCCCGACGCCGCGATCGCCTGCGTGGGCGGCGGCTCCAACGCCATCGGCCTGTTCCACGCCTTCATCCCCGACGAGGGCGTCCGGCTCATCGGCTGCGAGCCCGCCGGGCACGGCATCGAGACCGGCGAGCACGCGGCCACGCTCACCGCCGGTGAGCCCGGCATCCTGCACGGCTCCCGGTCCTACGTCCTGCAGGACGACGAGGGCCAGATCACCGAGCCGTACTCCATCTCGGCCGGTCTGGACTACCCGGGCATCGGCCCCGAGCACTCCTACCTCAAGGACTCCGGGCGCGGCGAGTACCGCGCGGTCACCGACGACGCGGCCATGCAGGCCCTGCGCCTGCTGTCGCGCACCGAGGGCATCATCCCGGCCATCGAGAGCGCGCACGCCCTCGCGGGCGCCCTGGAGGTCGGCAGGGAGCTGGGGCCGGACGGCCTGATCGTGGTCAACCTGTCCGGCCGCGGCGACAAGGACATGGACACCGCGGCGCGCTACTTCGGCCTCTACGACCCCGACGCCGAGGTGGCCGCCAACGACGCCGACACCGCCGAGATCGAGGGGGACGCCAAGTGAGCGGCAACATCGGGCTGCTGACGGACACACTCGCCGCCGCGAAGGCGGAGGGCCGGTCCGCGCTCATCGCCTACCTCCCGGCCGGGTTCCCGACCGTGGACGGCGGCATCGAGGCGATCAAGGCCGTGTTCGACGGCGGCGCGGACGTCGTGGAGGTGGGCCTGCCGCACAGCGACCCCGTCCTCGACGGCCCGGTCATCCAGACCGCCGACGACATCGCCCTGCGCGGCGGGGTCAGGGTCGCCGACGTCATGCGCACGGTCAGGGAGGCCCACGAGGCCACCGGCAAGCCCGTGCTCGTGATGACGTACTGGAACCCCGTCGACCGCTACGGCGTCGAGCGTTTCGCCGCCGAGCTGGCCGAGGCGGGCGGCGCGGGCTGCATCCTGCCCGACCTGCCGGTCCAGGAGTCGGCCCTGTGGCGGGAGCACGCCGAGAAGCACGGCCTCGGCACCGTGTTCGTCGTCGCTCCCAGCAGCAGGGACGAACGGCTGGTGCGGATCACCGAGGCGGGCAGCGGTTTCGTCTACGCGGCCTCGCTGATGGGCGTCACCGGCACCCGCGAGTCCGTCGGCGCGCAGGCGCAGGACCTGGTGGAGCGCACCCGGGCCACCGGCACCGGACTGCCGGTGTGCGTCGGGCTCGGCGTCTCCGACGCGGCCCAGGCCGCCGAGGTCGCGGGGTTCGCCGACGGAGTCATCGTGGGCTCGGCGTTCGTCAAGCGGATGCTGGACGCCCCCGACCACGCCGCCGGTCTCGAGGCGGTGCGCGCGCTCGCCGGAGAGCTGGCCAAGGGCGTGCGCCGGCAGGCATAGGCGCCCATGAGCGGCGTCAGCCGGTGACGACGGGGCATCCGGCTCACTCGAACGAGTGGACCTCGTGCCGGGGAGGCGCGCTGCGCCTCCCCGGTTCGTTCTGGTGGTGTGAGTGAGAAGAACCGTGACGGAAAGCGCACCGCCCGAGAGCGGATTGCGGCGGAGCGTGCGAGGCAGAGGACCGCGGACCGGCGGCGCCGCACGCTGATCGTGGGCGCGAGCGTCGTCTGCGTCCTGGGACTCGCCGCGGTGATCGGGGTGATCGCCGCCAACTCGGGCCAGGGCAAGAAGAGCAGCACCGGCTCGGGCCCGGTCGTGGTGCCCTCGGGTGCGCAGGGCCAGGACAGCCTGGCGATCCCGGTCGGCAAGGCAGGCGCCAAGTCGACGCTCACGGTCTGGGAGGACTTCCGCTGTCCCGCCTGCATGGCCTTCGAGGCGCGGTACCGGGCGGCGCTGCACGAGCTGACCGACGCGGGCAAGCTCAGGGTCGAGTACCACCTGGTCCGGCTGATCGACGGCAACCTCGGCGGCAGCGGCTCCCTGCGCGCGGCGAACGCCGCCGCCTGCGCCCAGGACGCCGGGAAGTTCCGCGACTACCACGACGTGCTGTACGCGAACCAGCCCCAGGAGACCGACGACGCGTTCGGGAACAACGCCAAGCTGATCCAGCTCGCCGGAAAGGTGAACGGCCTCGACACCCCGGCGTTCCGCAAGTGCGTGGACAACGGCACCCATGACGGCTGGGTGGACAAGTCCCACAAGGCGTTCGAGGCCGGCCACTACGGCAGCACGCCCACCGTCCTGCTGGGCGGCAAGAACATCTACGCGGACCGGACGATGACCCCGGAGAAGCTGAAGCAGATGGTGGAGCAGGAGAACCAGGGGTAAGGGATTCTCACGCGCCCGTTACGGACCCGTAGCCCGTCCGCTTGCCGTCCGCCCGGCCCGGCACGGTAGCGTCGACCCTGCCATGGAACTTGCCTACATCCCCAGCCCGTCGCACGGGGTGCTGTATCTCGGCCCCATCCCGCTGCGCGGATACGCCTTCTGCATCATCATCGGCGTCTTCATCGCCGTCTGGCTCGGCAACAGGCGCTGGATCGCCCGGGGCGGGCGGTCCGGCACGGTCGCCGACATCGCCGTCTGGGCGGTGCCCTTCGGCCTGGTCGGCGGCCGCCTGTACCACGTGATCACGGACTACGAGCTGTACTTCAGCGAGGGCCGTCACTGGGTGGACGCCTTCAAGGTGTGGGAGGGCGGCCTGGGCATCTGGGGCGCGATCGCGCTGGGCGCGCTCGGTGCCTGGATCGGCGCACGGCGCCGGGGCATCCCGATGCCCGCCTACGCCGACGCCGTCGCCCCCGGCATCGCCCTCGCGCAGGCCATGGGCCGCTGGGGCAACTGGTTCAACCAGGAACTGTACGGACACGAGACGCACGTCCCCTGGGCGCTGCACATCACCTCCTCCGAGGGCGGCCGGGTGCCGGGCTACTACCACCCGACCTTCCTCTACGAGTCCCTGTGGTGCGTCGGCGTCGCCCTCCTGGTCATCTGGGCCGACCGCCGCTTCCGGATGGGCCACGGCCGGGCCTTCGCCCTGTACGTCGCCGCGTACTGCGTGGGCCGCGCCTGGATCGAGTACATGCGGGTCGACGACGCCCACCACATCCTGGGCCTGCGCCTCAACGACTGGACCGCGCTGATCGTGTTCCTGCTCGCGGTCGCGTACATCGTGGTGTCCGCCAGGACGCGTCCCGGACGCGAAGCGGTGGTCGAGCCGGGTGTCTCCGACGGCGGGACCGCCGGCCCCGAGGCCGAGGCCGGCGCCGGGGACGGGACCGGGCGGCGGACCGAGGGCGACACCGCGGACGCCACGGACGACGCGTCCGGGAAGAAGGCCGGGGACGAGGCCGCGGACCGGGCCGGGGACAAGCCCGGGGACGAGCGCGAAGCCCGCGCCGAGTCCGACGCCGCGGCGGTGCAGGACGAGGCGGAGTCCGCGAAGAAGAGCTGACCGCCGTACATCCCGACGAGGGGCGCCCCGGGGATCCGGGGCGCCCCTCGCCGCCATGTACGGCCCGATCCGGACGAAAGGCCCCGCTCGCGCCCGGCGGCCGGCCGGTCCGCCGGGCGCGCCTCACTCCCGGCGTGCCAGCGAGAGCGTCCGTCGCGCCGCGGCCACCACCGCGGCGTCGACGAAGCGGCCGTCGGGCAGGGCCTGGGCACCCTGGTCCGTCGCCGCCGCCTTGACGACCGTCTCCGCGTGCTCCAGTTCCGCCGGGGTCGGGAGGTAGGCCCGCTCGATCACCGGGAGCTGCCGCGGATGGATCGCCGCGCGGCCCAGGAAGCCCAGGGCCCGGCCCCGGGCGCAGGAGGCCGCGAGGCCGTCCAGGTCGCGGATGTCGGGATGCACGGACTGGGGCGGCGGGGGGAGCCCGGCGGCCCGGGCGGCCACCACCACCCGCGAGCGCGGCCAGTCCAGGCCCGCGTCGGCCCGTACGCCCAGGTCGGCCCGGAGATCGGCCTCGCCGAGGGAGATGCCCCGCAGGGACGGGTGGGCGGCGGCGATCACGTAGGCGTGCTCGATGGCCAGAGCCGACTCCAGCAGGGCGTGCAGGGGGCGGGCGGCGGCCACGGCGGCCTGCCTGACCTGCCCGGCGGAACTCACCTTCGGCAGCCGCAGCCCCGTCACGCCCGGCAGCGCGGCCAGGGCCGTGAGGTCGGCGGCCGCCCACGGGCCGTCCAGGGCGTTGACCCGGACGTGGACCGGGACCCGCTGCGGCTCGGCCAGCCGTTCGGCCGTGGCCGCCCGGGCGTACTCCTTGCGGTCGGGGGCGACCGCGTCCTCCAGGTCGATCACCACCACGTCGGCGCCCCGGGCCAGCGCCTTGGTCACGACATGCGGGCGGTCGCCGGGGGCGTACAGCCAGGTCAGCGGGAACGGCGTCACAGGGCGCCCTCCTCGCGCAGGGCGCGCAGCTCGTCCGGGCCGAGACCCAGCTCGGTGAGGACCGCGTCGGTGTCGGCGCCGTGCGGGCGCCCGGCCCAGCGGATCGCGCCGGGCGTGCCGGACAGCCGGAAGAGGACGTTCTGCATGCGCAGCGGGCCCAGCTCCGGGTCGTCGACGGTGGTCACGGTGTCCAGGGCCTGGTACTGCGGGTCGGCCAGGACGTCCCGGACGTCCTGGACGGGGGCCACCGCCGCCTCCGCCTTCTCGAAGGCGGCGAGCACCTCGGCGCGGTCGCGGGCCGCGATCCAGCTCCCGACCGCCTCGTCCAGCACCTCGGCGTGCGCGGCCCGCCGCGCGCCGGTGGTGAACCACGGCTCCTCGATCAGCTCGGGGCGGCCCACCAGCCGCATGACCCGCTCCGCCACCGACTGGGCGGAGGTGGAGACGGCGACCCAGGCGCCGTCGGCGGTGCGGTAGGTGTTGCGCGGTGCGTTGTTCGCGGACCGGTTCCCGGTGCGCTCCTGGACGTAGCCGAGCTGGTCGTACCAGGTGGGCTGGGGGCCCAGGACCGCGAGGATCGGCTCGATGATCGCCATGTCCACGACCTGGCCCTCGCCGGTGCGGTCCCGGGCGGCCAGTGCCGTCAGCACGGCGTAGGCCGTCGCCAGCGCCGCGACCGAGTCGGCGAGGCCGAAGGGCGGGAGCGTCGGTGGCGCGTCCGGTTCGCCGGTGAGCGCGGCGAAGCCGCTCATCGCCTCGGCGAGGGTGCCGAAACCGGGGCGGTGCGCGTAGGGGCCGAACTGGCCGAAGGCCGTGACCCGGGTGAGGACCAGCCGTGGATTGACGGCGGACAGCTCCGGCCAGCCCAGGTCCCACCTCTCCAGGGTGCCGGGGCGGAAGTTCTCGATCACCACGTCGGCGGTGGCCGCCAGCCGCAGCAGGGTCGCGCGGCCGCCGGGCCGGGACAGGTCGAGGGTGATCGTGCGCTTGTTGCGCCCGAGCACCTTCCACCACAGGCCGACACCGTCCTTCGCCGGGCCGTGGCCTCTGGACGGGTCGGGCCGCCCCGGATGTTCCACCTTGATCACCTCGGCGCCGAAGTCGCCGAGCAGGGTGGCCGCCATGGGGCCGGCGAAGAGGGTGGCCAGGTCCAGGACCCGCAGCCCGCCGAGGGACCGGGGGCCCTCGGGGCGCCTGTTCTCGGGATGCGTGCTCATGCGTGGTACTGCGCCTCGATCTCCGGGCGGTAGGGCATGGACGCCGACGCGCCCTCCCGCTGCACCGACAGGGCCGCGGCGGCCGCCGCCCAGGTCAGCGCCTCGCGCACCGGTTTCTCCTCGGCGAGGGCCACCGCGAGCGTTCCGACGAAGGTGTCTCCCGCGCCGGTGGAGTCCACGGCCCTGACCTGGGGTGCCGGAACGACCAGTGGCTCGGTGCCCCGGGCCAGGTACAGGCAGCCGGTCGCGCCCAGCGTGACGACGACCTCGGGGATCAGCTCCATCAGGGCGGCGGCGGCCGCGCGGGGGTCGGTGCGGCCGGTGAGGGTGACGGCCTCGTACTCGTTGGCGACCAGCAGGTCGGTGGCCTCCAGCAGGTCGGGGGGCAGCGGCTGCGCGGGGGAGGGGGTGAGGACGGTGCGGACCCCGTGCCGTCGTGCGGCCTCCGCCCCGGCGACCACCGCGGCCAGCGGGATCTCCAGTTGCAGCAGCAGGGCGTCGGCGGAGGCGATGACGCCCTCGTCGCCGGCGGCGAGGTGGTCGACGGTGCCGTTCGCGCCGGGGATGACGACGATGGAGTTGCCGCCCTCGTCGTCCACCACGATGTGCGCGGTGCCGGACGGGCCCTCCACCGTGCGCAGGAAGTCGGTGTCGGCGCCCGAGTGTTCGAGGGTGTCGCGCAGGCGGACGCCGAAGGCGTCGTTGCCGACCGCGCCGATCATCGAGACCGTGGCTCCGGCCCGGGCCGCGGCGATGGCCTGGTTGGCGCCCTTGCCACCGGGGACGGTGCGGAACTCCCGGCCCGTCACGGTCTCGCCGCGCTGCGGGGCCTTGGCGACATAGGTGACGAGGTCCATGTTCGTGCTGCCGAGGACGGCGATGTGGGTCATGGGCGGGTCGCCTCCAGGTACGTGAGTCGGGCGAGGGTGTCGAAGCCGGTGCCGTCGAAGTCCGCGACGGTGGTGGCGAGCCGGTTCTTCAGCGGGGTCCGCCAGCGCTCGGGGAGCGCGCGCGGGGTGCCGGCGAGGAGACCGGCGACGCTGCCGGCGGCCGCCCCGTTGGAATCCGTGTCCCAGCCGCCGGACACCGCACGGCACACGGATCCGCCGAAGTCGCCGCCCGCGTGACTGAGGGCGGCGACGATCAGGGCGGTGTTGGGGACGGCGTGGACCCAGTGGTGGGTGGCGGCGTAGGCGGCGTGCAGCTCGTCCACGACGTCGTCGAAGTCCTCGTGCCGCGCGGCCAGCCGCAGCGCGTGGTCGACGGCCCCCGCCAGCCGCGAGCGGTCCGGGACCACCGCGCGGCCGGCACGCAGACAGGCGTGCACGTCCGTGTCGCCGCCGGCGGCGGCGGCGGCGGCGAGCGCGGCGGCCGTGAACATCGCCGCGTACACGCCGTTGGCGGTGTGGGTGAGGAGCGCGTCGCGGTGGGCCTGTTCCGCGGCGGCTGCGGGGTCGCCGGGGTTGGTCCAGCCGTGGACGTCGGCGCGGATCAGGGCGCCGATCCACTCGCGGAAGGGGTTGCGGTGGCGGGCGGTGTGCGGGGGCTCGACACCGCAGAGCAGGTTGCGCAGGGCGACCCGCTCGGCGGTGAAGGCGCGGCCGGGCGCGAGTTCGTCCAGCCAGAGCGCCGCGACGTCGGCGGTGCTGAAGCCCCTGCCGTGGCGGCGGAGCAGCAGGAGGCCCAGCAGCGGGTAGTCGAGGTCGTCGTCCGCGGGCATCCCGTCGATGTTCTCGGCGAGGGACGTCGGGGCCGAGCGACGGTTCCAGGGGTACTGGGCGAGGAGGTCCCCGGGGACGCCGCGGGCGGTGAACCAGGTGGTCAGGGGCCAGTTGCCGGTGGCCCTCGCGAGGGCCCGGATGCCGTCGAGGGGGAGTTTCTCGACCGGCTTGCCCAGGAGGCAGCCGGCTGCCCTGCCCAGCCAGGCCGCTTCCAGGGCGAGCGGCGTGGTCTCCCCCCGGGGGCGCGCGGCGGGCCAGTCGGGGCAGGCGGCCCTGATGGCGGTCAGATCCGTGGGCTCGTCCTCCGCCAGCCGGCTCGGCAGGTCGGCCAGCTCGTCCAGCAGGTCCTCCGCGAGAAGGCGCAGATAGCGCGAGGCCCGCTGCGGTGAGGCCCCCGCCCGCTCCGGGGCCGGCGGACCGCCGGCCGCCCGCCACCGCGCCTCGATCCGCGCCGGCTCCCGGCCGTCCAGGCGGGCCTGGACGAGTTCGTGGCCCAGCAGGTCCTCGGGCTGCACCCAGGTCACTCGCAGCACGATGTGCCTCCCAGCGCCGCGAACGCCCGCTCGTGCGCCCGCCTGCGGTCCACGTCCCGCCGGAAGACCTCGCGGGTGACCTCGGTGAGCGCGCGGGCCGGCTCCCACAGGTCCAGGCGGCTCGCCTCCGCCACCGTCTTCGCCCAGTCCACGGGGACCGGCGAGCCCAGGGCGCCCGCGAGCGCGCCGGCCATCGTGGCGATCGAGTCGCAGTCCCGGCCGTAGTTCACCGAGCCCAGCACCGCGTGGCGGTAGTCCCCGCCGGCGACCAGCAGCATGCCCAGGGCCACCGGGAGTTCCTCGATCGAGTGCAGCCGGGAGGGGCGCCGGGCGCCGAGGGAGGGGGAGCGGTAGTCGGGGCCGACCGTGTCGTACGGGGCCACCGCCGCCCGCAGCGGCTCCAGTGCCGACTCGAAGTCCCGGTGACCGCGCGCCACTTCGCAGACCGTTTCGATCGCCGCGCGCGTGCCGTCCTTCGCCAGCCCCAGACAGGCGGTCACCACGGAGTCCGCGGTGGCGTCCGGCGTGGTGGCGGCGGCGACCGCGGCGGCGAAGACCCCGGCGGCCTCGCGGCCGTAGGAGGACTGGTGCGCGCCCGCGACGTCCAGCGCCTCGGCGTACGCGGCGGCCGGGTCGGCCGCGTTGACCAGGCCGACCGGGGCCATGTACATCGCCGCCCCGCAGTTGACGATGTTGCCGACGCCCGCCTCCCGCGGATCCACATGGCCGTACGCCAGCCGCGCCACCAGCCACTTCTCCGCGAGGAAGAGGCGGTGCAGCGGCAGCGTCTCGGTCTGCAGTTCCGGGATCCAGCGCGGGTTCGCCATCAGGTCCGGGACCAGGTGGTCGGCGACCGCGTACGCGTCGAGGTGGTCGCGGACCTCCGTGTAGACCCGGACCAGCGCGTGGGTCATCAGGGTGTCGTCGGTGACGTGGCCGTCGCCCTTGTGGTAGGGGGCGATGGGGCGGGCGGTGCGCCAGTCCTCGCCGTGCCAGGGGCCGACGACGCCGTGGACGCGGCCGCCGTGGCGGTCGGTGATCTGGTCGGGGGAGTAGCCCTCGACGGGTCCGCCGAGCGCGTCGCCGACGGCCGCCCCCACCAGGGCGCCGGTGATCCGTTCGTCGAGACCGGCCGGCCGCGCCGCATCCGGACCACGGCTTTCTTCTCCTTTGGGCGTCATGCCCGAATCATCCTCCTGGCCGGGCTCGGTGCGCGGCTTCCAGGAGCCCGGCGAGTTCCACCAGGTCCGTGCCGGTCAGACGGGGCAGGGCGCAGCCGGACAGGGTGCGGCAGGCCTCCCGCCAGGTGGCCGGGAGGGCCGCGCCGCCCTCCAGGGCCCCGGTGAGCGCGCCCGCGAGGGCCGGGGCGGAGTCGGCGACCCGGGACAGGCAGGCGGCGGTGGGCACGGCCTCGGCGATGCGGCCGCGGGCGGCGGTCGCGAGGGCGAGCGCGACGGGGACGGTCTCGGCGGCGGCGATGCCGTAGCTGTAGACGTGGTCGACGATCTGGTGCTCCAGGAGCGGGACGAGGGCGAAGGCGCCCTCGCAGTCCCGGGCCAGCGCGAGGGCGTGCCGGGCGTTGCGGCCGATCTCCGTCCCCTCGGGGAGTTCGGCGAGCGCGGCCGCGACACAGGCGTCCGGGTCCGCTCCGGCGAGGGCGAGCGCCAGGGCCGCCGCCATCGCGCGTGCGCCGTGCACGCCGTCGCCGTCCTGGGTGTAACGGGCGTCGAACTCCGCCAGGTCGGCCGCGCGGGCGGGGTCGCCGGGGTGGGCCACGGCGAGCACGCAGGCGCGCACGCAGGCCGCGTCGTCGAAGTAGTGCGGGTTGTCGTGCCCGGTGGCGGGCGGCCGCAGTCCGGTGGCCAGGTTGCCGAGGCCGGCCCGCACGGAGATCCGGGCCCGCAACGGGAGCACGGCGGACTCGATCTCGGGAGCGCGTTCCGCCGCCGCGGCCACCTCGGCGGCGACGGCGGTCCAGGTGAGGTCGATGGCCGCGCGCATCCGGCGCTCGCGGCCGAGGTCGCCGAGCACGTCGTCGTCACCGGCCCGCAGGACGGCCTCCGCGGCGAACGCCGCCCACTCGGCGTCGTCGGAGGGGCCGAGGCGGAGGGGTTCGGGCGGCTGGTTGAGGGCGATCGGCACCGGCAGCGTGGTGGTGTCGTTCCGCTCGGCGAAGGTGTCCAGTTCACGGGTGAGGCGGCGGGTCCACTCGGGCATGCGGGCCGCCCGGTGGCGCGCGGCGGGCCAGCCGGCGGCGTCCCCGGCGGCGAGTCCCAGCAGCAGCCCTTCGACGCGGCGCCCGGTCACGCCCGGCCCTCGCCGTCCTGCTGCCCGGTGTTCCCGGCCCCCACCAGCGGGCCTGGCTCCCGGGCCGCCCGGCCGCCCGGCCCGGCCGGGAGCGCCGCGGGCGGTTCACCGGCCCGGCAGGCGGGGGGCAGCGCGGCGGGCAGGTGCTCCGCCGCCTCGTCCGACGGCAGGCCGTCGCCCGGCCCCGCGGCCGCCTCGTCACCGGCGCCCTGGGGCGCGGTCGCGCGTGCCACCTCCCGGACCCCCTTCGGCAGGGAGCCCGGCAGGATCACCCCCGCTCCCCACTTGCCGCCCTCCTCCGGAACCAGCAGCTCCGCCACGTCCAGGACGTGGTGGCCGGCCATGGAGGGCAGGCAGCGGCCGCGGGCCGGGCCGATGGCGGCGGCCCAGTCGGCCGGGATCGCCGAGATGCCCTGGGTGGCGCCGGCGAGGGCGCCCGCCACCGCCGCCGTGGTGTCCGCGTCACGGCCCATGTTCACCGCGGTGAGGACGGCCGCGCGGAAGTCCCCGTCGGCCGCCGCGTACGCGCCGAAGGCGAGGGCGACCGCCTCGGGTGCCAGGTCGGTCCAGGGGTAGCCGCCGATGACCACCGCCGAGCGCACCGCCCGTTCGCCGCGGTGGGCCACGGTCACCGCACGCCGCAGGGAGCGGGCGGTCCAGGAGTCCTCGGGGACGACGGCGAGCGCGGAGGCGATCACGACCGCGGGGGTGGCCCCCGCCATCGCGGCCGCCACCCCCGCCGCGACCGCCCGGCCGCCGTGGATGCCCTCGCCGTCGTGGCTGACCGAGCCGTCGATCGCCACCAGCCGGGCCGCCTCACCGGGGCGCCCGGCGGCGAAGACGCCGAAGGGCGCCGCGCGCATGGCGAGACCGTCGCTCCAGGCGTGCCGGTGCTGGGCGGAGATCGGCGCGGCCAGACCGCGGCGGAGGTTCTCCAGCGTGCCGCGCTCACTGAAGCCCGCGCCCCGGAACGGCCCCTCGGCCCGGTCGGCGATCCACTCGTGCCAGGCGCTCTCCACATGGGCCGGGGTGAGCGCCGAGCCGTGCCGGGCCAGTAGCAGGCCCGAGAAGATGGCGTACTCCGTGTCGTCCGTGCCGCACGGCCGCTCGCTGACGTACCCGGTGATCCGGCCCCAGCGGGCGCGGATCTCGGAGGGCCTCAGGTTCTCCGCCGGCGCCCCCAGCGCGTCGCCGACGGCCAGGCCGAGCATTGCGCCGCGGGCCCGTTCGCGCGGTCCCGGGGTCTCCCCGGGCGCCGGGGACGGGGGAGTGCAGGCGATCGACGCCATGGGCGGCCTCTCCTTCCGCAGGGCCACGGGCCGTCCGCGGGGACACGGCCCCCTGGCGGGACGGCGTTCGCGGACGCCTCTGCGGATGTCTCCCACGGTGATGCCGCGCACGAGCCTGGGACGTCCGCCTGTCACCCGCTCGGTGCGTGAGCGCCCATGATCGCTGACGGGCGTTCTGTGGAGAAGCCGCAGGTAAGCGCAGCCTTTCCTTGCTGGCGCCCGAGGCGTCACCGGCGTACGTTCGGTGTTGTCGAAAAGTAGAACTCATCCAAAGTTAGCTTTGGCTAAGCTTCCTGGGGGACCCCGCGATGGCCATCATCGAGACCGAGGCGGCGCTGCACGAGGCGCACCGCGACAACCACACCCACCGCGACGTCAACGGCGGCTGGCTGCGCCCCGCCGTCTTCGGCGCGATGGACGGCCTGGTCTCCAACCTGGCCCTGCTGACCGGTGTCGCGGGCGGCTCCGTCGGCCACCAGACGATCGTCATCACCGGCCTCGCGGGCCTCGCCGCCGGCGCCTTCTCCATGGCGGCCGGCGAGTACACCTCCGTCGCCTCCCAGCGCGAGTTGGTCGAGGCCGAACTCGACGTCGAGCGGCGTGAGCTGCGCAAGCACCCGCAGGACGAGGAGGACGAGCTGGCGGCACTCTACGTGGCCCGCGGGGTCGAGCCCGCGCTCGCCAGGGAGGTCGCCCGGCAGCTCTCCGAGGACCCCGAGCAGGCCCTGGAGATCCACGCCCGCGAGGAGCTGGGCATCGACCCCGGCGACCTGCCGTCGCCGCTGGTCGCGGCGGTGTCGTCGTTCGGGTCGTTCGCGCTGGGCGCGCTGCTCCCGGTCCTGCCGTACCTGCTCGGCGCGACCGCGCTCTGGCCCGCCGTGCTCCTCGCGCTCGCCGGACTGTTCGCCTGCGGCGCGGTCGTGGCCCGGGTGACCGCGCGCGGCTGGTGGTACAGCGGCCTGCGGCAGCTCGCGCTGGGCGGCGCGGCCGCCGGTGTGACATACGCCCTGGGCAGCCTGTTCGGAACCGCCGTAGGATGACCCGGCTGGAACTTATGCGAGGTGCCGTATAAGTAGCCGTTACTCGCTGGTTTCGAACGCTTAATCACCGGGCATGAGCCGTAAGCGCCGGGGGCAATGAGGCCTGCGGCGCACTCGCGGGACGAGTGAAGACGCTCGCTCCGTCCCCCCAGGGCCGTTGGACGTCGATCTGATCGATCTCGTCCCGTTCGGTCCCCACATACTTCCGCCGCCCGCGCGCGGTACCCGCCGTGACCCCACGGCACCCTCGTCGCAACCTGCGGCGTCCGCATGCTGGAACGGAGTATCCGGTTCCCGGGAACCGTTCCATCATGTAACCTGCACGAAATTTTGCACTCCGCAGAGGGCCAACGTCGTCCCTCGGCACCACATATGCCACATGACGACGACGGGAGAGCCGATGCGTACGCCGCGCCAGCCGTCCCAGCATTCCTCGAACGGCCAGAACTGGTCGTTCATGGATGCTCGCCCTGCTGCGCAGGGTATGTACGACCCCCGCAACGAGCGCGACGCCTGCGGCGTCGGTTTCGTGGCCACCCTCACCGGCGAGGCGAGTCACGCGCTGGTCGAGCAGGCGCTGACCGTGCTGCGCAACCTCGAGCACCGCGGCGCCACCGGCTCCGAGCCCGACTCCGGAGACGGCGCCGGCATCCTCTCCCAGGTCCCCGACGCCTTCTTCCGTGAGGTGGCCGGTTTCGACCTTCCCGCAGCGGGCTCCTACGCGGTGGGCATCGCCTTCCTGCCGGAGGACGGCACCGAGGACGTCGTCTCACGGATCGAGACGATCGCCGCCGACGAGGGCCTGACCGTCCTCGGCTGGCGCGAGGTCCCCGTCGCCCCGGAACTGCTCGGCGCCACCGCCCGGTCCACCATGCCGGTCTTCCGCCAGCTCTTCGTCGCCGCCGGCACCGCCGAGGGCATCGCGCTCGACCGCAGGGCCTTCGTGCTGCGCAAGCGCGCCGAGCGGGAGGCCGGGGTCTACTTCCCGTCCCTGTCCGCCCGCACCATCGTCTACAAGGGCATGCTGACCACCGGCCAGCTCGAGCCCTTCTTCCCGGACCTGTCCGACCGCCGCTTCGCCTCCGCGATCGCGCTCGTGCACTCCCGGTTCTCCACCAACACGTTCCCGTCGTGGCCGCTCGCGCACCCCTACCGGTTCGTCGCGCACAACGGCGAGATCAACACCGTCAAGGGCAACCGCAACTGGATGCGCGCCCGCGAGTCCCAGCTCTTCTCCGACCTTTTCGGCGGCGACGACAGGGCCATCGAGCGCATCTTCCCGGTGTGCACGCCCGACGCCTCCGACTCTGCCTCCTTCGACGAGGTGCTGGAGCTGCTGCACCTCGGCGGCCGCTCGCTGCCGCACTCCGTGCTGATGATGATCCCGGAGGCGTGGGAGAACCACGACTCCATGGACGCCGCCCGGCGCGCCTTCTACCAGTTCCACTCCACGATGATGGAACCCTGGGACGGCCCCGCCTGCGTCACCTTCACCGACGGCACCCAGGTCGGCGCCGTGCTCGACCGCAACGGCCTGCGCCCCGGCCGCTACTGGGTCACCGACGACGGCCTCGTCGTCCTCGGCTCCGAGGTCGGCGTCCTCGACATCGACCCGGCCAAGGTCGTCCGCAAGGGCCGCCTCCAGCCCGGCCGCATGTTCCTCGTGGACACCGCCGAGCACCGCATCATCGAGGACGACGAGATCAAGGCGTCCCTCGCCGCGGCGCAGCCGTACGCCGAATGGCTCGAGGCCGGCGAGATCGAGCTGGGCGACCTGCCCGAGCGCGAGCACATCGTGCACACCCACGCCTCGGTCACCCGCCGCCAGCAGACCTTCGGCTACACCGAGGAGGAACTGCGCGTCCTCCTCGCCCCGATGGCCCGCAGCGCCGCCGAGCCGATCGGCTCCATGGGCACCGACAGCCCGATCGCGGCCCTGTCGGAGCGCCCGCGACTGCTCTTCGACTACTTCACCCAGCTCTTCGCACAGGTCACCAACCCGCCGCTGGACGCGATCCGCGAGGAACTGGTCACCTCCCTGCGCAGCTCGCTGGGCCCGCAGGGCAACCTGCTCGACCCGACCGCCGCCTCCTGCCGGTCCGTCCTGCTGCCCTTCCCGGTCATCGACAACGACGAGCTCGCCAAGCTCATCCACATCAACGCCGACGGCGACATGCCCGGGTTCAAGGCCGCGACCCTCTCCGGCCTGTACCGGGTCTCCGGCGGCGGCGACTCGCTCGCCGCGCGCATCGAGGAGATCTGCGCCGAGGCCGACGCCGCCATCGACAACGGCGCCCGCCTGATCGTCCTGTCGGACCGGCACTCCGACGCCGAGCACGCGCCGATCCCGTCGCTGCTGCTCACCGCGGCCGTCCACCACCACCTCATCCGCACCAAGCAGCGCACCCACGTGGGCCTGCTGGTCGAGGCCGGTGACGTCCGCGAGGTCCACCACGTCGCCCTGCTCATCGGCTACGGCGCCGCCGCCGTCAACCCGTACCTGGCGATGGAGTCGGTCGAGGACCTGGTCCGCGCGGGCACCTTCCTGTCGGACATCGAGGCCGAGAAGGCCATCCGCAACCTGATCTACGCCCTCGGCAAGGGTGTGCTGAAGGTCATGTCCAAGATGGGCATCTCCACCGTCGCCTCCTACCGCGGCGCCCAGGTCTTCGAGGCCGTCGGCCTCGACGACGCCTTCGTCGAGAAGTACTTCAACGGCACCGCCACCAAGATCGGCGGCGTCGGCATCGACGTCGTCGCCAAGGAGGTCGCCGCCCGCCACGCCAAGGCCTACCCGGCCTCCGGCATCGCTCCCGCGCACCGCGCGCTGGAGATCGGCGGCGAGTACCAGTGGCGCCGCGAGGGCGAGCCGCACCTGTTCGACCCGGAGACGGTCTTCCGCCTGCAGCACTCCACCCGCAGCGGCCGCTACGACATCTTCAAGAAGTACACGGACCGCGTGAACGAGCAGTCCGAGCGCCTGATGACGCTGCGCGGACTGTTCGGCTTCACCTCCGGCCGGGCCCCGATCCCGCTCGACGAGGTCGAGCCGGCGAGTGAGATCGTCAAGCGCTTCTCCACCGGCGCCATGTCGTACGGCTCCATCTCCAAGGAGGCGCACGAGACCCTCGCCATCGCCATGAACCAGCTCGGCGGCAAGTCCAACACCGGTGAGGGCGGCGAGGACCCGGACCGCCTGTACGACCCGGCGCGCCGCTCGGCGATCAAGCAGGTCGCCTCCGGCCGCTTCGGCGTGACCTCGGAGTACCTGGTCAACGCCGACGACATCCAGATCAAGATGGCCCAGGGCGCCAAGCCCGGCGAGGGCGGCCAGCTCCCCGGCCACAAGGTCTACCCGTGGGTCGCCAAGACGCGTCACTCGACGCCGGGCGTGGGCCTCATCTCCCCGCCGCCGCACCACGACATCTACTCCATCGAGGACCTGGCGCAGCTGATCCACGACCTGAAGAACGCGAATCCGCAGGCGCGGATCCACGTGAAGCTGGTCTCCGAGGTCGGCGTCGGCACGGTCGCCGCGGGTGTCTCCAAGGCGCACGCGGACGTGGTGCTGATCTCCGGCCACGACGGCGGCACCGGGGCCTCCCCGCTCACCTCCCTGAAGCACGCGGGCGGCCCCTGGGAGCTGGGCCTGGCCGAGACCCAGCAGACCCTGCTGCTCAACGGCCTGCGCGACCGCATCGTCGTGCAGACCGACGGCCAGCTCAAGACCGGCCGCGACGTGGTCATCGCCGCGCTGCTCGGCGCCGAGGAGTTCGGTTTCGCGACCGCGCCGCTCGTCGTCTCCGGCTGCGTCATGATGCGGGTCTGCCACCTGGACACCTGCCCGGTCGGCATCGCCACCCAGAACCCGGTGCTGCGCGACCGCTTCGCCGGCAAGGCCGAGTACGTGGTGAACTACTTCCGGTTCATCGCCGAGGAGGTCCGCGAGATCCTCGCCGAGCTCGGCTTCCGCTCCATCGAGGAGGCCGTCGGGCACGCCGAGGCGCTCGACGTCACGCGGGCCGTCGAGCACTGGAAGGCACAGGGCCTGGACCTGGAGCCGCTGTTCCACGTGCCGGAACTGCCCGAGGGCGCCGTCCGGCACCAGGCCGTCGAGCAGGACCACGGCCTGGAGAAGGCCCTGGACAACGAGCTGATCAAACTCGCCGCCGACGCGCTCGCCGCCCCGGACGCCACCGAGGCACAGCCCGTGCGCGCCCAGGTCGCCATCCGCAACATCAACCGCACGGTCGGCACCATGCTCGGCCACGAGGTGACGAAGAAGTTCGGCGGCGCGGGCCTGCCCGAGGACACCGTCGACATCACCTTCACCGGCTCCGCCGGCCAGTCCTTCGGCGCGTTCCTGCCGCGCGGCGTCACGCTCCGCCTGGAGGGCGACGCCAACGACTACGTCGGCAAGGGCCTCTCCGGCGGCCGGATCGTCGTCCGCCCCGACCGCGGGGCCGACCACCTCGCCGAGTACTCGACCATCGCGGGCAACACCATCGGCTACGGCGCCACCGGCGGCGAGCTGTTCCTGCGCGGCCGCACCGGTGAGCGGTTCTGCGTCCGCAACTCCGGCGCGCTGGTCGTCTCCGAGGGCGTGGGCGACCACGGCTGCGAGTACATGACCGGCGGTCACGCGGTCGTGCTCGGCCCGACCGGGCGCAACTTCGCGGCCGGCATGTCCGGCGGCATCGCCTACGTCATCGACCTCGACGGCGACAACGTCAACCCCGGCAACGCCGCAGCGGTCGAGGCGCTGGACGACACCGACAAGCAGTGGCTGCACGACGTGGTGCGCCGCCACGCCGAGGAGACCGGCTCGACGGTCGCCGGGAAGCTGCTCGCCGACTGGGACACGGCCGTGCAGCGGTTCAGCAAGATCATCCCCAGCACGTACAAGGCAGTGCTCGCCGCCAAGGACGCCGCCGAGCGAGCCGGTCTCTCCGAGACCGAGATCACCGAGAAGATGATGGAGGCGGCGACCAATGGCTGACCCGAAGGGCTTCCTCAACCACGGCCGCGAGGTCGCCAGGACCCGTCCCGTCGGTGAGCGCGTCAAGGACTGGAACGAGGTCTACGTCCCCGGCTCCCTGCTGCCGATCATCAGCAAGCAGGCCAGCCGGTGCATGGACTGCGGCATCCCGTTCTGCCACAACGGCTGTCCGCTCGGGAACCTGATCCCCGAGTGGAACGACTTCGCCTACCGCGAGGACTGGGCGGCCGCCTCCGACCGCCTGCACGCGACCAACAACTTCCCGGAGTTCACCGGCCGCCTCTGCCCGGCGCCCTGCGAGTCGGCGTGCGTGCTCGGCATCAACCAGCCGCCGGTCACCATCAAGAACGTCGAGGTCTCCATCATCGACAAGGCGTGGGAGACCGGGGACGTCGCCCCGCAGGCACCCGAGCGCCTGTCCGGCAAGACCGTCGCGGTCATCGGCTCGGGCCCGGCGGGCCTCGCCGCCGCCCAGCAGCTCACCCGGGCCGGCCACACGGTCGCCGTCTACGAGCGCGCGGACCGCGTCGGCGGTCTCCTGCGCTACGGCATCCCCGAGTTCAAGATGGAGAAGCGGCACATCAACCGCCGCATCGAGCAGATGCGCTCCGAGGGCACCCGCTTCCGCACCGGCGTGGAGATCGGCCGCGACCTCGGCGCCCGCGACCTCAAGAAGCGGTACGACGCCGTCGTGATCGCCGCCGGCGCCACCACCGCCCGCGACCTGCCGGTCCCCGGCCGCGAGCTCAAGGGCATCCACCAGGCGATGGAGTACCTGCCCCTGGCCAACAAGGTCCAGGAGGGCGACTACGTCACCACGCCGATCTCGGCCGAGGGCAGGCACGTCGTCGTCATCGGCGGCGGCGACACCGGCGCCGACTGCGTGGGCACCGCCCACCGCCAGGGCGCGGCCTCGGTCACCCAGCTCGAGATCATGCCCCGCCCGAACGACGAGCGGCACGCGGCCGACCAGCCGTGGCCGACCTTCCCGATCCTGTACAAGGTCACCTCGGCGCACGAGGAGGGCGGCGAGCGGATCTACTCCGCCTCCACCACCCACTTCGAGGGCGACGAGGACGGCAACGTCCAGTGGCTGCATCTGGCCGAGGTCGAGTTCGTCGACGGCAGGCCGACCCGCAAGCCCGGCACCGAGCGCAAGATCCCGGCCCAGCTCGTGACCCTCGCGATGGGCTTCACGGGCACGGACCGGGAGAACGGCCTGGTCGAGCAGTTCGGCCTGGAGCTGGACGAGCGCGGCAACATCGCCCGCGACGCCGCCTTCCAGACCAACGTGCCCGGCGTGTTCGTCGCCGGTGACGCGGGCCGCGGCCAGTCGCTGATCGTCTGGGCGATCGCTGAGGGCCGCTCGGCCGCCCGCGGCGTGGACCGCTTCCTGACCGGCGCCAGCGAACTGCCGGCCCCGATCCGCCCGACGGACCGCGCGCTGGCGGTCTGACGGGTCACCGAGAAACGTCCCGTACAAAGGCGTACGGAACACCGGACGGCGCCCGCCCACCTGTCCCCGACCGGACATGGGCGGGCGCCGTCGCACGCCCGGGCACCGCACCGGCTACGGCACCGTGTACGTCTCCCCGTACACCCGCCAGGTCAGCGGTGTGCGCAGCCCCAGGTTCCCGTCGTAGAGGAACTGCCGCTGGGCCGTGTCGATGCGCGTGGTGTCGATGGTGGGCTTCTTCGCCTTCATCGCCTCGCGGCGGACGTCCAGGAAGATGTCCAGGTACTTCCTCTCGCTGCCGCCCTGGGACGGGGAGTCGGCCTCCCTCAGGGCGCGCTCACGCAGGCCGTAGAAGCTGTTGCGCCCGGTGCCGGGGCCGTGGAAGACCATCGCGTCGTAGTAGACGAACTGGCCCAGCGTGCCCAGCCCGTCGAGCTTGGCGAGGCGGACGGCCGGATTGAAGTAGACCCGGTCGCGCTCCGCTTCCTGCGCCCTGCGGAACACCGGGAGCCTCGCCTCCGCCTTCCAGGCCGCGGTGAAGCCCGGGTCCAGGCCCCGGTGGGAGCCGGTGCCGTCGACCTTCCGCAGGGCCGGCAGGTACCGGGCGAGGCCGTTGCCCGGGTGGGCGTCGGTGTACCGCTCGACCAGCGTCAGCAGGTCGTGCGTACCGGTGCAGAAGCCGATGACGCCGGCGGTGTAGCCGTGTCCGTCGCCGATGTCCTCGATGTAGCCGTAGGCGCTGCGCCAGTCGAGCGTGGAGTTCTCCGCGCTCGCCACGAGCTGCTGCGCCAGCTCCTTCTTGGCCGGCGCCGCCAGGCCCGGCGGGGCGTCGGCGATGACCTCGGCGTCCTGGGCCCGCTCCGACTCGGCGCGGGCCCTGGCGTCCTGGCGTGCCCGCTGCGCGGCGGAGACCTGCGTACCCCGGCCGTCCGCGGAGCCGGAGGGGCCGGGGCCGAGGGCGTAGAGCACCGCCGTGACGGCGACCGGGGCGGCCGCGAGCAGCAGGATTCTGGTTCGTCTCATGACAGGTCCCGTCTCTTCATGGCAGTCACCGTACGGCCCGGATCAGGCCGCGCCTCCCACGAGTGCCGGCCCCTCGGCAAGCGAGGACACCTTGACCGCGGTCAGTACCACCAGCAGCACGAGCAGGGCCACGCACACACCCGCCTGGACGAGGCCGCGCCGGCCGTCGCGGGGCGCGTAGGCGTAGGCGAGCGTCACCGTCGCGCCGGCCAGCAGACCGCCGAGGTGCCCCTGCCAGGAGGTCATCCAGGCGGAGACCACCAGCCATATCAGCAGACCCGTCATGTACTGGTTGACCGCCTGCCGGTCGTAGCCGAGCCGGCGGCCCATGATGTAGTACGCGGCACCCAGCCCGAAGATCGCTCCGGACGCCCCGACCGTGGGGGTCTGCGGGGCGAGCAGCAGCACGAGCACCGAGCCGCCCAGCGCCGACAGCAGGTACAGGGCGAGGTAGCGGACGCGGCCGAGCTGCGCCTCGACGATCCGGCCGACGTTCCACAGCGCCAGCATGTTGAACAGGATGTGCGTGATGCCGAACGCGCCCTCGGTGGGTGTCAGATGCAGGAACGCCCCGGTCAGCAGCCGGTACCACTCGCCGTGCGCGACCCCCTCGGGCAGGTAGCCCGGTGGCGTCGTGCCCAGCATGTCGAACCGGTTCTCGACCGAGGGCCGGGCCAGCTCGGCGAGATAGGCGAGCACGTTCAGCCCGAGCAGGACGTACGTCACCACCGGCACCGCGCTGATCCGGCCGCCGAACGCCGTCCGCGCCTGCCGGACCGAGCGCAGCCCCTCCTTCACGCACTCCACGCACTGGTGGCCGACGGCGGCCTCCCGCATGCAGGACGGGCAGATGAAGCGGTCACAGCGGGTGCAGCGGACGTGCGCTTCCATTTTGGGGTGACGGAAGCACACGGTCACGGCGGACTCGGCGGTCACAGCCGGCTCCTTGCAGGTTCACGGGGACGGGGGAGCCGGTGGGGACGGCGGCGAACAAAATAGCGAACCACTGCGGCGTGAGCGACAGCAGGGGGCGGTGATCGCGTAGGCTCGGCCGTTCGCCGGACCCGAGGGGGGCACCATGGCCGCGATCAGCCTGCGCAAACTGGAGGAGACCGCGCCCGCGCTCGTCGCGCCGTACCGGACGGCCGGGATCTCCCTGCGCAAACACGGACTGGACGATCTCCGTGCCGCCGTGTACCTGGTGATGGACCACTCGGGGTCGATGCGGCCCTACTACCGGGACGGCAGCGTGCAGGCCCTCGCCGACCGCGTGCTGGGCCTGTCCGCGCACCTGGACGACGACGGCCGGGTGCCGGTGGTCGTCTTCTCCACCGACATCGACGCGGTCACCGACATCACCCTCGACGGCCACGAGGGCCGGATCGAGGAGATCGCGGCCGGGCTCGGGCACATGGGCAGGACCAACTACCACCTGGCCATGGACGCCGTCATCGACCACTACCTCGACAGCGGCGCCACCGCCCCCGCCCTGGTCGTCTTCCAGACCGACGGCGGCCCCACCAGCAGACCCGCCGCCGAACGCCACCTCCGCAAGGCCGCCAAGCTCCCCCTGTTCTGGCAGTTCGTCGGCTTCGGCGACCCGGACAGCCGGCAGTTCGACTTCCTGCGCAGACTCGACGAACTGCCCGTGCCCGCCGAACGCGCCGTGGACAACGCCGGCTTCTTCCACGCCGGCCGGGACCCGCGCCGGGTCCCGGACGCCGAACTGTACGACCGGCTCGTCGGCGAGTTCCCGCGGTGGCTGGCGGCCGCGCGCACCGCCGGCATCCTGGCCGGCTGACTCCCGCCCGGCCCGGCCGGCGCCCTACGTGTCGCACTCCAGCACCGTGCGGCACAGCCCGCACCGGGCCCGCACCCGCCCCCTGACCGGCAGCCGGATCCGCTGCAGACACGTGGGGCAGGGAAAGGACACCCGCAGCTCACCGCCCGGACCGGGACCGGACGTGAAGGCGTACCCCGCGGCCGGCCGGCACCCCGACGGATGACGCCGGTCATGGGCGTAGCGGCGCCGGCCCGCCCAGCCCGCCCCGGTCAGCGGCGGCTGCTGCCCGTCCCGCAGGGCCCGCTCCCGGCCCTTGACGTAGGCCGAGTACGCCTGCGGGCTGGTGAACCACACGGAGGGATCCTCGTCGAACAGCAGCGCCCGCTTGGCGAGGACGTACCCGAACTCCTCCGGGGTGAGATAGCCCAGCTTCTGCGAGGACACCCCGTCCTCGCGGTACGCGTCCAGCAGCAGCCAGCCCGCGCCCAGGTAGGCCGCCACCGTGTCCGTCAGGATCTCGTTCTCCGCCGTGGTCGGGAACGCCAGATCCAGACGGTGCAGGTAGACATGGGTCACCTCATGGGCGAGCGCCGCGCCGATGTCCCTGCGATGGGTACGGAACCGGTCGTTCAGCTCCACGAAGTACTCCGGACCCGCCGCCAGTTCGACATGGGCGGCGTGCGTCATCTCCCGGAACCCCACCACCAGCCGCGCGTCCGGCAGCCTGAAGTGCCGCACGACCTCACGGGCCACCCGCTGCGCGCCCAGATGCAGGTCGTCCGTGTCGCAGAAGGCCACGTCGGCCGGCGGCACGCTCGCCGAGAACGTCCGCACGGTGTCGTACGACAGCCGCCGGTACAGCGCGGTGACCGCCGCCCGCACCGTCTCCAGGTGCGGGTAACCGTGCTCGACCGGTCCGCCGTCCGCCACGTGCGACCCCCAAAGACGCCCCGAACTCCCTTCCACTGTATGCGGGCACCCGCGCCACCGCCCCCGCCCGCGGACCGGGACCGATCGCATGCTGGTCACCTTGTGATCGCCGGGCCGCGCCCCCTTAGGGTTGACCGTCATGACCATCAGCAACACCGGTACCGGTGACGTCGACCCCGCGGTCCGCCAGGAGCTGGAGCGGCTGCGCGACAGCATCGACAACATCGACGCGGCCGTCGTCCACATGCTCGCCGAGCGCTTCAAGTGCACCCAGCAGGTCGGCCGGCTCAAGGCGCGGCACCAGCTCCCGCCCGCCGACCCGGCCCGCGAGGCCCGGCAGATCGAACGGCTGCGCCGCCTCGCCGAGAACGCCAAGCTGGACCCGGCCTTCGCCGAGAAGTTCCTCAACTTCATCATCGCCGAGGTCATCCGGCACCACGAGTCCATCGCCGGGGACACGGTCGGCGGACCGTCCGCCACGACCGGCTGACACCCCGCGCCGGCCCGCCGGAACGCCGGGCGCGGACACGGCGGCACCGGGAGCGCGGACCCCGTGGCACCGGGGGCGCGGACACGGCGGCACAGGGGGCGCGGACGCCACGGCACGGGGCGCGAGACCGGACATATGCCGTGTACCGATCCGCCCCTGTCCGCTGTGGAAGCCATCAGGCAGCATGGCGTCCATGTCCGTCATCACGCGCGACGAAGCGCAGCTCCGAGCACAGCTCCTCGACGTCCACCGCTACACGGTCGAACTCGATCTCACCACGGGCGACGAGACCTTCGACTCCCGCACCGTGATCAGGTTCACCGCGCGGTCCGCCGGGGACACGTTCGTCGAGCTGAAGCCCGCCCGCCTGCGCACCGTCACCCTCGACGGACAGCCCCTCGACCCCGACACCCTCGACGGCAACCGGCTGCCCCTGCGCGACCTCACCGCCGGCGAGCACGAACTGCGCGTCGACGCCGCCATGCGCTACTCCCGCACCGGCGAGGGCATGCACCGCTTCACCGACCCCACCGACGGCGAGACGTACGTCTACACCCAGATGTTCCTGGACGACGTCCAGCGCGTCCTCGCCGCCTTCGACCAGCCCGACCTCAAGGCCGTCTTCGAACTCACCGTCACCGTCCCCGAGGGCTGGAGCGTCCTCGCCAACGGCATCACCGAACACCTCGGCCGGGGCCGCTGGCAGGCCGCCCCCACCCCGCCGATCTCCACCTACCTCGTCGCCGTCGCCGCCGGCCCCTGGCACTCGCTGCGCACCGAACACCGCGGCCTGCCCTTCGGCATCCACTGCCGCCGCTCCCTCGCCCCCCACCTCGAGGCGGAGGCCGAGGAGATCTTCGACGTCACCCGCGCCTGCTTCGACCAGTACCACGAGAAGTTCGAGGAGCCCTACCCCTTCGACTCCTACGACCAGGCCTTCGTCCCCGAGTTCAACGCCGCCGCCATGGAGAACCCCGGCCTGGTCACCTTCCGCGACGAGTACGTCTTCCGCTCCGCCGTCACCGACACCGAACGGCAGACCCGCGCCATGGTCATCGCCCACGAGATGGCCCACATGTGGTTCGGCGACCTCGTCACCCTCAAGTGGTGGGACGACATCTGGCTCAACGAGTCCTTCGCCGAGTACATGGGCTACCAGACCACCCTCGAGGCCACCCGCTTCACCCAGCCCTGGGTCGAGTTCGGCGTCACCCGCAAGGCCTGGGGCTACGACGCCGACCAGCGCCCCTCCACCCACCCGGTCGCTCCCGAGGCCGTCGACGACACCGCCGCCGCCCTGCTCAACTTCGACGGCATCTCCTACGCCAAGGGCGCCTCCGCGCTCCGCCAGCTCGTCGCCTGGCTCGGCGAGAAGAACTTCCTCGCCGGCATCAACATCCACTTCGAACGGCACCGGTTCGCCAACGCCACCCTCGCCGACTTCATCGACTCCCTCGCCGCGGCCACCGACCGCGACGTGCACGCCTGGGCCGACGCCTGGCTGCGCACCACCGGAGTCGACACCCTCAGCCCGCGCGTCGCCGCCGCCGACGGCACCTGCTCCCTCACCGTGGACCGCGCCGGCAGCCGCCCGCACCGGATCACCGTCGGCCTCTACGACCACGACCTCACCGACGAGGGCCGCCTCACCCCGCGCGAGCACCTCGGCCTGGACATCCCGCAGAACGCGCCCCAGCCCATCGGCAAGCGCCCCGCGCTGGTCCTCGTCAACGACGGCGACCTGACCTACGCCAAGGTCCGCTTCGACGGCGACTCCTTCGAAGCGGTCCGCACCGGCCTGTCCGGACTGCCCGACCCCCTCACCCGCGCGGTGGTCTGGAACGCCCTGCGGGACGCCGTCCGCGACGGTGAACTCCCGCCCACCGCCTACCTCGGGACCGCCCGCACCCATCTGCCCCTGGAGACCGACCTCGCCCTCGCACAGGGCGTCCTCGCCTTCGCCGCCCACCAGATCACCGACCGCTACCTGCGCCCCGAGGACCGCCCCAACGCCCTCGCCACCCTCGGCTCCCTCTGCCGCGACCTGCTGCGCCGCACCGAGGACGGCGACAACCCCGGCCTGCGCCTCATCGCCGTACGCCACTTCATCGACGTCGCCCCCCACCCCGACACCATCGCCGCCTGGCTCGCCGACGGCACGGTCCCCGGGGGACCCGAACTCGACCCCGAACTGCGCTGGCGCATCCTCGGCCGGCTCGCCGCCCTCGGTGCCACCGACGAGGCCGCCATCGCCGCCGAACTGGAACGCGACCCCTCCGCCAGCGGCCAGGAGGGCGCCGCCCTCTGCCGCGCCGCCCTGCCCGACCCGGAGGCCAAGCGCGCCGCGTGGGACGCGATGTTCGCCGGCGACGACCTCTCCAACTACCTCTTCACGGCCACCGCGCGCGGCTTCTGGCAGCCCGAACAGGCCGACCTCGTCCGCCCCTACGTACCGCGCTTCTACCAGGACGCCGTCGCGCTCGCCGCCCGCCGCGGCCCTGCCATCGCCGCCGCCGCCGGACGCTGGGCCTTCCCGCACCACGCCGTCGACGCCGAGAACCTCGCCCTCGGCGAAGCCTGCCTGCGCGAGGCGGAGCCGGTCACCGCCCTGCGCCGCAAACTGGTCGACGAACTCGACGACCTGGCCCGAGCCCTGCGCGTGCGGGGCGAGTAGCACCGGACGGCTCCCCGGGGCACCCGAGTTCCGGGCCGCCCCGGGCCCCGCGCTCCGGGACCCCGCGACACCCCCGCTCACCGGGACCCCGCGACACCCCCGCTCACCGGGAGCGCGCGACACCCCCGCGCTCCGGGACCCCGCGACACCCCCGCTCACCGGGACCCCGCGACACCCCCGCTCACCGGGAGCGCGCGGCGGCATCCCCCGGGGGGAGCGAACGCGGCCCGATCCAGCGAGGGAGCCGAGGACCCTCCCGCGATCCCCGGCGGGCGCACGACGACGGCCACGGCACCATCCCGCGCCGCCGGATCGCCCGGGACACGCCCCGCACGCGATCGCCCCCGCCCTGCGACGCACCGCGTCGGCCGCCGTGCCCGGCGAGCCACCGGGGATCCCCGGACCCTCAGCCGACCCGCAACTCCGCCCGCCGCACGCCCCCTTCCCGCGGGCCCGCCCGCCGGTCGCCCACCGTGCTGCGCACCGGAACGACGGCCCCCAGGGAGAAGCCGAGCCGCTCCAGAAAACCCTCACCGGACCGCCAGCCGGCCGGCACCGACGCCGTCACCAGGGACACCGCGCCCGCGCGGGCCAGCAGGGACTCCGCCAGCGCACGGCCCAGCCCCCGCCCCCGCGCCCAGGGCGCCAGCAGGAACAGGCCCACCGCCACCGCACCCGGCTCCGGATGGTCCCGCACCGCGTCCACCAGACCCGCGACGACCCCGTCCCGCTCCAGCACCAGCACCACCTTGTCCTGCGGACTCGCCCCCTCCGGCAGCGCGTAGAACAGACCCTGCACATCACCCGGCCCCGACGGCAGCCCCGTCGCCGCCACGAACCAGTCCTCGCACTCCTCGAACAGCGTCAGCAGCGGCACCTCGTCCCGCGGACCGGGCTCACGCACCACCACCCGCTCACCGGGCACCTCGATCATCCACGCGTCAACCATCCACCCGACGGTAGCCGCGCCACCACCACCGCTCCACCGCTCCAACGCGTTTTCCCCGTACGGCAGTACCCACATCCGGGTCCCGGTCGTTGAACCGTCCGGACGGGTGGACCCCCGCCAGGGCCCCCGCCCGTCCCGCGCCCCGGAGGACCGCCCATGAGCATGCCACCCCTCGCCTCAGGCCCCGACGGCCCCACAGCCCTGCGCCCCCTCCTGGACACCGTCCTCGACGCGCTCGCCACCGGCCGCCTGGCCCGCGGCGGCCCCCTGCCGGCCGGCGGCCCCGAGACCGTCACCGCACGGATCGCCGCCGCCCTCAAGAACGGCGTCCTCCCCGACGCCCCGGACCCCGACGCCCTGCGCACCCTCGTACACGCCCTGGCCGAAGGCGCCGCCGACCCCGCCGACCCCCTCTGCGCCGCCCACCTGCACTGCCCGCCGCTCGCCGTCGCAACCGCCGCCGACCTCGCCGCCAGCGCCCTCAACCCCTCACTGGACTCCTGGGACCAGGCCCCCGCCGCCTCCGCCCTGGAAGCCGAGGTCACCCGCGCCCTCGCCCGGCTCATCGGCCTCCCCGACGCCCTCGTCACCACCGGCGGCACCGAATCCAACCAACTCGCCATGCTCCTCGCCCGCGAGACCCGCGGCAGCGGCCTCCGCCTGATCTGCGGCGCCAACGCCCACCACTCCCTGCCCCGCGCCGCCTGGCTGCTCGGCCTGCCCGACCCGGTCGTCCTCCCCACCCCGCGCGGCACCCTCGACCCCGCCACCCTCCACCACACCCTCACCACCGAACCCGGCCCGCTGCTGGTCGCCGCCACCGCCGGCACCACCGACGCCGGACTCATCGACCCACTGCCCGAGATCGCCCGCCTGTGCGGCACCCACGGCGCCCGACTCCACATCGACGCCGCCTACGGCGCCGGCCTCGCCTTCAGCGACCGGCACCGCGACAAACTCGCCGGCCTCCAAGCCGCCCACACCGTCACCCTCGACCTGCACAAACTCGGCTGGCAACCGGCCGCCGCCGGACTCCTCGCCGTAGCCGCACCCCGCGAACTCACCGCACTCCACCACCACGCCGACTACCTCAACGCCGACGACGACACCGAAGCGGGCCTCCCCGACCTGCTCGGGCGCTCCCTGCGCACCACCCGAAGACCCGACATCCTCAAGATCGCCGTCACCCTGAAAACCCTCGGCCGCACCGGACTCGGCGACCTGGTCGACCAGGTCTGCGCCCGCGCCCACGAGTTCGCCGCCCTCGTCCACCGGCACCCCGGCCACGAACTCTACGACCGGCCCGTAATCAGCACCGTCCTGTTCCGGCCCGCCGGCGCCCCCGACACCGCCGTCGCCGCCGTACGGCGCCGCCTGCTGCACCAAGGCCGCGCCGTCCTCGGACGGGCCCGCCCCGACGGACGGCTCTGGCTCAAGGCCACCTTCCTCAACCCCCACACCCGGCCCCACGAACTGGCCGCACTCCTCGAACTCACCGAAGGAAGCACCCCGGCATGAACAACCCCCCACACCACCATCCCGGCACCCCCCGCGACCTCGTCGGCATCGGCATCGGCCCCTGCAACCTCTCCCTCGCCGCCCTCGCCCACCCCCTCGCCGAACTCGACGCCGTCTTCTACGAACAGCGCCCCCGCTTCGACTGGCACCCCGGACTGCTCATCGAAGGCTCCACCATCCAGGTCCCCTTCCTCGCCGACCTGGTCACCCTCGCCGACCCCACCAGCCCCTGGAGCTTCCCCAACTACCTCCGGACCCGCGAACGACTCTTCCCCTTCTACTTCGCCGAACGCTTCCACATCCAGCGCGCCGAATACGACGCCTACTGCCGCTGGGTCTCCCAGCACCTGCCCGGACTCCGCTTCCACCACCGGGTCGACGCCGTCCGCTGGAACCCCCAGCACGACGTCTTCGAGGTCGACCACACCCGCCTCGGCGACCAGGGCGACACCCCCGCCATCGGCCGCACCCACACCCGCAACATCGTCCTCGGCATCGGCACCACCCCCCACGTGCCCGACAGCCTGCGGCCACTCACCGAGGCACCCGACGTCCCCGTCATCCACGCCGCCGACTACCTCGACCACCGCGCCACCCTCCTCGGCGCCGGCCACATCACCGTCGTCGGCTCCGGACAGTCCGGCGCCGAAGTCTTCCTCGACCTGCTGCGCCGGCGCCCCACCGGCCAGGAGAGACTGCACTGGATCGGTCGCACCGAGGCGTTCGCACCGATGGAGTACTCCAAACTCGGCCTCGAACACTTCACCCCCGACTACACCCGCTACTTCCACGCCCTCGCCGAACCCGTCCGCGACCGGCTGACCACCTCCCAGTGGCAACTGCACAAGGGCATCGACGCGAACACCCTCGCCGCCATCCACGACGAGCTGTACCGGCGCACCCTGAACGGCGGCTGGCCCGACACCGTCCTCACCCCCGGCGTCCGGGTCCGCACCGCCGGCCGCATCGCCACCGGCCAGGTGGAACTCCACCTCGAACACCTCCAGCAAGGCACCCGCACCCGGCTCGCCACCGACGCCGTCGTCCTCGCCACCGGCTACCGCGAACGCCCCGTCGACCACATCCTCGTCGGACTCGACCCCTACCTGCGCCGGGACAGCAGCGAACGACCACGCATCGGCGCGGACTACCGCCTCCTCCTCGACCCCTGCGTCACCGGCTCCCTCTACGTCCAGAACGCCGAACTGCACACCCACGGCGTGGGCGCCCCCGACCTCGGCCTCACCGCCTGGCGCAGCGCCGCCATCCTCAACTCCCTCACCGGCAAGGAGCAGTACCCCCTGCCCACCCGCACCGCCTTCACCACCTTCGGACTCAAGGAACCCGGCGTCCCCACGCAGCACGCCAGACGGGCCGGGCAACTCACGCCCCTGCGCGAATGACACCCGGCCCACCCGAACCCCCGGGATCAGAACACCGGAGTGCCGTCCCGCGTCAGCCTCCAGTCCACCGACGCGAAGTCCTTCGGATCCAGCACACCCTTCGCGGTCACCCACTCAGCGATCCGGGTACGGATCTCCGTCGACTCCGACCACAGCTCCTTCGCCGAGGCCACGTACGGGAAGGCACCGCCCCCGTTGGCACGGTAGTTGTTCACCGCCAGCACGAACTGCTGCCCGTCGTCCAGCGCGGCCCCACCGAACATCAGGTTCCTGATCCGCGAACCCGCCGGCTGCGCGACGTCGATGTCGTACGACAGCCCCGACACATAGTCGTAGTTGTAGTCCGGACGGCCGCCCGCGTTCGTCAGCTCGTCCACGTCGACCGCCGCGCCCGCCGCCGTCTGCACGAAGTACTCCGCCGAGTACTCCAGGTACGCCCGCACCTGAGCACCCGTCATCAGCTTCGCGACCAGCGTGTTGTCGTACACGTACAGACCCGACAGGTCCCGGATCGTCACGTCGCCGGCCGGGATCTGGGACGTCCGCGAGAACGGCGACGCCTGCGCGATCACCGGCAGCGACGCGTACTGCGTGCCCGCCAGCGCCGCCTTCACCACGTCCTCCTGGACCTTGGTGATCAGATCGATGATCGGGGCGTCCTTGTAACGGGCCTCGACCGTCGTCAGGGTCTCGGTCGCCCGGCCCACCACCTGGTTGACGTACGCCACGACCTTCTCGTGCTCGTCCTCCAGCAGCCTCGTGATCCGCGGGTCGTCCGCCACCGTCCTCGAGTCGCGCAGCGAAGCGGAGACCGACTCCACCTCCCACCTGCCCTTGCCGAACACCAGCTCGATGTCGAAGACGCTCAGCCGCTCCGCGTAGCACAGCGGCTCCGACAGCACCACCGTCCGGCCGCTCTGCTCGTTGACGACCTTCAGCTCCGGAATCTCCAGATGCGCGTGCCCCACCAGGATCGCGTCGATCCCCGGTACCTGCCGCGCCACGTTCGCCGCAGCGTCCTCCACATACGGCAACTGGTCACCGTACGACGAATGGCCCGACGTACCCGAATGCGCCGACACCACGACCACATCCGCGCCCATCGCCCTCAGCCTCGGCACCCACTTCGCGGCCTGCTCCTCCAGCCCCGGGAACGCCAGCTTGCCCTGCACATAGGCCTTGTCCCAGATCGCGATACCCGGGTTCGTCAGACCCAGTACGGCCACCTTCACCGGCGGAGCACCCGGCACATGGAACTTCTTCATGAAGTAGGGCTGGAAGGCCGGCCTCAGTGTCTTGGCGTCCACCGCGTTGGCGCCCAGCAGCGGAAAGTCGAGCTGGTCCTCGAACTTGCGCAGCGTCTCGATGCCGTAGTTGAACTCGTGGTTGCCGAGCGCCGCCGCGTCGTACCCGATCGCGTTCATCGCCTGCGCCATCGGGTGCACCGGACCACCCTTGGCGGTGATCGGGTCGACCTTCGCGTAGTAGTACGTCAGCGGGGTGCCCTGGATCGTGTCACCGGCGTCCAGCAACAGCGTGTTGCAGCGGCCCCTCTCCTCGCGGATTCCCTCGACCAGCGTCGAGATACGCGCCAGACCCTGCGCGTTGCCCGCCTTGTCGGAGTACTCCGTGTCCTTGAAGTAGTCCCAGTTGAAGACATGGCCGTGCAGGTCCGTGGTGCCCATGACGGTCAGGGAGTACCGCTTCGCGTGCTTCCCCCGCCCCTTCGCCTCCGCGGCCTCGGCCGCCGGAGCCGCGCCCGCGCCGGCGATCGCCACCCCCGCCCCGGTCACGGCGGACTTCTTCAGGAACTTCCGGCGGTTCAACGGCATCTCTCGGTCTCCTCGGGGAAACGGTCAACAACGCGCGTAGATTCTGACCCGGGCATGACCGGTGGCAACAGGTCCATTCGGTTTCGATCTGGTGACCTCAAGCCCCAACTCCGGCCCCCGAAGCGGAAACCGCCTGACACAGTGGGACGTATGACCCCACCGGGCGACCTCGCCCCACGACACCCCAAGCCCCCTCCTCGCCGCCCGGGGGCGAAGCCGGACGCGAGGCCGGCCCCCCGGAACCTCCCCGCCGGCGTCACCGTCACCGCCCACGGCCGCCGCGCCGCCCTCGACGAACACCGCCACAGCACCGCACCCGACCCCGACGGAGCCCGTGCGCGATGCGAATCGCGCGGATCTGAAGGCCGAAAACCCACGACGTGAAGACTTCGCTCAAAGGAGCGATCCGTCGCACAATTCAACACTTGTCAATAGCCCTTCACTCAACGGTTGTTGAGTGGCCATGAACCCAGAATTCACTACCCGCGGGTAAGGCCTAGGCTCGACATATGCGCCGAGCAAAGATCGTCTGCACTCTAGGCCCCGCCACCGACTCGTACGACCAGATCAAGGCACTCGTCGAAGCCGGAATGGACGTCGCCCGCTTCAACCTCAGCCACGGCACCCACGCCGAGCACGAGGTGCGGTACCAGCACGTACGAAAAGCCGCCGACGAAACCGGCCGCAGCGTCGGAATCCTCGCCGACCTTCAAGGCCCGAAGATCCGCCTCGGCCGATTCCACGAAGGCCCCGTACTCCTTGAACGCGGCGACACCTTCACCATCACCGTCGAAGAGGGCGTCGAAGGCGACCGCCACACCTGCGGCACCACCTACGCCGGCCTCGCCGCCGACGTCACCCCCGGCGAACGCATCCTCGTCGACGACGGCAAGGTCTGCCTCGAAGTCACCGCCGTCGACGGCCCCGAGGTCCACACCCGAGTGGCCGAAGGCGGCGTCATCTCCGACCACAAGGGCCTCAACCTCCCCGGCGTCGCCGTCTCCGTGCCCGCCCTGTCCAAAAAGGACGAGGACGACCTGCGCTGGGCCCTGCGCACCGGCTTCGACGTCGTCGCCCTCTCCTTCGTCCGCAGCGGCAAGGACGCCCACGACGTCCATCGCATCATGGACGAGGAAGGCCGCCGCCTCCCCGTCATCGCCAAGGTCGAGAAACCGCAGGCCGTCGACAACATCGACGACATCGTCGCCTCCTTCGACGGCATCATGGTCGCCCGCGGCGACCTCGGCGTCGAAATGCCCCTCGAACAAGTGCCCATCGTCCAGAAGCGCGCCATCAAACTCGCCCGGCGCAACGCCAAACCCGTCATCGTCGCGACCCAGATGCTGGACTCGATGATCGACAACTCCCGCCCGACCCGCGCCGAGGCCTCCGACGTCGCCAACGCCGTCATCGACGGCACCGACGCCGTGATGCTCTCCGGCGAGACCAGCGTCGGCAAATACCCCGTCGAGACCGTGCGGACCATGGCCAAGATCGTGGAAGCGGCCGAGGAGGACCTCCTCGCCAGGGGCCTGCCGCCGCTCACCGAACGCAACAAACCCCGCACCCAGGGCGGAGCCGTCGCCCGCGCCGCCGCCGAGATGGGCGACTTCCTCGGCGCGAAGTTCCTCGTGGCGTTCACCCAGTCCGGAGACACCGCCCGCCGGCTCTCCCGCTACCGCTCGCCGATCCCCCTGATGGCCTTCACCCCCGAACCGGCCACCCGCTCCCAGCTCAGTCTCACCTGGGGCGTGGAGACCTTCCTCGGCCCGGAGGCCGGCTCCACGGACGCCATGGTCGACCAGGTGGACGAACTCCTCCTGCGCCACGGCCGCTGCCGGAAGGGCGACCTGGTGGTCATCACCGCGGGCTCCCCTCCGGGCGTGGCGGGCTCGACGAACATGGTCCGCGTCCACCACATCGGCGAGGACGACAGCCCCGGGTAGCGGTCGCTCAGTGCTTGGGGCCCACGTGGGCGTCCATGAGGGCTACGGAGGCTCTGCGGGCTACGGAGATGTTGTAGGGGCTGCCGTGACGGGTGCAGTGGGTCCACGTGATCCCGAGCTTGTCGAGCGTGTCCGTGTACATCCGTCGGATGTCGTCGGAGACGTTGGTGAAGAAGTAGCGGGGATACTCGTAGCGCCTCCGCTCACCGCCGACCAGTCGTGTCGTCCAGTTGGTGATGCGGCATCCGTCGGAGTGGATCAGGCCGCGGACGAACTCCCAGGGGTGCTCGTCGACGATGTCCTGCTGCCAGGACTCCAGAGCGATCCGTCGCTCGTGCTTCTTGCCGGGGCCGTGCTGGGGGAAGAGGCAGGGCCAGTGCTTGCTGTACGACTTCACTTCGGCACAGCCGGACCTGCGGCGCCGCGTCACACTGGGCAGCGGCAGCACCGTGCGCATCGCTGCTTCGGCCGCGGTGACCAGGCCGGTCTGGGAGGCGTTGCAGAAGATGGACAGGTGGTGCTGCCTGCGCTTCGAGATGATGTGGCCGTCACCGAGATAGAGTCCCAGCAGGTAGGCGTACGCATCCCTGTCGACCGCGCGGCCGGTGCACCGGGGGCAGTCCGTCGGGGGTTCGTAATGCTCGCCTCGCGCCTTTCGGTCCTCGCTGCGCCACCAGCCGACGGTGCCTCGCGCCACACCGAGACGCTCGGCGACCACTCTGTTGGGGACGCCCCGGCGCATGAGGTCGACGGCTCGGTCGCGCATCGCAGGCGAGTGCTGGATCATGTGGACACGGTGCGTGACCGCGTGTCACGACACGCAGCAAAAAGCGGAGGATCACGCGAATGTGATCCTCCGCTTTCACGGTGCCGGGTGCGGGATTCGAACCCGCAAGCCCTTTCGGGCAGAGGTGTTTGAGACCTCCGTGTATGCCGTTCCACCAACCCGGCCGGGCACTGCGGTGAGTGTACCGGGTGCGCCGGGCTCGCCGCCGCTAGGTAGGCTGCATAGGCAGCAACACCTGCCCGCCCCGGAACGAGGAGCGCCCGAGTGACCGCCCCCGAGTCGCCCCAGCCCGTAGACGTGCCTGACGACGACAAGTCGCACGTGCCTCCGCTGACGACCCGTGTCGTCATCGCCGAGGACGAGGCCCTGATCCGGCTCGACCTGAAGGAGATGCTGGAGGAGGAGGGGTACACCGTCGTCGGCGAGGCCGGGGACGGCGAGCAGGCCGTCGAACTGGCCCGCGAGCACCGCCCGGACCTGGTCATCCTCGATGTGAAGATGCCCAAGCTGGACGGCATCTCCGCGGCCGAGAAGATCGCCGAGGAGTCCATCGCCCCGGTGCTGATGCTCACCGCGTTCTCGCAGCGCGACCTGGTGGAGCGGGCCCGGGACGCCGGTGCCATGGCCTATCTGGTCAAGCCGTTCAGCAAGAGCGACGTCGTCCCGGCGATCGAGATGGCGGTGTCCCGCTTCACCGAGCTGCGGGAGCTGGAGAAGGAGGTCGCGGACCTCACCCAGCGGCTGGAGACGCGCAAGCTGGTGGACCGGGCGAAGTCCGTCCTGCAGACGGAGTACGGGCTGACCGAACCGGCCGCCTTCCGCTGGATCCAGAAGACCTCGATGGACCGGCGTCTGTCGATGCAGCAGGTCGCCGAGGCGGTCATCGCGGACAACGACGAGAAGAAGTCCGCGAAGAAGGGCTGAGGCCCCCACGCACAGGACGAGGCCCGCGCCCCCGGGGAAGGGGGCGCGGGCCTCGTCGTGCCGGGCGTCCGGGGCGGTCAGTCCTCGCCGAGGTACGCCTTGCGCACGGACTCGTCGTGCAGCAGGTCCTGTCCGGAGCCGGAGAGGACGATGCTGCCGACCTCCATGACGTGGCCCTGGTCGGCGAGTGAGAGCGCCGCCTGGGCGTTCTGCTCGACGAGCAGGATCGTCGTGCCCGAGGCCTTCAGCTCGACGATCGTCGCCATGATCTTCTGCATCATGATCGGCGAGAGGCCCATGGAGGGTTCGTCGAGCATCAGCAGCTTGGGCTGGGACATCAGGGCCCGGCCCATGGCGAGCATCTGCTGCTCACCGCCGGAGAGGGTGCCGGCGGCCTGCTTCCTGCGCTCCCCGAGGATGGGGAAGAGGTCGTAGGCGCGCTGGATGTCCTTCTCGATGCCTTCCTTGTCCTTGCGGAGGAAGGCGCCGAGCTGGAGGTTCTCGGCGATGCTGAGGCGCGGGAAGATGTGCCGGCCCTCGGGGGAGTGGGCGAGTCCGAGGGAGACGATCTTGTGCGCCGGGACGCCGGTGAGTGGCTTGCCGTCGAAGAGGATCCTTCCGGAGCTGGGCTTGAGCAGTCCGGAGAGGGTGCGCAGGGTGGTCGTCTTGCCGGCGCCGTTGGTGCCGATGAGGGTGACGACCTGGCCGGCCTCGACGCTGAACGAGATGCCCTTGACGGCTTCGATCTTGCCGTAGGCGACCCTGAGGTCCTCGACCTCCAGCAGTGCGGTCACTGGGCCTCTCCCTTGGTGGTGCTGGTGCTCTCCGCGCCGTCGCTCCCGGTGTCGCCGCCGGCGCCGGAGTCGGCGGGCGCGGTGTCGTCGGCGCCGGTGGTGTCGGCCTGCGCGGGCTCGGGCTCGGGTGAGGTGTCGGCCTGCGCGGGCTCGGGTGCGGCGTCGGTCTTCGGTGCCGGGGCGGTGGCGTCGGCGGCGGCCTCCGCCGCCTCGACCTCGGCGGCCTCCTCCTGGCCGGGCTCGCCCTCGAAGGGTTCGCCGAGATAGGCGGCGACGACCCGGTCGTCGGCCTGGACGACGTCGGAGGTGCCTTCGACGAGCTTCTCGCCCTGGACGAGGACGGCGACGCGGTCGCAGAGGTTGAAGATGAAGCGCATGTCGTGCTCGATCACGAGGACGGCGATGCCCTTGTCCCGGATGGCGAAGACCAGTTCCTCGGTGGTCCGGGTCTCCTGCGGGTTCATGCCGGCCGTCGGCTCGTCGAGGAGCAGCAGGCCGGGTTCGCTGGCGAGTGCCCGGGCGATCTCCAGCTTGCGCTGTTCGCCGTAGGGCAGGTTGCGGGCGAGGTGGTCGCGCTTGGCGGCGAGGCCGACGAACTCGAGGAGTTCCATGGCCTTGGCCTCGGACTCCTTCTCGGCCTTGCGGAAGCCGGGGCCGCGCAGGAGTGCGGACCAGAGGCCTTCCTTGGTGCGGGTGTGGCGGCCGACGAGGACGTTCTCCAGGACGGTCATGTTGGCGAAGAGCCGGATGTTCTGGAAGGTCCGGGCGATGCCCGCCTGGGTGACCAGGTGCGGTTTGGGCGGGATCACCTTGCCCTTGAAGGCGACGGTGCCCTCGGTGGGGACGTACAGGCCGGTGAGGCAGTTGAAGAAGGTGGTCTTGCCGGCGCCGTTGGGGCCGATCAGGCCGACGATCTCGCCGCTGTTGACGGTGAAGTCCACGGATCGGACGGCGGTGAGGCCGCCGAAGCGCATGGTGACGTCACGGGCTTCGAGTACAGGTGTCGTCATGGTTCTTCACGCCCCTGCCTTGGTGGCGGCCGGTTCGTCGGCGAGCGTTCTCTGTTCGGGGACGTCGAGTTGGTCGATTTCGTGGAACTCGAGCTGGCGGCGGCGGTTGGCGATGATGCCCTCCGGACGGAAGCGCATCAGCAGGACCAGCGCGATGCCGAAGGCGAGCAGTTCGTAGTTCTGCAGGAACTGGAGCTTCTCGGGGACCAGGTAGAGGACGCTGGCGCCGAGGAGCGGGCCGCTGACGGTGCCCATGCCGCCGAGGACGACGGCGGCGAGGAGGAAGGCCGAGTTGGGCGGGGCGGCGCCGGCGAACTGGTAGGGCTGGGGGTTGACGCTGTAGTTGACGTGGGCCATCACGGTGCCGGCGAGGCCGGCGAGGGAGGCACCGAGGGCGAAGGCGATCAGCTTCACGCGGAAGCCGTTGATGCCCATGGCGGTGGCGGCGGTCTCGTCCTCGCGGATGGCGATCCAGGAGCGGCCGATGCGGGAGTCGGCGGCGCGGGTGAAGACGAGTACGACGATGGCCGTGACGATGAGCATCAGGAAGAGGTAGTTGGCGAACCGGCCGAGTGTGAATCCGGCGATCTGGTGTGCCTCGCCGAACCTGAATCCGAAGATGTCGAGGTCGGGGATCTGGGTGATGCCGTTGGGGCCGCGGGTGATGTCGGGTCCGGAGTCGCCGTCGAGGTTGTTGACGGTGATGCGGAAGATCTCTCCGAAGCCGAGGGTGACGATGGCCAGGTAGTCGCCGCGCAGTCGCAGGGTCGGGGCGCCGATGAGGACGCCGAAGACGAGCGAGGCGGCCATGCCGGTGAGGGCGGCGGCCCAGAAGGGGAAGTGGACCCCGGAGAAGCGGGAGTATTCGGAGCCGGACACGAGGGCCGCGGCGTAGGCGCCGACGCCGAGGAAGGCGACGTAGCCGAGGTCGAGGAGGCCGGTGAGGCCGACGACGATGTTCAGGCCGAGGGCGACGGTGGCGAAGATGAGGATGTTGACGCCGACGTTGGCGTTGTGGTCGTCGCTCTGGGTGAAGGGGAAGATGACCGCGGCGACGAAGGCGAGCGCCGAGGCGAAGCCCTTGTGCCGTGCGGCCATGGTCGCGTAGCGGTCGACGAGGCCGGTGTGCATCAGGCCCCAGGCGGCGAAGACGACGAGGAGGAGGAAGCCGATGAAGGTCTCGCTCGCGTCGTTGTCGATGCCGATGCCGTAGGTGAAGGCGATGAGGGCGACGGCGGTGCCGGCGGTGATGATGCCGCGCTCGATGAGCGGGGACACGGTGCCGGGGCGGGGCTGCGAGGGCTTGGTGAGGTAGCCGCGCAGGCCGGTGCCGGGGGCGGGGTGGGGCAGGGCGAGGGCGCCGATGACGGGCAGCGCGGAGGCGGCCATGGCGACGTAGGCGCCGGGGTCGAGGTTGACCAGGCCGTTCAGGTCGACGGCGATGGCGATGCCGGTGAACCAGCAGACGGTGAACGCCGACAGGGCCGTGAGGAAGACGGGGGAGGTGGCGCCGGCGGGGTTGAGCCAGCGCAGGCCCTTGGTGTTCCACAGGGTGAGGGCGAACAGCAGGGTGAGGGCGCCGGCGACGAGGGCGAGGATCTGCAGGCCCGCGGGGTAGCCGTAGACGGTGAGGTCGCCGGGGAACGCGGAGGTCCAGGTCCAGCTCATGAAGGTGCTGGCGATGGTGCCGACGGCGCCGGTGGCGATGAGGAGGCGGGCGGCGGCGGGCGGCAGCGGGACGGGCCCGTGCGCGGCCGTGGCCGGTGCGGTGGTGGTGGTGTCGGTCATGGTGCTCACGCCCTGTCCGCGACGCGTTCGCCGAGCAGGCCCTGTGGTCTGAAGAGGAGTACGAGGATGAGGAGGACGAAGGCCCAGACCGAGGCCCAGCCGCCTCCGCCGAGCTGGTGCATGCCGGGGATGTCGGCGATGTAGGCGGTGGCCATGGCTTCGGCGAGGCCGAGGACGAGGCCGCCGAGCATGGCGCCGTAGATGTTGCCGATGCCGCCGAGGACGGCCGCGGTGAAGGCCTTGAGGCCGGCGATGAAGCCCATGTCGTAGGAGACGGAGCCGTACTTGAGGCCGTAGGAGAGGCCGGCGACGGCGGCGAAGAGGCCGCCGATGGCGAAGGCGATGACGATGATGCGGTTGGTGTCGATGCCCATGAGCTGTGCGGTGTCCGGGTCCTGGGCGGTGGCCTGCATGGCGCGGCCGGTGCGGGAGAGCCGGACGAAGAAGGCGAGGACGGCCATGCACAGCGGGGCGGCGATGATGAGGAAGACGTCGCCGCTCTGGACGGTCACGGAGCCGAGGTGGACCGGGCCGAAGGGCAGTTGCGGGAAGACGCGGGCCGACTTGGCGTCGGGGTACCAGTTGAAGACCGCCTGCTGCAGGGCGAGTGACAGTCCGATGGCGGTGATGAGTGGCGCGAGGCGTGGTGCGCCGCGCAGGGGGCGGTAGGCGAAGCGCTCGGCGCCGACGGCGATGAGCACGGCGACCAGTGCGCCGCCGATGAGCATCGCCGGCAGGGCAATCCACATGGATATGCCGTCCGGCAGGGCGAGGTAGACCGTGAGTGCGCCGAAGCCTCCGGTCATGAAGATCTCGCCGTGGGCGAAGTTGATGAGCTGGACGATGCCGTACACCATCGTGTATCCGATGGCGATCAGCCCGTACATCGAGCCGAGGAACAGCCCGTTGGCCAGCTGCTGCGGCAGGGTGTTCACCGCATGGCCTCCATGTGGTGGGGAGAGTCGAGGGGTGCGTAGAGGGCGGGCCGCGCGGTGACGGTGGTCTGAGCCGCGCGGCCCTGGTGGTGCGGAGTGTCGGGCTGGGTTACTTCGGGTTGGCGACGCCGCTCTTGACGGACTTCCACTCGCCCTTGGTGACCTGGTAGACGGTCAGCTGCTTGTTGGTGGTGTCGCCGTACTCGTCGAACGAGATCTTGCCGGAGATGCCGTCGAAGGAGGTCTTCTGGACGGCGTCGACGACCTGCTGGCGGGCGTCGGAGGGCACCTTGCCGTCCTTCACGACCTCGCCGACGGCCTTGATGATGGCGGTGGTGGCGTCGTAGGCGTAGGAGCCGTAGGTGCCGTAGTCGCCGGGGTACTTCTTGGCCTTGTAGGCGGCCACGAAGTCCTGGGCGGCGGGCAGGGTGTCGACGGGGACGCCGATGGAGGTGACGAGGTCGCCCTCGGCGGCCTTGCCGGCGGTCTTGATGTAGGTCGGGGTGAACATGCCGTCGCCGCCGAACAGCGGGATCTTGGCGCCGGCGTCCTTGAGCTGCTTGGTCAGCACCTGGGACTCGTCGTACTGGCCGCCGTAGTAGAGGATGTCGGCGCCCGAGTTCTTGATCTTGGTGGCGAGGGTGGAGAAGTCGCGGTCGCCGGTGTTGACGTGGTCGGTGCCGACGATCTTGCCGCCCTGCTTGGCGAACTGCGCCTTGAAGATCTTGGAGAGGCCGGCGCCGTAGGTCTGCTTGTCGTCGACGACGAAGGCCTTCTTCTTCTTGAGGCCGTTGTACGCGTAGTCGGCCGCGAAGGCGCCCTGGAGGGCGTCGGTGGTGGCCGTGCGGAAGTAGGACTTGAACGGGCGGGACTTGTCGGTCTGCCAGTTCTTGCCCTGGGTCAGCTCGGGCGCGGTGTTGGAGGGGGAGATCTCCACCAGGTTGGCCGAGGCGAGGGTCTGCTGCATCTGGGTGGCCACGCCGGAGTTGAGCGGGCCGACGACGCCGAGGACGTCCTTCTCCGCGACGAGCTGGGAGGCGTTCTGCTGGCCGGTGGCGGGGATCGCCTTGTCGTCCAGTGCCTTGATCTTGAAGGTGACGCCGGGGACGGTCTTGTTCTTGTTGGCGTCGTCGACGGCGATCTGGGCGCCGTACTGGATGCCGAGACCCGTTGCGGAGTTCTGGCCGGTCAGCGGGGCGTCGACGCCGATCGTGACCGTCACGTTGCCGCTGTCGCTGCCCTTGCTGTCGTCATTGCGGGAGCCGCAGGCGGTGAGGGTCAGAGCTCCGGTGGTCAGAACGGAGGTAAGAATCACCAGAGAACGCTGTCGCACAATCGATCCTTTCCGCAGGCACGTTTGCCCCGAGTGGTGGGGATTGGGTGCCGCGCCGGTACCGAACTCCCGATGGAGCGGTGACTGGCCGTGACTCTAAGCGTGTGTGGACAACGTGGAGGAGTGCTTGTCCAAGGCTGTGACGCTCTTGTTATGACACGAGGTAATGCAGAGCGGTACGCCGTGGGGGGAACGCATGAATTGAGGTCGATTCGCCCTGTCCACATTCTGAGAACCCGCAGGACCGTGTCGACGTGTTCAGGCGTCTCGACCGTTTTGGTAATTACGCGACTCTGTTGCTGCAGGCGACTTCCTGGGCGGTCGCGCGGCCCTGGGGCGGGTGGACGCGGTGGCCGAAACCGGGAATCTGGATTGCACGCTTATTACATAGAGTTACCGCAAAGGAAAGGAGTCCGACGGCTTCGGCGCTTTCCCGCACGCCGCCCGCGGGGAGGGTTGCGGTGATCTTGTGGAGAGAGTGTCCCTTTGCCCCGAAGGGGAGGTGCGGCGGTATCCGGACGCGCTCGCCGGCGCCGGCGCCGTTTCGTCCGGGGGTGGTGCACGCGGGCTCGCGGGTCTGTTCGGTCCGTCAACTCGACTGTTTCGGTGCGGTGATGACGCCGCCTCAGATGTCGGAGCCGTCGGACGAGGGTGGGGCGCCGGGGCTCGGGCAGGGGGGGGAGTGACGGTGCGTCAGGTCGCTGCGCGGGGAAATGGCGGGGCGTCAAGTCCCGGGTGCGGCGTGTGCCGCTGTCCCAGGTCGCGCGGGTGGGGAGGGAACGGGTGGGAGGTGGCCGGCGGGACCTCGGCGGCCCCGCCGGACGGCGGTCAGGCGCCGGTGTTCGGCACGTGCGCCTCGTCGCCCTTGCGGACGTCGCGCAGCAGGCAGGTGAGCCGGGCGGTGCAGACCCGGCGTCCCTCCTCGTCGCTGATGACGATCTCGTAGGTGGCCGTGGAGCGCCCCCGGTGCACGGGAGTGGCCACGCCGGTCACCAGCCCCGAGCGGGCGCCGCGGTGGTGGGTGCAGTTGAGGTCGACGCCGACCGCGATCTTGGAGCTGCCGCCGTGCAGCATGGAGCCGACCGAGCCCAGGGTCTCCGCCAGCACCGCCGACGCGCCGCCGTGCAGCAGCCCGTACGGCTGGGTGTTGCCCTCGACGGGCATGGTGCCGACGACCCGCTCCGCCGACGCCTCCAGGATCTGCACGCCCATGCGGGTTCCGAGGTGGCCCGCGGAGAACAGTGCGGGCAGGTCGACGCCGAGCGCGGCGTACTCGTCGACGACCTCCTGCGGGAATTTCACCTGCTGCAGCTCACCCATGGGCGCGGCTCCGTTCTGGTCCAGCCGATCACGTCGCTGAGCGAACGCTCAGTCGGTCGCCGATTGTTCCAGACGGCCTTCCGGACGGGTCCGCGGGCGGTCGCCCGCCCGGTTCCCCGGCGCCTCCGCCGCGGCGTGCTCCAGCCGGATGACGACGGACTTGCTGGCCGGGGTGTTGCTGGTGTCGGCGGTGGCGTCCAGGGGCACCAGCACGTTGGTCTCCGGGTAGTAGGACGCGGCGCAGCCCCGGGCCGTCGGGTAGTGCACGACGCGGAAGCCGGGCGCCCGCCGCTCCACGCCGTCCCGCCACTCGCCCACCAGGTCGACGTACGACCCGTCGGCCACTCCCAGGGCGCGCGCGTCCTCGGGGTTCACCAGCACCACGCGGCGGCCGCCCGTGATGCCCCGGTAGCGGTCGTCCAGGCCGTAGATGGTGGTGTTGTACTGGTCGTGCGAACGCAGCGTCTGCAGCAGCAGCCGGCCGGCGGGGAGTTCGGGGTACTCCACGGGGGCCGCGGTGAAGTTCGCCTTCCCGGTCGCGGTCGGGAAGCGGCGCTCGTCGCGCGGCGCGTGCGGCAGGGTGAAGCCGCCGGGGCGGGCCACCCGCGCGTTGAAGTCCTCGAAGCCGGGGACCACGCGTGCGATGCGGTCGCGGATCGTCGCGTAGTCCCGCTCGAACTCCTCCCAGGGCACCTTGCTGTCCGCGCCGAGCACCCGGCGCGCCAGCCGGCACACGATGGCCGGTTCGGACAGCAGGTGCCGGCTCGCCGGCTCCAGGCGGCCGCGTGAGGCGTGCACCATGCCCATGGAGTCCTCGACGGTCACGAACTGCTCGCCGCCGCCCTGCAGATCGCGCTCGGTGCGGCCCAGGGTCGGCAGGATGAGGGCGCGCGCGCCCGTGACCACGTGCGAGCGGTTCAGCTTGGTCGACACGTGCACGGTCAGCCGTGCGCGCCGTACGGCGGCCTCGGTGACGTCCGTGTCGGGGGAGGCGGAGACGAAGTTGCCGCCCATGGCGAAGAACACCTTCGCCTCCCCGTCGCGCAGCGCGCGGATGGCCCGCACCACGTCGAAGCCGTGCTCGCGCGGCGGCGCGAACCCGAACTCCTTCTCCAGGGCGTCCAGGAAGGCCGGCGCCGGCCGCTCGAAGATGCCCATCGTGCGGTCGCCCTGCACGTTGGAGTGGCCGCGCACCGGGCACACGCCCGCGCCGGGACGGCCGATGTCGCCGCGCAGCAGCAGGAAGTTGACGACCTCGCGGATGGTCGGCACGGAGTGCTTGTGCTGGGTGAGGCCCATGGCCCAGCAGACGATCGTCCGCCGGGAGGCGAGGACCATGCCGAGGGCCCGCTCGATCTCCGCGCGCGTGAGACCGGTGGCCGCGAGCGTCGCGTCCCAGTCGGCGGCGCGGGCGGCCTCGGCGAACTCCTCGTACCCGTGGGTGTGCTCCGCCACGAACTCCTCGTCGACCGCGCCCCGCGTCTCGAGGATCAGCTTGTTGAGGAGGCGGAACAGGGCCTGGTCGCCGCCGATGCGGACCTGCAGGAACAGGTCGGTGAGCGCGGTGCCCCTCAGCATGCCCTGCGGGGTCTGCGGGTTCTTGAACCGCTCCAGACCGGCCTCGGGCAGCGGGTTGACGCTGATGATCCGCGCGCCGTTCGCCTTGGCCTTCTCCAGGGCGGAGAGCATGCGCGGGTGGTTCGTCCCCGGGTTCTGCCCGGCCACGATGATCAGGTCGGCCCGGTGGAGGTCCTCCAGCAGGACGCTGCCCTTGCCGACGCCGATGGTCTCCGACAGGGCCGAGCCGGACGACTCGTGGCACATGTTGGAGCAGTCGGGCAGGTTGTTGGTGCCCAGCTCGCGCGCGAAGAGCTGGTAGAGGAACGCGGCCTCGTTGCTGGTGCGGCCCGAGGTGTAGAAGACGGCCTCGTCGGGGGAGGCGAGCGCGGAGATCTCCCCGGCGATGATGTCGAAGGCGCGTTCCCAGGTGACGGGCTCGTAGTGCGTGCCGTCCTCGGCGAGATACATGGGATGGGTGAGCCGGCCCTGCTGGCCCAGCCAGTACCCGCTGCGCCCGGCGAGATCGGCGACCGGGTGCGCGGCGAAGAACTCCGGGGTGACCCGGCGCAGGGTGGCCTCCTCCGCCACCGCCTTGGCGCCGTTCTCGCAGAACTCCGCCCGGTGCCGGTGGTCCGGCTCCGGCCAGGCGCAGCCCGGGCAGTCGAAGCCGTCCTTCTGGTTCACGCGCAGCAGGGTCAGCGCGGTGCGCCGCACACCCATCTGCTGCTGTGCGACACGCAGGGTGTGGCCGACGGCCGGCAGGCCCGCCGCCGTGTGTTTGGGCTCCGCGACCTGCGGCGCGTCCTGGACCGGATCACCCTTGGGCGGCTTCGTCGCCATCGTCCGCTCCCCTTCGACTGCGTGTGAGACGTCCTACGTCGATCCTCCCACGGCACACCGGCGTGCGGCCGGGCGCACCGGGCCCCGGCACCGCGGCCGAGGGCGGCGGGGCGAGGGGGCGCCGTGCGGCCCCGCGGGGCACCGCCCGCGGCGCCCGGGCGGTGCCGCCGCGGCGCCCGGCGCGTGGCGGGCCGGTCCCGGCTGTCGGTGGGGCGTGGCAGGATCGGGGACGTGGCAGAGACAGCATCGAAGAAGACCGAACCCAACCCCGGCGGCCGTCCCCGGCTGATGCTCATGGACGGGCACTCGCTGGCCTACCGCGCGTTCTTCGCGCTGCCCGCGGAGAACTTCACCACCGCGACGGGCCAGCCGACGAACGCGATCTACGGCTTCGCGTCGATGCTGGCCAACACCCTGCGTGACGAGGCGCCCACGCACTTCGCGGTGGCCTTCGACGTCTCCCGCAAGACCTGGCGCTCCGAGCGCTTCACCGAGTACAAGGCGAACCGCTCCAAGACCCCCGACGAGTTCAAGGGGCAGGTCGAGCTGATCGGCGAGCTGCTCGACGCCATGCACGCGCAGCGCTTCGCCGTCGAGGGCTTCGAGGCGGACGACGTCATCGCCACCCTCGCCACCCGGGCCGAGGCCGAGGGCTTCGAGGTGCTGATCGTCACCGGCGACCGCGACTCCTTCCAGCTCGTCACCGAGCACACGACCGTGCTGTACCCGACGAAGGGCGTCTCGGAGCTGACCCGGTTCACCCCGGAGAAGGTCTTCGAGAAGTACGGACTGACGCCCGCCCAGTACCCGGACTTCGCCGCCCTGCGCGGCGACCCGTCCGACAACCTCCCCGGCATCCCGGGCGTCGGCGAGAAGACCGCCGCGAAGTGGATCAACCAGTTCGGCTCGTTCGCGGAGCTGGTCGAGCGCGTCGACGAGGTCAAGGGCAAGGCGGGCCAGAACCTGCGCGACCACCTGGAGTCGGTCAAGCTCAACCGGCTGCTCACCGAGCTGGAGCGCCAGGTCGAACTGCCGAAGTCGGTCACCGACCTGGAGCGGGCGCCGTACGACCGCAAGACCGTCGCGATGGTCCTGGACACCCTGGAGATCCGCAACCCCTCGCTGCGCGAGCGGCTCTTCGCCGTCGACCCCGGCGCCGAGGAGGCCGAGGCCACGCCGGTCGCGGCCGAGGGCGTGGAGCTGGACGGCACCGTCCTGGGCACCGGCGAGCTGGCCGGCTGGCTCGCCGGGCACGGCATCGGCCCCCTCGGCGTCGCCACGGTCGACACCTGGGCGCTGGGCACCGGCTCGGTCGCCGAGGTCGCCCTCGCCGCGGCCGGGGGAGCGGCGGCCTGGTTCGACCCCGCCGAACTGGACGAGGCCGACGAGCGCGCCTTCGCCGGCTGGCTCGCCGACGCCGGCCGCCCGAAGGTGTTCCACAACGCCAAGGGCGCCATGCGGGTCCTCGCCGAGCACGGCTGGCGCGTCGAGGGCGTCGCGATGGACACCGCGCTCGCCGCGTACCTGGTCAAGCCCGGCCGCCGCTCCTTCGACCTGGACGCGCTGTCCCTGGAGTACCTGCACCGCGAGCTGGCCCCCGCCGCCGCGGCCGACGGCCAGCTCGCGTTCGGCGCGGACGAGGGCGCCGAGGCGGAGTCCCTGATGATCCAGGCCCGTGCCGTCCTCGACCTGGGAGAAGCGTTCGAGGGGCGGCTCGAGGAGGTCGGCGCCGCCGATCTGCTGCGGGACGTGGAGCTGCCCACCTCCGCCCTGCTCGCCCGTATGGAGCGCGACGGCATCGCGGCCGACCGCGCCCACCTCGAGGCGATGGAGCAGACGTTCGCGGGCGCCGTGCAGCAGGCGGTGAAGGAGGCCCACGCCGCCGCCGGCCGCGAGTTCAACCTCGGCTCGCCCAAGCAGCTCCAGGAAGTCCTCTTCGGCGAGCTGGCCCTGCCGAGGACGAAGAAGACGAAGACCGGCTACACCACCGACGCCGACGCCCTGGCCTGGCTCGCCACCCAGACCGACAACGAACTGCCGGTGATCATGCTCCGGCACCGCGAGCAGGCGAAGCTGCGGGTCACCGTCGAGGGCCTGATCAAGACCGTCGCCGCCGACGGCCGCATCCACACCACGTTCAACCAGACCGTGGCCGCAACCGGCCGGCTGTCGTCCACCGACCCGAACCTGCAGAACATCCCGGTCCGCACCGACGAGGGCCGGGCGATCCGCCGCGGCTTCGTGGTGGGAGAGGGCTTCGAGTCCCTGATGACCGCCGACTACAGCCAGATCGAGCTGCGGGTGATGGCCCACCTCTCCGAGGACAAGGACCTCATCGAGGCGTTCACCACGGGCGAGGACCTGCACACCACGGTCGCCTCCCAGGTCTTCTCGGTCGGGCGGGACGCGGTGGACGCGGAGATGCGCCGCAAGATCAAGGCCATGTCGTACGGCCTGGCCTACGGGCTGTCCGCCTTCGGCCTCTCCCAGCAGCTCAACATCGAGGCGGCCGAGGCCCGCGGCCTGATGGACACCTACTTCGAGCGCTTCGGCGGCGTGCGCGACTACCTGCGCCGCGTCGTCGACGAGGCACGGGCCACGGGGTACACGGCGACGCTCCTCGGACGCCGCCGCTACCTGCCCGACCTCAACAGCGACAACCGCCAGCGCCGCGAGGCGGCCGAACGCATGGCCCTCAACGCCCCCATCCAGGGCACGGCCGCCGACATCGTCAAGATCGCCATGCTCAACGTCGACCGGGCCCTGCGCGAGGCGGACCTGAGGTCCCGCCTGCTTCTGCAGGTGCACGACGAGATCGTGCTGGAGATCGCCCCCGGCGAGCGCGCGGCCACGGAGGAACTCGTCCGCCGCGAGATGGCCGGCGCCGTCCGGCTGCGTGCCCCGCTCGACGTCTCGGTGGGCGTGGGCCCCGACTGGGAGTCGGCGGCCCACTGACGCCCGCCCGGTGTCCCGCGCACCGCGCGGCTCCCCGGATCCGCGCCCGGTTCCCCGGACACCCGCCCGGGGACGCGGCGATCCACGCACCGCGTCCCTCCCCGGCGCGGCGCCGGCCCCCTGACCGGCGGAATCCCGGCGGGGTCCGTCACTCACGTGGACCCCGCCAGAACGCACCCCGCCGTCCGCAGCCGCAACACTGCGGACATGGGTATACGCATGCTGCACCGCAGGACGCCCGAGGTACGGGGCGGCATCCGGGCCGAGGCCGGCAGGGCCTCCGGCCCGGCCGCGGCCGCCTCGCCGGTCCCGGCCCTCGCGGCCGGCGCCGGCACCGCCCGCGTCCCCCTCGGCCCGGTCGCGGCCGCCCGCAGAGCCGCCCCCGGCCTGCTGCGCCGGCCGGGCGCCCGGCTCCGCCGCACCGCCGACCGGCGCGCCTGGGCGGACCTCGCCCACGCCTACCTGGCGCTGCTGCTGACCGCGGTCCCCCGGACCCGTCCCAGACGCACCCTCACCGTGTTCGTGGCCGCCCTCACCGAGCGGCCGTCCGGTCCCGGCCCGCACCGGCCACCCCACCAGGACCGCCCGGAACCCGGACCGGACGCCACATCCTGACCCCGGCCGCGTACAGCAGCACCCCGAGCAGCAGTCCGGCCCCGGAGCCGAAGCACAGGGTCGGCACCAGATCCAGCGGACGCACGGACACACCCGGGTACGCCCACCACCGCGCCGCCCGCTGCACCGCCCCCGCCAGGACACAGCCACCGATCACCGCCGCGGCCCGCCAGCGGTCCCGCGCGGACAGCGCCGGCACCCCCGCGGGCTCCCCGGCGGGCGCCCGCCGCAGCGCCCCCAGCAGGAACACGGCGATCACCACGGCCGCCACCGCGGACGAGCCGTACTGCAGCCACGTGTACCGCGGCAGGCCCGCCACCGCCCCGCCGAGCGCCGGGACCAGCCGCGACCCCCACCGGTCGTGGTGCGTGAACGCGTCCCACACGACGTGCGTCAGCGCGCCGAGCACCGCCGAGGCGTACCAGCGCAGCACACGCTCGGCCCCCACGCGCGCGCGTGGCGCCCCGCAGCGCAACAGGGCGGCCCCGCGCCCCTGGCGGGCCCGGGGGAGCAGCGCCACCAGCGGCTCCCGTACGAACAGCCACAACCCCACCAGCGCCCAGGCGATGAGCACGTCCACGCCGGCCACGCCCGGCAGGGAGTGGGTGACCGCCCCGAACCCCATCGCGTCCCGCCGGACGCTCGCCGCGTAGTAGGTCACGTCGGGTGCGAAGGACCCCGCGACGAGCACGGCGGGCACCAGCCGGCCCCGGCCCCCGCCGTCCCGGCGGACGGCCGGCAGGACGGCCGCCGCGTGGCTGAGTGTGAACGGCAACAGGTCCCCCTCGGGCGGGCGTCGGCCACGGCTTCGCGACCGTTGATCACGTCCGGTCCAGTATGCGTCGGCGCCGCAGGTGGTCCCCGCGGCCCGGTGGTGTCGGCCGGCCGGTGAAAACCGCACCCGAACGGGTGCCCCCGGCAAACAAGTTGTCGTAGTGTCACCTGGGCTGCCGTGCCGGGAGGCACGGCAGCCACCCGTCGCACGGACGGAAAGGCGGAACAGGGGCAACCAGAGCACCGGGTCAACCGTCACACCAGAGCGAGGCAGACAGCCGGAGACGGACGCGATGGGCGTCCACGGGAGGGGTTCACTCTATGGCGGCGCATTTCGGCAGGCGGCTGCGCAAGGGAGCGGCGACCACCGCGGTGGCCGCGGCGGCGGTCGCGGCACTGTCCGCGTCCCAGGCTCCCGGAGCGGCCGGCGAGGACCCCGGCAGACCGGCCTCGGCAGGCGTCGGCACACCCGTGCCCGATGCCCCCTCCGGCGGCGACGCCACCGGCAACTCGCCGTACTACACGGACCTTCCGCCGCTCAACAGTCCCAACCCCAGCCCCTCGTCGAAGGCCGGTGACCCCGTCGCCCGGGGAGAGGCGGAGGCCGGCATACCCGCGACCGTCCTCGACGCCTACAAGAAGGCCGAGGCCGAGCTGCGCTCGTCCAAGCCCGGCTGCAACCTGCCCTGGCAACTGCTGGCCGCCATCGGCAAGGTGGAGTCCGGTCAGGCCCGCGGCGGCCGCGTCGACGCGGACGGCACGACGCTCGGCCGGATCCTCGGCCCGCAGCTCGACGGCAACGGCTTCGCGCTCATCAAGGACACCGACCACGGTGAGTTCGACGGCAACAGCCACTACGACCAGGCCATCGGCCCGATGCAGTTCATCCCGTCCACCTGGGCCTGGGCCGGCCGGGACGGCAACGCCGACGGCAAGGCCGACCCGAACAACGTCTACGACGCCGCGCTCGCCGCAGGCCACTACCTGTGCCGCAACGACTGGGACATGTCCACCGAGCCCGGCCTGCACAGCGCGATCCTCAGCTACAACAACTCGCAGGACTACCTGAACCTGGTCCTGAACTGGCTGCACTACTACCGCAAGGGCACCCACTCCGTGCCCGACGGCAGTGGTGGCGCGCCCGGCCGCCGCAGCGACGACGGCACCCCGCGCCCGCACACCCCGGCACCCGCCGACCCGCCGGGGACGAAGCCCGGCCACCAGCCGGACCCGAAGCCCAAGCCCGCGCCCAAGCCCGCGCCCGAGCCCAAGCCCGACCCGAAGCCGCAGCAGCCGGGCGGCGGCGGCCAGAGCCCCGACCCGCAGCCGTCGGAGCCGCCGGTCCCGCCGAAGCAGCCCACCCCGTCCGAGACCGTGGACCACCTCGAGGACGCCGGCACCGCGCAGCTCACCGCGATGGCCGGGGACGCGTTCGGGGAGCGGATCGGCACCCGCGCCGAGACCAGGGCGGGAACCGCCGTCGCCAAGGTCAGGATCCGGTTCACCATCACCGGCGACACCGACGCCGCCTTCGCCGGCGGCGAGAGCGTCGCCACCGTCGCCACCGACGCCAAGGGGGTGGCGCTCGCACCGGCCCTCCAGGCGGGCGAGAAGACCGGCGACTTCAAGGTCACCACGGCTGTCGTCGGGCACCAGGTCAAGGCCGTCGGCTACACCGCCACCGTCACCGCCCGCGCCGCCGACACCCTCAGCCGCACCGGTGACACCGAGCTGACCTGCACCCCCGGCGGCGAGTTCGCCGAGCAGGTCCAGGTGGAGGCGACCTACAAGGGCGCCGCCGCCGACCGGGTCGCGGCCACCGCCACCCTGATCAGGACCGCCGACGACGCCACCGAGAACGACAAGGGCCCCTACTTCAAGGACGCCGACGGCAGGACCGTGCGCACCCTCACCGGCCTCATGACCGACTCCGAGGGCCGGCTCACGCTGCCCGAGCTGTACGCGGACGACACCACCGGCACCTTCCTGCTCCGGGTCACCACGCCCGGCGGCGGCACCGTCACCGTCGAGCTGCGGGTCGCCGCCGCCGACGCCCCGGCGAGCCCCTCGCCGAGCCCGTCCGCGACCGCGACCTCCTGACGCCAGGCACGGCCAGACGCCGCGCGCGGCGCGCATCGCGCGCGGTACGGCCGTCACCCGACGGCCGAGGGCGCCCGTCCGCCGCGGCGGACGGGCGCCCTCGGCCGTACGACCGGTCAGCGCCGCAGCCGCGCGTTGGTGTGCCGGGTGGGTTCCGCGGTCGCCGGGTCCTCGGGCCACGGATGCTTCGGATAGCGCCCGCGCAGCTCGGCGCGCACGCCCCGGTAGCCGTCCCGCCAGAACGACGCGAGGTCGGCCGTGACGGCGGCGGGCCGCCCGGCCGGCGACAGCAGGTGCACCAGCAGCGGCACCCCCGCCACGGCCGGCGTCTCACGCAGCCCGAACATCTCCTGGAGCTTCACCGCGAGGACCGGCCGCTCCGGATCCCGGTAGTCGATCCGGATCCTGGACCCGCTCGGCACGGTGATCCGCTCCGGCGCCAGCTCGTCCAGCCGGGCCGCGTCCCCGCTCGCCCACGGCAGCAGCCGCGCCAGCGCCTGCCCGGCGTCGATCCGCGCGAGGTCGGCCCGCCGCCGGGCCCGGCCCAGCTCCGGCTCCAGCCACTCGTCCACGCGCGCGTGCAGCGCCTCGTCGGAAACCTCCGGCCAGGGCGCCCCGGCATGCGCCCGCAGGAACGCCAGCCGCTGCCGCAGCACCGCCGCCTCCGGCGTCCAGCGCAGCAGCCCCAGCCCCTCCTGCCGCAGCCCGTCGAGCAGGGCCGCGCGCACGAGCACGGGATCGGCCTCCTTCAGCGGCCTGACGGCCAGCTCCACGGCACCCAGCCGTTCCACCCGGCGGGCCACGACGTCCCCGCCGGCCCAGCGCACCTCGTCCCGCTCCGCCAGGAGCGCGCCGGCTGCGGCCCGGGCCACCTCCTCGGAGACGGCCGCGCCGAGCCGCACGCGCGCGTGGCCCCGCCCGGCACCCCGGTCGGCGACCGCGACGACGATCCAGGGCGCACCGTCCAGCGCCGACCCGTCCCCCAGCTCCGCCCGGGTCCCGGAGACCATGAGATACGAACCGCCGTCCAGCCGCGCCACCCGCTCCGGGAACGCCAGCGCGACGGTGGGCCCAACCAGCCCCTCCGTCCCGGACTCCGAGCCCGCGACGGCCCCGGCACCCGCCCGCGCCCCGTGATCCCCGGCGGCCGGAGCGGAGGGATCCGCCGAGACGGCCCGCAGCCGCCGCACCTCCGCGGCCCACCGCCCCGCGTAGGCGTCACCGCCACGCCGGGCACGCCGCAGGGCCCCGGCGAGATCGTCCCCGTACTCCCGCGGCACCTCCTCGGAGAGCAGGGCGACGGCCTCCGCACCGCGGCCCGAGGTGTCCAGCAGGGCCCGCCCCAGCCGCGGATGCACCCCCAGCCGGCCCAGCCGCACCCCGAGCCCGGTGGCCCGTCCGGCCGGATCCACCGCGCCCACGGCCGTCAGCACCTCCCGCGCCGCCGCCATCGCGCCACCGGGCGGCGGATCCAGCAACGCCAGCCCCGAGGCGTCGGGATCCCCCCAGCAGGCCGCCTGGAGGGCGAACGCCGTCAGATCGGCCACCTTGATCTCCGGCGCCGGGAAAGCCGTCAGCCGGCCGTCCTCCGCCTCCGTCCAGCACCGGTACACCACACCCGGCGCCTCCCGCCCGGCCCGCCCGGCCCGCTGCCGCCCGGCGGCACGCGACGCCCGCACCGTCACCAGAGCGCTCAGCCCGCGCGCGTGATCCACCCGCGGCTCCCGCGCCAGCCCGGAGTCCACCACCACCCGCACCCCGGGCACCGTCAGCGACGACTCGGCCACCGACGTCGTCAGCACCACCCGGCGCCGCTCCCCGGGCGCCAGCACCGCGTCCTGCACGGCGGCCGGCGCCCGCCCGTGCACCTGGAGCACGTCCACCGCACCCAGATCCCCGAGCTGCCCCGCCACCCGCGCGATCTCGCCCACACCGGGCAGGAAGCACAGCACGTCCCCCTCCCGCTCGGCCAGCGCCCGCCGCACCACCGAGGCCACGTGGGCGAGCAGCGCCGGATCCACCCTCATCCCGTGCGGGGGCCGCACGGGACGCGCCGGAGGCGCCCACACGACCTCCACCGGATGCGCGACGCCCGCCGCCTCGACCACCGGCGCCCCGCCCAGCAGCCGGGCCCACCCCTGGGCGTCCGTGGTCGCCGACGCGGCCACCAGCCGCAGTTCCGGGCGCAGCGCCTGCCGCACGTCCCACAGGAACGCGGCCACCGTGTCGGCGTCCAGGTGCCGCTCGTGGCACTCGTCGATCACCACGACGTCGACGCCCGCCAGTTCCTGGTCCCGCTGCAGCCGCTGCAGCAGGACGCCCGTGGTCACCACCTCCACGCGCGTGTGCCGCCCCACGACCCGCTCGCCGCGCACCGTGTGGCCGACACTGCCGCCGGGCCGCTCACCGAGCAGCCACGCCATCCGGCGCGCCGCCGCACGCGCCGCGATCCGCCGCGGCTCGGCCACCACCACACGCCGCGCGGGCCCGCCGCCGGCCAGCCCCGCCAGCACGAGCGGCACCAGCGTCGTCTTGCCGGTGCCGGGCGGCGCCACCAGAACGGCCGTGCCGTCCGTCTCCAGGGCGTCGGTCAGAGCGGGCAGGGCGGCCCGCACGGGCAGCGCGTCCAGGGCGTCGTAACGGATCACGCCCCCAGTGTCGTACGGAGGCGGCGACGCCCCGGACGCGCGTGCGTGCCCGGACCCGCGCCCACGGGCCCGGGCATCCGGCCCCGCCCGCGCCCACGGACCCGTGGGCGGCGGTGGGCGGCGCGCACGGACCCCGTGCTCAGTCCCGCTCGCACACGAAGATCGCCGTGCCGGGGATCAGGTTCCCGCGCAACGGGGACCAGCCGCCCCACTCGGAGGTGTTCCACGCCGGCCACTCCGGCTCCACGAGGTCCACCAGGCGCAGACCCGAGGCCACGACGTCCCGGACCCGGTCCCCGAGCGTCCGGTGGTGCTCGACGTACACCGCCCTGCCCTCCTCGTCCTGCTCCACGTAGGGCGTGCGGTCGAAGTAGGAGGACGACACCGACAGCCCCTCGGGGCCCGGCTCGTCCGGGAAGGCCCAGCGGACCGGGTGCGTCACGGAGAAGACGAACCGGCCGCCGGGCCGCAGCACCCGGCGCACCTCGCGCAGCACCAGCCGCGGATCGGCGACGAACGGCAGCGCCCCGTACGCGGAGCACGCCAGGTCGAAGGAACCGTCCGCGAACGGCAGGGCGCCGGCGTCGGCGCAGACGAGCGGAACCGGTCCGCCGATCCGCAGCGAGTGCTGGAGCTGGCGGTGCGACAGGTCGAGGGCCACCGGCCGGGCGCCCTGGGCCGCCAGCCAGCGCGAGCACTGGGCGGCGCCCGCCCCGATCTCCAGGATCTCCTTGCCCTCCAGTTCCTCCGGCGGGCCCAGCAGCTCCGCCTCCACCTCGTCCAGGCCCTCCGGACCCCACACGAAGCGGTCGTCGCCGAGGAACGTCCCGTGCTCGGTCTGGTAGTCGTCCGCGTTGCGGTCCCACCAGCCCCGGTTGGCCCGGCTGCTCTCCGCGACCCCCGCGTGACGCCGGGTGGCCTCCGCCTCGAACCCGTCGGGGTCGAGCTGTTCCGGCTCTTGGATGATCGGCTCCCTCGTCGTACTCTTCCGTCCAACCCGCCGGGCGCGACACGGGGGGACGAAGGCCCGTGTGGCCTCGCGGGACGATTCCTGTGCCGCTTATGCGGCGATCCGCCCCGGGTGTGCGCCTTCGCGCATTGACCATGCCCGGCTGCCCCCGTATGCTACAAGTTGCGCTGCGGGCCTGCGCACCTCAGACGTAGCAGGCTGCGCTCGCATCTGTTGTATGTCCCCTCGGTTGTCGAGGCGCCGTCACCAGTTCCTGGTGGGGCGCTTCCTTGGCTGTCCGGCTTCTGCAGAGCGATACGGGCTCCCGGCGTAGCAGTACCTACGACTTCAATGTCCGTACCGGAGCCCTTTCCCACATGACGAGCAGCACCGAGACCACCGCCACCACCCCGCAGGTTGCGGTCAACGACATCGGTAACGAGGAAGCCTTCCTCGCCGCGATCGACGAGACGATCAAGTACTTCAACGACGGCGACATCGTCGACGGCGTCATCGTGAAGGTCGACCGGGACGAGGTCCTGCTCGACATCGGTTACAAGACCGAAGGTGTCATCCCGAGCCGCGAGCTCTCGATCAAGCACGACGTCGACCCGAACGAGGTCGTGGCCGTCGGCGACGAGATCGAGGCCCTGGTCCTCCAGAAGGAGGACAAGGAAGGCCGCCTGATCCTCTCGAAGAAGCGCGCCCAGTACGAGCGTGCCTGGGGCACCATCGAGAAGATCAAGGAAGAGGACGGCATCGTCACCGGTACCGTCATCGAGGTCGTCAAGGGTGGTCTCATCCTCGACATCGGCCTCCGCGGCTTCCTCCCGGCCTCCCTGGTCGAGATGCGTCGCGTCCGCGACCTCCAGCCCTACGTGGGCAAGGAGCTCGAGGCCAAGATCATCGAACTGGACAAGAACCGCAACAACGTGGTCCTGTCCCGCCGTGCCTGGCTCGAGCAGACCCAGTCCGAGGTCCGCCAGACGTTCCTCACGACCCTCCAGAAGGGTCAGGTCCGCTCCGGCGTCGTCTCCTCGATCGTCAACTTCGGTGCCTTCGTGGACCTGGGTGGCGTCGACGGCCTGGTCCACGTCTCCGAGCTGTCCTGGAAGCACATCGACCACCCGTCCGAGGTCGTCGAGGTCGGCCAGGAGGTCACCGTCGAGGTCCTCGACGTCGACATGGACCGCGAGCGTGTCTCCCTGTCGCTGAAGGCGACCCAGGAAGACCCGTGGCAGCAGTTCGCCCGCACCCACCAGATCGGCCAGGTCGTGCCCGGCAAGGTCACGAAGCTGGTTCCGTTCGGTGCGTTCGTCCGCGTGGACGAGGGCATCGAGGGTCTGGTCCACATCTCCGAGCTGGCCGAGCGCCACGTGGAGATCCCGGAGCAGGTCGTCCAGGTCAACGACGAGATCTTCGTCAAGGTCATCGACATCGACCTCGAGCGTCGTCGCATCAGCCTCTCGCTGAAGCAGGCCAACGAGTCCTTCGGTGCCGACCCGGCCTCGGTCGAGTTCGACCCGACCCTGTACGGCATGGCCGCGTCCTACGACGACCAGGGCAACTACATCTACCCCGAGGGCTTCGACCCCGAGACCAACGACTGGCTCGAGGGCTACGAGAAGCAGCGCGAGGAGTGGGAGCGCCAGTACGCCGAGGCGCAGTCCCGCTTCGAGCAGCACCAGCAGCAGGTCATCAAGTCCCGCGAGGCCGACGCCGCCGCTGCCGCCGAGGGTGGCGAGGCCGCCGCTCCGGCCGCTTCGGGTGGCGGTTCGTACTCCTCCGAGGGTGCGGACACCTCCGGTGCCCTGGCCTCGGACGAGGCGCTCGCCGCGCTGCGCGAGAAGCTGGCCGGGGGCCAGAGCTGATCCAGGCCGCCAAGGCTTGACCGTCGGCAACTGAGGGGCCGCACCTTTCGAGGTGCGGCCCCTCTGGGTTTCCGGGACCCCTCCGCCCCGGCCCCCATCGCGGGGCCGGGGCGGACGGGCTCCGACCGCCTGGCCCGTCGTGGGCCGTCCGCCCACCGCCGGCTCGTCGTGGCCGTCGGCGCCGTGCCCGCCGCACCTCCCGAAGGGTGCTGGCTGACGGGGTGTCAGGGTGACGGGCGAGAGAGACCTGATCAGCACTGCGCTCCGGGAATGCCCACGCTCCAGGGCGCGTTGTCCATGAGGAACACGAGGAGGAGCGGTCACAGTGCTTGATCCGCAGGGTTTGTACGCATGGGAGCCGAAGGGCCTCGCCGTGGTCGACATGGCGCTCGCCCAGGAGTCGGCCGGACTTGTCATGCTCTACCACTTCGACGGATACATCGACGCGGGTGAGACCGGCGACCAGATCGTCGACCGGCTCCTCGACTCGCTGCCCCACCAGCTCGTCGCACGCTTCGACCACGACCGGCTCGTCGACTACCGGGCCCGCCGGCCCCTGCTGACCTTCACCCGGGACCGCTGGACCGACTACGAGGTGCCGGCCATCGAGGTGCACCTCGTCCAGGACGCCACCGGCGCCCCCTTCCTGCTGCTGTCCGGCCCCGAACCGGACATCGAATGGGAACGCTTCGCCGCGGCCGTACGGCAGATCGTGGAACGGCTCGGCGTCCGGCTGTCCGTGAACTTCCACGGCATCCCCATGGGTGTCCCGCACACCCGCCCCGTGGGCCTCACCCCCCACGGCAACCGCACCGACCTGGTCCCCGGGCACCGCAGCCCCTTCGAAGAGGCCCAGGTGCCCGGCAGTGCCGAAGCGCTGGTGGAGTACCGCCTCATGGAGAGCGGCCACGACGTCCTCGGTGTCGCCGCGCACGTGCCGCACTACATCGCCCGCTCCCCGTACCCGGACGCGGCGCTGACCGTCCTGGAAGCCGTCACGGCGGCCACGGGGCTGGTGCTGCCGGGTCCCGCGCACGCACTGCGCACCGAGGCCCACCGCGTCCAGACGGAGATCGACCGGCAGATCCAGGAGGGCGACGAGGAACTGACGGCACTCGTCCAGGGACTCGAGCACCAGTACGACGCGGCGGCGGGCGCCGACACCCGGGGCAACATGCTCGCCGAACCCGTCGACATCCCCTCCGCCGACGAGATCGGGCGCGAGTTCGAACGCTTCCTGGCGGAGCGCGAGGGCGAGAACTGAAGGGGCCCCGCCCCGTCCCGCGGACCGGCCCCGCGCAGCCCCGGCGCCGGCAGGGCCTAAGCTTCCGCCCATGCTGAAAGTGGGCCTGACCGGCGGGATCGGCGCCGGCAAGAGCGAGGTGTCCCGGCTGCTCGTGGAGCACGGGGCGGTACTGATCGACGCCGACCGCATCGCGCGTGACGTCGTGGCCCCCGGAACACCCGGGCTCGCGGCCGTGGTGGACGCCTTCGGCACGGACATCCTCACCCCCGACGGCGGTCTCGACCGGCCCCGGCTCGGCTCCATCGTCTTCGCCGACCCCGGGAGACTGGCCGTGCTCAACGCGATCGTGCACCCCCTCGTCGGTGCCCGCTCCCAGGAACTGGAGGCGGCCGCCGCCGAGGACGCCGTCGTCGTCCACGACGTCCCGCTGCTCACCGAGAACGGGCTGGCACCCCTGTACGACCTGGTGATCGTCGTCGACGCGAGCCCCGGCACCCAGCTCGACCGGCTGGTACGGCTGCGCGGCATGACCGAGGACGACGCACGCGCCCGCATGGCCGCACAGGCCACCCGCGAGCAGCGCCGGGAGATCGCGGACATCGTGATCGACAACGACGTACCGCTGGACGCGCTGAGGAAGCGCGTGGCGGAGGTCTGGGACGCCCTCGCGCACCGGGCACACGAGCCCCGGACGCCGTCCGCGGACGGCGGGCCGCCACCGGGCGGAGCGGAATAGCCGACCGCGGCGGCGCGTTGAACCGCTGCAGCAAGGGAAGGACTCAGCCGTGCCCGAGACCAGTGGTTCGACCGGACGTACTCCGGAGACGCATGTCATCGACTTCCGCGCGGCCGAACAACTGCTCAACGCGCGGGATCCGCGGGGCGCGGTGAAACTGCTCGACGGCGTCGTCGCAGCACACCCCGAGAACACCGCGGCCCGGCTGCTGCGCGCGCGTGCCTTCTTCGCGGCCGCCCAACTGCGCCCCGCCGAACTGGAGTTCACGATCGTGCTGGAGCGGGAACCGGACAACGCGTTCGCGCACTTCGCCCTTGCCCGCACCTACGAACGCCAGGGCCGCCCAGAGCAGGCAAAACGTCACTTCCGGCTGGCCGCCGCGCTCGACCCCAACCCCGAGTACCGCAAGGCCGCCCGGTTCGACTCCTGACCGCGGCGGATCGGGTCGGCACCGTCACGGATGCCGGGCACGCGGCGGCCGCCGGCGCCCCGGCCCGCTCTCCGGCGGCCGGTACGGGGGGACCTCCCGCCCCGGCTGGTAGTGCGGGCCCTGCCGCAGATGCCCGAGGACCACGGCCATGTCCACCGTGGCCACCAGCCACAGCACCCCGCACGCCGCCGCCCAGCCAGGGCGCCCGGCCAGCGAGAACGCCGCCGTTCCGAAGATCGTCCAGACGATCCCCCACAGGCTCAGCCAGAACCGCGCCCGCAGTGCACTGCGCGCGGTCACCGGCTCACTGCCCGTACGCATCCGGATCACCGTTCCTGACTGCAACGTACTCTTCCCGGACGACACGACCAAGGGGGTCACCGCTTGCTGCCCGACGCCGACGAACTCGCCCGGGAACTGATGGACCTGGCCGTACCCCACGAGGACATCAACGACCTCGTACGCCTGAGCCGCCGCGTCCGCGACGACCCGGAACTGCGCCGGTGCCTCGAGAACGCCGTCAGCGACCTCGTACGCGACATGGGAGCGCCCCTCGGTGGCGCCGACCTGCCGGACCTCGACCGGCCACCGGGCCCGCTGCGACGCTGCTTCCCCGTCTACGTCCTCGTCGCCGCCCTGCCGTACGTCCGCCGCCACCACCGAGAACGCGGCATCCCGGCCGACACCACCCGGCGCACCCTCGCCGACCTGGGCCGGAACATGGCCGCCCACCGCGCACGGCACGGCCTGACCGGCCTCCAGAAGCCGCGCTGGCTCACCCTGCACTTCCGCGGCGAGCTGTACCAACTGGGCCGCCTGCAGTTCCAGCGGACCACGCTCGGGCAGCGCACCGGCACGGCCCTCGCGGCGGCCGGACTGGACGTGACCCCGCGAACGCCCTGCCTGACCCTGCACGTACCCGACTTCTCCGGCCCGCTGTCACCGGCCGCCTGCGACCGCTCCCTGGCCCTCGCCGGCGACTTCTTCGCCCGCCACCACCCCCAGGACAGACCCCCGGCCGCCGTCTGCCACTCCTGGCTGCTCGACCCCCAGCTCAAGCGGTACCTGCCCGCGCACTCCAACATCGTCCGCTTCCAGGAACGCTTCCGGACAGCCCACCAGGACGCCGAACCGGCCGACACCGAACCCGTCCGGTTCGTCTTCGGCGACCCCGACCTGCCCCCCGCCGACCTGCCACGGCGCACCTCCGTCGAACGGGCCGTCGGCGACCACCTGAGATCCGGAGGACACTGGTACGTCGGCCACGGATGGTTCCCGTTCCCCTGTTCCTGACTCGAACGAGTGAACCCCGCCCTCCGCGGAACGCCCCTCCCCACCCCACCCGTTGTCCGGGCATGACGATCGAAAGGCGCGAAGGACACGAAGGAACGGGCCCCGGCGCGATCACCCCGGACGGCTGCGCCGTGGAGCTGTACGCCCGGCTCCCGGCCGGCGGCGAACCGGACGTCATCGCGGGCGCCGTGCCTCCCGGGTCACACATCCTCGAACTGGGCAGCGGAGTGGGCCGGGTGACCCACGCCCTGCTCGAACGCGGCTTCACCGTCACGGCCGTGGACGAGTCCGCCGAGATGCTCGCCCGCGTCCGCGGGGCCCGCACGATACGCGGACCGATCGAACAGCTCGACCTGGGCGAGAAGTTCGACGTGGTGATGCTCGCGTCGTTCCTCGTGCACGCCGGTGACGTCGACGTGCGCCGTGCCCTGCTGCGCACCTGCGTCCGGCATGTGGCTGAGGGCGGCTGCGTGCTCATCCAGCGAGAGGGCGAGGACTACCACTCCGACGTGCCGAGGGAGCGGACCGACCCGAGCGGCTTCACCGTGCGGATCGTGTCGGACGAACCGGTCGGCGACGGAGTGCGCTCGGTGCGCGCCGAGTACGTCTTCCCGGACGCGGTCTGGACGCAGACGTTCCGCAGCCGGCCCCTGACCAGGGAGCAGTTCGAGCGGGCGCTGGCCGAGGCGGGACTGAAGGTGGACACCTACCTGACCCCGGACCGCATATGGGTGAGGGCGATACCGGTGGCGCCGGACCGATGAGTTCTCCGGTCGGGCCGGGTCTACCCCCGTGACAGCAACCGGGACCGCTTCACCAGGAGACCACCATGTCCGAGACCGCCACCCCCGCCACCTCTGGTGCCTCCCCGACCGCCCGCGGTCGCCTCGCCCGGATCGCCCTGCGCTCGGTGCAGGTGCTGCTCGCCCTGTTCTTCGGGATCGCGAGCGCGCTGCCCAAGCTGATCGCCCACCCGTCGGCCGCCGAGTCCTTCGACAGGATGGGCTGGGGCAGCGCGGGCATGTACACCATCGGAGCACTCGAACTCGCGGGCGCCGTCGCGCTGCTGGTGCCGGTCCTGCAGTCGGTGGCCGCGATGGCGCTGAGCGCGCTGATGGTCGGGGCGTTCATCGTCCAGCTCACCGTCTTCGACGGTCAGTACGCGGCGACCCCGGTGATCCTGATCGTGCCGCTCGCCCTGGTCGCCTGGACCCGGCGCGCCCACAACCGGGACCTGCCGGCCCTGCTGCGAGGTACCGGACGCCGGGCCTGACCGCGAACGGGCCCGGCCGGCGACGTCGGTGAAGGCCCGCGGCCGCGGCGGGTGCCACACGAGGCGATGCGCGGGACACCGGAGGGCGCGCGGCAGCGGACCGGAGACGAACCGGGGGAGGGAGGGGATGGGGGGGGAGGCCCCCGGAGGTGGAACTCACCGCCCCCGTGTACGCCCTCCGGCGCCCCCGGCCCCACCTGCCCTGCCGCGCCCGCCGGAGCCTCGCGTACGTCCCGGGCCGCCGGGCCCAGCCGGACCACCGGCCGCACCGGGAACACCCGGGCCGCCGGCCGGTGCCCCCGGCCCGCCGGGCAGGCCGAGGCCGCGCAGCCGTTCCAGTTCGCGGCGGTCCCGCTTGGTGGGGCGGCCGGCGCCGCGGTCGCGGAGCCCTGCCGGAGCCACGGCCTCGCGGGGCGGCGGGGGCGGGGAGTTGTCGACGTAGCACTGGACGGCCACCGGGGCGCCGACGCGTTTGCGGATCAGCCGCTTGACGATCACGACGCGTTCCCGGCCCTCGTGCCGCAGGCGCACCTCGTCGCCGACGCGCACGGAATAGGCGGGCTTCACCCGCTCCCCGTTGACGTGAACGTGCCCGCCACGACAGGCGGTGGCGCCCAGGGAACGGGTCTTGATCAGACGGACGGCCCAGATCCAGCTGTCGATCCGTACGGTCTCCCCCTGCCCCGGACCGGCCGCCTCGGCGGCGGCCACCGCGGCGGCCACCCCCGGATCGAGCGGCGGGGAGTCCGCCGCCCCGGAGGCCTCGGCGTCCCGGACGGGGGCCGGTTCGCCCGGCCCGCCGCCGTCACGGTCCACGTTCTCGTCCCCATCCTCGGAAGCCATGCCCCCGACCCTAAACCCCGGGGCGGGGAAGCCCGGCGGGTTTTTGCGGGCGGGCGGCGCGCGGGACGAATCGGCCCCCGGCGGGCATGGCACGCGAGTTCGCCGCAGTGCCCGCCCGGCCGCCCGCCGTCCGTGCGGGGATCGGTGGCACGGGACGGGCGTACGACGGGCATACGGTGGCGGCATGGACGACAGCGGTGACCTGGCCCGGCTCGACCGGCGCGTCGCGGAGTGCCGGGCCTGCCCCCGGCTCGTCGAATGGCGTGAGGAGGTGGCCCGGACCAGGCGGGCCGCGTTCGCCGACTGGACCTACTGGGGACGGCCGGTGCCCGGCTTCGGCCCGGCCGACGCCCGACTCGTGATCGTCGGACTCGCCCCGGCGGCCCACGGCGGCAACCGCACCGGCCGCATGTTCACCGGTGACCGCTCCGGCGATGTGCTGTACCAGGCGCTCCACGACGTGGGCCTCGCCTCGCAGCCCACCTCCGTGCGGGCCGGGGACGGTCTGGAGCTGTACGGAGTCCGTGTCACCGCGCCCGTGCACTGCGCCCCGCCCGGCAACAGACCCACCCCCGGTGAGCGGGACACCTGCCGCCCCTGGCTGGTCCGGGAGCTGCGGCTGCTGCGGCCGACGCTCAGGGCCGCGGTCGTGCTCGGTGGCTTCGGCTGGCAGGCGGCGCTGCCCGCGTTCGCCGGGGCGGGCTGGCCGGTGCCCCGGCCGCGCCCCGCGTTCGCCCACGGCACCCGGGTCGCCCTCGGCGACCTGGACGTCTTCGGCTGTTTCCACGTCAGCCAGCGCAACACCTTCACCGGTCGGCTCACCGCCGAGATGCTGCGCGACGTGCTGCGCACCGCCGCGGCCGCGGCAGGGCTGCCGTAATGGCCCCGGCCTTCGGGCCCCGTCCGCGTGCCCCGGTCCCGCGCGTCCCGGCCCCGCCGTGACGAGCCCCCGGGATGCCGCGGGCAGTCGCTCCCGGGCCCTCCCGGGGTGCCGCCGGGAGGGCCCGGGGCTCAGGGCCGCCACACGTACCGCACGTCCGGTTCCCGTTCCTCGTTGCCGCTGCCGTCCGTGCGTTCCACGGCGACGAACCCGTGCCGTTCGTAGAAGCGGTGCGCGGCCTCGTTGACCTGGAAGGTCCACAGTGCCAGCCCCTGCGGACCGCGCTCCTTGGCGAGGGCGACGAACCGGTCCCCGATGCCGCGCCCCCGCCAGCCCGGATCCAGGTAGAGCTGGGACAGAAGACCGTCGTCCAGGACCATCACGCCGACGATCCCGCTACCGCCCGCCGTGTCCTCGGCGACCCAGGTCTCCCGCCGCGGCACCACCACGTCGCGGAAGTGGGCCCGTACCTCGTCGTCGGTGCGGGGCCGCACGACCGTGGGCAGGGCGGCGGTGAAGGACCGCAGCCAGACGTCGGCGGCCGCACCGGCGTCGGCCGCCACCGCCCGCCGCAGCACGATTCCGTCCCCGGACGTCATCGGTCCGCGCCCGCCTCCGGTACCACTGCCGTCGCCGTGATCTCCACCAGTTGCCCGGTGTAACCGAGGCAGGAGACCCCGAGCAGCGTCGACGCATGGGGTCCACGGCTCAGCCCCGACGCCTCGACGACCTCCCACACCGCGGACAGTACGGAGGGCTCGTCGCTGACGACGTACACCTCCGTCCGCAGCACGTGCTCCAGGCCGCTGCCGGCGGACCGCAGTTGTTCCGTCAGGTTGGCGATCACCTGCTCGGCCTGCCGCACCGGATCCCCCGGACCGACCACCTCACCCTTCTCGTCCAGCGGCACCGTCCCCGCCAGGAAGGCGAGCCCGGTGCCGGCCTCGACGACGGAGGCGTGGGAGTACGTGGGCGGCGGGAAGAGCGCATGGGACGTCACTCGCCGGATCATGGCGGCTCCTGGGGTGGTGGGTGGACAGCCTCCCGATCATCTGAGGATCACCCGGCCCCGCGCACCCGAATTTCCGCCGTGACGGCCGGGACGCCGCCGAGCGGCGTCTCCTCAGGCGGCGTCGCGGCCCCTGGGCGGCGGCCTCACGGCGTACGGGGCCGCGCATCCCGCACGCCCGTCACCGATGCCCCTGCCGCGCCGCCCGCCCGGTCCCGCCGGCCGACCCGCGACCGGGGCGTGCCCCTGGGGAAACCGGGGCGTGCTCCTGAGGAAAACGCCTGTTCCAGGCCGTTTCACCGCGCCGAAAAGCCGTCGTTTCCAGGAGACCGTGGCGCGGCGTCTATCCTGGGAACCGCACCTCACCGCGCCCGGCCACTGTCGTCCGAAGGCCCAACCCGCCCTAGTCCGGACAGGAGCTCCGTGTCGCGCCCCGCCGCACTGTCACCGCCACCCTGGCTCGCGCACGCCCTGCGTACTCAGCGCGGGCCCGTCCCGTGGAGCGCGCTGACCCGGGGCGCGCTCGCCGCCGGGCCGCTGCTGCTCGCCGCAATGCTCGCGGGCCGGACTCCGCTGGGCGTGCTCGCCGCCATCGCCGCGATGCTCGCCGGCATCAACGACCGGCCCGGGAGTAGGCGTGCCTCCGTCAAACGGCTCGGGGCGCCCGCGCTGGCCGGAGCCGCCGGACTGCTCGTGGGCACATATGCCGGGCAGCACCTGTCCGCGGTGCCGCTGACCCTGCTCCTCACCGTGCTCGGACTGGCCGCCGGCGGCATCAGCGCCGTCGGGCCGGTCGCCTCCGCAGCCGGCACCCAACTGCTCGTCACCGCCGCCGTCGGCGCCGGGACACCGGCGCCCGGCAACGGCTGGCAGCAGGGCCTGGCCTTCCTCGCCGGGGCTGGCTGGCTGCTCCTGCTGCGCCTCGCTCTGCCCACGCCCGGCTCGCTCGCCGGTGACTTCCGCTTCGACGGCGAGCGGACCGCGGTCGCCGACGTGTACGACGCCGTCGCCGCGCTGCTCGACGCCGCGGGCAGCGGGAGCGCCACGGCCCGGCGGGCCGCCCTCACCGCCGCCCTGGACCACGCCCAGGACGCCCTCACCGGCCCCCGGCTGCGCCGCCGCGCGAGCTCCGCCGCCGAGCGCCGGCTGCACGCCCAGTTCACCGCCGCGCTGCCCCTCGCCGAGGCCGCCACCGCCCTGGCCTGGGCGGGCGAGCCGGTCTCCGCCCGGGCGGCCGAGGGGCCCCGCCGGCTCGCCGCCGCGGTGCGCGGCAACACCGGCACCGGACCGCTGCCCGCCCCCAGTCGGTCGGCGCCCGCCCTGCGCGCCCTCGACGACGCCCTGCTGCGTGCCGCCGAGGCCTTCGACCGGACCGGGGAAGCCGAGCACCGGCCGCCCGCCCGGCGGCGGGGGCTACGCGACGCCGTCCGGGCCGCGTTCGGTACCGGTGGCCGGGAGTACGGGCTGCGTGTCGCCGTCTGCTTCGGGGCGAGCGCGGCCGTCGCCCAGGCACTGCACGACGCCCGCTGGTACGGGCAGCACCAGCACTGGTACTGGCTGCCCGCCACGGCCGTCTTCCTGGTCAAGCCGGACCTCGGGCCGCTCGCCTCCCGGGTGCTGTGCCGGGTCGCGGGGACCGTGCTGGGGGCCCTGGTGTTCGCCGGGTTCGCCGCGCTGCTGCCCCGGCCGGAGGGGCTGGTCGTCCTGGTGACGGTGTGCGGGGCGCTCGTCCCCCTGTCCACCCGGAACTTCGCCGCGCTGACCGCCGTCATCACCCCCCTGGTGCTCGCCCTGGTCATGATCGGCGGCGAGCCGCAGGCGTCGCTCAGCCGTATCGCCGAGACCCTGCTGGCCTGCGTGATCGTGCTGGTCGTCGGGCACCTGCCGATGTCCGGCAGGCGGGGCGGCGGGGTACGGGCCCGGCTCGACACCGCCGGGAGCGCCGCGCGTGCCTACCTGGCGCACGTCCTGAACGAGTCCGGTGACCGCGCGCAGCGGTGGGCGTTGCGCAGGGAGGCCTACCGCGCCCTCGCCGAGGCCCGTACCGCGATCGCGGTGTCCGCCGCCGAGCTGCCCGCCCTGGCCCGCCACACCGAGGGCACGGACACCGTCGCCGTCGTGCTGGAACGCCTGGTGGACACCACCACGGCCTGTGCGGTGCACCTCGACGACACCGGGCGGCTCACTCCTCGGCACACCGGGCTGCTGCGGGACCTGCTCGACGAGCTGGAGCGGCGTGAGGCGTGGACCGCGCCGCCCGCCGCCGCATAGCCCCCGCCCGGCAGGGACGGCACGGGCGGCAGGGGCGGCCCGGCCCGCACCGGGAGGGGCGGTCCGGGCGGAAAGGTCCTGACGCGCGGCCTCCAGTGCGCCGGGAGCCGCGGGAGCCGCCGGCCGTTGGAGGGCGGACCTCCAGGTGGCCGCCCGTGGGAAGAATCTTCGCGGACTTCGATGAGTTCCGCATCCGTCGGCGGTCACCAACCGGAAGCGAATTGACACAGACCGTAGGACAGGAGGACCCATGTCGCTACCGGAGATCGTCTCGCGTGAGCGGTGGCGCGCGGCGCGGGAGGCGTTGCTGCTCAAGGAGGAGGCGGTCCGCAGAGCGCTGGAGGTGCTGAGCGCCGAGCGGCGGCGGCTGCCCATGGTGGAGGTCGACCCGGAGTACGTGTTCGAGGGCGGTGACGGGAAGGCCACCCTGCTCGACCTCTTCGAGGGCCGGACCCAACTCGTGGTCCACCACTTCATGTTCGCTCCGGAGTGGCCGGCCGGCTGCCCCTGCTGCGCGGCCTTCCTCGACCAGGTCGGCCACCTCGCCCATCTGCACGCGCGCGACACCTCGTTCGCCGCCGTCTCCCGGGCGCCGTTCACCCGGATCCTGCCGTTCAAGGCGCGCATGGGCTGGGTGGTGCCCTGGTACTCCTCCTGTCACAGCGAGTTCGACCGCGACTTCGAGGCGACCGTGGAACGGGCCGGGGACCTCGTCGAACGGCCGGGGCTGAGCTGCTTCCTGCGGGACCGGGACCGGGTCTTCCACACCTACTCGGTCCACGACGGCGCTCTGGACGCGCTGGGCACCACCGCGGGCCTGCTCGCGCTGACCGCTCTGGGCCCCAATCCGCCGGGCGGCGACCGGCTCCGGTACCACGACGAGTACGGGGACTGACGGACCCATGGCCCCGAGGTGCGACGGCCACGACGACCGTTCGCGGGGCGAGGGGCACGACGGCCGGCGCGGGGCGAGGGGCTGACAGGGAAGGCACCGTACCGGTCCCCGGACGTACGGTTCGTGTCGCAAGGTGAACGGACTCTCACGGTCCGCGCCGAACCGGTGTCAACCATGTCTCAGTCGGGTCACCGGGCGAGGCGTTCACCCTCCTCGGAGCGTTGACTCATACGAGTACAACGCTCTCTGGAGGTGCGAGATGGTGAACGGGCGAACGGTGCTCCAACGGTTTCCCGCCGGTGGCCCGCGCGGATCGTGGCCCGCGGAGGAGTTCGCGCACGCGCGCCGGCTCGAGGGACTGCCCGCCGAGGTCGTGATGGACCTGGCGACGGACACGTTCCTGGTGATCGTGCCCGGCGGCGACGGCGCCGAGTGAGGCCGCTCAGGCCGGCTTGGGGGCGGGGACCCTGGCCGTGAACTGCTCGGCCTGCAGCGCGTACAGCTCCGCGTACACCCCGCCCCTGGTCAGCAGCTCGTCCGGGGTGCCCGACTCCACCAGCCGTCCGTGCTCCAGTACGTGGACCAGATCGGCGTGGCGGACCGAGGCCAGCCGGTGAGTGATCAGCACGACGGTCTGGCCGTTGCCCGCCAGCGCCCGGATCTTCTCGAACACCTCCAGTTCGGCCCGCGCGTCCAGCGCCGCAGTGGGTTCGTCCACGATCAGGATCCGGCCGCGACGGTAGGCGGCCCGGGCGATGCCGAGACGCTGCCACTGGCCGCCGGACAGCTCGTGGCCGCCGCTGAACTCGCGTGCGAGCAGGGTGTCCAGACCGCGCGGCAGCTCCGCGACCACGTCCTCGGCGCCCGCCTCGGCCAGCGCCGTGGCCAGACGTTCCTCGGTCAGGGAAGCGGAGGGCCGGCCGACGGCCACGTTCACCCGGGCCGTGAACGGCCAGCGCTTGAAGTCCTGCGCCACCATCGCGACGCGCTCGGCGAGCAGCCGCCGGTCGGCGTCCGCCGCGTCGACGCCGTCCCACAGGATGCGGCCCCGGTCCGGGGCGTAGAGCCCCGCGAGCAGCTTGACGAGGGTCGTCTTGCCCGAGCCGTTCTCCCCGACGAGCGCGATGATCCGGCCGATGGGGAAGGTGAGGGACACGTCGTCGAGGGCCGGGCGGGCCGCGTCACCCGGGTAACTGAACGTGACGTGCTCGAACCGGATCTCCTCGGGCTCCTCGGGCAGCGGGCTGCCGCCGGCCGGGATGGCCCGTTCGGCGCCCTCGGCGTAGAGCCGCTGCAGATCGCCCACGAACAGGGCCTGCTCGTGCAGCTCGTTGATCTGGAGTACCAGGGTGTCCAGGCTCCCCGCCCCGGTACGGATCGCGATCACGGCGGTGCCGGCCACCGCCAGCGCCATCGCGCCGGTCAGCAGCAGCGCGCCCAGGGTGACGTACGTCGCGACGGTCGCGAGACCCGTCCAGGCGGCCGCGATCAGGCCGGTCCGGGCGGCCAGCCGGGACAGCCGGGCCTGTTCGGCCTCCGCGGACTCCGACATGGACCGGTAGTGCCGCAGCAGGAACGGACCGACGCCGTGCACCCGGATCTCCGGGGCCGCCGCCGGTTCGGTGAGCAGGTGGCCGATCAGATGGCCGGCACGGGAGTGCTGTACCCAGACGTGGAAGGACTCGTAGCGGCGGCGGGCGTTGGTCAGGGCGCTCCAGGCGCTGGGCAGGGTCATGGTCACCAGCAGCGGAAGCAGCGCCGGATGCAGGACGGTGAGCACGCCGGCCGCGGCGACCAGGGAGATCACCGCGTTGATCACCCGGGCCCCGTACATGATCATGCGACGGGCGGACTGGGCGCCGTAGCGGGCGGTGTCCAGCAGTTTGTGGAAGGCGTGGTCCTCGATCGCGGCCAGCTCCACATTGGCCGCCCGCTCCAGGTAGAGCTCGGTCGCCACCCGTTCCACCTTGGGTTCCAGCCGTCCGGTGGCATGGGTGGAGGCCGCCCGCAGCAGCGCCGTGACCAGCATCATGGCGGCCACGACCGCCAGGGCGGGTACGGCGTCGCGCAGCCGCCGCTCGATGTCCGTCCCGGCCAGCAGCCTGCCGAGCGCGCTGTTCACGGCCAGCAGACTCACCGCCTGGGCCACGCCCCGGCCCGCCTCGGCGACCAGCACGGTCCGCGCGGCCGGCGGATCCGCCTGCCGGGCCAGCCGCAGGCTGGCGGCCAGCATGCCGGGCAGCCGGGCCACCATCGCCCGGAAACCCAGCTCCAGGAAGGCGTCGGCATGCTTGTTCCATCCCATGTCGTAGCGCAGCGCTCCGCCGAACAGCAGCCGCTCCGACGCAGAGACCTCCGGCCCCGCCGCCGCACGCCTCTTCCGCACCAGGAACCTCCCCCCGGGGCACCGTGAACCGCTCCCCGCTCCCCGCCAGGCCGTGGACCCTTGTCGGGCTCACCGTGCGGCCCGCCCGGGCCTCGGCCGGACGGGCACGGCCACTATCGCGGCCGGGCCGGTGCCGGGGCAGGGCGCGAGCGGGGGTGCCGGGGGCGCACGGGGAGCACGGGCGGGGGAGCGGCGGCTCGGGGAGCGGGGCGCGGTTGTGAGGGGCCCGCGGGGGCGGGTCGCCGAGCCCGGGCCGCGAGCCGCTTCGGGCCGCCGGCCGTGCCACGCCGCAGGTCGCGCCCGGTCACGCAGTGCGTCGGGCGGCCTGCCGCCTCACGCCGAGACGGCTCGGGACCAGTCCGGCGTCGTGCCGGTCACCCGGCACAGGGCCAGGTACAGGGGGATCGGCGGCGTGTAGGGGACGGTGCCCTCGGGGCGGTGGATCAGACGGGCGGTACCGGGGACGGGCGCGCCCAGGGCGTAGCGGGTGGGTGCCGGCCAGGGGAGGGCGTAGTCGGAATCCGAAGGAACGATCCACCACCAGTGGGCCCCGTCGGCGTACACGCAGCCCACCCGGGGCAGCCGCGGCAGGATCAGTGGTCCGAGGTGGTCCGGAACGGCCACGGCGTCGCAGCCGAGCGGGGCCGTCATGCCCTCCGGGACCGCTGGGCGGCGTCCCTGGGCCGGTACCTGCCGGTGGCGTCCGAGACGGACCAGGGTGTCCAGGCCGAGCCCTCGGCCGCACTCCTCCGCGGCGCTCACAGGCGTTCCCGGGTCCGGCGCCGCTGCGCCGGTGCCCGGTGCCGGGCCTGCGCCTCCTCGTCGTCGCCCGGGCCGGGCGGTGGCCCGCCGGGCTTGGGACGGGTGCCCCAGCCCAGGTCGTTGTGCGGTTCGGTGAGGTCGTGGGCCGCGTCGGTCTGGCGGGCCAGCTCGGCCCAGACCAGCAGCCCGGGCCCGTGTTCCTGGGCGCCCCAGGCCCGGCACATCGCGTCCACCAGGAGCAGTCCCCTGCCGTGTTCCTCGTCGGGCCGCTGCGGGGAGGGGTGGGGTTCGCCGGGTGCGCAGCCCTCGTCGTGCACGGCTATGCGCACCGTGTCGTCGTGGTCGTGCAGCTCGCACACGACACGGCTGCTCGCGGTGTGCACGATCGCGTTGGTGACGAGCTCGGATATGACCAGGGCCGCGGTGTCGCAGGTGTCCTCGCACACCGACCAGCCGGTCAGCCGGGCGCGCGCCAGACGTCTCGCCTGCGCCGGGGAACCCGGGTGCGCGGCCAGCTCGAAGCGGAACCGGCGCCCGGCGGCGCTCCCGTCACGGGCCGCCGCCTCACCCGCACTCGAACCTGCCCGAGCCGGGGAACACCCGTCGGCACCGAGACGCAGAGGGTCTGCGGCGGCGTCTGTTCCTAAGGGCGGGGACGGAATCACGCTTGCCACTATCTCCCCGGCGTGGACACTTGGCAAGTGTCACTCTGAAAAATGCAGAGTGTTGTGTGACCCGGTTGTCGGCCGTGGCACACTGCTCGCAACAGCACCTCGAACGGCGCCAATTGGGACCATCGGCGATCCAATGGATCTTCGAACGGGTCTTCGAATGGCGCCGTAGGGCTGTCAGGAATCCTTGTGCCGTGGCGGATCGTGTCGGAGGTGGAGCGTGAGCGAACCGCGGTCCGCGCCGACCGTGGGCCAGGTGGTCCTCGGCAGGCGCCTGCTGGACCTGCGGGAACGGGCCGGGCTGAAGCGTGAGGAGGCGGCCCGCGTCCTGCGCGTCGCCCCCGCCACCATCCGTCGGATGGAGATGGCCGAGGTCGCCCTCAAGATCCCGTACCTGCAACTGCTGCTGAAGGCCTACGGCGTTCCCGACGACGAGGCCGAACTCTTCGTCCAGCTAGCCGAGGAGGCCAACCGGCCGGGGTGGTGGCAGCGGTTCCACGACATCCTGCCGGGCTGGTTCTCGATGTACGTCAGTCTCGAGGGCGCGGCCGGCCTCATCCGCTCCTACGAGCCGCACTTCGTCCCGGGCCTGCTGCAGACCGAGGACTACGCACGCGGCGTGTTGAGATCGGGGGCCATCGGCCAGACCAGCCCCGACGACATCGAGCGCCATGTCGCGCTGCGCATGCGGCGCCAGAACCTGCTCACCCGCCCCGACGCCCCCCGTTTCTGGGCGGTGATGGACGAGACCGCTCTGCGTCGCCAGGTCGGCGGCCCCGAGGTGATGCGCGCGCAGATCGACAAGTTGCTCGAGGCCACGAAGCTGCCCAACGTGACGCTCCAGGTCGCCCCGTTCGCCAACGGGCCGCACCCGGGTACGTACGGGCCCTTCGTGCTCTTCCGGTTCGCCGTGCCCGAACTTCCGGACATGGTCTACAGCGAGTACCTGACCGGCGCGGTCTACCTGGACGCGCGCTCCGAGGTGGCGACCCACCTGGAGGTCATGGACCGCATGGCGGCGCAGGCCGCCACCGCACAACGCACGAAGGAGATCCTCCGGGATCTCCGCAAGGAGCTGTGAATGGACCGCATAACGCCGCGCAGTCACGTCTACAACGGCATGCCCGCGCGGGAGCTGGGCAGCGAGGGGTGGCACAAGCCCTGGAGCGGCGGCAACGGCGGGAACTGCCTGGAGGCGATGAAGCTCGCCGACGGCCGGATCGCCGTACGCCAGTCGACCGACCCGGACGGGCCGGCGCTGATCTACACCTCGGACGAGATGACCGCCTTCATCGAGGGCGCCAAGGCGGGGGTGGCCGACTTCCTGCTCTCCTGAACCGCTGATGACTATTGCTTGTCGCTCAACATCCTTCTTGCGAGATCGACTTGATTCCCCGGCACGTCGGACGCCCGCGGGCGGCGCATGACGGGGCAGACCCCGACGGCCGTCCGGATCGACGCCGGCAGACCGGGTCCGGTGCACAGGTGGGACCGGTGCCTCTGCGGTGGGGACAACCGCGCCGTCGGCCGGCGCATGGGCCGGCGCATGGGCCGGCGGATTGCGGCACTCGGCCCCCGCGTCCCGGTGGAGGCTCCCGTCAGCCGCCGCGTCGGCACGCGCGCGGCGGTGCGCCGCCGTCAGCCGTCAGCCGTCAGCCGTCAGCCGTCAGCCGGTGAGGCTAGGCGGTCATCGGCCGGTCGTACGCCGAAATCGGTGCCGGAAGACGTGAATCACCCGTCAGGTAGTGGTCGACGGCCGCAGCCACCGCCCGCCCCTCCGCTATCGCCCACACGATGAGCGACTGTCCGCGCGCCGCGTCCCCGGCGGCGAATACACCGGCGACGTTGGTGGCGAAGCCCTCGTCCCGGGCGATCGTGCCGCGTGACTGCATGGCGAGCCCCAGCTGCTCGACGAGCCCGTCCTCGCGGTCGGGCCCGGAGAAGCCGAGGGCCAGCAGTACGAGGTCGGCGGGCAGGGTGCGCCCCGTGCCCGGAACCGGCTGCCGCCGCTCGTCGACCTCGACCAGGTGCAGCGACCGGACGTGCCCGCCGTCGTCCCCGGCGAAACGGAGCGTCGACGCCGCGAACAGCCGGGCGTCGGCGTCCGCCGCCGGAGCCGTCCGCAGCTCCCGGGCCTCCTCGTGCGCGGCCGACAGCCGGTAGATCTTCGGGTACGTCGGCCAGGGCTCGCTGTCCTCGTCGCGCTCGGCACCGGGCTGTGCGTAGATGTCGAGCTGGCTCACGGACGCGGCACCCTCACGTACCGCGGTGCCCAGACAGTCGGCACCGGTGTCCCCACCGCCCACGATCACCACGTGCTTGCCGGCCGCGGACAGCGGCGAGACCTCCAGGTCGCCCGCGCACACCCGGTTGGCCAGCGGCAGGTACTCCATGGCCTGGTGTATCCCGCGCAACTCCCTTCCCGGCACCGGGAGTTCCCGCCAGGCCGTGGCACCCGTGGCGAGCACCACCGCGTCGTAGCGCGAACGAAGCTCGGCCGCCGGGACGTCCCGTCCGACCGCCGTCGACGTACGGAACTTCGTCCCCTCGGCCCGCATCTGCTCCAGCCGCAGCTCCAGATGCCGCTTCTCCATCTTGAACTCGGGGATGCCGTAGCGCATCAGGCCCCCGAGCCGGTCGTCCTTCTCGTACACCGCGACGGTGTGTCCGGCCCGGGTCAGTTGCTGCGCCGCGGCGAGCCCCGTCGGTCCCGACCCGATCACCGCGACGGTCCTGCCCGAGAGCCGTTCCGGAGGTCGTGGCGGGGTGAACCCGTCCGCCCAGGCCCGGTCGGCGATCGCGCACTCGACGTTCTTGATGGTGACCGCCGGCTGGTTGATCGCGAGCACGCATCCCGCCTCGCAGGGCGCCGGGCACAGCCGCCCGGTGAACTCGGGGAAGTTGTTCGTCGCGTGCAGCCGGTCGCTCGCCGCCCGCCAGTCCTCCCGGGAGACCAGGTCGTTCCACTCGGGGATGAGGTTTCCCAGCGGGCAGGCCTGGTGGCAGAACGGGACACCGCAGTCCATGCAGCGGTCCGCCTGCTTGCTGATGATGGGCAGCAGCGCCCCGGGGACGTAGACCTCGTCCCAGTCCCGGACCCGTTCCTCGACCGGCCGCCGCGGCCACTCCTGCCGTGGCGTCGTCATGAACCCCTTGGGATCGGCCATGGTCGTGTTCCTCGCGTACGTGTACCCGCGGTACTGGGTGTACGACGGGCCGTGCGTCATCGGGCGGCACCCTTCCGGCCACGATACGTCCCCGCCCGGACCCGCGCAGAGCGGCGGACAGCGCTTTCTCATGGGCCTTCCCCGGCAGGAGACGGGCTGCCTCCCCGCGGTGCCCGGAGCGAGTGGGCGCCGGCCCCCGGAGCCTCAGCCGACTTCGGCGGTCCCGGCCCATCCCCGCAGCACACCGGCCACCGTCGCCGCGATCCGCCGCCGTGCCTCGTACCTCGGCACACCGCTCATCAGCAGCCGGTCGTACGGAGTGTCCGCATGGCGTACGGCGGCCATGACCGCCGAGGTCACCGCCCCTTCCGTCAGCGCGCGCCCGGCCGCGCTGCGCCCCACCCTGCCGCTGCCCCTCGCCGACGCGTGCGCCGCGATCGCCCATGCCCGTTCGGCCGGGCAGCCCGGAAACAGACGCACGATCTCCGCCGCGAACGCCGCCGCGAACCGCTCGTCCTCCGCCGCCCTGCGCCGGGCGTCCCTGGCCCGCCGCAGGCGTCGTGCCTCCGCGTCCGCCAGACAGCGTTCCTCGGCCCGGGCCAGTGCCCGCTCCTCCACGAGCAGGCCCTGCCTTTCGTACCGGCCCCGGCGCCGGTCGAACCGCACCACCACCGCCCACAGCTCGCTCTCCTCCCGCGCTCTTCGCGTCAGGGCCGTGTCACCGCGCGGCAGGAAGACCAGGTGTCCGAGGTCGACGCAGTCCAGACAGCGTGGTGCCCCACCCTCCAGTACGAGCAGCGACAGCGGACCACGCCGGCACCCGGCACAGTGCTTGCGCCGCAGGGGCTGGACCACGACAAGGCCGCCCGGGACCGGGGGAGTTGCGGATGCCGCCATGGGTGGTGCCTTCCCCGTCCCGGCCCTCCCCTCCCGCGCCGCCGGCCCGCACCCGGCATCATGGGCCCGTGCGACTCGAAGCGATCACCTGGGACCGGCTCGCCGAGCGGCTCGCCGACCGGCTGCTCGACCTGGAGCCGGCCGGCGGTGGCGCCTGGACGCGTACCGGCTTCGACGGAGCACCGGCCGCCCGTCCCGGTGACCTCGCCGACCGGGTGGCCCAGGCGCTGCGCGTGCGCGGGCGGCCCTCGCTCGTCGTCGGCGCGGAGGGCTTCCTGCGCCCGGCGTCCCTCCGGCTGGAGCACGGCCGCCGCGACACCGAGTCGTACTACAGCGGCTGGTTCGACACCGGCGCCCTGTGGCGTGAGGTCCTCGGCCCGCTCGACCCCGGCGGCAGCGGCCGCGTCCTGCCCGACCTGTGGGACCCGGTCACCGACCGTGCCACCCGCAGCCCGTACGTCCAGCTCCCGCCCGGCGGCGTCCTGCTGCTGCACGGCCCGCTCCTGCTGCGCCACTGGTTCCCGTTCGACCTGACCGTCCACGTCCTCCTCTCCCCGGGCGCCCTGCGTCGCCGCACCCCGGAGTCCGACCACTGGACCCTGCCCGCGTTCGAGCGCTACGCGGCCGAGGCCGCGCCCGCCGACACCGCCGACGTCCTCGTGCGCGCCGACGACCCCGGACATCCCGCATGGCACGGCTGAACCGGACGGCCCGCCGCCCATCCCCGTACGTGAAGGGCCGTGACCTTCCGCCTGCCCGGGTCAGAGCCAGCCGTTGCGCCTGAAGCCCCGGTACAGCACGAGACAGGCCATCGCCATCACGCCCATGACCAGCGGATATCCGAACCGCCAGTGCAGCTCGGGCATGTGGTCGAAGTTCATGCCGTAGACCCCGCACACCATCGTCGGCACGGCGACCACCGCCGCCCAGGCCGTGATCTTCCGCATGTCCTCGTTCTGGGCGACCGTCACCTGCGCGAGGTGCGCCTGCAGAATCGAGTTGAGCAGTTCGTCGAACGCGGCTATCTGATCCCTGGCCCGCATCAAGTGGTCGGCCACGTCCCGGAAGTACGCCTGTATCTCCGGGGCGATCACCCTGATCGGCCGGGTCGCCAGGTCCTCGACCGGACGTCCGAGCGGCACCACCGCGCGCTTCAGTTCCAGCAGTTCACGCTTGAGCTGGTAGATGCGTCCCGGGTCGGCCCGGGCGCCGCCCTCCGAGAACACGTCCGTCTCCACCTGCTCGATGTCCGCCTGCACCGCGTCCGTCACGCTCAGATACTCGTCGACGACATGGTCGGCGATCGCGTGCAGCACCGCCGCCGGCCCCTTGGCGAGCTGCTCCGGATCAGCCTCCAACTCCTCGCGCAGCGGCCCCAGCGACCCGTGCCGGCCGTGCCGTACCGTGATGACGAACTCCTCACCGACGAACACCATGATCTCTCCGGTGCCGACCACCTCGCTCGTCGCCGTCAACTGCTCGTGCTCCACGTAGCAGACGGTCTTGAACACCGTGAACAGGGTCTCCGCGTACCGCTCCAGCTTCGGGCGCTGATGGGCCTCCACCGCGTCCTCCACCGCCAGCGGATGCAGGTCGAAAAGCCGGGCGAGGTCGCTGAACTCGCCGTCCGTCGGCTCGTGCAGCCCCAGCCAGACGAACCCCTCGCCGCTCTTGCGCACCTTGGCCACGGCATCCACCAGATCCGAGCACCCCGGCACCCGGACCCCGTCCTGATACGTCACGCAGTTCACCACCGACGAACCCAGCGGAGACCGGGCGGGATGGCTCAGGTCCACGCGCGGCCGCCGCCGTGCCAGCCGCGCCACCTTGCGCAGCCCGCCGGCCCTGCCCAGTCCGGTGACCTTCCGCAGATTCCCCGCCATCGACATCTGGATCTCCTCGCGTGGATCTCCTCGCACAACGCTTTCGCGCCCTGCCCGGCAAGTGTGCCAGCCCCGGGAAATGTCCGGGCGGGCCTGTGGGAACAGCCACTTCCGCTTTCCACCCGCCTGTGGACAGCGCCTGTTCCCGCCTACCCTTCCCCCCGAGTGCGATGCCCGCGCCATGACATCGTCCGACGGCTGTCTCCCGGACGACCGGCAGGACGAGGCGGAGGTCACTGCGGCCCGGGGGGCGCCTATTGATCGAGGACGCCGCCCCGGCCCTCCACCCGCTGCCCTGTCCCGACGGCACGGCCCCGAGCAGCGTCTCGCCGACCGGCTGCGGAGCGGCTTCCGCAGCCTGGCCGCCGAGCGGGGCGCCGACCTGTCGTACGGCCGCAGGCCGCCCGCGCCTGCCGCGTGAGGCAGGACTGCACGAGGTCGGGGCCGACGCCTGCTTCCTCCTCACCTCACCGGCCTGCACCGCCCCGGAGTCCGCCACGGTCCGTCAGATCCGGGGCCGGCTGGTCGCCGCGGGTCTCGCCACCGACGAGGACATCGACCGGCACCCGGCCAACGTGCGGGCGGGCGACACGGACCCGGCCACCGCACCGATGATCTCCGCGTGGGGACGCAGGGCCCGGCCAGGTGCCTGTTGCGGAAGTCCCGCCCGCCCCGTGACCGGACGACGGGACTCTCACACCCCTCCCTGGCCGGGCGCCGGGCGTCCTGCCCCGGTGCGGTCGGAACGACCCGGTCAGCCGGGTGGGGGCGGGCCGCCGGAGTCCCGGTGCGGCGGTCTGCCGCCCACCCTCCGCACCGCCAGCGCGCCCGCCCCGCAGCCGCTGGCCGCCGCCTCCGCCGGAGCCGCGCCCGCCAGCAGGGCGGCCAGGAACGCGCCGGTGAAGGCGTCGCCCGCGCCCGTCGTGTCCACCGGATCGGCGGGCACGGCCGGAATCCGGTCCACCAGGATCCCCGAACGCGCCACCAGCGCCCCGTCCGCACCCGACTTGGCGGCCACCAGCGGGACCAGACGACTCAACTCGGCGGCCGCCTCACCCGGCTCGGTCAGCCCCGTCAGCAGGCACGCCTCGTCACGGCTGGGCAGCAGCACGTCGACCCCCTGCGCGAAGGCCAGGAAGCGGTCGACTCCGAAACGCTCCAGGAAGCCCGCCGACGCCGGATCCAGACTGACCGGCACGCCACGCGCGCGTGCCGCGGCAAGAGCCACCCGGGCGAGCGCACGGCTCCGCTCCGAGAACAGCAGGTAGCCCGACAGATGCAACCGGGCGACCCCCTCGAGCAGGGCGTCGCTCCAGTCGGCCGGTGCCAGCCGCAGCGACGCACCGCTGTCCGTGAGGAACGTGCGCTCGGCCGACGCGCCGTTGTCGACGAGGCAGATCACCGTTCCGGTCGCTGCCTCCCCGTCGATCACCAGCAGGGGCCGCACTCCGGCCCCCACCAGCTCCCGCTCGTGCCACCGTGCCGCATCCGCGCCCACCCGGCCCAGCAGCCGCACGTCCGCACAGCCCGTGTGCGCCGCCCAGCAGGCCACGTTGGCGCCCGCGCCGCCCGGCAGGGCCCTGATCGCGGCGGCCGTGTCGGTACCGGCCGCGAGCGGCCCCCGGTGCCGGGCGACGACGTCGGTGACGACATCCCCGACGACCAGCAGCGCTCCGCCCCCGCCGGAGCTCACCCCCTGGCCCACGCCGTGGCGATCCGTGCCGCCAGCCGCACGTTGCCGCGCACCGCCGCCAGGTTGGCGTTCAGCGAGGCCCCGTCCGTGTGCCGGACCAGGTAGTCCAGGAGGAAGGGCGTCACCCCCTGCCCGGTGACCCCGTCCTCCTCGCAGGCGCGCAGCGCTTCGGCGAGCACGCGCGCGTGCAGTTCGGGATCGAGCTGCTCGTCCCGCGGGACGGGATTCGCGACGATCAGTGCGGAATCCGGTGTGTCGAGCGCGTCCTGCGCTCGCATGACCCCCGCGACCTCCTCGGGGTCATCCAGGGTCCAGTCGACCGGATGCCCGGAGTCGGACAGGTAGAAGCCGGGGAACCGGTCGGTGCGGTACCCGGCGACGGCCACGCCCAGCGTCTCCAGCCGCTGCAGGGTCGCCGGCACGTCCAGGATCGACTTCACCCCCGCGCACACCACCGTGATCCGGGTCCTCGCCAGCAGACCCAGGTCGGCCGACTCGTCCTGGGTCACCGTCCACTGCCGGTGCACACCGCCGAGCCCGCCCGTGGCGAACACCCGCACGCCCGCCAGCGCAGCGAGCTGCGCCGTCGCCGACACCGTGGTCGCCCCGCCCGCGCCCGCGGCCACGGCGAGGGCCAGGTCGCGATGGCCCAGCTTGCGGATGCCGTCCTCGTTCGCGACCCGCTCCAACTGCCCCTTGTCCAGGCCGACACGAGGCCGGCCGTCCAGCACGGCGACGGTAGCGGGAACAGCGCCCTCCCGCCGCACCGTGTCCTCCAGTTCCAGCGCCACCGCCAGATTGCGCGGACGCGGCAGCCCGTGCGCGATGATCGTGGACTCCAGCGCCACCACCGGCCGCCGGGCGTCGAGCGCGTCCCGGACCTCTTCCGACACCACCAGCACCACGTGCCCGCCTCCTGTCCGTCGGTCCCCTCCTCATCCCTGGCGGGCGCCGGACCCGGATAAACGCTTGCGGCCTGTGGGGGACACCACCAGCCTGGGCCGCATGACCGACCACACCGCCCGTCTCGACCATGTCGTCCTGTGGGTCGCCGACCCCGTAGCGGCCGCCGCCTTCTACGAGAACGCCGTCGGCCTCGAGCCCCTGAGGCTCGCCGAGTACACCGACGGAAAGGTGTCCTTCCCCTCCGTACGCGTCAACGAGGAGACGATCCTCGACCTCGCGCCGCGGTCCCTCGCGGCACGCATGAACATGCTCCCCGGCGCGGCGGACAGCGCCGGCCACCCCGTCAACCACGTCTGCCTGTCCCTGCCGTCCGCCGGATTCGACGCCCTGCGCGCCCGTCTGGACCAGCGGGCCGTCCCCCTGACCGACGTCGGGTACGGTTCCTTCGGCGCCCGGGGTGAGGCCACGCGCAGCTTCTACTTCCAGGACCCCGACGGCAATGTCGTCGAGGTCCGGCACTACGACTAGCCCTGGCCCGGTCAGAACAGCGGCTCGGGCAGCACGCCCTCCAGCGCGAGCAGCTTCCGCTTGGTCTCCAGCCCACCCCCGAAGCCGCCGATGCCCCCGTCGCTCTCCACCACCCGGTGGCACGGCACGACGACCGGCAGCGGGTTGGCGCCCATCGCCGCGCCCACCGCCTGCGCCCCGCCGGGCTGCCCGACCCGCCCCGCCAGATCCCCGTAGCCGACCACCGTGCCGTACGGCACGGAGGAAGCCAGTTCGCGCAGCACCTGCCGGTTGAAGCCGGAGATCAGCGACCAGTCCAGGGGCAGGTCGAAATCGTGCCGAGTGCCGGCGAAATACGCCTCGAGCTGCCGTATCGCCTCCGCCGCAAGCTGCGACCTCGGATCCTCGACGGGTTCGGCGCCCAGCCGGGCGGCCAGCCGTTCCAGAGCCCGTTCACGCACCCGATCCGTGGCATGGAAGACGACGTTGACCAGTCCCTTGCCGGTCGCCGCCAGCATCAGTGGACCGATGCCGGTGTCCACGACGGCCCACACGACCCGCTGCCCGTCCTGCCCATGACTGTCCATGCGGCCACGGTACGACCCGGCACCGACAACGCCCCCGCTCGCCGGGCCCCGGTCAGCCCGTGCTCAGGGCCGCCCGGACCACGTCCGGCCTGTTGGTGATGATGCCGACGACGCCGTAGCGCGCGACCTTCCGGGCGGTGGCGGCGTCGTCCACCGTCCAGGCGCACACCCCGAGCGGCCGGCCGTGCGGCCCGCGGAAGGCGCGCAGGGCGGCCACGTAGCTCCGGGAGATCGACCCGTACGAGGGATTGATCAGGTCGGTGAAGCGCGCGTACCGCTGAAGCTCGGCGAGGGACGGCCTGCCGAGATAGGCGGTGGTGAGCGCCGGCTTCAGCGCGTGCACGGCGCGCACGCTGTCCGCGCTGAAGCTCTGCACCACGAGCCGGCCGAGGTGCGCCCGGTCCAGCCAGCCCTCGTTGCCGAGCAGCGTCATGGTCTGCCGTTCAATGCCCGGGTACAGCTCGGGGTTCTTGATCTCCAGGAGCAGCTTCTCGTGATTGTGCTCCACCCGTCGCACGTACTGCTTCAGGGTCGGCACGCGCGTGCCCGCGTACGCGGGCGAGAACCAGCGGCCCGCGTCCAGCCGGGCGATCTCCGCGGCGGTGAAGTCCTTCACCTTCCAGGGCGCCCGGCCGGGGAAGACGTCCGCCACGTTCGTGGTGCGCCGCAGACTGTCGTCGTGGATCACCACCAGTTCGCCGTCCTTGGTGCGCTGGACGTCGTTCTCCACCCAGGAGAACCCGAGCCCCGCCGCCTTGTCGATGGACGCCAGGGTGTTCTCGGGCGCGTAGGCCGAGGCGCCGCGGTGGGCGACCACCACGGGCCCGTGGACCCGATCCGCCCGGGCGTCGCCCACGGTCCCGCGGACCTCGCCCGCCCGGGCGTCGGACGTAGGGGTCGGCAGCACCGCCGCCCCCAGGATCGCGGTGGCAGTGGCGGCGATCGCGCGCGCGTGCATGAACCGACTCCTCTCGTCCCGCGAATACCGACAGCATCAGAGTGGCAGCAGAGAGTCAACGGCACTCGGGCGCGGAACGGCCACGCCGTGAACGCATGCGGTCAACTCCGCTCACCGGGGCCGCACATCCGGGGCAAGGGCGTGTTTCTTTGCCGGAAAATCGTTCGACCATTCCGGTGCGGGTCATACTCTCTGCGTCAACCCTGACCGCCCGTGCGGTTCTGGGACGGGGGCGCAGTTCGGATATTCCGGGACGCAACAGGGCGGAAGGGCTGCCGCGCATGCAGGGCACGGTCGACGAATTCAGCTACGGGGTGGTCACCCCGCTGGTGGCCTATGCCATGGCCTGCCTCGGCGGCTCTCTCGGGCTGCGCTGCACCACCCGCGCCCTGCAGGTCACACGGTCGCGACGGCCCGCCTGGCTGGCCCTCGGCTCGGCCGCGATCGGATCCGGCATCTGGACCATGCACTTCGTCGCGATGACGGGCTTCCGCATCGAGGGGGCGCCCATCCAATACGACCAGCCCATCACCTACGCGAGCCTCGGCCTGGCCATCGTGATGGTCGGCGTGGGGCTGTTCATCGTCGGCTACCGGGGGGCCGACGGCACCGCCCTGTTCACCGGTGGCACGATCACCGGTCTGGGCGTCGCCTCGATGCACTACCTCGGCATGGCGGGCATGCGCTTCGACGGACGGTTCAGCTACGACACGGCCACCGTGGCGGCCTCCGTCGTCATCGCGGTCGTGGCCGCCACCGCCGCCCTGTGGGCGGCCGGACGCGTCCGGGGCCTGCTGTGGAGCGTCGGCGCGAGCCTCGTGATGGGGCTCGCAGTCACCGGCATGCACTACACCGGAATGGCCGCCCTGGACGTCCACCTGCACAGTGCCTCCGCTTCCGCCGGCGGCGGGCCGACGGCCTCCGTGCTGGTGCCGATGCTGATCGGGCCGCTCGCCTTCCTGCTGCTGGCCGGTGCCGTGATGATGTTCGACCCGTTGATGGTCATGGGCCGGCCCGCCCCGGCCCCGGTGGAGGACAAACCGGGCGTCCCGGCCGCGGCCGTCGCCTCCCACCTGGCCCGCCGCACACAGCGCTCCCCGGTCCGCCGCCCGGCCGACCGACCGCGGCAGCACGCCTCCCGGACCCCGTAGAGCCGCTGACCGGGACCCGTTGTCAGTGGGGGGTCGTACGGTTGATGGCATGCGGCCCGTTTCCCACATCGAACGCACGGTGGCGCCCATCGAGGTCGTCAGCCCCTACCAGCCCAGCGGTGACCAGCCGACGGCCATCGCCGACCTGGCCAAGCGCGTCGAGGCCGGTGAGAAGGACGTCGTCCTGCTCGGCGCGACCGGCACCGGCAAGTCCGCCACCACCGCGTGGATGATCGAGAGGCTCCAGCGTCCCACTCTCGTGATGGCGCCGAACAAGACGCTGGCCGCGCAGCTGGCCAACGAGTTCCGCGAGCTCCTGCCCAACAACGCGGTCGAGTACTTCGTCTCGTACTACGACTACTACCAGCCCGAGGCCTACGTCCCGCAGTCGGACACCTACATCGAGAAGGACTCCTCGATCAACGAGGAGGTGGAGCGGCTGCGCCACTCGGCGACGAACTCGCTGCTCACCCGCCGCGACGTCGTCGTGGTCGCCTCGGTGTCCTGCATCTACGGCCTGGGCACCCCGCAGGAGTACGTGGACCGGATGGTCCCCCTCCGGGTCGGCGACGAGATCGACCGCGACGACCTGCTGCGCCGCTTCGTCGACATCCAGTACACCCGCAACGACATGGCCTTCGCCCGGGGCACCTTCCGGGTCCGCGGCGACACCATCGAGATCTTCCCGGTCTACGAGGAGCTGGCCGTCCGCATCGAGATGTTCGGTGACGAGATCGAGGCGCTGTCCACGCTCCACCCGCTCACCGGCGAGATCATCAGCGACGACCAGCAGCTCTACGTCTTCCCCGCCTCCCACTACGTGGCCGGACCCGAGCGTATGGAGCGGGCCGTCAACGACATCGAGAAGGAGCTGGGGGAGCGCCTGGCCGAGCTGGAGAAGCAGGGCAAGCTCCTGGAGGCGCAGCGCCTGCGCATGCGCACCACGTACGACATCGAGATGCTCCGTCAGATCGGCACCTGCTCCGGCGTGGAGAACTACTCGATGCACTTCGACGGCCGCCTGCCCGGCTCGCCGCCCAACACCCTGCTCGACTACTTCCCGGACGACTTCCTGCTCGTCATCGACGAGTCGCACGTCACGGTCCCCCAGATCGGCGCCATGTACGAGGGCGACGCCTCCCGCAAGCGCACCCTGGTCGACCACGGGTTCCGGCTGCCCTCCGCACTGGACAACCGGCCCCTGAAATGGGAGGAGTTCCAGGAGCGCATCGGGCAGACCGTCTATCTGTCGGCGACCCCGGGCCCCTACGAGCTGTCCCGCGGGGACGGGGTCGTGGAGCAGATCATCCGGCCGACGGGGCTGGTCGACCCGGAGGTCGTGGTCAAGCCCACCGAGGGGCAGATCGACGACCTGGTGCACGAGATCCGCAAGCGCACCGAGAAGGACGAGCGCGTCCTGGTCACCACGCTCACCAAGAAGATGGCCGAGGATCTCACCGACTACTTCCTGGAACTCGGCATCCAGGTGCGCTACCTGCACAGCGACGTCGACACCCTGCGCCGCGTGGAGCTGCTGCGCGAACTGCGCTCCGGCGAGTTCGACGTCCTGGTCGGCATCAACCTGCTGCGCGAGGGCCTGGACCTGCCCGAGGTGTCCCTCGTGGCCATCCTCGACGCCGACAAGGAGGGCTTCCTGCGCTCCGGCACCTCGCTGATCCAGACCATCGGGCGCGCGGCGCGCAACGTCTCGGGCCAGGTCCACATGTACGCGGACAAGATCACCCCGGCGATGGAGAAGGCCATCGACGAGACCAACCGGCGCCGGGAGAAGCAGGTCGCGTACAACAAGGCCAACGGCATCGACCCGCAGCCGCTGCGCAAGAAGATCAACGACATCGTCGCGCAGATCGCCCGCGAGGAGATCGACACCGAACAGCTCCTCGGTTCCGGCTACCGCAAGCTGAAGGACGGCAAGGGCGCCAAGGCACCCGTCCCCGCACTCGGCGACCAGGCGGCCAGGGGCGCGAAGGCCGGCAAGGCCGCGAAGTCCGCCAAGGGCAAGGCGGCGGCCCCGGTGCCCACGGACCGCCCGGCGGCCGAACTCGCCGAGCAGATCGAGGAGATGACGGAGCGCATGCGGGCAGCGGCTGCCGAGCTCCAGTTCGAGATCGCCGCCCGGCTGCGCGACGAGGTGTCCGAGATGAAGAAGGAACTGCGGCAGATGCGGGAGGCGGGCCTCGCCTGAGGACCCGTCGGCGACCGCCTCCTGGCCCTCCGGCGGTGCCGGACCTCGGTATATGCGCCAAGTGTTGCAACACCGACACAAAGCGCGAGCCGGGGTTCGGCCCCGTCAGGGCCCCTGCGTAGGGTTCTGGCAACCGCGCGGTGCGCGGCAACCGGGGAACACCGAGAGGGGAATCAGCCGTGACCGTCAACTTGTCCAAGGGTCAGGCCATCAGCCTGGAGAAGCAGGACGGGGCCAGCCTGAGCGCGGTCCGTATGGGTCTCGGCTGGCAGGCGGCGCCGCGCCGCGGCCTCTTCGGCTCGCGCACGCGGGAGATCGACCTCGACGCCTCCGCGGTGCTGTTCGCCGACAGGCAGCCGGTCGACGTCGTCTTCTTCCGGCACCTGGTGAGCGACGACGGCTCCGTGCGCCACACCGGTGACAACCTCGTCGGCGGTGCGGGCCAGGGCGGCGACGACGAGGCGATCCTCGTCGACCTGCAGCGCGTACCGGTCCACGTCGACCAGATCGTCTTCACCGTGAACTCCTTCACGGGCCAGACCTTCCAGGAGGTGCAGAACGCGTTCTGCCGCCTCGTCGACGAGACCACGGGCCAGGAACTCGCCCGCTACACGCTGGCGGGCGGCGGCCAGTACACCGCGCAGATCATGGCGAAGGTGCACCGGTCCGGCTCGGGCTGGACGATGACCGCCCTCGGTGAGCCGGCCAAGGGACGTACCTTCCAGGACCTCATGCCGGCGATCCAGCCGCACCTGTAGGACCGCCGCCGGACCCGGCGCGCGCGGCACACGACTCAGAGGGGCGACGGCGATGGCGGCCGAGCTGGTGCGGGGACAGAACCACCCACTGCCCCAGGCACGGCTGGAGATCCGGATCTCGGCCGGATCGCCGGTCCTGGCCGGTGCCACGCTCGGCGACGAGCGCGGCACCGTGCGCGGCGCCGAGTGGGTGGCTCATCCCGGCGCCCCCACGCTGCCCGGGATCGAGGTGTCGCCGCAGGCCGCCGCGGAACACCGCCTTGCCGTCGACCTGGCCGCGCTGCCGGAGGCGGTGCACCGCGTGACCGTGCTGCTGGCCCTGCCGGAGCGCCCGGGAGGCCCGCTCCGGTTCGGCTCGCTGGCCGCCCCGAGGGCGGCGGTCACCGCTCCCGGCGGCACCGAGATCGCCCGCTTCGTCCTGACCGGCCTGGACGCGGAGTCGGCCGTGGTCGCTCTGGAGCTGTACCGGCGGCAGGGCGCCTGGAAGGTGCGCGCGGTGGGCCAGGGCTACGCCGGTGGCCTCGCCGCCCTGCTCGCCGACCAGGGTCTGGCCTCGGCCGCCGAACTCGCCTCGGACGTCCGGGAGGCGGTGGCCCGGAGTCTGGCCCGGGCCGTACCGGCACCGCGGCCCCCGGACCCGTCGCCCGCCTCCGGTTCCGCGCAGACCGGACCGGCCGCGGCTCCGCGGGAGGCCGACCCGGCCGGACGGCGGGCGGCGGACGGCCCGATCGACTACACCCACCCCGGCCGCCGCTCCGGCACCTGCCCATCGCCCGCACAGCCGCCCGCCGCGCCTCCCGCGGCCTCCGGCGGGCAGCCGCCGAGACCGGTCGCGGGCGACGCGGTGGGCTGGTCGATGGACGAACGGCTGTACAACCAGGTCTGGGGGATGTTCGAGGACCTGGCCCGCACCACGGCCGCGTACCGCAGCGCCGTCGACTTCGCCGGCTCCCGCCTGGAGAAGGAGACCGACCAGGCCCTCGCCGACCCGCGCGTCCGGCTCGGCGCGGCGGGCGACGCCGCGCGGGAGGCGGCGCGCGCCCGGCACGCCCGACTCATCGAACAGGCCCGGGCCGCGCTCGACCGTGACGTCGCGCAGCTCACCGCCGAGTCCGAGGTGGTCGAGCCCGCGCTCCCCGCGGCCTGCGCCCGCTGGGACAACCCCGTCTGGCACGGCTACCGGGTGCCGGCCGAACCGCCGATGGCCCTGCGGCTCGGCGACCTCCACCTGCCGGAGAGCGCTCCGCTGCGTATACCGCTGCTGGCCAGGCTGCCGCTTGAACGCGGCCTGTGGATCGACAGCGGCTCCGCGCCCGGACCGGACGACGCCTCGCCGGACTCCGCGGGGACCCGCCGGCTCGCCATGGACGTCGCGGTGGCGCTCGCCGTCCGGTTGCTCGCCGTCCATCCGGTGGGGGAGTTCGACGTCCAGGTCCTGGACCCGGCCGGTACGGGCGCCCAGGCACTCCTGCCGCTGACCCGGACGGGGGCCGTCACCGGGCCGCCCGCGGCCGGAGCGGCGGGCGTGGCCGCCGTCCTGGGACGGCTCACCCGGCGGGTCGACCTCGTGCGGATGGCACTCCGCGGCGGGGCGACCGACTCACTGCCGCCCGGCTTCGACGCCGCCCAGCAGTTGCTGCTCGTCAACGACTTCCCGCACGGCTTCGACGACCGGGCGGTGAACCAGCTGCGCTATCTCGTCGACGAGGGCCCGGCCGTCGGCGTCCACCTGCTGATGGTCGCGGACCGCGCGGACGCGGCCGCCTACGGCCCGTTGCTCGACCCGCTGTGGCGTTCGCTGATGCGACTCACCCCTGTCCCCGGCGACCACCTCGCCGACCCCTGGGTCGGTCACGCCTGGACGTTCGAGCCCGCCCTCGTTCCGCCCGGCAGCGGCATCCTCCAGCAGGTGCTCACCGAGGTGACCGCCGCCCGCATCAAGCATAGGTAAAGTGCTCCTGAGCTGCTAATTTGAGCTCTCTTTTACCAAATACTTTACCTTTCCTTGGTAATTGGGGTACTGTTTTCCGTGCGGAGGGGAGTACTCCCCGACTGCGGCGCACCCGTCAGTACGGACCGTCATGGATCCCGGGGCGCCGGCCCACGCGGGTGGAAGAGACCTCCGGCAATGACAACGCGGATGTGTTTGCCATGACCTGTGCCGGAGGTGCCGTGGAAGTCTCCCCGACCCTGTGGGTCCTCACCATCGTGGGTCTCGTCGTCCTCATCGCGGTCGACTTCGTCATCGGGCGCAGGCCCCATGACGTGTCGATCAAGGAGGCGGGCATCTGGACAGCCGTCTGGATCGCCCTCGCCGGGCTCTTCGGCCTCGGCCTGCTCCTCCTCGGCGGCGGCGGGCCGGCCGGCGAGTTCTTCGCCGGATTCATCACCGAGAAATCGCTGAGCGTCGACAATCTCTTCGTCTTCGTCCTGATCATGGCGAAGTTCGCGGTGCCCTCGCAGTACCAGCAGCGGGTGCTGCTCGTCGGTGTCCTCGTGGCCCTGGTGCTGCGCGCCGTGTTCATAGCCGCCGGCGCCGCGATCATCGCCAGCTTCTCCTGGGTGTTCTACCTCTTCGGTGCCTTCCTGATCTGGACCGCCTGGAAGCTCGTCCAGGACGCGCGGGCCGGCGAGGAGGAAGAGGAGTACGAGGAGAACAAGCTGCTGAAGGCCGCGGAGCGCAGGTTCGGCGTGGCGGACCGGTACCACGGCACCAAGCTGTGGATCCGGCAGAACGGCAAGCGGGTCATGACCCCGATGCTGGTCGTGATGCTGGCCATCGGCACCACGGACGTGCTGTTCGCGCTGGACTCCATCCCCGCGATCTTCGGCCTGACCCAGGACCCGTACATCGTCTTCACCGCCAACGCCTTCGCGCTGATGGGGCTGCGTCAGCTGTACTTCCTCATAGGCGGCCTGCTGAGGAGGCTGGTCCACCTGTCGTACGGCCTGTCGATCATCCTGGGTTTCATCGGCGTCAAGCTGGTGCTGCACGCCCTGCACGAGTCCGGGGTCCACGTCCCCGAGATCGGTATCCCGGTGTCGCTCGGCGTGATCTGCGCCGTCCTGGTCGTCACCACCGTCACCAGCCTCGTCGCCTCCCGGAAGCGGGCGGCGACCGAAGCGGCGGACACCGGGAGCGACGAGACGGCCAGGCGCGGCGTCGACGCCTGACCGGCCCGGCGCGCGACAGACCGGCGCCGAAGCCGTGGGCCCCGGCCGCACCACGACCGGGGCCCCACGCGGAAAGGACGGTAAGAGATCCGAAAAGAACGCAATGCGAACCCTGTACGTGTCTGCCACGATCGCAGCATGATCGTTCGGCTCCGATCGCTCACCACCCAGTGGACGTTCCTCGTGCCGGTCCTCGCGGTCGTCCTGCTCGTCCTCACCTGGGGCCGCGGCCTCCCCGGCCCGCTCGTCGCGCTGGTCACCCTGGTCCTCGCCGCGGCCGTCCTGGCGGCGGTGCACCACGCCGAGGTGGTCGCGCATCGGGTGGGCGAGCCCTTCGGCTCCCTGGTGCTGGCCATCGCCGTCACGATCATCGAGGTGGCCCTGATCGTCACCCTCATGGTCGACGGCGGTGACAAGAGCGCCAGCCTGGCGCGGGACACCGTCTTCGCCGCCGTGATGATCACCTGCAACGGCATCGTCGGACTCAGTCTCCTCGTGGCCTCCCTGCGGCACGGCACCGCGGTCTTCAACCCGGAGGGCACCGGCGCCGCCCTGGCCACCGTGGCGACCCTCGCCACGCTCAGCCTGGTACTGCCGACATTCACCACCAGCAAGCCCGGCCCCGAGTTCTCCACCGTCCAGCTCACCTTCGCCGCGCTGTCCTCGCTGATCCTCTACGGACTGTTCGTGGCCACCCAGACCGTGCGGCACCGTGACTACTTCCTGCCGATCAGCCGGCAGGGCGGTGTGATCACGGGGGACGACCACGCCGGGCCCCCGTCCGCGCGCAGGGCATGGATCAGTCTCGGTCTGCTCGGCCTCGCGCTGATCGGCGTGGTGGGACTCGCCAAGGGGGTGTCGCCGACCATCGAGTCGGGGGTGGAGGCGGCCGGCCTGCACCAGGCCGTCGTCGGTGTGATCATCGCCCTGCTCGTTCTGCTGCCCGAGACCATCGCGGCGGCGCGCGCGGCCCGCAGGGACCGGGTGCAGACCAGCCTCAACCTCGCGCTCGGCTCGGCGATGGCCAGCATCGGCCTGACCATCCCCGCCGTCGCCCTGGCCTCGATCTGGCTGTCCGGACCGCTCGTCCTCGGCCTCGGCGCCACCCACATGCTGCTGCTCGCGCTGACCGTGGTGGTCAGCTCCCTGACGGTGGTGCCGGGCCGGGCCACACCCCTGCAGGGCGGAGTGCACCTGGTGCTGTTCGCGGCCTACCTGGAGCTGGCGATCAATCCCTAGGGTCCTACGTCCGGGTCGGGCCGGATCAGGGAGCGGGGCCGATGCCGTGCGTCGGGAGGCGAAGGAGGGCGCCATGGCAACCGACGGCGCCGCGGCGAGGGGCATGACCCGAAGGAGGCCCCGCCCCCGCCGGTGCGGCGCCGGAGCGTTCGCTCAGCCCGTGGCCGGTTCCCTCGCGGGCACGGGCGTCGGCGCGGGCCGTGTCTCCGGCAGCAGGGCGAAACAGACCAGGCTCACCAGGGCGATCCCGGTCAGATAGACGCCCACGCCCCACGGGACGCGCCCGCCGTGGTCCGTCAGCGCCGTCGCCACCATCGGGGTGAGGGCGCCTCCCAGGACGCCGCCGAGGTTGTAGCCGACCGCGGCGCCCGTGCAGCGCACCCGCGCCTCGTACAGCTCCGGCAGGTACGCGGCGATCACCGCGAACATGGTGATGAAGGCGATCAGCGCGCCCAGGATGCCGAGGAACATCAGCACCGGTTCACCGGTCCCGAGCAGGGCGACCATCGGCAGCATCCACAGCGCGCAGCCCGCGCAGCCCGCCAGGCACAGCGGGCGCCGGCCGTAGCGGTCGCCGAGCAGCGCCATCAGAGGTGTCAGCGCCCCCTTCACCACCACCGCGACCATGACACAGGTGAGCATGACGGTCCGGCTCACCCCGAGCCGTCCGGTGGCGTACGCGAGGGACCAGGTCGTCACCGCGTAGAACACCGCGTACCCGACGGCCAGCGCGCCGGCCGTCAGCAGCACCAGCCGCCCGTGGTGCCGTACGACCTCCACGAGCGGTACCCGCGCGTGGTCGTCGATCTGGAGGAACCGGGGGCTCTCGGTGAGCGAGGAACGAAGCCACAGTCCGGCCAGGGCCAGTACCCCGGCCGCCCAGAACGGCACCCGCCAGCCCCACTGGGCGAACGCGTCGCCGGGCAGGGCGGCCGACAGGGCGAGCATCACCCCGTTGGCGAGCACGAAGCCCACGGCGGGCCCCACTTGGGGAAAGCTCGACCACAGGGCACGCCGTGCGGCCGGCGCGTGCTCGGCGGTCAGCAGTACCGCCCCGCCCCACTCACCGCCGAGTCCCAGCCCCTGCAGGAAACGCAGCAGGAGCAGCAGCACGGGGGCGGCCGCTCCGATGGTCCCGTACGCCGGCACGCAGCCGACGGCGACCGTGGAGGCGCCGGTCAGCAGTAGGGAGGCGACCAGCACCGGCCGCCGACCGCGCCGGTCGCCGAGGTGCCCGAACAGCACCGAGCCGAGCGGCCGGGCCACGAATCCCACCCCGAACGTCCCGAACGCGGCGAGCGTCCCGGCCATCGGCGAGAACGTCGGGAAGAACAGCGGCCCCAGCACCAGGGCCGCCGCGGTCCCGTAGACGAAGAAGTCGTAGAACTCGATCGCGGTCCCGGCGAGCGAGGCGGCCGCCAGCCGCGGCAGGGAAGGCGCCCTCAGGGGGCGTACGGGCTGCATGCCACGCCAACCCCCCGTGGTGATCTTGGGTTACGGGGGCGCACGGAGCTGATCGGGAACAACGGCGTGAGCCGGACCGGCCGACGCAACTCCGCCACCGCCCCTCGGCCGCCCCCGGCCGCTCGTCGTGCCGTGATAGACCGGGTCCGAGCAGCGGTCGTGAACGCGCCGCCCCGAACGGACCGGAGGAACCCGTGCCCCGCACCCTGGCCGACGCCCCGATCATGATCCTCAACGGGCCCAACCTGAACCTCCTCGGCCGGCGCCAGCCCGAGATCTACGGCAAGGACACGCTCGCCGACGTGGAGGCGATGTGCGCCGGGGCCGCGGCCGCGCACGGCGGCACGGTGGACTGCCGGCAGTCCAACCACGAGGGCGAACTGGTGGACTGGATCCACGAGGCGCGGCTGAACCACTGCGGCATCGTCATCAACCCCGGCGCCTACTCCCACACGTCGGTGGCGATCCTCGACGCGCTCAACACCTGTGACGGCCTGCCGGTGGTGGAGGTGCACATCTCCAACATCCACCAGCGCGAGTCGTTCCGGCACCACAGCTACGTCTCGTTGCGCGCCGACGGCGTGATCGCCGGCTGCGGGGTGCAGGGCTACGTGTTCGGCGTCGAACGGGTCGCCGAACTGGCGGGCGCGGCCCGGGCCGACGCGTAGTCCGCGGGACGGCCGCGGGCCACGGCTCGGGTACGGGGGCCCGGGCGACGCCGGGTGGGCCCCGGCCCGGGCCGCCGGTCGAGGGCGGGGTTGGAGACCGGCGGCCCACACCGCTCGGGATCCGTCGTCCCGGGCGGGGCATTCACCAGTTGACCGCGCGTCACGGGGGCCGGGGAGCGCGCACGCGGACCCGGCGCGTGTGCAAAGTTCACACGGGGCGCGTGCTTCGGCGTGCGCGCTGGCCACGCATCAAGGGCGTACGCCCGGCGTGTGCGATGCCTTCGGGTCTACCACCCGCGCCGGACTACCACCCGCGCGAGTGCCACTCCGGCAGGTGCGGCCGTTCGGCGCCCAGCGTGGTGTCGTTGCCGTGCCCGGGGTAGACCCAGGTCTCGTCCGGCAGCACCTGGAAGATCTTCGTCTCGACGTCGTGGATCAGGCTGGCGAACGCCTCGGGATCCTTGCGGGTGTTGCCCACACCACCCGGGAAGAGGCAGTCGCCGGTGAAGACGTGCGGGTGGCCGTGCGGGTCGTCGTAGACCAGGGCGATGGAGCCCGGGGTGTGCCCGACGAGGTGGCGGGCGGTGAGCTCCACGCGTCCGACCCGGACGACGTCGCCGTCGTCGACGAGGACGTCGGTGGCCACCGGGATGCCGGGCGCGTCCTCCCGGCCGGCGTACGTACGCGCGCCGGTGGCGGCGACGACCTCGGCGAGCGCCTGCCAGTGGTCACCGTGCCGGTGGGTGGTGACGACGGACGCGATGCCGTCGTCACCGATCATGCCCAGCAGCGCCCCGGCGTCGGCCGCGGCGTCGATCAGCAACTGCTCGTCGGTGGCCCGGCAGCGCAGCAGGTAGGCGTTGTTGTCCATCGGGCCGACCGCGATCTTGGTGATCATCAGGTCTTTCAGCTCGTGCACGTCCGCGGGTCCGCCGACCCTGACCTCTCCGCTGTACGTCATGGTGATCAGCCTATAGCGGGCCGGCGTCCGCGGAGCCGTGTCGCGCTACAGCGGTGGCAGCGTCGGCAGTGCGCCCCCCGTCACCTCCAGCGCGGTTCCCGCACGGCGGCCGGCGAGCCAGCCCAGCAGGTCCGCGGGCGCGCCGGTCACCGTGATCGCGGCTGCGGCGGCGTCACGGCCGGTGCGCCACGTGCGCGTGCCGTCCGTGATCCGGGTCGCCGGGACGTCGGGGTGCCCGGCGAAGCGATCCGCCAGGAATCCGGTCTCGCGCTCCGTGAACTCCGCGGGCAGGTCCTCCAGCTCGTAGCCGATGCCGAGGTCCACGTGGTGCAGGTCGACCTCGACCCACCGCCGGAACGGCAGCCGGGCGGCGGTGTCGGTGACGCCGTTGCGCAGCTCCACCGTGCGCGTCCAGTCCGCCGGAACGTCCGACGCCCGCTGGAGGTCGGCCGCGCTCTCGCGCACGTCGGCGAGCTGGGCGTCCAGCGGGCGCAGGGCGTCCCGCTCGATGTCGGCGTCCCGCGCCTCGGCGCTCTCGTACATGGGGCGGCCCTCGAGGACGTTCACGAGGGCGTCCGCGTTGCGGGCGAGGTGGGCGAGGACGTGCCCGCGGGTCCAGCCGGGCAGGCGTGACGGCTCGGCCACCGAGGCGTTGTCCAGCTTGGCGGCAGCGGTGAGGAGCCGCTCGGTCGCCTCCCGCACACGGGCCAGGTCATGAGCGTGATCAATCATGGCCCTGACCCTAGTCGCGCCACCCCTTCGGGTGAAGGTGGTGAAGCTCGCCCGTAAATCGAAAGCACGTGCTATATCGTCGAGCACGGCGTCGGGCATGCAGGAGGGCCCGGGATTGTTATGCATCCCGGAACCCGACCGGCGCTGTCAGTGGCTCCCCCTAGTCTCGAAGAAGCACGGGGGCCCCGGCCCCTGTCACTTCTCTCAAGAAAGGTGCGGACCGGCGTGGCCGACCGTCTCATCGTCCGTGGAGCGCGCGAGCACAACCTGAAGAACGTCTCGCTCGACCTCCCGCGCGACTCGCTCATCGTCTTCACGGGCCTGTCGGGGTCGGGCAAGTCCTCGCTGGCCTTCGACACGATCTTCGCCGAGGGGCAGCGGCGCTACGTGGAGTCGCTCTCCTCGTACGCCCGGCAGTTCCTCGGCCAGATGGACAAGCCGGACGTGGACTTCATCGAGGGCCTGTCCCCGGCCGTCTCCATCGACCAGAAGTCGACCTCGCGCAACCCGCGTTCGACGGTCGGCACCATCACCGAGGTCTACGACTACCTGCGGCTGCTCTTCGCGCGCATCGGCAAGCCGCACTGTCCCGAGTGCGGCCGCCCCATCTCGCGGCAGTCGCCGCAGGCCATCGTCGACAAGGTCCTGGAACTGCCGGAGGGCAGCCGCTTCCAGGTGCTGTCTCCGCTGGTGCGCGAGCGCAAGGGCGAGTTCGTCGACCTCTTCGCCGACCTGCAGACCAAGGGCTACTCCCGCGCCCGCGTCGACGGCCGGACCGTCCAGCTCTCCGAGCCGCCCACACTGAAGAAGCAGGAGAAGCACACCATCGAGGTGGTCGTCGACCGCCTCACGGTCAAGGACTCCGCCAAGCGCCGGCTCACCGACTCCGTCGAGACCGCGCTCGGCCTGTCCGGCGGCATGGTCGTGCTCGACTTCGTCGACCTTCCCGAGGACGACCCCGAGCGCGAGCGCATGTACTCGGAGCACCTGTACTGCCCGTACGACGACCTGTCCTTCGAGGAGCTGGAGCCCCGCTCCTTCTCCTTCAACTCGCCCTTCGGCGCCTGCCCCGAGTGCACCGGCATCGGCACGCGCATGGAGGTCGACCCCGAGCTGATCGTCCCGGACGAGGACAAGTCCCTCGACGAGGGCGCCATCCACCCCTGGTCGCACGGTCACACCAAGGACTACTTCGGCCGGCTGGTCGGCGCCCTCGCCGACGCCCTCGGCTTCCGCACCGACATCCCCTTCGCGGGCCTGCCCCAGCGGGCGAGGAAGGCCCTGCTGCACGGCCACAAGACCCAGATCGAGGTCCGCTACCGCAACCGGTACGGCCGCGAGCGCGTGTACACCACTCCCTTCGAGGGCGCGGTGCCGTTCGTCAAGCGCCGGCACAGCGAGGCCGAGAGCGACGCCAGCCGCGAGCGCTTCGAGGGCTACATGCGCGAGGTGCCCTGCCCCTCCTGCGAGGGCACACGCCTGAAGCCGATCGTCCTGGCCGTGACGGTCATGGAGAAGTCCATCGCCGAGGTCTCCGCGATGTCGATCAGCGACTGTGCGGACTTCCTGGGCGAGCTGAGGCTGAGCGCCCGCGACAAGAAGATCGCCGAGCGGGTCCTGAAGGAGGTCAACGAGCGGCTGAGGTTCCTGGTCGACGTCGGTCTGGACTACCTCTCGCTCAACCGCGCCGCCGGTACCCTCTCCGGCGGCGAGGCCCAGCGCATCCGCCTCGCCACCCAGATCGGTTCCGGTCTGGTCGGCGTCCTGTACGTGCTGGACGAGCCGTCCATCGGCCTGCACCAGCGGGACAACCACCGGCTGATCGAGACCCTGGTCCGGCTGCGGGACATGGGCAACACGCTCATCGTCGTCGAGCACGACGAGGACACCATCAAGGTCGCCGACTGGATCGTGGACATCGGCCCCGGCGCCGGCGAGCACGGCGGCAAGGTCGTGCACAGCGGTTCCCTCAAGGAACTGCTCGCCAACGCCGAGTCCCAGACCGGCCAGTACCTCTCGGGCCGCAAGTCGATCCCGCTGCCCGACGTGCGGCGCCCCCGCGACCCCTCCCGGCAGCTGACGGTGCACGGCGCGCGCGAGAACAACCTGCAGGACATCGACGTGTCCTTCCCGCTGGGTGTGTTCACCGCCGTGACCGGCGTGTCCGGGTCCGGCAAGTCGACGCTGGTCAACGACATCCTGTACACGCACCTCGCGCGTGAGCTCAACGGCGCGCGCAGCGTGCCCGGACGGCACACGCGCGTGGACGGCGACGACCTGGTCGACAAGGTCGTGCACGTCGACCAGTCGCCCATCGGCCGCACCCCGCGGTCCAACCCGGCGACCTACACCGGTGTCTTCGACCACATCCGCAAGCTGTTCGCCGAGACCACCGAGGCGAAGGTCCGCGGGTACCTGCCCGGCCGCTTCTCCTTCAACGTCAAGGGCGGCCGCTGCGAGAACTGCGCGGGCGACGGCACCATCAAGATCGAGATGAACTTCCTCCCGGACGTCTACGTCCCGTGCGAGGTCTGCCACGGCGCCCGGTACAACCGGGAGACCCTGGAGGTCCACTACAAGGGCAAGTCCATCGCCGAGGTGCTGAACATGCCGATCGAGGAGGCGACCGAGTTCTTCGAGGCCGTCCCGTCCATCTCCCGGCACCTGCGCACACTGAAGGACGTCGGCCTCGGCTACGTCCGGCTCGGCCAGTCCGCGACCACCCTGTCCGGCGGTGAGGCGCAGCGCGTGAAGCTCGCCAGCGAGCTGCAGAAGCGCTCCACCGGCCGCACGGTCTACGTCCTGGACGAGCCGACCACCGGTCTGCACTTCGAGGACATCAGCAAGCTGCTGAAGGTCCTCTCCGGCCTGGTCGACAAGGGCAACACGGTCATCGTCATCGAGCACAACCTCGATGTGATCAAGACCGCCGACTGGCTCGTCGACATGGGCCCGGAGGGCGGCGCCGGCGGCGGCCTGGTGGTGGCCGAGGGGACGCCCGAGGAGGTCGCGGGGGTACCGGCCAGCCACACCGGCAAGTTCCTGCGCGAGATCCTCGGCGCCGACCGGGTCAGCGACGCGGAACCGGTGAAGGCACCGCGCGGTAGCGCGGGGAGGAGGACGACGGCCGCCCGGGCGACGACGAGGAAGACGGTGACCGAGGCCGGTGACGCGGCCACCGCAAGGAGCACCGCCGCCACCAAGAAGGCGGCGAAGAAGGCCGCGCCGGCGAAGAAGGCGACCCGGGCCCGCAAGG
>NZ_JALLIN010000015.1 GCF_023630175.1 Streptomyces cellostaticus | reverse complement strand
GCCCCGGCCGCGGGTGGCCCCGCGGGCGCTGGTGACCGGGCCGGTCCTGTTGGCACGGGGCGGGGCGGGGGTTCTCGCGGCGGGTGGGCGCCGGGGGCCGGAGGGCCGCCCGAGCATTCCCCCGTGGCCGACGACGCCCCGACGCCTCCGCCACCGGGCGGGCCCGGCGCCGGAGGCGCGGCGGCCGATCACCTGCCGACCGTGGCGGCCGCGTACACCCCGCCGCCCGGAGCGCCCCCGGCCCCTCCCGCCCACGCCCCCGCCGCCGCGTACGGCTACGGCGGTCCGCCGCGGGCCCAGCAGCATCCGCAGTTCCCGGCCGCCGGCCACGGTCACCCGCGGCAGCCGTACACCCCCTACGGCGGGCTCGGTTCCACCCCGCCCCACGGCCCGCCGCCGTTCACCGGGGGGCCGGAGCCGGAGCGCCCGGGCGGCCGGTCCACCGCGCTGCTCGTCGTGATCGCGCTGGTGGTGGCGCTGGGCGCGGGGGGCTCGGTGTACGCGCTGATGGTGCACGGCGGCGGTGACACCGCCGGCGCCGGACCCGTGCCGACCGGCACCACGAGCGCTCCGCCGGTCACCTCCCCGGCGCCCACGCCCACACCGACGGCCTCCGCGTCGCCCGCCGCCGAGGACGGCACGGTCCCCGCCGCCTTCCTCGGCACCTGGGAGACCAGCATCGACAACGCGAGCGGCGCCAACGCCCGCCGGCTGACCATCGGACAGGGCGAGGTCGGCGACAAGATCCTCACCCTGGTCGCGGACGGTCCCGGCGAGGGCGGCGGCACGTACCACTGCGTCTTCGAGGCCGCCCTGGCCGAACAGCCGCGCGACGGAGGTCCCTTGGAGATCGGGCCGTCCACGGTGAGCAGCGGCGAGCCGATGTCGTCCTGCTCCCCGGGCGAGGCCACCGAGGTCACCCTGCTCCCGGACGGACGGCTGAAGCGAGCGAGGGCGGGCGGCGGCGAGAGCCTGACGTACACCAGGCGGTGAGCGGAGATCCCGCGCACGGCACGCTGGTCGAACGCTCGGCGGACGGGTCCGTCTCCCGCCCCGCAGCGCGCGTACCGTGACCCCACCATCCGACTCCGGTGAGTGGCGGGGGCGTCCATGGAGTGGCTGAGCGCGGAGAACGTCGTGGCCGTCGGCACGGCGGTGCTGGGCATCGTCGCGCCCGCCGGCATGGTCTGGTAGGAGCGCCGGGTGCCGCGCCGCGAGAGGATCGGCTGCCGGGTGCAGATGGACAACCCGGTAGGCGACGACGTCCGTTCGGGCCGGGCCGACCGCCGGCTCGGCCTCTTCGACGAGGTGCCGGACATGGCCGACGCGACCCTCGTACCGCTCCGACCGGAGAACGACGGCTCACAGGGCATCGACCGCGACGACTCCCCACCACGGCCATGCGCCGGGCCGGACGCCGGAGGGACTGCGGCTGGGCCGGTGACCCGCGGCCTACCGGGGCTCCGGGGGGCGCTGGCGGGGCATGTTCGGGCGGGCGCCGTTCGCGGGCGGCAGGTGGTGCCGGCCCGCCGGGGCCGCCGGCTCCGCCCGCATGCCGGAGGCCATCGCGGTCTGGATGCCGAGCGGCGCCGACCCGGTGCGGAACGCCACCATCCAGTCGGCCGTCTCCGTGCGCACCAGGTCCTGCACGTCCTCCGAGAAGCGGCGCAGCACCCCCAGGCACCGCTCCGCGGCCTCGCTCGCCGTGCCCTCCGCGGGGCCCAGCATCTCCCGGACGCTCTCCGAGGCCCAGTCGAACTGCAGGACCTGCAGCCGCCGCTGCACGGCCTGCGCGGTCGCCACGTCCCTTATCCACCCGGAGGTGACCCCGAAGAACCGGTCGGCGCCGACGCAGGCCACCGCGAGAAGCAGCGCCAGGTAGCCCCAGGGCGCGACCCCGCCGACCACTCCGGTCATGTCCAGCAGGGGCAGCGCGGCCCCGAGGACCGCCCCGGTCGCCGCGCCGGCCCGCAGCGCCCGTGCGCCCCGCCGCTTCCACACCCGGTCCTCGAGGTACCAGGCGGCCGTGTGCAGCGCCCCTTGCTCCACCCACCGGTACAGCTCGTCGAGGCGTTCGGCGGGCTCGCCCCAGTCCCCGAGCGGGAAGGTCCGCCCGGTCAGATCGCCCGGCCGCGGTCCGGCCGGACCTTCGCCCCGACCGTCCTGGGGCGGACCCTCGGGCTGCATCTCCGGCTGACCCACCCGGCACTCCCTACTGAACACGACACCGAACACGGCACCGCGCACCCCCGTCACACCGTGTGACGCCGGATGCCGACGCGCGGCCCCCCTTCCTACCGCCCAATGGGTGGCAGGGACCCGGCTTTGCCGGCTTTTCCGCCCGGAAGAGCGCCTTGATCAGGTATAGGGTCGCCGCGGGAATCACTCGAAAGAGTGGCGCGGCGATGGCCGGGCAGACCACGTAGGCTCGTGCACAGCGAACGACGACGCAGTGGACGAGGAACCAGGAGCTGATCGTGATTCCCGGTGGTGGCCAGCCCAACATGCAGCAGCTGCTCCAGCAGGCCCAGAAGATGCAGCAGGACCTCCAGCGGGCGCAGGAGGAACTGGCGAACACGGAGGTCGACGGCCAGGCGGGCGGCGGCCTGGTGCGGGCCACCGTCACCGGCTCCGGCGAGCTCCGGGCGCTGAAGATCGACCCGAAGGCGGTCGACCCCGAGGACACCGACACCCTCGCGGACCTGGTCGTGGCGGCCGTGCAGGCGGCCAACGAGAACGCGCAGACGCTCCAGCAGCAGAAGCTGGGCCCGCTGGCCCAGGGTCTCGGCGGCGGCAGTGGCATCCCGGGCCTGCCCTTCTGATCCGCCGGCCGTTCCGGTGCCCGTCACCCGGGCGAAACCCCCACCGCCTTCCTAGGACGGGCGGCAGCCAACTACCGTACGTACCGAAAGGTCTCCAGGAAGGGCAGTCCGTTGTACGAAGGCGTGGTCCAGGACCTCATCGACGAGCTGGGGCGGCTGCCCGGCGTCGGTCCCAAGAGCGCCCAGCGGATCGCCTTCCACATCCTGCAGGCGGAGCCGGCCGACGTGAAGCGGCTCGCGCAGGCGCTGCTGGAGGTCAAGGCGAAGGTCCGCTTCTGCGCGGTCTGCGGCAACGTGGCGCAGGAGGAGCTGTGCAACATCTGCCGCGACCCGCGCCGCGACCCGTCCGTCATCTGCGTGGTGGAGGAGCCGAAGGACGTCGTCGCGATCGAGCGCACCCGTGAGTTCCGCGGCCGCTACCACGTCCTGGGCGGCGCGATCAGCCCGATCGAGGGTGTGGGACCCGACGACCTGCGCATCAGGGAGCTCCTGGCCCGGCTCGCGGACGGCACGGTCACCGAGCTGATCCTCGCCACCGACCCCAATCTCGAAGGCGAGGCGACGGCCACGTACCTCGCCCGCATGATCAAACCCATGGGCCTGAAGGTCACCCGCCTGGCCAGCGGCCTCCCGGTGGGCGGCGACCTGGAATACGCGGACGAGGTCACCCTCGGCCGCGCCTTCGAGGGGAGACGACTCCTAGATGTCTGACGCCACGCTGCACGACTCGACGCGGAACCCGGACGACTTCTCGGTCCAGATCGCGGACCAGGTCGAGAGCTTCCTGGTCGCCGTCACGGAGGTGGCGAGGGGGGACGAGCCCGGCTCCACGGTCCCCTTCCTCCTCCTGGAGATCTCCCAGCTCCTGCTGGCCGGCGGCCGTCTCGGTGCCCACGAGGACATCGTCCCCGAGGAGCGCTACGAGCCCGACCTCGGTCCCGAGGGGGACGTGGACGAGCTCCGTGAGAACCTGGCCCGCCTGCTGGACCCCGTCGACGTCTACTCCGAGGTCTTCGACCCGTACGAGCCCCGCAAGGCCTCCGTGCCGGCCCGGATCTCCGACGACATCGCCGACATCATCACCGACCTGCGCCACGGCATGGCCCACTACCGCTCGGGCCGCACCACGGAGGCCCTGTGGTGGTGGCAGTTCTCCTACTTCTCCAACTGGGGCCCCACCGCCTCCGCCGTGCTGCGCGCCCTGCAGTCCGTCCTCATCCACGTCCGTCTCGACCAGCCCCTCGAGGAGCTCGACGGCCTCGACACCGACCAGGGCATGGGCGACGAGACCCTGGAGTTCGAGGCGGGCCGTGTCATGGCCGAGGAGATCGGCGGCCCCCTCGGCATGCGCCCCGTGAAGTAGCGGCCGCGGTGTGACGCGGGGCACTTTGCGAGTGCTCCGCTCCCGGCTGGGCAGGCGCCGGTTGCGGGCGTCCGGCGTCTCACCATGCGGGAGCAGGGGGGCGTAAAACGGACGCTCGGTAAACTGAGCCGACACAAACGAACCGAGCGAGGAGCGCACGTGGGCCTTGTCGTGCAGAAGTACGGAGGCTCCTCCGTAGCCGATGCCGAGGGCATCAAGCGCGTCGCCAAGCGGATCGTGGAAGCGAAGAAGAACGGCAACCAGGTGGTTGTCATCGTTTCCGCGATGGGCGACACGACGGACGAGCTGATCGATCTCGCCGAGCAGGTTTCACCCATGCCTGCCGGCCGGGAGTTCGACATGCTGCTGACCGCCGGTGAGCGCATCTCCATGGCGCTGCTGGCCATGGCGATCAAGAACCTGGGGCACGAGGCCCAGTCGTTCACCGGAAGCCAGGCAGGTGTCATCACCGACTCGGTCCACAACAAGGCCCGGATCATCGACGTCACGCCGGGGCGTATCCGCACCGCGCTGGACGAGGGCAACATCGCGATCGTCGCCGGGTTCCAGGGCGTCAGCCAGGACAAGAAGGACATCACCACGCTCGGCCGCGGTGGGTCCGACACGACGGCGGTGGCCCTGGCGGCCGCCCTCGACGCCGAGGTGTGCGAGATCTACACCGACGTCGACGGCGTGTTCACCGCCGACCCGCGCGTGGTGAAGAAGGCGAAGAAGATCGACTGGATCTCCTTCGAGGACATGCTCGAACTCGCGGCCTCCGGCTCCAAGGTGCTGCTCCACCGCTGTGTGGAGTACGCCCGCCGCTACAACATCCCGATCCACGTACGCTCCTCCTTCAGCGGGCTGCCGGGCACGTGGGTCAGCAGCGAGCCGGTCGCGCAGAAGACACAGCAGCAAGGGGAGCAGAAGGTGGAGCAGGCCATCATCTCGGGCGTCGCGCACGACACCTCCGAGGCCAAGATCACCGTCGTCGGCGTCCCGGACAAGCCGGGCGAGGCCGCCGCGATCTTCCGGTCCATCGCGGACGCCCAGATCAACATCGACATGGTCGTGCAGAACGTGTCCGCCGCCTCGACCGGTCTGACGGACATCTCCTTCACCCTGCCGAAGACCGAGGGCCGCAAGGCCATCGACGCCCTGGAGCGCAACAAGGGCGGCATCGGGTTCGAGTCCCTGCGCTACGACGACCAGATCGGCAAGATCTCCCTGGTCGGCGCCGGCATGAAGACCAACCCGGGCGTCACGGCCTCGTTCTTCGAGGCCCTGAGCGACGCCGGCGTGAACATCGAGCTGATCTCGACCTCCGAGATCCGCATCTCGGTCGTCACCCGCAAGGACGACGTGCCGGAGGCCGTCCGCGCCGTCCACACCGCCTTCGGGCTCGACTCCGACACCGACGAGGCCGTCGTGTACGGGGGCACCGGCCGATGACCGGCAAGCCGACGCTCGCGGTCGTGGGAGCGACCGGAGCCGTCGGCGCGGTCATGCTCCAGATCCTGTCCCAGCGCGCGGACGTCTGGGGCGAGATCCGTCTGATCGCCTCGCCGCGCTCGGCCGGCCGCAAGCTGGCCGTGCGCGGGGAGGCGATCGAGGTGACGGCCCTGACGGAGGACGCCTTCGCCGGGGTCGACGTCGCGATGTTCGACGTGCCCGACGAGGTCGCCGCGGAGTGGGCGCCGATCGCCGCCGCGCAGGGCGCGGTCGTCGTCGACAACTCCGGTGCCTTCCGGATGGACCCCGACGTCCCGCTCGTCGTCCCCGAGGTCAACGCGCACGCGGTGCGCAACCGGCCGCGCGGGATCGTCGCCAACCCCAACTGCACCACCCTGTCGATGATCGTCGCCCTGGGCGCGCTGAACGCCGAGTTCGGGCTGCGCGAGCTGGTGGTGTCGTCGTACCAGGCGGTGAGCGGCGCCGGGCGGGCCGGGGTGGAGACCCTGCGGGCCCAGTTGTCGCTGGTTGCCGGGACCGAGCTGGGCACCAAGCCCGGCGACGTGCGGCGGGCCGTCGGGGACGACACCGGGCCCTTCCCGGAGCCGGTGGCGCTCAACGTCGTCCCGTGGGCGGGGTCGCTGCGGGAGGACGGCTGGTCCTCGGAGGAGATGAAGGTGCGGGACGAGTCCCGCAAGATCCTCGGGCTGCCCGCGCTGCCGGTCGCCGTCACCTGCGTCCGGGTGCCGGTGATCACCACGCACTCCCTCACGGTCCACGCCCGCTTCCAGGGCGAGGTGACCGTCGACGGTGCGCGCGAGATCCTCGCCACCGCGCCCGGTGTGGTGCTGTGCGACGACCCGGCCGCCGGCGAGTTCCCCACGCCCGCCGATGTGGTGGGCACCGATCCCACCTGGGTGGGGCGGGTCCGGCGCGCGCTGGACGACCCGACCGCGCTGGAGCTCTTCGTGTGCGGGGACAACCTGCGCAAGGGTGCCGCGCTGAACACCGCGCAGATCGCCGAACTGCTGGCGGCGGAGATCGCGGAAGACACTGTCCCCCGCGGCTAGATCGTTTGTAGTATCCATGTAAGGAATGTGGCCGGGAGCATGGTCCAAACCACTTGATCCGCGCTCCCCGGCGTCAGAGGATTTTCCTCCCCGTCCCCCGCAACCGCGCGGAGGGCGGGGAGCGTCTTTGCAGTGACCCTTGCGAGGCGTGGGCGTGAGGATTCCGGCGTGGGGACGTCGTGATCCGGGCGGGGGGCGCCCGTTCGAATGGGACATAAAGGAAGAGCGGGGCGCATGACGGCTGTTGAGGAACCGTCGGTTGTCGCACATGTGACGTCCGGCACGTACAACCCTCTTGGGGGGAAGCGTGTCCAACTGGCGTGGCAGAGGTACTCGAACTCAGTGCGGCCCGCGGCGGCGCGGCCCTCCGGTCGCCCCGTGCGGCGCTCCGGCCGCGCATGGCCGGCGGCATGCCGGTGATTGCGCCCATGCCCGCAGCGCGGCCCACCCGCATCCCCAGTCAGCGTGACGGCTCCGACGAGGCCGCCGCCGCCGCGTCGGCCGCGGACACCGCGGCCGCCGGTACCACCGTCGACCACCTCACGGAGACCTACCGGGCGCACTACCGCTCGCTGCTCGGTCTCGCCGCACTGCTCCTCGACGACACCGCCTCCTGCGAGGACGTCGTCCAGGAGGCCTTCATCCGCGTCCACTCGGCCCGCAAACGCGTCCGCGACCCCGAGAAGACCCTCGCCTACCTGCGGCAGACGGTCGTGAACCTGTCCCGCTCCGCCCTGCGCCGCCGCATCCTCGGCCTGAAGCTGCTCTCCAAGCCGATGCCGGACATGGCGAGCGCGGAGGAGGGCGCCTACGACCGGCTCGAGCGCCGCGACCTCATCAAGGCGATGAAGGGCCTGCAGCGCCGCCAGCGCGAGGTCCTGGTGCTGCGCTACTTCGCGGACATGACCGAGGCCCAGGTCGCCGAGACGCTCGGGATATCGCTGGGCTCGGTGAAGGCGTACGGCTCCCGGGGCATCGCCGCGCTGCGGGTGTCCATGGAGGCGTCGGCATGAGCGAGCACACGGAGCGCGGCGACGACGGCGTCCGCCCCGAGGACGTCCCGGCCGAGGACGTCGCGGCCCAGGACCTCACGGCCAAGGACCTGTCGCCCGAGAACCTCTCGCACGAGCGCCACGAACCCTACGCCTGGCACGAGCCGACGAAGGGTCACGAGCAAGAGCACCCGCAATCGCAAGCTGGGAACCACACTGTGAACCACGGTCCCGACGAAGAGGGCTCTCCGGAGCCCGCCACGGGCCTGGACGCGCTCGACGGGTCCGGCTCGGACGAGCAGGCCCTGCGCAGTCTGCTGCACTCGGCGGTCGGCGACATCGAACCGCGCACCGGAACCCTCGACCACCTGCGCCGTGCGGTACCGGCCCGCCGGGCCCGCAAGCGTCAGGCCGCCGTGGGCATGGCCGCCGCGGCCCTGTTCCTCGGCACCGCCGTCCCCGCCCTCGTGCACGTGTCGAACTCCGGCGGTACCGACCCCAACACCGCCATGGCGGGCCAGTCCTCCGAGGCCCAGGGCGGCGCCACCCAGGGAAAGGACCAGCAGGCCGGCGCCGGCGGCACCGGCGGCTCCCGCGGCAGCACCCCCGGGCAGGACAGGAGCAGCGGCAGGACCGGTGAGCGGGGGACGAGCGGCGGCGGCAACGGCCCCGCCGGCGCCGCCGACCCGTCCGCACCCACGGCTCCGGGCGCCGGACTCTGCACGGCGGCCCAGCTGAGCTCCGTCACCGGCGGCGCCGACGCCCCGGACTCGACGGGCGTCGTCTACGGCACCTTCCGCGTCACCAACACCTCGGGCAGCGCCTGCACCGTGACCGGCGGGGTCGTGGTCAGCGCGACGGCGCAGGGCGCGGCGGACCAGACCAAGATCGCCGTGGTCCGGCACGTGGCCGGGGACGCGGCGGCCGCCCTGCCCGACCCCTCGCTGGAGGTCGCCAAGCTGGTCCTGCAGCCCGGCGGGGCCTACGAGGAGCGGTTCGCCTTCGTGCCCTCCGAGACCTGTCCGGCGGGTGGCGGCGCCACCCCCACCGGCGGCTCCGACGGCGGCGCCGAACCCTCGCCGGACCCGTCGCCCTCGCAGGACGCGGGCGCGGGCGCGGGCGGCGGCGGCACGGACGCCGGTGGCACCGCGGGCACCACCACCCAGCTCGCCGCCGAGGAGGGCGCGGCCGACGGCAGCGTCCTGGTCGGCTACACCGGCGAGACGGGCTCCCCTTCGGCATCCGCGACGGTGTCCAACGCGTGCGCGGGCACCGTGTACTACACCGGGGTGCTGACGGCTTCGTAGCCCCGCGGGTCCGGGGTCGGCCCACGGGTCCGGGACGGCGGGTGCCGCCGGGACCGCCGGTGGCGGCCGCCGGCAGGCCCGCCCGCGGTCGCGGCGGCCTCAGACGGCCGTGGGGGCGGAGGACCTGCCCTGCTCCTCGCTCCCGCCCTGCCCTTCCTGCTCCCGCTCCGGCCCGGGCACCAGACCGAGCGCCGCGTCCCGCTGGAACTCCACCTCGCGGCGCAGCAGCCGGAACCACATGAAGACCACGAAGCCCGCGAAGACGAACCACTCCCCGGTGTAGCCGAGGTTCTGGAAGGCCTTCAGGTCGAGACCGGTGCCCTCGGGCGCGGTGACGGGCACGGCCTTCATCCCCGCGTCGGCCCGGTCGAGGGTGACCCACGCGTCGTAGAGCCGGTCCGGGACCAGGTTCACCAGCGTGGCCGAGCTGATCGCCGCGGTCTGCCCGGCGGGCAGACCGCCCCGGGCGCCGGCGCCCCCCGGCGTCTCGGACGCCTGCAGCGCACCGGTCACCGTGACCTCGCCGCCCGGCGCGGCGGGCGCCCGGGACGCGCCGGCCGTGCCCGGCAGCCAGCCCCGCACCACGGGCAGGGAACGGCCGGAGTCGGTGCGCAGCAGCGTCAGCACGTAGAAGCCGCTCCTGCCGTCCAGTTCCCGTCCGGGCACCAGGAGCTGCCTGCCGTAGCGGCCGCTCGCGGTGACCCGCCGCCCCGAGGTGCTCTTGTCGACGGGCAGCATCGAGTCCAGGGGCCGGGCCGCCTCCCGCCGGTCCGACGCGGCCTGTCCGGTCGCGGCGCGATGGTCCTGCACCCGCCCCTCGAACCGGCTGAGCTGCCAGGACCCCATGAAGACGCAGAACGGGACGGCGAGCAGCACGAAGACGTTGATGCCCCACCAGCGGGGAGTCAGCAGAAACCGGTACACGCCCACAACGGTACGGCGCCGCCGCGACCGCCCCGTCCCGGGGTCGGCCGCCCGCGCGGGCACCTGCGCACGCACTCGGGCCCGTCCGTGGGCGCGGGCCCCGTGGTCGTGATCGGGAAGTTGTCCACAGGCTGGGGGCACCGTCAGCGGACTGTCGGTCCGGCCAGGCACTATGGGCGCATGACTGGGGCGATGAGTGAGAGCAGGACGCCGGACACACCGGACATGCCGGACTGGGAGAGGCGCTTTCGGGCGCCGCGGGTCTCGCTGCCCGACTGGGCGGAGGACGCGCCGGACCGCTCCCTGTTCGTGTCGAACGCGACGGGTACGTACGAGCTGTACGCCTGGGACCGGGCGACCGGCGGGCAGCGGCAGGCCACGAACCGGCCGAACGGTACGACGGACGGTGTGCTGACCCCGGACGGCGCGTGGATCTGGTGGTTCGACGACAAGGACGGCGACGAGTTCGGTATCTGGCGCCGCCAGCCGTTCACGGGCGGCATGGACGAGACGGCGGTCCCCGGCCTCGACCCCTCCTACCCGGCCGGTCTGGCCCTGGCCCGGGACGGCCGGACGGCGGTGGTCGGCCGCTCCACGGACGACGAGGGCACGACCATCCACCTCGCCCGCGAGGGTGAGGCCACGCTGGAGATCTACCGCCACCGCGAGTCGGCCGGCGTCGGCGACCTCTCCCACGACGGCACCCTGATCGCCATCGAGCACACCGAGCACGGCGACGCGATGCACGCGGCCCTGCGCGTGCTGCGCCCGGACGGCACGACGGTCGCCGAGCTGGACGACACCAAGGGCGGCACCGAGGAGCTCGGCCTCGAAGTCCTGGGCTTCGCCCCCGTGGACGGCGACACCCGGCTGCTCATCGGCCACCAGCGCCGGGGCCGCTGGGAGCCCCTGGTGTGGGACGTGGCGGCGGGAACGGAGACCGACCTCGCCCTCGACCTGCCCGGCGACGTGAGCGCCGAGTGGTACCCGGACGGCACCGCCCTGCTGGTCGTCCACGGCTACGAGGCCCGCAGCGAACTGTTCCGCCACGACCTGTCCACCGGCGAGCTGACCCGCATCCCCACCCCGCGCGGCACGGTCTCCGGGGCCACGGCCCGGCCCGACGGCAGCGTGGAGTTCCTGTGGTCGTCGGCCGCCGAACCGCCCGCGGTGCGCTCCACCTCCGGCCGCGTCGTCCTGGACCCGCCGGGCATGAAGTGCCCGCCGTCGGTGCCGGTGGAGGACGTCTGGGTGGAGGGCCCCGGCGGCCGCATCCACGCCCTGGTCCAGAAGCCGGCGGGCGCGAAGGGCCCGTTCCCCACGGTCTTCGACCTGCACGGCGGCCCGACCTGGCACGACAGCGACGCCTTCGCCGCCGGCCCGGCCGCCTGGGTGGACCAGGGGTACGCGGTGGTCCGCGTCAACTACCGGGGCTCCACCGGCTACGGACGCGCCTGGACGGACGCCCTGAAGCACCGCGTCGGTCTGATCGAGCTGGAGGACGTGGCCGCCGTGCGCGACTGGGCGGTCTCCTCCGGCCTCGCCGACCCGGCCCGCCTGGTCCTCACCGGCGGTTCCTGGGGCGGCTACCTCACCCTCCTCGGCCTCGGCACCCAGCCGGAGGCGTGGGCGGTGGGCATCGCGGTGGTGCCGGTCGCGGACTACGTCACGGCGTACCACGACGAGATGGAAGCCCTGAAGGCCTTGGACCGCACCCTGCTGGGCGGCACCCCGGAGGAGGTCCCGGAGCGCTTCGAGGCGTCCTCCCCGCTGACCTACGTCGACCGGGTCAACGCCCCGGTGTACATCTCGGCGGGCGTCAACGACCCGCGCTGCCCCATCCGCCAGATCGACAACTACGTCCGGCGCCTCCAGGCCCGCGACGCCCCGCACGAGGTGTACCGCTACGACGCGGGCCACGGCTCCCTGGTCGTCGACGAACGCATCAAGCAGGTGTCCCTGGAACTGGCCTACGCCGACCGCCACCTGAACGGCGCCTGACGCGTCCCCCGGCACCCCCGCCGCACCCCCACCCGCCCCCGCCTCGACCGGTCCCGGCGCTCCCGGTCCCCGCGGGCCGGCGCCGGGGCCGGCCCGCCCCTTCCGACCGGGCGGGGCGGGCGGGTGTGGCCGGCCGGGGGCGGGGAGCGGAGCCCTCCGGCCGCTCACCCCAGCTCCGCCAGCCCCCGGCGAGTGGCGGCCACGACGACCCGGTCCCCGGCCCGCAACACGTGTTCCGGGCCCACATCACTCCGCCCCTCCACCGCCAGCACCCGCCAGGCCCCGCCCCGGAACGCCGTCCCCACGGTCCGCCCCTCCAGTTCCGCGTGCCCGCCCACCGGCACCGACGCGAACAGCAGCACCCTCCGCTCGACCGGCAGCGCTCCCAGCACCTGCCGCCCCAGCATCGCCCCCGCGAACGCCGGCGCCGACAGATGCGAGACGCTCCGGCTCCGCGTCGGCGCACCGGGATGCGCGGCCCGCAGCGTCCGGTACACCGCCGTCGCGAAGTCGTCGTCGTACAGCCGCAGCACCGCCCGCAGATCCGGCCGCACCGACCGGGCGTACAGCGCGGCCTCCAGATTGGTCGTGTCCGCGCTGGTCACCGCGAGCAGCGCGTACGCGCGGTGGATCCTGGCGGCCTCCAGCACCCCTTCCTGCGTCACGTCCCCCAGTACCACCGGCACCCGCAGCCGCCGGGCCGTCGCCAGCCCCCGCGCCTCCGGGTCGGACTCGACGCACACCACCGGGACGTTCAGCTCCCGCAGCCGGGTCAGCACGCGCGTACCGATCTTCCCCAGCCCCAGCAGCACCACGTGTCCCCCGAGCCCGCGCGGCGGCTTGCGCAGCGAGGAGGCGCTCCGGAAGGTGCCCAGTGCCTCCAGCACGGCCGCCAGCAGCACCGGCAGCAGCAGCAACCCGACGAGTCCCGAGAGCAGTTGCAGTACCTGCCGTCCGATCGACTGCCCGATCGCGGGATCGTCGATGGCGAACAGATCCAGCAGCGTCAGATAGAAGGCCGGCAGGGCACCGATGTCGGTGACCACCCACAGCGCGACGGCGAGGGCGGCCACACACGCCACCAGACCGGCCAGCGACCACCGCAGCCGGCGCGAGAAGAGGGAGGCGAGCGGCGGCACGACCCCGGCCCCCACCCCGACACCGCGTCCCGCCGGGTCCGGCACGGCCCCGCCGAGCGCCGACACCCGCTCCAGCACCAGGACGGACCGCCCGCGGGAGCGCCGCACCTCGTCGTCGTCGGGCAGCAGCCGGGGCTCCTGCTCCCCACCGTGCCCGCTCGCGCCGGCCAGGCCCGGCCCGCCGGGCGCGGCACCGTTCGCGGAGAGCAGCGCCAGCGTGCACAGCCCCCGGTCCGGGAGCTGACCGGCCCGGGGCGGCGGCCGTTCCACGGACCGCAGCAGCAGTCCACCGGCCTGCACCACCCTGGTGGTGCCGGCGACGGCGGCCGCGGCCAGCGCGGGCGCGGCGGTGTCGGCGTCGGACAGCACGGTCGTGGAGGCGTCCGGCCGGCCGTCGGGTCCCCCGCCGGAGGCCAGCGTCGCCGCCTGGTCGAGGAGTTCCTCGATGTACTGGCCCAGCCTGCGGTTGTACAGCCGCAGGACCAGCCGGAGGCGGGGGTTGAGCCGGCGGGCGCTCAGCGCGGCCCGGATGTTGGTCTCGTCGTCGTCGTACACGAGCGCCAGCGCCGAGGCCCGCTCCACCCCGGCCTCGGCGAGCACGGCCTCGGTGACGTCGGCGGCCTCCAGCACCCGTACGCCGTCGACGCTCTGCGTACCCGCGCCGGCCCCGCCCGGCGCTCCGGCGCCGGTTCGTCCGACGGCGGCGCTGACCATCCGGTCGAGCAGGGCGGCCGAGGCGGCACGCGCCCGCCCGACCACCGGGGGCCGGGCCACGCGCTCGTTCGGCGGCACGACGAGGGTGACCCGCTCGCCGTGGAAGGTGCGCAGTTCGGCGGTCAGCCGGTGTGCGAGAGCGTCGTCACCGCACACCACCATCGGCGCCGTCCCGGCGCCGGGCCCACCCTGGTTCGGAACGCTCGTCACGAGGGGGAGGACTGCCGCACACCGACGGGTGGTTCCGGGAACCGGACGAACTCGGGGTCAGCCGAGGCAGATCACGAGGAGGCAGAGCCCGGAGGGCGACGTGGCCGCCGGTTCGGGGCTCGTCTGCGCCGTCCCCGAGCCGGCGCCCCCGCCGTTCGCGGGCGCCGAGGTGGCCGGTGCCCGCGTCGCCGACCCGGCGCTCCCGGCATCGGACCCGGACCCGGACCCGGCATCGGTCCCGGACGGGGACCCGGACCCCGAGCCGGTGCTCTGCCGTACCGCCCGGGGCACTTCCGGAAGCGGCGAGGCGGCGGCGTCCGGCGCGCCGTCCGGCGTGGCGGTCCGCGCATCGGCGGCCATGGTGTGCCGGTCCTGCCCCTCGGCCGGGGCGCCGCGGGTTCCGGCGTGCGCGGGCGCCGCCGGGGTGTGCGCCGGGCGCGAGGCACGATGGCGGCCGGTGGGCGGTGTCGTGTCGGGCCGGGCCCCGGCGGACGCCTGCCGCTCCGCGACGCCCATGCTGTGGTGGTCGGAGGCCGAGGCGGCCCGGGCCCGGTCGCCGGACTGCCGGTCCAGGGAGGCCAGCGTGAGCCCGCCGCCGACGATCGCGAAGGCGGTCGCGACCGCCGCCCGGCGCTTGTTCTTCTTCCACCGCGCGAGCTGCCGGCGCCGGGCCGCCCGTCCCCGCGACGCCGCCGGGCGGTCCGCCACCTCGCCGTACGGCTGGAACCGGGGTGCCGCGCCCGCGCCGGCCGCCGCGGGCTCCGCGCCGGTGCCGGCGGGGTCGTCGTACCGGTCACCGGTGCCGAACGCGTCGAACGGACGCGTCCGCGCCACCGGGACGCCCGGCGCGGTACCCGGCGTGCTCACCGCCACCGGCGGGGCGATGTCGGGTGCGTAGGCCCCGCACCCGGGACACGCCAGGGCGCCGTTCAGATGCCGGCGGCACGAGGAGCAGTAGTCCATTCACGGTCTTCCTGGGTCGACGGCGCCTGCGGCCACGGCCGGGGCCTGTTCACGTTCGTGGGGGGGGATCGAGCGGCAACGGTAACGAGGCGTTCCGCAGACCGTGTGCGGCCTGTGTGGCGCTCCTGCGCACATTTCCCGAGGATCCGTGCCCGGCGCGGCACCGCCGGCTTCCGCGTCCCGCCCGCATGGGGTGACGCAGGTCACCCTTGGTGCCGTCACATCTCCCGGGTCCGGTCCGTCAAGAAGGTGCAGCCAACAGCAACCGCACAGGAGGACGTCATGGACGCTCGCTTGAACCTCTTCGCCAACCCCGTCGCCGGCAAGTTCCTCCGTTACATCAACTCGGCCGGGAAGGTCCTGTCGGACTCGACGCTGCCGCTCGCGACGCAGGAACTGGTGAAGCTGCGCGCCAGCCAGATCAACGGCTGCGGCTTCTGCACCGACATGCACAGCAAGGACGCCGCGCACGCGGGGGAGACCGCGATCCGCCTCAACCTGGTCGCCGCCTGGAGGGAGGCGAAGGTCTTCACCGACGCCGAGCGCGCCGCCCTGGAGCTGGTCGAGCAGGGCACCCGCATGGCCGACGCGGCCGGCGGCGTCAGCGACGAGGCCTGGGCCGACGCCGCCAAGCACTACGACGAGGACCAGCTCGGCGCCCTGGTCTGCCTGATCGCCCTGATCAACGCCTACAACCGGATGAACGTCATCGTCCAGCAGCCGGCCGGTGACTACGAGCCGGGCATGTTCGGCTGACGAGGACTCCGGCGGCGCTCGCGGCGGCGGCCGGGGCGGGGGCCCGGACCGCCGCCCGGAACGTCGTACATGCATATGTCCCTACGATGTACCGCCCACGACGTGCGGGGCACCGGAAGGGAGACAGGGTGTGACGGCTGACCGGCGGCGTTCCCGGCGCGGGCAGGGCGAGCTGGAGGCGCAGGTCCTGTCGGCGCTGCGGGAGTCGTGCGGGCCCGCGCCGGCCGGCTGGGTGCAGGAGCGCCTGGGCGGGGACCTCGCCTACACGACGGTGGTCACGATCCTCACCCGGTTGCTGGCCAAGGGCGCGGTCACCCGGGAGCGGGCGGGCCGGTCCTTCGCCTGGACGCCGGTGTCGGACCAGGCGGACCTGGCCGCGCGGAAGATGCGCAAGGTGCTGGACGCCGGCGGCGACCGGCAGGCCGTGCTGGCCAGCTTCGTCACCGGCCTCGGACCGGAGGACGAGCGGCTGCTGCGCGAACTGCTGGGGGAAGACCTGCCGGGGGACGACTGAGCTTTCGATGGGGGTCTTCTGATGGGCGTCTCCGTCTTCCTGCCGCTCGTGCTGCCGTTGACGGCGTGGCCGGTCGCGCGCCTGGCGGAACAGCGCCTGCATCCCCGCACGGCCACACGGCTGCTGACCGGTGTGGCGGCGGTGATGGCGGTGTGCAGCAGCGTGTGCCTGGGCCTGGTGATGGTGGTCGGCACCGCCCAGCTCCCCGGCAACCCGCTGCCGGACGCCTGGTCCGACCCCGAGGTGCGCGCCGCGGTGCCGTGCGACGGGATCGCCGGGAAGGCGGCGATCCCGGCCCTGTGCGCGGTGCTCGTGGGCTGCGGCCGGAACCTGTGGCGCCAGGCCCGCACCCGGCGCCGCGCGCACCTGGCCCTGGCCGGCCTCCGGGGCACCGGGGTGGCCGTACTGCGGGACGAGGCGGCGTACGCCTACGCGCTGCCCGGCGTACGCGGGCGCGGGGACCGCGTGGTCGTGACCACGGCCCTGCTGAACCGTCTCGGCGGCCCCGGTGAGCGCAGGGCCCTGTTCGCCCACGAGCGCGCCCATCTCGCCGGCCGGCACCACCGGCTCCTCCTCGCCGTCCACCTGGCGGCCTGCGCCAACCCGTTCCTGCTCCCGCTGCGCACGGCCGTGTCGTACACCGCGGAGCGGTGGGCGGACGAGGAGGCGGCCCGCGTGGTCGGCAGTCGCCGGACGGTGGCCCGCGCCATCGGCCGGGCGGCCCTGCCCTCGCACCACGCCCCGGCGGCGACGCTGCCGTGCCTGGCCGCGCCCGGGCCGGTGCCGCGCCGGGTGGCCGCGCTGCTCGCGCCGGCCCCGGCGGCGCGCCACTGGCCGCCGGTGTTCACCTCGGTGGGTCTGGCGGCCTGGGGCGCGGCGGTGGGCACGGCCGTGTCCGCGATGTCGTCGGCGAACTCGGCCGTGACGATGTACCTCGTCCTGGAGGCGGCGACGCCCTGGTGAGGGCGCCGGCCGCCCTCCGCCCCGGACCCGATGTCAGAGGTCGAACTCGTGCGGCGGCAGATCCAGCGCGTAGCAGGCCTCGCGGACGACGGCCTGCTCGTCCTTGTCGAAGTCGCCGTCGGCACCGCCGATGACGATGCCGATCTGGATCACCGCACGGGCCTCCGCGGCCTTCTTCTTGGCCTTGGCGATCTCCTGCATGACGCTGACCTTGCCGAAGGCGAAGTCGGCGGTGAGCTTGTCCAGGTTCTCCTCGAAGCGCCGGCGCAGGTCGTCGGCGGGGAAGTTCTGCAGCACCTCGTTGGTCCCGATGAGCTGGGCCACACGCTGCCGCTCGGAGGGGTCGACGGTCCCGTCGGCAGCCGCGACCAGCGCGCACATGGCCATGCTCGCGTCGCGGAACGCCCCGCTCTTGAGGTCGTTCTTCTTCGCCACCAACTGGGTCTGCATCTGAGACGCGGACTCCTTGATGCGGTCCCACAGAGCCATGCCAACCAACTCCACATGCGATAGACGACGTTGCGGCCGGCAGAGGGCGCGGCCGCGTCTTCTACAGCAACGTAGAAACCACTGGCGGGGTTCCCGGTGCGAGCGGTATTCATCCGGTCGGGGAGCGGGAGTTGAGCGGGCGGGTGCCCCACGGGGTGCCGGCCGCCCACCGGGATCCGGAGGGCGGCCGTGGAAGGCGGGGCCGAAGTCCGCGCCGCACAGGTGCGTTCGGGGTCCGTCCCGCCCGGCGGTCGCCGGTTCAGTCGCCGCCGCAGCCGCACCCCGCGGAGACGGACGCGGCCGCGGACCGCGGTCCGGCGGCCGGAGTGGCGCAGCAGCCGTCGCCGGTGCCGGCGCTCCCGCCGAGGGTGTCGGCGTCGGCCTTCACGACGTACACCTCCCACGGTTCCCGGCCGGGGCCGTGCACCCACACCTTGTCCTGGAGGGCGTAGCAGCAGGAGGTGTCGTTCTCCTCGAAGGTGGCCAGGCCGGCGTCCTTCAGGCGGGAGGTGGCGGCGACCTGGTCGGTGGAGCCGACCTCGACGCCGAGGTGGTCCAGGCGGGTCTCCTCGCCGGGCTCGCCCTCGATCAGGACGAGCTTGAGCGGCGGCTCGGTGATGGCGAAGTTGGCGTAGCCCTCGCGCCGCTTGGCCGGTTCGGTGCCGAACAGCTTCGAGTAGAAGGTGATCGACGCTTCCAGGTCGCTGACACGCAGGGCGAGCTGAGCGCGGGACATGGTGGGCTCCCATCGGCTTGCATTGATGTTCATCGATGTCTTTCAAGGCAAGATTGCGCCCTGAATAGAAGGCTGTCAACATAGAGGCATGTCGAATCAAGAGCTGGTGGTGCTCGGCCAGGGCGACGCCGCCGCGTGCTGCCCCGGGCTGCTGACCGCACCCCTGGACGAGGGCCAGGCCACGGAACTGGCGAAGGTGTTCAAGGCCCTGGGGGATCCGGTACGGCTGCGCCTGCTGTCGATGATCGCCTCCCGGGCGGGCGGCGAGGTGTGCGTCTGCGACCTGACGCCGGCCTTCGACCTGTCCCAGCCGACGATCTCCCACCATCTGAAACTGCTGCGGCAGGCCGGCCTGATCGACTGCGAGCGGCGCGGTACCTGGGTCTACTACTGGCTGGTCCCGGAGATGACGGACCGCCTCGCGAGCGTCCTGAGCCGTCCCGCGGGCGAGCCGCTCCCCGACCGCGCCGCGACCGCCGGAGCCGCCTCGTGAGCGCCGCCGCACCCGGGGGCGACGTGGCGGGCCGCCTGTCCTTCGTCGACCGCTACCTCGCCGTCTGGATCCTCGCCGCCATGGCTGCCGGACTCGGCCTCGGCCGACTGGTCCCGGGCCTCGGGGACGCGCTGGCCGAGGTGACCGTGGGCGGGGTGTCCCTGCCGATCGCCCTCGGCCTGCTGGTGATGATGTACCCGGTACTGGCCAAGGTCCGCTACGACCGGCTCGACACCGTCACCCGCGACCGCCGGCTGCTGCTGCCGTCCCTGCTGCTCAACTGGGTCGTCGGACCGGCGCTCATGTTCGCCCTGGCCTGGCTGTTCCTGCCGGACCTGCCCGCCTACCGGACCGGGCTGATCATCGTCGGCCTGGCCCGCTGCATCGCCATGGTCATCATCTGGAACGACCTCGCCCGCGGCGATCGCGAGGCCGCCGCCGTGCTGGTCGCCCTGAACTCCGTCTTCCAGGTGCTCGCGTTCTCCGCGCTGGGCTGGTTCTACCTCTCCTTCCTGCCCGGCGCGCTGGGCCTGGCGCGGGCGGGCCTCGACGTGTCGGTGTGGGAGATCGCCCGCAGCGTGCTCGTCTTCCTCGGCATCCCGCTCGCGGCCGGCTACCTCACCCGCCGTGTCGGCGAGCGGACCAAGGGCCGCACCTGGTACGAGACCCGGCTCATCCCGCGTATCGGCCCGTTCGCCCTGTACGGGCTGCTGTTCACGATCGTCGTCCTCTTCGCCCTGCAGGGCGAGGCCATCACCTCGCGGCCCCTCGACGTCGCCCGGATCGCGCTGCCGTTGCTGGTCTACTTCGCCGTGATGTGGGCCGGCTCCATGGCCCTGGGCCGCGCCGTCGGCCTGGACCACCCGCGCGCCACGACACTGGCCTTCACCGCGGCGGGCAACAACTTCGAACTCGCCATCGCGGTCGCCATCGCCACCTTCGGCGCCTCCTCCGGCCAGGCCCTCGCCGGGGTCGTCGGACCGCTCATCGAGGTACCCGTCCTGATCGGCCTCGTGTACTGCGCCCTCCACGCGCGCCGTTACTTCACCGCCCCGGCCGTCCCCGCACCCCAGGAAGAGCCCACCCGTGCCTGACACCGCCGTCCCGTCCGTGCTGTTCGTCTGCGTCCACAACGCCGGCCGCTCCCAGATGGCCGCCGCCTTCCTCACCCACCTCGCGGGCGACCGCGTCCAGGTCCGCTCCGCGGGCTCCGCCCCGGCGGCCACCGTGAACCCGGCCGTCGTGGCAGCGATGGCGGAGTCGGGCATCGACGTCTCGGCCGAGGTGCCCAAGGTGCTCACCGTCGAAGCCGTCCAGGCCTCGGACGTCGTCATCACCATGGGCTGCGGCGACACCTGCCCCGTCTTCCCCGGCAAGCGCTACCTCGACTGGCGGCTGCCCGATCCGGCCGGCCAGGGCGTCGACGCCGTGCGCCCCATCCGCGACGACATCGAGAGGCGCGTACGAGGCCTCATCGACGAGATCGCGCCGCGGACACCCTGATGACCACCGCTCCGGCAGGCGTCCGTGTCGCCCCGATGGGCCCCGGGCACGCGGACGGCGTCCTGCGCGTCCTCCAACTCGGCATCGACGAGGGGAACGCCGCCTTCGAGACCGCGGCGCCCACGTGGGAGCGGTTCGACGCCACCGGATCGCCGCGTCACCGGCACGTCGCCGTCGACACCTCGGGCCATGTACTGGGCTGGGTGGCGGCGGCGCCGGTGTCGGACCGCTGCGTCGACGCGGGCGTGGTCGAGCACTCGGTCTACGTCCACCCCGGGGCGCGGGGCCGGGGCATCGGCCTGGCCCTGCTCGGCGCGCTGATCGACTCGACCGAGGCCGACGGCGTCTGGACGATCCAGGCGGGCATCTTCCCGGAGAACACCGCCAGCCTCGCCCTCCACCACAGGGCCGGCTTCCGTACCGTCGGCACCCGTGAACGCATCGGGCTGCACCGCGGCGTCTGGCGTGACGTCCTGCTCGTCGAACGGCGCAGCCCGCGGGTCGGGAGATGAGACGCCGGACCGGGCCGGAGCCGGCCGTCCGCCGGTTCGGTGGGCGGTGGACCACCGAACCGGAACCCGGCCGGGCCCCGAGGTCGCGCGTGGACCCTGTCGCCCGGATCCCCGTCATCCGATGGCGCCAAGGGCCCCTGAAAATACGATTTTTGCATTTCCTGCATGCTCTGCTCGGTACGTGCCCTAACGTGCCTCATGGTCCTGGGTGAGCCCGCGACCCGCTCTCCTGCTCTCCTGCTCGACGAGTGCCGGACACCTCCCAGAAAGTGGATGTCGCCCATGGAGTTGCTCCTGAGGCTGCTGCGCATGGCCCCCGGCCTCTTCTGCCAGTGCGGATGCGCCCGCTGCGCCAAGTACGACCACTGCCACAGCCGCCGCTGCCTGCAGTAGGCACCGCGGCGCGGAGGTCCGCGGCAGCCGGCCGGGCCGATCGCGATCAGGTGATCGGCCCTGTCCGCGTGTCCGTGCCGCTACCGCCCCGCCGCGTTTCCGCCCGCGGATCCCCGATCCCCGGGACCTGCCGCAGGTCCAGCCTCCCCGCGACCGGGGCAGGTTTCCCGAGCGTCCCCACCGCCGAACCGGGCACCGACGGGAACCGGCCGGGCCGCCGGCCGGGCCGGGACGCAGAAGGGCCGACCACGACGGAGCCCCGTCGGACGTGACATGGCGTCGGACAGGGAGCGCGCCGGGCGGGGATCACGCTCAGACACCGGCCGACCGCACCCGAGTCCGCGGCCGACGTGGTGGACACACCCGGCGCAACGCGTACCCGTACGGCGTACGCCCGCTCGTGCGGCACGCCCGCTCCCGGCCAGAGTGGACCTCTGCCACCACTGCGAACCGCGACGCGTCCGACAGGGAGAGCGAGATGGCCCGGTCCACCGACACCCGACCCGCACACCCGGCCATCGTCGACGCCCACCGGGCCGCACTGCGCGACCTGCCCTTCGACGACACCCGGGATCTGGAGGACGCCCGGCGCGGCTTCATGGGAACCGCCGAGGACCCCCTGATCCGCGACGCCACGGGGCGTACGGTCTGGGACCTCGGCGCCTACGGATTCCTGGACCAGGACTGCCCCGACACGGCCAACCCGAGCCTGTGGCGGCAGAGCAGGCTCTGCGCCGACCACGGGCTGTTCCAGGTGACCGACGGCGTGTACCAGGTACGCGGGTTCGACCTGTCGAACATGACGCTCGTCGAGGGCGACCGCGGGGTCTTCGTCATCGACCCCCTGATCTGCGCCGAGACCGCCGCGGCGGGGCTGGCGCTCTACCGCTCCCACCGCGGTGACCGGCCGGTGACGGGCGTGCTCTACACCCACAGCCACCTCGACCACTTCGGCGGCGTACGGGGCGTTCTCACCGATGAGGACGTCGCGGCGGGGGTGCCGGTGCTCGCGCCGCAGGGCTTCCTCGAGCACGCCGTCAGCGAGAACGTCTACGCGGGCACGGCCATGAGCCGCCGCGCCGCCTACATGTACGGGGCGGCGCTGCCCCGGGGCGAGCGCGGGCAGATCGGCGCGGGCCTGGGACAGACCACCTCCACCGGCACGGTCGGACTGCTCCCGCCGAACCTGGAGATCACCCGCACCGGTCAGACGGAGACCGTCGACGGCGTCCGGATGGTCTTCCAACTCACCCCCGGCACCGAGGCGCCCGCCGAGCTGAACATCCACTTCCCCGACCACCGCGCACTGTGCATGGCCGAGAACGCCACCCACAACCTGCACAACCTGCTGACGCTGCGCGGCGCCGTGGTCCGCGACCCCCGTGTCTGGGCCCGCTACCTGGGGGAGGCCCTGGACCTCTTCGCCGCCTCCGTGGACGTGGCCTTCGCCTCGCACCACTGGCCGGTGTGGGGCGGCGAGCAGGTCGTCCGGTTCCTCTCCGAACAGCGCGACCTGTACGCCTACCTCCACGACCAGACACTCCGGATGCTCAACCAGGGCCTGACGGCACTGGAGATCGCCGAACGGATGGAGATGCCCCCGGCGCTGGAGCGGGCCTGGCACACCCACGGCTACTACGGCTCGGTCAGCCACAACGCCAAGGCGGTCTACCAGCGCTACCTGGGCTGGTTCGACGGCAACCCGGCGCATCTGTGGGAGCACGAGCCCGTGGCGGCGGCCCAGCGGTACGTACGGTTCATGGGCGGTGCCGACGCCGTTCTGCGCCAGGCCCGTCAGTCCTTCGCCGACGGCGACTTCCGCTGGGTCGTCCAGGTCGTCGACCACGTCGTCTTCGCCGACCCGGACCATGCCGAGGCCCGCGCGCTGCAGGCCGACGCCCTCGAACAGCTCGGCTACGGCAGCGAGAACGGCACCTGGCGCAACTTCTTCCTGACCGGCGCCCACGAACTGCGCCACGGCACGGTCGGCACTCCCACCGGGAGTGCCGGGCCCGACCTGCTGGCGGCACTCACCCTGGACCAGCTCTTCGACGCCCTCGCCATCCGCGTCGACGGCCCCCGCGCCTGGGACACCGCCGTCACGGTGCGGTGGGACCTCACCGACGCGGAGCCGGTGACCCAGCGGCTCCGCAACGGTGTCCTGACGTGCACCAGGGCGAGAACGGCGGACACCGAGCCCGACGTCACCGTCGCTCTCGCCGAAACCGACCTGCGCGACGTCCTGCTCGGCCTCGTCGGCCCCGCCGAACTCGTGCGGCGGGAAGGTGTGCGGGTCACCGGCGACATCGGCGCGCTGACCACCCTCCTGAGCCGTCTGAGCGAACCGGACGACGACTTCGCCATCGTCACCCCGTGACACGGCCGGCCCGGGAAGGGCCGGCGGCGCCCGCGCGGTCCCTCCGGCGTGGCCGCGCGAGCCCGTGCGTCCGGGCCGGAGCGAGCCGCGGGAACGCGCCGAGGGCAGACGGCACGGATCCGGACAATGACGACGGCACGGCCACAGGCCCAGCGGCTCCCGCAACGGCCGCCGGCCCGTGGAACCGGGCGGGAAGCGCAGGGAACACCGCTGTCCGAAAGATGATCACTCGTCCGCGGGACTTCGGCATACCGGGGCGATCCGGTGACGAGTCTCCCATCGGTTGCCGGAGACAGCCGAGCGAACCACCCCCTACACGAAGGAAGTCGACCATGAGCTTCATCCAGACCGGGAAGATCGACCTGAGTTCCGACAACCCGATCGAGACGAGCGGCGGCAACACCTCGACCTTCACGCGGGTCACGTTCCCGACCCCGTTCCCGGCGGGTTCCAACGTGGTCGTGCTCCCGCTGACCCAGACCTTCAACGGTCCGGAGACACCGGGGATCCGCGTCCATGACGTCACCAACACGGGCTTCCTGATCCGCCTGAACGAGGTGTACGCCGGCGCCACCAAGAGCGACGGCAAGCACACCACGGAGACCATCGGCTGGCTGGCCGCGACCGTCTGACACGCGCTCCCGCCGAGACGCGGGGACACCGCCTCCTTCGCGGCGCGCCGACCACGAGCGCGCCGCGCTGTGCGGGGCGGTGCCCCTCGGCCCCGCCGCCATGGCCCGGGCCGGATGCCCCGGGGAGCGTTCCGCGGGGCATCCGGCCCGATCCGGACCCGGCGAGCCCCCGAGCCGCCCCGGCTCCGTGGCCCCGCGCGGACCGGGGGAAGCCGCCGGACCTCACTTCGGCCGGCGCCCCGGTCGGCACGCCCGTTCCCCGGATGGCGCCACCCGGTCAGTTCATGCCGATGACGATCTTCCCGGCGCCGCGGGTCTCGGCGAACGCTCGCTGTGCGTCGTGCAGCCGGGTCAGCGGGAAGCGCGCGGCGATGCGCGGTGCCAGCACACCTGCCCGTGCCGCGTCGGCCAGAGCGGCGAAGTGCGCCCGTGTGTGCATGGAGGACCCGATGAGCGTGATGTTGTGCAGGTAGAGCCGGCGGAGGTCGAACTCCACGACCCTCCCGGCCACGGCCCCGGCGATCACCCAGCGGCCGTCGTCCCGTAGCTCGGGCAGCAGCGCGCCGATCAGGGGCCCGCCGACGACGTCGGCCACCGCGTCCAGGCCGTCCGGGACGAGGTCTCTGACCTGCCCGGCCAGATCCTCCGTGTCCCGCAGGAGGACGTGCGCGGCTCCGGATTCCCGCACCGCCTCGGCGTTGGCCGCGCTCGTCACGGCCACCACCTCGGCGCCCCGTGCGGATGCCAACTGGACCAGGGCCAGTCCCACGCCTCCGGAGGCGCCGGTGACCAGCAGCCGCTCCCCGGAGCGCACTCCGGCGCGGTCGAGCATCCCGGTGGCGGTGCCGTAGGCGACGGGCAGGCACGCCAACTGCTCGTCCGTCAGGGGGCTGGCGGTCATATCGTGCACATGATCAGCGTCGACGACGACGAACTCGGCGAATCCGCCGTCGGCCTCGCTGCCCAGGAATCCCACCGGCGGCTTGTCGGCGCTGCTGTCGCGGTAGAGCCCGGGATCGACCAGGACGCGCCGGCCCAGCACGTCCTGCGGGACCCCCGGGCCGAGGGCGCTGACCACGCCCGCGACGTCGCCGCCCTGGATCCGAGGGCAGTCGATCGGCCCCAGCCACCCGGACACGGCGTTCGGATCGTCGGGGCTGCCGTAGGCACCCTCCCGCGTCCAGATGTCCGTGTTGTTCACCGCCGCGGCTGTGACCCGGACCTGCACCTGATGCGGCGCTGGAACGGGTACCGGCCAGTCGCGGCGGATCTCCAGCTTGTCGGGGCCACCGTGGCCGGTGAGCACAGCAGCCGTCATCGGATCGCTCATGCGGGGAATCCTATGCCGGACGCCCCAATGGTCCCGTTTGCCCGCACCCGCATTCCACTCCCGGGCCACCGGCCACCGAGCGGCGACCCCCTCGACCCGCCCCCGGCTCCGGCCCGGCTCGCCCGGACACGCGGCGCCGCTCCGTGTGCGCCGCGCCGGGTTCCTCCGGCTCGCGAAGGGGTGGGAGTGGTCGACGACGCGGCGGTCAGGCGGCCGGGGCGGGGCGTGGGCTGCCGTGGAAGACCTGGCTGGTGTGCCAGGAGCGATGGATCGCGGCGACGGGGTGGGAGCCCGGTTGCGGTCCGAACAGGGGGCGGCCGGCGAGTGCGACGACGTGTTCGCGGGCGGCGGGACTGTGGCCGACGAAGCGCTGGGAGACCAGGACGCGGTGGCCCTCGCCGACACCGAGGACGCCCTTGTCGAAGAGCTTGTGGTGCAGCGAGCACAGGCACAGTCCGTTGTCGACGTCGTCCGGTCCGTCGAACGCCCACCAGCGCACGTGCGCGGCCTCCAGCCCGACCGGCACCGCGCCGATCCTGCCGTCGTAGCCGCAGAAGGCGCACCGGTACTCGTAGGCCGTCAGGACCCGCTCCCGCATCCGCGGATCCCGCCGCCTCCGCACGGCGGCCGAGAGCCGTCCGGGTTCCGCCGGCTCCAGCTCCAGGCCGACGGATTCGCACAGGTCGCCGTGGAGCGAAGGAGGGAAGTGCAGGTCGAGCAGGACCCGTGCCAGCCGGCCGAGCAGCTCCGGCTCACGCCGAAGCGCCGCGCGCAGCTCCGGCGCCAGCCGCCCCGCGGCCCCCGCGGCCCGCAACTCCCGCACCCCGCTGCCGGGGCTGCCCGGTCCGCGATCGGTGCGCACCTCCCACACGCCGTCGCTCACCAGGTGATGGAACGGGTAGGCCGGGGTCGTCCTGTTCGGCGGCCCGTACTCGGTCAGCAGCCGCTGCAGATCGTCCTCCACCGCGCTGTAGCGCAGTTCACCGGCGGCGTCCCGCTGGAACCGGCCGAGGGCGTACAGCAGGAGCAACGGCTTGTGCGGAGCGCGCGTCCCGCTTCTGGTCCACTGCCTCAGTCTCGCCATGCGCTCCAGCCAGTCCATGCCCGGCGATCGTAGTCGTGCCCCGTCGACCGGCACTCCGCGCGTGTGTGGAGAGCCCGGGGAGCCGTGGCTGGCAGACCCCGGCTAGGCCGGCGGCATGCTCGGTCCACGGGCCCGCACCAGGCGGTGGTCGGCCCACGGGCCCGCACCAGGCGGTGGTCGGCCCACGGCCACCGGCCCGACGCGCAGGCCGCGCGGCGGCGCAGCGCGGGCGGGGTCGGCAGCGCGCCCGGCGGAGCGGAGCGCAGCCGGCGCGAGCCGTGGAGTCGACGCCATCGTCGTCGCCACGGTCCCCGCACCATCCGCGACGCCGACGCCTCCCCGTCATGGCAGCCGGGAGCGGCGTCGGGCAAGGTGCGCACGGTGAACGGCCCGCCGCCGGTGACGCGTACGCGCGTACAGGGCCCGGCCGACCCGGGCGCGGCGCACCGCGCGTCTAATCCGCTCACCAGACCAGATGCGCGGCCAAACCCAGGATGACCGAGTTTCCCGCAAGCGCTGTGACGAGCCTGCTCCGAGGGCCGGTCAGGGTCCGGCGCAGGAGCGCGCCGCTGGTGGCGAGCATCGCCTGCCAGCTGGCTGAGGCCACGAACGCCGCCACGACGAACAGCAGCCCGCTCGCCGGCGAGGGAGACCCGCCCCGGTGGCCGACGACGAGGGCACCGAAGTAGACGATGGTCACCGGGTTGAGGAGAGTCAGACCGACCAGCCCGGAGTAGGTGCGCCGCAGGGACTGGGGAGTCGCCTCCAGGCTGGGGCGGGTGACTTCGCGGTGGTGCGTCCGTACCGCGGAGACCAGCCCCTTCAGCGCTATGCAGGCCAGCACCCCCGCCGCCAGGACCTGAAGCGGCCGGGAGGCGGGCTGGATCAGCCGGGCGAGTCCGGCGCCGCCGAGGACGGCGGCGAGGGCGTAGAGGCCGTCGGCCGTGGCCACGCCCATGGCGGCGGCCATTGCGTGCCGGAAGGAGACTCGGGAGGCAAGGGTCACGATCAGGACGGACATGGCGCCGACGGGCATGGCGATGCCGTAGCCGGCGAGGAGACCCGAGACGAGGGCGTCGGTCATGTAGGGCTGGCTCCCCGAGTGCTTGGCCGGGGTCAGGCGGGACGCGGCATCGAGTAGCTGTGGCGTCGCGGTGATATCCGCTCGATGGCCGCCTGGGCCTCGGCGCAATCCTGGAACGTGACCTGGGTGAACTGATCGAGCCACTGGCCGATGCGACCCTGGACGTCGAGGGTCAAGGGGTCGGCGAGGCCGTCGCTTCGGGCCCGTCGCGCGAGGCTGCCGAAGACGAGGCTGCCGGGCATGGGGACGAGCATGTTGCCCTGGACGACGATGACCCGGTCCTGGAACAGGTCGGCGACCCGCTGGACCGCGGCCACGCTGCGTTCGAGGCTCGACCGTGTCTCGCCCTCCACGCCGAGGATCACGCCCACCTCGATGCGGAAATCGTGGTGGTCGCGCAGATAGCGCAGGCGGTCCCACAGCGTCGGGACGCTGTAGCCCTTCTCCAGGAACTCCAGGCCGGAGTCGCTTGTGCCGTCCACGCCCATGTAGACGCTCCAGCAGTTCATGCCCTGGAGTGCCTCCAGCATTTTCGGGGTCATGTCCGCGACGCTGAGATAGCCGGAGTAGCGCATCTCGGCGTACCTCGGGGGTCGAGTCGCGACGAGATCCCGCAGCAGGCGAGGAGTGAGGCTGTCGCCCCAGTCCTTGATGGAGCGGAAGCCGGTGCCGAGGCGGTCCTGGCACAGTGTGTCGAGTCGGCTGATGCGCTCCCACATCTCGCCCGGCGGCCGGTAGGCGAGCTTGCGGGCGGGGATGGCGCAGAAGGAACAGCTCTTGACCAGATCGCCGTCGCGCCAGACCCGGTGGGGGCAGCCTTCGTGGCTCAGGCCGCTGTAGGTGAGGGACTGGTAGGGGTAGTCGGCGCGGGCGAGTTGGAGCCGGAGGTAGTCGAAGATCTCGGTGTAGACCTCGAACGGCAACTCGTCGAGGTACTCGTCCGGACCCGGGCGGCCGGCGGCCTTGCGGGTCCGGCGGACCCGCGTCCGGCCGTCCTGCGTGCCGAGGTAGACGAAGTTGGGGACCTCGTCGAGGGGCACGTCGGTGAGAAGGGCTTCCAGGGTCCGCTCGCCCGCGTCCGTACATGCCCCGACGAGCACGTCCGGGCCGAGGGACTGGCCGCGGCGCAGATACTGCTCGGCCCCGAAGATGGCACCGGCTCCGCCGAAGACGATGCGCCGCGCTCCCGTCTGCGCGGCGAGGTCCAGCAACTCGAAGGTCGCGTCGCGCGTGTGGTCGATGCAGTGGAAGCCCACCAGGTCCCACGGCTGGGCCGCGATGACGTCACGGCACTCCGTCATCGAGCGGTGGTTCCCGTCGCAGATGGTGACCTCGATCTGCGCCCCGAACCTCTTGAGGAGGAACGAGGCCAGGTAGAGCAGCCCCTCTTGCCAGAAGAAGTCGTTGATGTAGCCGTATCCGTACTGCTGGGGCGGGACGACGAACAGTAGTTTGTGGCGCGCCATGGCACGTGAGTCCTTCTTCGGTCGCGACGAGGGGCCGCTCTGGGCCTGTTGGGCGTGCGGGTCAGCGCGCGCGGGGTTGGAAGACCGGGAGCGGGGTGACGTCGGCGTTGCGGCTGCCGGCTCCCACCTCGACGGTGGGGAAGTGGGCGCGGTCGAACACCTCGTGCAGGCTGGAGGTGCAGCCGTGGGGCACGGCAACCGTGACGCCCTGTTCCCCGATGGTGGACTTCGCGGCGATGAACCGGAAGCTCTCCCCCGGCCGCAGCGGGATCGTGGACCACGACTCGGCGATCTCCGGGTCGCCGAAACGGCGCTGGTAGACCGTCTCGGCTTGGGAGGAGTCGTTGCGGACCTGGACGTGGACGGCGCGAACGTCGCCGTGCCATTCGAAGGAGGCGGTGTCGAATCCGGGGCCGGGGAGCTGGGCGACGGTCGTTCGGCGGTCGGTCTCGGTGAAGAGGGTGAAGTGCGCGTCGGTGCCGCAGGAGCTGCACAGGCCCTCGGAGGTGAGACCGACGGGCTGTGCGTTCAGCCCGTAGCGCGTCACCTGAACGGCGCCGCAGCCGCGGCAGGTCGTTGTCGTCGAGTCGGTGTCGTAGACGTTGCCCAGGTACACGTGTTGCAGCCCCATGTCGAGGGCGATCCGGCGGGCGCCTTCCAGCCGCTCGATCGGTGTGCGGATCGTGTCGGTCATCTTGTAGTCGGGGTGGAAGCGCACGAAGTGCGTCGGTACCCGCGGAGACAGCCGGCCGCCCACGAACTCGGCCATGGCCTGGGCGGTCTTCTCGTCGTCGCTCAGGTCGGTCACCATCAAGGTGGAGACCTCGACATGCTTGCCGGCTCGGAAGACCTGCTCGGTGCCCTCCAGCACGGGCTCCAGCCAACCCTTGGTGATCTTCCGGTAGTAGGCCGGATCCAGCGACTTGATGGAGATCGAGAAGATGTCGATGACGGGGATCAGTTCCTCGATCGCCTCACCGCTGATGAAGAACGCGGACTTGTACAGGTTGACGATTCCCGCCTGCTTGGCGAGGCGCGCGGTCTCGACCACGAACTCGTGCCAGACGACCGGGTCGTTGTAGGTCCACGAAATCACCTTTATGCCATGCTGCTTGGCGATGTCGACGACCTGCTCGGGTGTGTAGTGATAAACGTCCTTGCCGTCGATGTAACGTGCCTGGGAGGTCTTCCAGTTGTGGCAGTAGTCGCAGTTGAGCATGCAGCCGACATTGCCCATCGAGAGGATCCGGGCGCCGGGAGCGTAATGGAAGACCGCTTCCGTCTCGATGGTCTCCTCGGTCGCGTGCACCGAGCGGCCGTAGTTGAGGCTGACGAGGTGGCCGTCGTGATTCGCGCGCACCATGCAGAATCCGTGCTGGCCCGGCCGGATACGACAGTTTCGTGGACTGAGGTGACATCGCACCACGTCGTCGTCGAGCTGTTCCTCCAGCCTGGCCGGGTGAGCGTTGTGCCAGGTCTTGTCAGTCATTCCCATGCCCCTCCTTCAGGGGACGCGGCAGGGCCGTGACGAGGGGGTGGTCGACCGCCGCGGGGCCGACGTCACCAGCGCTTCCCGGCGAGCCGATCCCCGAGATCTCGAAGAATTCGGCGTTGGCCCGGGTGTAGCCGGACCACTCCCCGGGGACCTCGGCCTCGGGGAAGATCGCCTCGACCGGGCAGACGGGCTCGCACGCCTGGCAGTCGATGCATTCGTCCGGGTGGATGTAGAGGCTTCGTTCGCCCTCGTAGATGCAGTCAATGGGGCATACGTCAAGGCACGCCTTGTCCTTGACGTCCACACAGGGTTGAGCAATGACGAAGACCATGGCTTGCCCCGGTATCGGCTGACGGTGAGAGACGCGCCATACCGTAGCGATGTCCGTGGACTGCGAATAAGAGCAAGTACCGGACAGACGTCGTCGGCTCACGGGTATCTTCGGCCTCACCGGCACCCCGTCATTGTCCGGACATGCAGCTTGCCGGGGAAGGCAGATGCGTACGGGGCCGATGACGCGAAAGCGCCGTATATTACCGGCGGTTTGGTCATGCATAGCGATCCTGATACGGCAGGGGGGCGTGCCGGACCGAGGATGGGGCCACGACCCGCTGCCGCATCAGGATCACGAGAGGGAATGCTCTGATGAGTGATCGGTGAGGCGATCGGTGAGCGCTTTCAGCGGTGCCGTTCCCAGGTGAGGACGGCTTCGGCGATTGACACCATTCGAGTCGGGCTGCAGCGCGCGTGACGGAAGATCCTCCAGCACTTCAGGCGGGCGATGCCTCGTTCGACGGGTACGCGAGCGGCGGACAGGGCCCGGTTGACCGTCTGCCCGGCTGTGGTGAGTTCGCCGTGGGTGGCCGGCGCTTGGGGGTGGTGACGCACTCGCCCGTGCCGATGTAAGCCCTGTCGGCAAGGATGGAGACACCCTGCGCTCACAGATCCTGACGACCTTGTGTGCGGGCGGCGGTCAGGTCGTGTGTCCGTCCGGGAGGGTGGGCGAGAGCCACAGCGTCCGGCCGTCCGGGTCCGTGATGACCCGCATGTTTCACACCATGCCCCTTGTGCTTGGTCGAACAGTCCGCGCGCCCGTCGCCGACCCGGTAGCACTCGGCGAGTGTGCCGTCCAGGAGTACGTAGTCGGGGTCTGCCTCGCGCAGGACCTTCAGCAGGCCCGCCGCCTTGTCCGCGAGGTGTTCGATAAAAAGGGCCTGGTCACAGCCACCTGGCTGGCGGCCTGCCCAACGCATGCCCGGCTTGACAGGCGAGGGCTGGAAACGGAGCCTTCCCAGGCCACCGTGCCGGTCCCCGACCCTGCTCAAGCCAGCGTGGCCGAGGCGATGTCGGAGTAGTCGGCCCAAGCCGCGAATCGTTGGCGGTGGATGGCGCTCATGTTCTCCATGACCTCGCGCCGCAACGCCGTGACCAGTTTCGACTCCAGCTCCGCGTTCACACGACCCATCGCTCGGAGCGTATGTGCCATGGAGACCGCCTGATACGGCAGCAGCGGTGGCAACGTGCTGCCCGGATCACGCGCGTACGCGTACAACATGCCCTCGAAGTGCGGAGTTGCCAGGTCCACCGCGCTCGCGCTGTACCAGTCGCGGACGATGGTCGCGCACAGCTTCGGTACGGATTCCTTCGCCCCGGGCTCGTCCCCGCCGAGTCCTCTCGCGATGGCCAGCGCGCGACCCGCGCTCGCCCCAAGCAGCGAACGCTGGATCGGCGGCGTGAGCACGGCGTCCGTGGAGGAGAGCAGCGCGCCCCAGAACGCCCTTTCGTCCGCTGGATGGGTACCGACCATTCTGATCGCGCCGACCAGTGCGAAGTGACGCTCATACCGGGGCAGCCCGGTGAACGCGGTGAGCGCCTCCGACCGGTCGGCGAAGGCTGGCCGTGAGGCGAGGACGAGGTACCGCCCGATGACGGCTGGGGCGGTGGGGCCGACCGGTGACAGGGCGGCCCGACATTCCTCGCTGCCGGCGAAACCGTGTAGCTCGAAGATGGCGTCCGAGGTGCGGCAGGCCAAGCCGATGTCGTTGCGCGAGATCGCCCCTCGGTCGGCGGAGGCCGCGGCGAGCCCTCCGCCCTGGAGGAATGCCTCCGGGGCAGAGGGCTCGAGCGCGGTCCACCTGCGGACGGTCTCAACCACGTGCACGGGCGCGCGCCGCCCCTGCGCTACGGCAAGCTCACGGAGCTCGACACTCAGTAGCTGACGACGGAAGTCCGGCGCCAGCTCTGCCGCATGAAAGGCAAGGACGTTGGACAGATGCACGTACTGCTCCAACCCGCGCGCGAGGGTGTTCCGAGCCACGATGTCCAGGTGCTCGCCCAGACACTGGCGTACCGCCGGGAGTGCTCCGCTGAGCGTCCGGGAGTTGCCGGCCGCCGAGAAGACGGCGGCGAAGTCGTTCGCGGTGAGCAGCGGCAGATCCCAAGCTAGCGTGTCGCCTCGCAGGCGGTCGCCGATGACCGCCTCGAGGTGCCCGCTCAGATCGGCCTGCCCGTGGGTGTCCGCCCACGCCAACAGGCGAACCAGGAGCCCGACGTGTCTGTTGGCGAGCGCGTCGCCGAGTTCGGTCCAGGTTTCAGCGCTCGCGAGCCGGTCCCGAAACGCCGTCGCCAGCTCCGGGCGTCTCGGCTGCAGGAAGGCGTGGTACTGGATCACCTCGCCAGGTCCCCGGCGTATGCAGTGGCGCACCACCTCGGGGATCGACGCGCCGACCCGCTCCGACATGACGGCGACGAACTCGGCGTTCCGCTCCGCGATCTCGCTGGCCCGAAAGCAGCTACCCAGCTCGGATGAGCTGGCCCGGCTCATTTTCTCCGCCACGTCGGCGGTCCGGACGTTGAAGAGGATGGCGAGCAGCTTCCCGCTCAACTCGTCGTCGAACCGGCGGGTGGCCATCCCGAGGTTCAGCAAGGACCAGACCGGCGCGTCGTAAGACCAGGCTATGAACTCCTGCCGTACCGCCGGCTGCTTGAGCAGCGTGCTGAACAAGGCGGTAGTTCTTGGGAGCAGCTTGAGGAAATGCAAGAAGTGCATGACGTCCAGCGGTGAAGACTGCTGGACCTTGGTGGCGAGGAGCTCTTGCTCCAATGAAAGCTGGTGGTCGATGTCCGAGAGCTCCGCGACACCGAGGGAGACGAGCTGACGTGTCGTCCGCGACAGGTTGGACAGATTGGACTCCGCGAGGATGTCCTTGCGGATGATGCCGTTCTCGACCAGGTGCGCGAGTAGCCGCGCGGCGTCGGTGCGGCGTCCGGCCTGGACGAGTCGCGAGGCGATCCCGCAGGCGACATAAGGCTCCGTGACCGCGATCTGATTCAGCTCCGCGGAGTCGGTCGATACGCCTAGCGCACGCAGCAGCAGCGGCGCCACAGCCGGATGCCCCAGGGTGTAGTAGCGCGCACGGGAGTGGATGAGACCTTCCGTGACGAGCTTCGACAGGCCGTTGGAGACAAGCGAGCCGGGGCTCAGGCCGAACTCGTAACGTCCGGCCGTGGCCAGGCGGCGCAGGTTCTCTTCCTCTTCGGCGCTGCGGCCGGTGAGATACCGCGACCGGATGAAGGCGACGGCGTCCTGCTGGGAAAGCGTGGTCGCGCCGGCCGCCAGCCGACCGATGCTTCCGCGCATCGCGAGTGCGAACGTCACCAGGTCGGGGAACGTCTCCTTCCATCTCATGAGAGCGCCGTCCGACGGCAGGGCCAGGGCGGCACGGGCGAAGGCATCTGTCCGACGCCACACGGCGAGCAGCGACCTGTCGCTGACGGTGAGCCTTACGGTCGGCACGCGATTGTCGTGCTCGTCGCGCCGGGAGAGCAGCAACATGAAACCGCGACCGCAGGTGGCCAGCCAGTGATTGACGATGGTCCGTTCCAGACGTCCATCGAGGTGTGTGTTGTCGACGATGAGCAGTCTGCCTGGCTCGTCGAGGGTGGTGAGGCGGTCGAGCAGCAGAGCCGTGTCGGTGACGCTGAACGGCGCGTTGAGACTCGCCAGGTCGACGTAGAAGGCCCCGTCGACCCGCGCGGCGTCACGTCCGACCATGGCCGCCATCGTGGTCTTTCCCGTGCCCGACCCCCCGGAGACGCGGGCGATGCGGCGCGTGCTCAGGTAGTCGATGACCTCGTGGAACTCGGGTAGCGGGGCGGTTGTGGCGGCGCCGTACTCGTCACGCTGCAAGGCGATGGTCGCCGGGTCGCCGTCGCCGTAGATATCGGCATCGTCGATCCGGGCGAAGGGTGTGATCGACGGGACTTGGCCACTGCCGTCCACCTCGGTGGTGGGCAGCAACTGGGCAAGCAAGGCGTACAACACCTCGGCCGAGGCGCGGGCCGCAAACTGCTTGTACCGATCGTCCTTGTTGCTGTCGGCGTGATCCATGACGCCCTTGGCGATCAGGCAGTACGGCACCCGATGCTGGTGCGCCACCGTGGCGACGGTAGCGGCCTCCATCTCCACCGCAGCGATCTTTCGCACCCCCATGCGCTGCAACCGGGACCACAGCCTGGGATCGGCGACCACCGCGCTCCCCGACGCCATCGGGGCCGCCACCACCTCGAACGGCAGCCGCCGTGGCCCATCCACATCGTCGTACAACCACCCCCGCACCCACTCGGCACCATGGTCGGTCAACTTCAACCCGGTTTGGGCACGGCCGATCAATCCTCCTTGTTCCCATTGCTGCAGCCGCGCCCTCCAAGTGCCTTCCGGGAAATACCGACGACGCGCGGGATGGCTCCGCGGATCCTGGCCCCGGTGCAACCGTTCCAACAGCCACGGCAACGCGTCCTCATCGTCTACCGGGCGGTAACTAGGCAGCCCTCTGGGAGTGAAGTCCTGCACCGCATGAAGCCAACGGTGGTCCAGCCGGAACTGCCGATTGTCACCTTTGAGCCCCGCCGCGGATTGCTTGCCCTCGTCCCATTCGTAGACAGGGTCGGCTACCACGACATCCCCGAGAGCCATGTCGTCAGGGTTACCCGCGCACACCCCGCACATAGCCAGGCATCCGGGCTGCAACAGATGAGTCAACGTGGTCACGACTGGCGCCGTTTCCCGGCTGCCCATGTGGGTCGATCGTGCCAACGCCACCGAGAAGCGTCGGCCGTCCTCTCGACAGTACTCACCCCACCAGTACGGGGCCGATCCCCCCGCGCCGCGCTCCTCCCACCGCGCCACTCCAGGGTCGCCAGATACTCCGGCGAGGCCCGCGGCCTTCGCCTCTGCTAACTCCTCCTGCAATGCGGCGATGATCAAAACGTCAACCCGGTCCACCGACATCTAGAGGCCACACCTCTCCAAACAATGCGGCCCGGTACCAGGCCCTCCGAATCAGACGAGGGTGTCCCGAGTCTCGTGGAACTTCGGTGACGACCTATTCGTACTCTACGCCGCGGTGCCGACAGGCTCCAGGTATCAGTCGATTAGTGAAGTTTTGGGTCTGCTGCTCGATCGGGTGACATCTTGACCTGCCCCACAGTCTGGTTTCCACCTGCGGTGGCCAACTGGCGGCGGGAATGGTGTCTTGTTCGCAGCGTAGTTCGTACTCGATCGGGGTGCGGTAGCCCAGTGCTGAGTGGCGCCGCTGTCGGTTGTGGCAGACCTCGATGTACTCGAAGATCGCGTTTGCCAACTCGACGCGGATATTCCACCGTTGGCGGTCAACAGTTCGATCTGCATCGAGGACCCGCCCGGTTCGGGTCCGGTAGCGGAGGGCCAAGTCTGACGCGTCGACCACGAGGGTGGAGTCCTGTCTGGAGTCGATCGACCAGCCCACGATCCTGCGGCTGAACGCGTCCAGGACCGCCGCGCAGTACACCCACCCTTCTCTGGTGCGGTGTTGCGTGATGCCGGTGACCCACAGCTCGTTGGGACGCAGCCGATGGAATTTCCGGTTGACCAGGTCGTCGGCGGTGACGACACCTCGCAGGCGCTTGATCCGCACCGGTCCGGGCAGTCCGTAGCCCGGCCTGTGCCATCAGCACCGACACGGTCCTCGAGCACACCTGGATGCCCATGCCCAGGGAGAGCTCGGCGTGGACGCGACGGTAGCCGTAGGTGCCGCGTGAGGCGATGTGGACCTCCCGGATCAGCCCGGTCAGCCACTCCCGTCGCAGCTGCCGCGGCGTGGTCGGGGTGCGCTTGTGCTTGTAGTGGTTCTGCTGGGCGGCCCCGAGGATCCGGCAACATCGGTCGACCGGTGCCCCGGCATCGACGAGACGGTCGATCACCGGGTAGAGCCTTTTGGGACCGGCTTGTCCTCGCCGAGGAACTTGGCGACCTTGCGGACGATTTCGAGCTCGGATTCCAGCTCGCGGATTCGTCGCCGCTCTGCATGCAGCTCTGCGGACTCCTCCGAGACCCTGCCAGGGCGCCGGCCGTTGTCGATGTCGTCCTGGCGCAACCACTTCGACGACATGACCTGATGGATGCCGAGGCCAACGGCGGTCTGCTGCTGCCTCTTCCTGCCCACACCAACGCGATGGCGCGGGCGCGGAACTCAGCGGGGTAGGTACGGGGCATGTCCGGCAGCCTTTCGTGAAGGCCGTCAGCTAGCCAGCAGAACTGGAACCTGAGAGGTGAGGCAGGTCAACCTGTCATCCGATCCTGCATCAGACCCTCCCGCCCACAGTTGGCTCTCTCCCAGCATCAGTGCCCCCACGATCTTCTGTGACAGTAGTGGGGCTCACTGACAGAGAGGCTCGGACGGCAGCGGCGGACGCGTTGCGGAGCGAGCAGTCACAGGCGCGTCCAACGGGGCGTTGGGCAGCGAGGTTCCAAGATCTTCTCCCACATTTCTCCCAGCAGGCCCCGAAACCACTCAGGGGCCCGACCCGCGATGCGGATCAGGCCCCTGACCTGGTACTTCACTGTCGGGGTGGCGGGATTTGAACCCACGACCTCTTCGTCCCGAAGCAACTTGGGTGGGGGCGGTGCCTTGGGCTGGCGCGCTTCTCACCTGCGCAGACGGTCCGCAGACGTCCGCGCTCGTCCGCCGCTGTTCGTGGGCGTTGTCACGCAGTTAGACACTCAGGGTGCTTCGGGCTCGGGCAGTCGCCGGGCGAGCTCCATGGCGTTCCTAGCTCGGGCTTTCACGAGTTGGGGCGTCCGAGGCTTGATCAAACAAGCAGAGAGTGCTCCTGAACTTCAACGATGGGACTTGTCTTGGGTCCTGTTGGCTGCACGGAGAGAAGCGCTCTCCGGGTGAAGAAGCGTAGCGGGTCATACCCGCGTGTCTGCATCGAGGGCGGCGGCCGGACGGTGGTCTCGCAGTCCGGAGGCGTGCTGTTGGTCGAGACCGTCCGCAAGGCCGGCTTATCAGCGGCGCTGACGCCGTGGCGGAAGCTGCAGGCGGTGCACGATCCGGGCAAGGTCCTGCTGGACGTGGCCCTGGCGGTCGCGCTGGGGCGGGACTGCCTCGCGGATGTCGCCATGCTGCGGGCCGAGCCGGCCGTGTTCGGGCCGGAGCCTCCGACCCGACGGTCTCCCGGCTCATTGACACCTTCGCGGCCTCCGGGAAGAACGCCCTGCGGGCCATTCGTGCCGTGTGGGCTGAAGTCCGCCGACGAATCTGGCGGTTGGCCGACCGGAAAGCGCCAGATGCGGACGGGACGGTGACAGCACCGACGCAAACACAGAGCCCCCGTAGGCAAACCGACGAGGACTTACGCATGATTGGGGCTAACCTCGCGCTTTCAGGAAGTGGGCTGTCCAGCAGGTGATCGAGACAGCAGAGAGTGCCTCTGACCAGCGAGAATGCGGATTGCTGAGGTCCTTGTTCCCGCTCCTTTCGGAGGCACTTTCCAGGTGAAGCAGCCTACCGGGTCCTACCCCCATGTCCGTGTCGAGGATGACGGCCGAGCCGTTGTCTCGCAGGCCGGATCGGTCCTGCTGGTCGAAACGGTCCGCAAGACCGGTCTGGATCAGGCGATATCGCAGGCTCTGGCGCCGTGGCGCAAACCGCGGGCCGTCCACGACCCGGGCAAGGTCCTGCTGGACGTCGCCCTGGCGGTCGCGTTGGGCGGGGACTGCCTCGCGGACGTCGCGATGCTGCGGTGTGAGCCGGCCGTCTTCGGCCCGGTCGCCTCCGACCCGACCGTCTCCCGCCTGATCGACGCCCTCGCCGCCTCTGGCGAGAAAGCTTTGCAGGCCATCCGGTCCGCACGGTCCGAAGTCCGGCAGCGCGTCTGGTCGTTGGCCGGTAAGAGCGCCCCGGACACCGACGGACAGGTCACGGTCGACCTCGACGGCGTCCTGGGGATCGCGCACTCCGACAAACAGGACGCGGCCGCGACCTGGAAGAAGACCTACGGCCATCACCCCCTGACGGCCTTCGTCGACCACGGCCTGGCCGGAACCGGAGAGCCGGTCGCCGCTCTGCTCAGACCGGGCAACGCAGGCTCCAACACAGCAGCCGACCACATCACCACCGCCCGCCTCGCCCTGACCCAGCTACCGAAGAAGTACCGGAGCGGGCGGCAGACGCTGATCCGCACGGACTCCGCCGGCGGCACCCACGACTTCGTCGCCTGGCTTGCCAAGCGAGGACGCTGGCTGTCCTACTCGGTCGGCATGGTCATCACCGAGACCATCCACAGCCACGTCCACAAGATCCCGCCAACGGCTTGGACCCCGGCCATCGAAACGGACGGCGAGGTCCGCGACGGTGCCTGGGTCGCCGAACTCACCGGCGACCTGCTCACAGGCTGGCCGAAGGGCATGCGGCTCATCATCCGCAAGGAACGACCGCATCCTGGTGCCCAGTTGAGGATCACCGACGCAGACGGCATGCGGATCACCTGCTTCGCCACCAACACCCCTGACCGGCCGATCGCCGAGCTCGAGCTCCGCCACCGCCTGCGAGCCCGGGCCGAGGACCGCATCCGGGCCGCCCGTGCGACCGGACTGCGCAACCTGCCCCTGCACCACACCGCCCAGAACAAGGTCTGGCTGGAGATCGTCCAGATCGCGCTCGACCTCCTGGCCTGGATGCCCATGCTCGCCCTGACCGGCCACGCCCGGCTCTTCGAGCCCCGCCGGCTGCGATTCCGCCTGTTCTCTGCGGCCGGCCAGCTCGTCACCACCGGTCGGCGCCGCATCCTCCGCCTCGCCCGTCACTGGCCCTGGACCAGCGAGATCACCGGCGCCCTTGAACGGCTTGCGCTCCTGCCGAACCCCGGCTGACCAGCGGATTCACCTGCCCCTACGAGAAGAGGAACCAGCCCGGAGCAGTGGAACCCGGTGCCCACCCGAGGCAACACTCGGGCCGTCGGAATGCCCGAGATCAGCCACCGAAAGCAAAACCGTCCACCGACTCCGTCGGCGGACCGTCATGCAAGATCGAGGCTAAGGCGCTGGCATGCCCCCGTCTAAGCGGATGTCGTAGTTGGAACTCGTTCATCTGATGAACGTCGCTGAGCGGTACGTCTGATCATTTTCCGCTTTCTGCATGCTTGGGTTTGAAGTCATGCGGAGGAATGCGTAACGGCTGGTAAATCTGGCAGTAATCGACCATCGCGGTGGTCTTCCGTACCACTTCCGTCCTGGAGCCACACATGCCGCAGCAGATGAATGGCGCGCAGCGACAAGCTGTCTGGATCAAGGCGCTGGCCGCGTTAGCTGCAGTTGCCGCAGCCGGCTTCGGAGCCTGGAAGGCCTTCGCCCCGGAGGACGGTGGCGGCCACAACATCAGCTGCCACGGGACGGCGGTCTGCGGTGAACACAACGATGGGAACACTGTCGGCAACAGCAACAACAGCAACAACAGCAGCAACAGCAACGGGAAGAAGTGAGCCGCCGCCTAGCTGCTGCCGTGATCGTGGCAACTTGTCTGATGGGCCTGACCACGGCTGGCTGCACGGACAACGTCTGTCACGACCAGGCCATTTGCGGTAATCACAATGGCCACAACTCGCTTGGCTCCGACGCTTCGGCTTCCAGCGACTCCGAGGATTCGCCGGACGCGAGCACGCCTGCCGACAGCGAAACGCCCTCCGTCGAGGCCACGAGTGACAGCCCTGACTCCGGATCGGCTGTACAGGACAGCTCGACGGACAGTGACCAGTCGACTGATGCCCCCCCGACCCGGCCCAGCCGTCCGGAGAGCGTGTCCCTCTGGACCCTCTGCCAGTCAAACAACGACGTGTTCGACTGCGGCGGCTTCAACAACCCGAGGACCGTCAGTGTGGGGGACCACACCTTCAACTACGTTGGAGAGACGAACCCAAACGATCACAGCACGGGCTGGAAAATCGTGATGGGCATGGCCTCGACCACGTGCAGCACCATCACTCTCCAATTCGCCTCGGGAGACAGTCAGACCAAAGTCGGCCGGGAGGTGCGCCTGCGATTGACGCAGGAGCATGCCGCCGCGGTCGAGGAATCAGCGAAGGACGGGACGATCGGCAAGCTCACCGCGAACATCGCCGGAGGGGCATCGTTCAAGATCGAGGGTAGCGCGTCCTACGACACCAATGTGCTCGTCAACGGAAGCGCGATGTGCACCACGGTCTCCGGTACTTAGCCTCGATCGTTGAAGCCCACCAGCCAACACCTCTGCAACCGCTAACGGCGGGCCTCGACGGGCAGGCATGCTCTGTCTTCTTGTCCTGGGTCTTGCCGGGGATCTTGGTGAGCTGCGTTTCCGCTGCTCAGAGGCGGTGGGCACGTGCGCCTAGTGGTCGTCGTTGGTCGTCATTGGCCACTGCCGAGCGGCCTCGGACGGCCCAGGGACGGCCCAGCCGCCGAAGCTCCGCCCCAGTCTCTAACGTCGCCGGCGCCGACCGATAACGCTGCACAGCACTTCGAACCAGCTCACGCAGAGATACCGTAGCCTCCACCACCAGCCTCTCCGCCGCCTCAGGCGCTGAGACCCCAAACTGCGCGTCACACCTGCGGGTGCCGGAGGTCGGCCAAGCCGGGGCGCCCGACTTCGCCCGCTACCGCCGTGTAGGTGGCAGAAGCCGTTCCAGCCCGCAGAGTTGCGGCATGCTTGCCCTTGCCGTGTCACGCCAACGCAACGCCCCATGAACCGATTCTGACGTGGCCAGGACGAGCAGGTGCGCCAGTTGCGACCTTTGGATCACGACGGATCGTCGTCGACGGGACGGCGTAACGCTGGCGGCTGCGGGACCCGACCGACGTACTTCCAGTGGCTGGCCTGGTCGCCGAGTCCATCTGCCGTGCCGTCCCACGGACGGGATGCTTCCGCGGCTTGTCGTCTCTATAGATCAGCGGGCGGTCCGGTGGTTTGCCGCCCAGACGGTGGCCGGGTCCGGTGGAACAAACGATGGGGAGGCTTCTCTGAGCCTGGGCAAGCGCTGCCGCTACGACGTGCGAAAGCCTGCCTGCTGGGGATTCAGGATCTCTGATGGGGTGCTGCTTGTTTGACGAAGTCGTGTTCCAACGCGATGATTTGGATAGCATCCAATGTGGAGTATGCGCTGCGCAGGCGCCAATTGGGGTGTGATGGCGATTCGCCTGTCCTGCGGCATTGGTCCGGCGCCTCTTACTGTGACCGGCTCGCCGAGGAGGACCCTTGGACGCAGGCCTAGCAGCCGTCCTCGGGGCCGTGACGGGGTCTGTCGGCACCCTGCTCGCATCCCTTGTGACCGGCTGGTCGCAGCGAGCTGGGACTCTGATCACCGTACGGGCTGAACATCGTCGGGACGTGCGTGAGGTACGACGGACCGCCTACCGCAGTTTCCTCGCAGCGGCCGAGCCGGTGGAGGAGATGGTGGCAAACTTCCATTGCCTTTCGGGTGTACCGCTACATCTGTTCACGCCGGGGCTCGTCAGCCGCAGCGAGGAGCTGTACCGAGCTCTCGATAGTGCATGGCGCGAGGTCGTATTGAACGGCCCAGTTGAGGTTCTTCAGCATGCAACGGCCGTCAAGGAGAAGGCACTCGCACTTCTAACCTTCGTCAAGGACGGTGCCCGACATCTCGAACGGTCAGCATCATCTGACCAATTCGACGCTGAAGCGGTAGGTAGTTTCTTGGAGTCGACTCGGACGATCGAAGAAGACATGAGTGGCTTCCGTCGTCAAGCTGCAGAAGCTCTGCTAGACGACGGCACAGGGTGAGTATGACCCCACTCGACGTTGTAGCTGCCCGGGCACTGGTCCGTGGGGAGCGCGACGGATCGTCTTCGACAGCACGGCCAACCGCTGGCAGTTGCGGGGCAGGCCGATTTACTTGCAGGGGGCTGGCCTGGTCGCCGTGCACGTTCGTGGTCGAGCATGCGGGCACCCCCGGCATGACGCTTGTGGTCACCACCGACCAGCCGCACTCGAGTAACTGCGCTCTTTCAGAGTGGCCACTGAACGAGCTCACTGAATCGGTCGTGAGGCTGAGCCTGTACTGCCGTCTGGTGTCGCGGTCGCGGCTATTCGGCTTGCCCTGCCTGGAAGACTCCGACGGTTCTGGGCTCCGTCATCCACCTCGATCAGTCCGCCGGCTTCGCACCCTCGGCCTGATGCGCGTGGCCCCGCTACGGCACGATGACCCACATGAGCGATCAGTGGCCTGTCATCCTCACCGCAGCTCTCGGCGTGGCTGGGACCGTCGTTGTCGCCTACATCGGCATCCACGGAAATCGCCGACAGACCACGGACCAAGCCGCTGTCGAGCATGAGCAATGGCTGCGCGGACAGCGGCAAGAGGCTTACGTGGCTCTTCTCGACGCGTGGGACACCGCCGTCAGCAAACTTGGACACACAGTGGACGTGTGGCCTGAGCGAGAGGAGTGGCTACACGGCCAGGGCGGTGAACCTTATGAGCTGGAGAAAGCCGTAGAGGAAGACCTTGTAGACGCCCGGCAGGGCTTGTCTAAGCCGTTAGATCGCGCCGCCATCCTGGGCCCAGCATCGGTGGATGCAGCGGTCAGCGCGATGGACAACGCCTTTGATGCTGCGTCTGGGTATCTCAACCATCAGTCGAACCCGGATGAGCCGTTCGAGCGGGACTGGCACTCATGGCCGACGCTGATGACTCGGGCACACCAGGCGCGGAGACAGTTCACGGAGGCCTCGAAGCTTGTCCTGCGAACGCCGCCGCGGCCGGGCGGCGTTCACCTGCGTTCACGGGCGGGTGGTCATCTTCGCGGCTACCGCCTCCGGTCCCATGGAACAGCCATGAACAGGGCCGAGTGAGACGAGACTGAGACGGCCCTGCCTGTAGCCGAACCGTCTTGCGGGTGTCTCGGCAACGGGTGAAACGAGGTTCTGGATCACATTTGGTGCCCGAGCCACGGAGGGTCACCGGCTCCGCGATCATGAATGTCGTGACCCACGACCTGCTCCAGAAACTCTGGCTCCACCAGACCACCGACGTCGCGGTCAGCGCCGTCACCATCAGCGCCAACAGCATCACCGTCCACGCCGCCACGACCAGGGCGAGTGCGGAGTGTCCGTCGTGCGGAACGTCCTCGGGTCGCGTCCACAGCAGCTATATGCGGAGGCTCGACGACAGCGCCGCGGGCCAGCGCCGGGTCGTGGTCGAGTTACGGGTCCGCCGGTTCCGGTGCCGTCAACCAGCGTGCGAGCGGGCGACGTTCGTCGAACAGGTCGAGGGCGTCACCTTCCGGTACGGACGGCGAAGCCAACAGCTTCAGACGGCGCTACAGCGGCTCGGGCTGATGCTCGCCGGCCGGGCCGGCTCCCGCTTGGCCGAAGCGTTCGCTGTCCCGGTCAGCCGCTCCACGCTCCTCCGCCTGATACGCGCGCTGCCTGAGGAAGCCTCGCCGACGCCACGTGTGCTGGGGATCGATGAGTTCGCCCTGCGTAAGGGGCACGTCTACGCGACCATCCTGGTCGACATCGAGACCCGCCGTCCGATCGACCTGCTGCCCGACCGAACCGTCGAGACCGTCCGCTCCTGGCTGGCTGCCCATCCGGGTGTGAAGGTCATCTGCCGTGACCGCTCCGCCGCTTATGCCGAGGCCGGGCGGCTCGGCGCCCCGGGCGCCATCCACGTCGCCGACCGGTTCCACCTCTGGCAGAACCTCGCCGACGCCGTCGAGAAGACCGTGCTCCAGCACCGCGCTCTGTTGCCCGAACCACCGCCGCCCGCCGGTCCCACCCAATCGGTGTCTGTGCCGGTTACCGCTGCTGAGCCCCGCCGGACCGGGCGCCTGTCGGACCGTGTCCGCGAGCAGCACGCGGCCGTCCACGCCCTGATCCGCGAGGACGTCAGCCTGCGCGCCATCGGCCGGCGACTGGGGCTGGCCCGCGGCACCGTCCGCCGCCTGGCCCACGCCTCGGATCCGGACGAACTGCTAGTCGGCCGTTGGACCGGACGCACCAGCATCCTCGACCCCTACAAGCCCTACCTCAACCAGCGGTACGCCGAAGGCTTCACCGTCGCTCGGCGGCTGTTCGAGGAGATCCGGCAGCGCGGGTTCCCAGGCCAGGAGCAGATCGTCCGCGTCTACGTGCGGCAGCTGCGGGAGGCGTTCCCGCACCAGGATCCACCCCGCCGCAAGCCCTCCGTCCGGGACGTGACCGGGTGGATCACCCGCCACCCCGAGAAGCTGGCCGACGACGACGCTCTACAGCTCAAGGAGATCCTCGCGCGCGTCCCGGTGCTCGCCAGCACCGCCGAGCACGTCAGGGCATTCGCCGAGCTGATGAACGACCGCCGAGGCCACCAGCTCAAAGACTGGATCGCCCGCGTCCAACAGGACCAGGTCCCTGCGCTGCAGAGCTTCGCCACCGGCCTCCTGCAGGACCTCGACGCCGTGGTTGCCGGGCTGACCCTGCGCTACAGCTCCGGCGCGGTCGAGGGCCACAACAACAAGATCAAGATGATCAAGCGTCAGATGTTCGGCCGCGCCAACTTCGACCTGCTGCGCAAACGCGTCCTCCACGCGGCATGAGGCTGGTCGTGGCGGCGTGGACGGTGATGCTGTTGGCGCTGATGGTGACGGCGCTGACCGCGACGTCGGTGGTCTGGTGGAGCCAGAGTTTCTGGAGCAGGTCGTGGGTCACGACCGTTCATGATCGCGGAGCCGGTGACCCTCCGTGGCTCGGGCACCAAATGTGATCCAGAACCCAAATTCAGCCGTTGCCGACACGGGTGGAGTGACCCTCTGATCCGTAGCTCTATGTGGATCGGTTGCGGACGGTCGTACCGGGCGCTTCAAGGCACTGGAGGGACGCTACCGAACGAGGTCGGTTGCTGGGGTTGCTGTACTTCGCTGCTGTACGGGAAGGCCCTACGCGACGTTCCGGAGCGGGCGGACCGCGTCGCCTATTCTCATACCCATGAACGACTCGGAGGCCTTCCGTGCCGCGGTGAGGGCGTGTGCAGAGGTCATCTTGAGGGACGACGCGTCGCCGTACGAACCGGCTCTAGAGATCATGGGCCTGGCCAGTGGCGGGCACCCAGTCGACGACGGCGACGAAGCGGACACCGGACTCGTGTCCATCTTCGGCGAACTGACCGATTGGGCCGAGCTACGGCCTGAGGAAGCAGGTCAGGCCGAGGCACATATGGTCACCGCCGCCCGTGAGTGGCTGGCGGTCGAGGGCGATCAAGAAGCTGAGGCGCGCTACTTCGACCGCTGGCTATACGACATCCTCGGCTTCGAGCGCCGCTCGACGCACAGTGAGCAATCTTGAAATCTGCTGGCTCAGCCCTCCCAGGTTCGAATCCTGGCGCCGCCACGCAAGTGGGATTCGGCCCCTGACCAGCGACTTTGGTCAGGGGCCGATCTCGTTTCTGCTCACTTCTCTGCCCCCTCGCTCCCCGTGGTTCCCCGCTCGTTCTGGCACGCTCGTGGCACGTCCGTGACCTTGATCACGCGGTCGGCGGAGTCTCACGAGTCAAAGCGATGGGCGCCGCCCCACGGTGAGGACGGCGCCCGTACGAGGTGAAGACCTGACGTGACAGCGATGAGGCTGGTCAGGCGATCGTTGCCTCGAAGCGCTCGATGTTCATGTCTGGCTTGTCCCATGTGAGGTTGAAGCGGTACTGCCCACGCTTCTGGCGGTCCGCGTGCGTGAAGAGCATGCCAATGGTCGCCGTGCCGCCGACTTGCTCCCGGGCTGCACCGATCGAAGACGCGCGCCTCCGACCACGCCCGGCAGATGATCCTCACCTGCTGGCACCTCGGCGCCCTCCCCGAACTCGAGGAACTGCGCCTGCGCAAGTGGGCCCACATGCTCGGCTTCCGCGGCCACTTCTCCACCAAGTCCCGCACCTACTCCGTCACCCTCGGCGCCCTCCGCCAGGAACGCGCCGACCACAACGAAGCCCTGGCCCGCGAACGCGCGGCTGTAGCGGGCCATCCGCTGCCCGACCCGGACGCCGTCCTCGTCCTCTCCCATTGGCGTTTCGCCGGCACCGGTCTGACGGACGCCGAAGCCCTCTTCGCGTCCTCGCGCTCCACTTCCCTCGACGTAGAAGGAGAACCCGACCATGCGTGATGACGAACTGCTCACCGTTGCCGAGGCGATGGCCCGTCTCAGGCTTGGCCGGTCCACGGTGTACGACCTGATCCGTACACGGCGGCTGCGCTCGGTGACTATCGGTCGGTGCCGGCGCATCCCCGCATCCGCACTGGGTGACTTCATCGCCGGACAGTTGGAGCGCGCGGCCTGATGACCAAGCGCCGTAGCCGCGGTGACGGCGGCCTGCACTGGGACGAGAAGAGACAGCGGTGGATCGCCACGGCGAACCTCGGCTTCGATCCGAGCGGCAAGCGGATCGTGAAGCGGGGGAGTGGCAAGACCAAGACAGAGGCGAAGAGCAAGCTCAAGGAGGTCTTGCGGGACCACGAAGACGGCCTTGCTATCGCGCCCACCAACTACACGGTCAAGGACGCCGCGGCTGACTGGCTGGAGTTCGGATTGGCGGGCCTCGACCCCAGCACCGTCGAGACCGTCACGCTCCTGAGCCGGAACCACGTCATCCCGTCTCTTGGCGCGCGCAAGCTGCGTGACCTGAGTGCGGAGGACGTGGATCGCTGGCTGGCCACCAAGGCCGAGACGCTCAGCACCCGCACGCTTCAGGGGATTCACTCCTGCCTAAACCGCGCGGTCAAGCGGGCCATGGCGCGGGACAAGGTGAAGCGCAATGTCGTCGAGCTGTGCTCGGTGCCCCAGGGGCAGGGCGGGCGCCCGTCCAAGGCGCTCACCTTCGCCCAGGCTGAGGCCGTGCTCAAGGGTGCGGAGGGGACCTCGATGTATGCGTACATCGTCCTCGCGCTCCTGACTGGTGCCCGTACGGAAGAGCTCCGGGCACTCACCTGGGACCACGTCTTCCTGAAAGGCCGGCCGGACCTCGACCCGCCGCAGCCTCCGCACATAGCGGTCTGGCGGTCGGTGCGGAGGAGCGGGGACACCAAGACCCGGAAGTCCCGGCGCACGCTCGCTCTGCCGGCGCGCTGCGTGGATGCCCTCTGGCAGCAGTTCGAGGATCAGGGGTGGGACCGGCTCGCCGCTGATGAGGAGTGGGAGGAACACGGCCTGGTCTTCTCGTCGGCCGTGGGCAAGCCGCTCGATGCCGCCAACGTCCGCCGTGCCTTCCGCCAAGCGCTCAAGGGCATCGCTGGGATCAACACCGACGAGTGGACTCCGCGGGAACTGCGGCACAGCTTCGTCTCGCTGCTCTCCGACCGGGGTGTCCCCCTGGAGGAGATCTCGCGGCTCGTCGGGCACTCCGGGACGGCTGTGACTGAGGAGGTCTACCGGAAGCAGATCCGGCCCGTGATCCAGACCGGCGCCGTGGTCATGGACGGCATCTTCGGCACGCAGGAACGGCGGCCGTAGGCACGCAGAAAGCGGTAGTCACTCAGATAGACACGCAGGCAGAAACAGGTAGACCACCTAGGAACGTTCCTAGGTGGTCTACCTGCTGTTTCGGCTGTCGGGGTGGCGGGATTTGAACCCACGACCTCTTCGTCCCGAATGAGGTTCGGGCGCGGCTCGCGCCTGCTGCCTTGATATTTTGCCTGGTCAGGAGGCTGGCGTGGGGTGGCCTCGGAGGGTTTGGGAGGGGCTTGGGGAGCGGGTCGGCTCCCAGATGGCTCCCGGGAATACCGCCGCCAGCATCAGGCGTCTGCCGCTGCCGGCAGTCCGCCCTTCCTGCCCCTCCTCCGGTCAGAGGTGCAGGATCCAATCGATGGAAAACCGCAGCAGCCAGAGGGCCGTTACACCCGCTACTGCTGACACCGCGCCCTTGAGCGCCTGGACGGTGAGCACCCAGCGGAGGAACCGCAGCCGGCGCCGCGCCCGCGGCGATGGCCACCCCTGTCCCGCCCCTTCGGAGGCGTCGCCGACGCAGGGAGGGCGGTGCAGGGCAGCCTTGATCTTCCTGGCAAGGAGTGCCAGGACAGCCTTACACTTCACGCGAAGCTCCTGATCAGTGAACTAGTCGGGATGTTTCCGCGGGGAAGGCACCGGCTCAGGTTGGTAGCCAGGCGGCCGGGCCTTTCCCGTGTTGTGACTGACGATATGCAATGGCGTAGCACGGAGCGGTGGAACCGAATGAAAACGTACTCGGACCCATTTTGTCACCTGTGAGGATTTGCGACGCAGATCATCCTAGCTGAACGCGACGCATGGCGAGGGCGACCGCAACCTCCGTCGAATCCTTTCCCGCCCGTCTCGCGTAACGGATAAGTGCCTCCATTTCCGCCTCCATCCCGGCGCGTGCCAGTTTGTCAGCTGCGTGGGCGATCTCGGATTCTCCCCATGAGGCGGCCAGGTCGGCAAGTAGGGCGATCCTCTGGTCGGCCTTCATTTCGGCCAGCAGTCCGAGGAGGTCTGGAGGTGCTTCGAGCCGGTCGGCACCCGCCGGTGAAGCGCTGTGACTGTTGCGCCGGTCCCCCTTTCTGGATGCCGCGCCGTTGCGCCGGTCCCCCTCCGAACAGGTGCAGTCGACTGAAGGGCGCCCCTTCGACCGCCGGGCCGCACACAGTAGTGCTTGGAGTTCGGCGGGTTCGAGTTCAAGCGCAACTCCCATGCGGTGGGCGCCCTGTTGTGCCAGTTCGGACATGAGGCGGACCGCCTCCCTGCCGGGAAGCCGCCGCCCGTGGAGCCAGTGGGACAGCTGGGATGGTGAAATGCGCAGGGCCTCCGCTGCGACATGCAAGGCGGCGCCCGGCTGGACGTACTGGATAACGATCCGCAGGGCTGCAGCGAACTCCTTTACCTCGCCAGTGGTGCCGGGCGCGTAGGAACTTCCGATATGGCCTGAAGCTGGCACAGCGAAGGGACCCCTTCCGGTTGCCGGGGCTGCGCACGGAGACGATCAATCGGACTGAGCCTATCCGTCCGCGGGGTGGGAGGTCTCGGGTTCTTCGGTCATCGGGCGGACTATTTTCAACGAGGGATCGAAGTGGCTGAAACGTCGCATTCCGGGCAATTCGGATGACCGTCTTTACTGAGGTTGTAAAGATGCCTGATCACTGGAATCGATAGCACTTTCTGTGCTAGTAATGGGTGGTTGTATGGCGCTTTTCACTGCCCTCCCGAGGAGGTTTGGCTCGAATGGAAGCACCCCTGCCCTCTTGGCTGGATCCCGGCCTGGGGACGATGAAGCGTGCTGCGCTGTGGCTCGTGTCCGAGGTCGGAGTGGGCAAGACGTTCACCAAGGAGCAGCTCCGTGCCGCCTTCCCCGGTGTCTCGCAGGTCGACCGCCGCATGAGGGACCTGCGGGACTTCGGATGGCGAATTGACACCAACCGCGAGGACGCGACGCTGGACTCGCACGAGCAGCGCTTCGTCGAGCAGGGCGATCCGGTCTGGTTGCCCGGGCGGGCAACACGCAGGGCCGGCACTGCAGCCATCGGCGCTGGACGGCGGCGGGAGGTTCTGGCGAGGGACGGGAACATGTGCCGCTCCTGCGGTATCACCCCCGGCGAGCTGTACGACGGCACAGACGAAGCTGCCCAGCTCGACATCGCTCGGAGAGAAGTCGTCAAGCCCGGTGGAGGCCGGATGACGGAGTTGGTCACTGAGTGTCGGCGGTGCAGAGTCGGTGGCCGTGCGCTGGTGGCGGATCTTGGCGAGGTCATCAGGGCAGCGGAGGCGCTCAGCCCTTCGGATCGCCGCGTCCTGGAGGACTGGATGGATGACGACCAGCGGGAGTTCACCGTGCTGGATCGGCTCTGGAGTGCTTACCGCTCCCTGCCTGAGGAGTCGCGAGCGCAGCTGCGCTCGCAGCTCGGTGCTACCTGAGGCCGATCTCAGCACACAGAGGCCCCTGGACAACAAGACATAGGGAAGCAGGAACAAGGAAATGGCACAGGACTACGGTCTGCCGCCGATTGCTGAGGAGAACCGGGCGCTGGTCCGGTCCCGTTTGCGGGAAGTCGAGGCCGGCAGCGGTCCTCGCGAGACGCTGACGGTGGAGTGGCGCGGGCAGCCTGAGCACCTGGAAGTCATTCAGATGCCGGCGGGGAACCTCTACTACAACCCTGCCACCCATCGCATCCGCGCTCAGTCCAGCCACGACCCAAAGCAGGCGGCGGCACTGGCTGACGACCCCTGGAGCAGCGAGAGCCAGGCGTACTTGGACCGGCTGCTGCAGGTGCTTCCCGCGGATCCGGCAAGGACGGATCCGGAGTTCGACGAACTGGTCGCCAGCCTGAAGGAGTACGGCCAGACAGATCCCGGCCTGATCACCCGCGAGGGCATCCTCGTCAACGGCAACACCCGCCGCGCAGGTCTGGTGCAGTTGTACGGCCCCACGCACGAGATGCGCGTGGCCGTCCTGCCAGAGAGTTGCGACTGGCAGGACATCGCGGCAATCGAGCTGTCCCTGCAGCTGCGCAAGGAGCACCGCCGCGACTACTCGTACATCAACCGGCTCCTTGCGGTGCAGGAACTCGTTGACCAGGGGACGCCCTTGGCGGTAATCGCCTCGATTTTCCGCACAACAGCGGAGCGGTGCCGACAGGACCAGTGGGTGCTGGCGAACATCGAGTCGCTGATCGAACGCAGCCGGTCGACTGGCGGCCAGCTGTCTCTGGTGGCGTTCGAGGACCAGGCGGAGAAGTTCCGCGAGCTCCAGCGCGCCTACGTCAAGCAGTACGCGACGAATCCGGAGAAGGCCGAGCTGCTGCTGGAGAACCGGCTGGCTGCCATGCTGCTCGGGTTCGCCAAGACTGACGTGCGCTTCATCGACCACGACTTCAACAAGCGCTACCTGTCGAAGGTGCTTCCTGAGGTCAGCGCACCGGCCGGGCCTGCTGCGAGTACTGCCATCCCGGGTTTGGGCAGGGCGGTTAAGGGTCCCTCTGCCGACCTCAGTGCGGCTAAATCGCTGACCGACACGGTCCTGCGCTTGCGGGTCGCTATCCAGCCTGGCGGATCTGTTGCGCAGGATGCTGCCGATGAAGCGCAGAAGGAGGCGAAAAAGCTGCGCGATGCGATGGATGAAGCCATCACAGATGCCGGCCGTGATGCGCGCATCCAGAAGCGCAAGCAGGCAGCGCCCGCCCGCCTAGCAGATGCGGGCCGGGACATCGATCAGTGCGTCACGGACCTCGTCATGTCCCGGGCTCAGAGCAGCCTTGACGAGGATGCCTTCGACGATGCCGTTACCGACCTCCGGAAGAAACTGCAGAAGCTTGCGCTTGAAGCCAAGCGCACTGTGCAGGATCCCGGCGACGGAGTGACTTGGCTCATCGAGACCCTCGGGAGGGCTCGCTAGATGGCTGGCGAGCCCAGTCTGACGATCGGGTTCGACATCACGCGTACCCAGGCGTCACTGAGGACGGTGCCTGCCTGCCGCAGTGCTCTCGGGCAGATGATCGCCAACTTTCCCAGCGGACGGATGACAGACCGGTTGTCGGCGGCAGTCCCCGTAGACAGCTTCCTTGCGAGCATCAGTGCGTTGGCTTCCTGGCCTGAACCGGAAAGCGTTGTCTGGGAGGACGACTTCCGGCGTCTCGTCACGGAGATGCTCGACACCGCTGACGCGGCCGAGAGGCTGCTCAGCGGTGAGGTCGGTGAGGACGCTGTCACTGCCGACCAAATCCCCGCTCTGCTCGGGGCAAACTGGAAAGCCCCCCTGGCCCCATTCCAGCTGCGAGACACGGCCCGGCTGCTCTCCATGGGCAACGGAGCCAACTTCAGCGTGCCCGGAGCTGGGAAGACCCGGGTCTCCCTGGCCGTCTTCTCAGCACTGAGGGAGCGGGGCGAGGTATCCCGCATTCTCGTGGTCAGCCCGAGGTCGGCTTTCGAAGCGTGGCGGTATGAAGCCGATGCGTGCTTTGCTGAGCCGCTCCAGGCGCATGTGATGGGCAAGGGCGCTCCGCCCTCTGCCGATCTCCTCATCGTCAACTACGAGCGCCTCCACGGGGCGCTGCCTGCGCTCTCCGATTGGCTCAGAGCAGCTCCCGCCATGCTTGTCGTCGACGAAGCTCACCGGATGAAGCTGGGGGGCGTCGGCGTCTGGGGCGCAGCTTGCCTCGCGCTCGGTCCGCTCAGCCGCGTTCGGATGATCCTCAGTGGCACACCGGCGCCGAACGGTGCCAAGGACCTGGAGAACCTCCTGTCCTTCGTGTGGCCAGGCCACGGGCGCAGGGTGGTGACCCAGGCCGTCGACGGTGGCGACCTCGCCTATGCGAGCCAGGTGCTGAGGCCCATGTTTACGCGCACGACGAAATCTGAGCTGGGGCTGCCGCCGGTAGAGCTCCGACTGCGGCGGCTTGCGATGCCGCCTCTGCACGAAGAGATTTACGAGGCTCTCAAGGGCGGAGACAAGGTCTCTGCGAGGGCCGCTGCCGACTGCATGGACTTCCAGGCTCTCGGCAAAGCAGTGCTGCGCATGTTGATGGCTGCGACCAGCCCTGCCCTTCTGGTGGGCGGGTCCACTAGGTACGAGCCTCTCGAGTTCCGCGTCCCGCCGTTGCAGGCTTCGGAGAACGCCCCACTGTCGGAACTCCTCCACCGTCTTCCGGAGTACGAGGTGCCACCCAAGTACAAAGAAGCCTTGGCCATCGTTGCGGAGAATGCCTCACTGGGGCGGAAGACCCTGGTCTGGGCGAGCTTCGTCCGCAGCATTACGTCTCTGCAGCGGCTGCTGGCGCCCTTCCAGCCTGCTGTGGTCCACGGTGGCACCCAGGATCGAGAGGAAGAGCTCCGCCGGTTCAGGGAGGATTCTGACTGCTGCGTCCTCATCTCGAACCCTGCGACCCTCGGCGAGGGCATCAGCCTGCACCAGGACTGCCACGATGCCGTCTACATCGATCGCGATTTCCAGGCCGGCCGCTTTCTGCAGAGCCTGGACCGCATCCACCGCCTCGGGTTGAGTCCTGACGTCGAGACCAGGATCACCGTGCTCGCAGCCGCGGGCACGGTCGACGAGATCGTCGCTATGAGGCTCGCGAAGAAGCTGGAATTCATGGGCAGGATCCTGGACGACTCGGCAGTGCGCGAGCTCAGCGATCCGGAGGAAGAAGCCCCTGTTGCCGCAGGGATGGACGCGGCCGATATGCGGGCCGTCCTCGAGCATCTTGAAACCGGCGCGCTGTAGGGGTTCAGCTCACAGAGTCCCGTCCTGCAGCAGCTTCTCCAAGGCATCTGCCTCCCGTTGGAGCACGATGCGGCCGTCCCCGTCGCTGAACGCCACGATGCGGGCCCCGGTGCCAAGGCCGGCCTCCGCCAGGAGTCCGATAGGCAGCGAGACCTTCCCGTCTTCGTCGATGCTGAGCTCAGCTGGTTCCCGAATCACAGCCGAAGTGTGCCACTGCTGTGGCGGATGGGGCTGCCCTGCCTGCCCGCAGCCCGGATAGAGTCCCGCCGTGGATGGCGACGGAACGAGTACGCAGGCGCCGCTGTGGCTTCCCGGCGACGACGGCAATGAGGCAGACCCCGAGTTGGCTGCTGTAACGCGGTACCTCCTTGCGGCCGATCCGGACGGCCGCAGGATGGCCGCCGCGGTCCGGCGGAGTATCGACATGCTGCTGGACGGCCAGCACACAGGCCGCTACCGCTGGGGTCAGCTGTACAAGACGGAGAAGGCGCACCTCGGCACGCTGATCGAGATCAACCTGCAGCGCGAATTCGGGTTCGCCGACGGCCGCGACATGGACTACTCGATCGCCGGGACCGACGTCGACTGCAAGTACTCCCAGACCCTGGGCGCCTGGATGATCCCCCCGGAGGCGCTCGGCCACCTGTTGCTTGTGGTGTGGGCCAGCGATGAGCGGTCGAGCTGGTCCGCCGGCTTGGTGCGCGCCCTGCCTGAGCGGCTGAACAACGGCGGCAACCGGGATGCCAAGAAGACGCTGAACGCAGCGGGGCGCCAGGCAGTGACGTGGCTTTTCGACCGGGCTCCGCTCCAGGAGAACATGCTGCTGAGGTTGTCCGAACCGGATATCGACGCGATCTTCTCCCACAAGAGCGGGCAGCGGAGGGTGGACGAGCTCTTCCTGCGTGCCCAGGGACGACGCGTCAGCCGGACCGTCGTCGCGACCGTGGCCATGCAGGAGGATTACATGAAGCGGGTCCGCTACAACGGAGGGTCGCGTTCGCGGCTCCAACCCCGCGGCATCGTTATCCTTGGCCACTACTCCAGCCACGGCCGGATCGCTGAAGCACTCGGCTTGCCGGTGCCCGGTCCGGGCGAGTCTGTAAGCGCTCGACTCGCTGAGGCGCGGCCCGAGCACGGTGCGGCTCCGCGGGTGGAGCTCGACGGGCGGGAGTGGGTCCTCGCCGGGCCAGCTGATCCAGACCAGGCTGTACCGAAGCTGCCGGAGATATGAGCGAGAAGGAAGCAGCGGGAAAGCTCCCGCAGTGGCAAGCCCCTGAGGGCTCGTGGGCCTCGTCGGCGGCGAACCGGCGGAGCATGCTCGGCAACCGGAACCGTGACACCGCGCCGGAGCTGCTTCTGCGTTCCTTGGTGCATGCTGCGGGGCTCCGCTACCGCGTCGCTGCCAAACCGCTCCCGAAGATGCGCCGCACGGCTGACATGGTTTTCCGCCCAGTGAAGGTGGCCGTCTTCATCGACGGATGCTTCTGGCACGGCTGCCCGGAGCATTTCGTCATGCCCAAGACCAACCGGCCGTATTGGGAAGACAAGATCGGCCGCAACGTCCAGCGCGACCGCGATACGGACGACCGACTCAGCGAGGCTGGCTGGCTGGTGCTCCGCTTCTGGGAGCATCTTGACCCGGAGGCGTGCGCCCGCACTGTCGTCGACGCGGTCACCACGCGGCGGCAGGAGGCTGCGGCGCTGAAGCGCCGAGGCAAGCCGACCCTGCCGCCGGGCGGCGAAGGGCGTGGCGCAGCGGTCAGCTGATCTTCGCCTGGTTCACCGCGAAGAGCTCATGCCGCTGATGGCCTTCCTGCCCGACGAATGCTTTGAATTCACCGAGCTGGTAACCCAGCGCCCCGCTGGAGCGCGGGACGCGCGTGATGATGAAGTCCCGCTCCAAGTGAGCGAGATGCCTTTCGACTTCCGGCTCGGACAGGTGCTGTCCGTACTTCTCTAGCCGCTTGATGATCTGATCGATGCCGAGAGGACGCTCCATGCCGCGGAGCAGCTTGTACACCGGGTCGTGGACCGTCTCCGTCGTCTCCACGAGCTCATTCCGCTCGCCTTCCTTCCGCAGAGCTCGGGCGATGGACCGGCCGACAGCCTCGGCGACGGGCGGCGGGAAGGCGTTGCCCACCTGTCGGTAGGTAGTTGTCTTGCGCCCTTCGAAGAACCACTTGTCTTCGGGCTTCCACCCTTGGATGCGCGCGACCATCTCGACGGTGAGTTTCGGCCCGGGCTTGCCAGCGGCAGGCTTCCAGCCTGGTTCGGGGGCTTCGTCTGCGACGCCCATGGCATCTACGCCGAGCTTTGCCCACGCTGCCTTGGCCCGGGTCGGGCCGAGGTCCGCGCCACCGTGCTTCTTCGATCCGCCCACGATGGTGGGCGCGATGTCGTCTGCTCCGTTGACCCAGGCTTTGGCACCTTCCCAGCCCTTGGCCGCCATCAAGCCCTCAAGCGCCGCCCCCACGGTCAGACGGGCATCGGGAAGCTCCTCCGGCCAGGAGAAATACTCTGCGTACTCAGGGAGAAGCGCTACGAGCACGAAGCGCGGGCGGAGCTGGGGAACGCCGAAGTCAGAAGCATGGAGCAGCTTCCACTGCGCTGCGTAGCCTGCGCTCTGCAAGGTGTCCAGGACGTTCTGGCGATATGCCGCGAAGCGGTTGGCGCTCAGCCCTCGGACGTTCTCCAGCAGGAGCGCCTTCGGCCGAACCCGCTCGGCGAGGTTGACCGCCCAGGCGAACAGATCGCGCTCGTCCGTTGCTCCGAGCTGCTTGCCCGCGATGGTGAACGGGGGGCATGGGACACCGCCTGCGAGCAGGTCCAGCTGCTCGCCGTTCACCGTGCGGTAGTCCTCAGGGGTCCACGTTCCGGGATCTGCTACATCGCCTTCCACCACGTGCCAGGCCGGACGGTTCCGGCGAAGCGTGGCGGCGGCATTCGCGTCGAGCTCTACCGCCAGGGCGTGCTCGAAGCCTGCGCGCTCCAAACCGAGCGCCTGGCCACCCGCTCCCGCGCAGATCTCGACCACATGCAGATCCGTCATTCGTCCTCCATACACGCGCACTGCCCACCGCCTGCTCGGCTGCACTCGGCAGGCCGGACTCGAACGTGCGAACGAGTCCGTCTGTCGCACGAACATCCCAGCTGCGCGGCAGGAAGTCCACCGAGACTGGGATGTACAGCTGACCGCGAACGCGACCAGTGGGAATGGCCAGTCTAAAGGGCTGGAAGCCTGCGGACCGGGGCTCACCGGACGGCTGTGCATGAGAAGCAAAGGAATGCCGTCCGGACGCGGCTCACCTGTGGCTTTTCCCGCTTCGCGCCGCGCCGGGGCGATCGCTACTCCCGGCGGGCAGGCCATTCCCTGTGGATACCCGCGGTAGCGGCCAGGCTGCGCGCATTGCGGAGCGGGGTGCAATAAGGCGCGCCGCGACCCAGATGCATGGCGGGCGTCCTTGGCCAGGGCGGCGCTGTAAGCGCTGCAGAAGGCTGCAGTGAGCTGGCGGTTCCCTAGTCAGGTCCCGAACAGCCAGCGCTCGATCTCGTCGGCGCCAATGCGGCGCCCGAGCTGCCGGTTTTCCTCCTGGGCCCAGCGCTGCAGCAGCGCGCAGTACCGGGCGTAGGTACTGGCAGGCCATTCGCCGCTGCCGAGCGAGTCCCACTGGCAGGTACTTCTGAGCGTGTCGGCCACGCGGGAGTCCAAGATCGCGCACGGGTGGTTGACGGCGGATGCGGGAGTGAGGGCTTGGAGCCGGGCCTCAAGCGGCCCGTTGTCACGCTTGTGGGTCACCTGCACCATGCCGGTTCCGTCGCGTACGACGACGAATTGCATCTTGCTCTGCAGGCGCAGGGTGTTCACCCACCCGCAGACGGTGACGGTACGGCCGACGTGTTCTCGCAGGTCGGAGACGTGTACGCGGCTTTGGATCATTGCGGTCCTCCGAAGGACATCGTCATGATCCCTTGGGAGTGCGGGCGAGAAGGGCAACTCGCGGTACCACCGCACTTTCACCGCCACCAGGTGGCGGCCTCGTTCTGACCCGGTGACGGGGGCCGGCCGGCGGGGCATTGGGCCATAAGAGGGGGCCGTTCCTCCCCGCGCTCGGGAGGGTCTTCGCCTCGGGGCGCGAGACCGCCTTCCCAGCTGCCGGCGGCTCTCTCTGCTCGCGTGGTCCCTGGCTGCTCGTCTCCGTCAACGCGTTGCCTGGAAGGATACGAACGCCGCGATCGCGTCCGCAATCGAGAATGCGAGGGCAGCGTCGCGGGGCTTTGTATCCGGCGTGGCGTCGCATATCCGTGCGAGCGTGGAGCGTGTCCGGGTGGCTGCCGTCGAGGTCGGCTGGAGCTGTGGCGAGCGGTCAGCCGAGGTAGGTGCACGCACGTGCAGTGGAAGGCGACGGGCGCGGGGGAGTACCGGGTCGGCCGAAAAACGTCGGTGCGGAGGTAGGGCGAGTGGTCCGAGGCGTAGGTCCGGCGTCGGTACCCTGGAGCGCATGTCTACTGCCCCGGTTCGCGTTCGTTTCGCCCCGTCCCCGACCGGCATGTTCCATGTCGGTGGTGCACGGTCCGCTCTCTACAACTGGGCGGTGGCGCGACAGTCCGGCGGCAGGTTCGTCCTGCGGATCGAGGACACCGACGCGGCCCGGAACAAGCCGGAGTGGACCGAGGGCATCATCAGCGCGCTCGCGGCGATCGGCATCCATGGCGAGGACCCGGCCTTCGAGGGGCCGTACTTCCAGTCGCACAACGCCGACCGGCACCGGGAAGCGGCTCAGCAGCTCTTCGCGGCCGGCCGGGCGTACTACTGCGACTGCACCCGGGAGCAGCTGAAGGAGCGCACGGGGTCGGAGCACCTTGGGTACGACGGGTTCTGCCGGGACCGGGGGCTGGCCTTCGAGGAGGGGCGGGCGCTGCGGTTCCGGACGCCGGACGAGGGGGAGACCGTCGTGGTCGACCTGGTCCGCGGGGAGCCGGCGTTCCCGAACAGCGCGATCGAGGACTTCGTGATCGCCCGTGGTGACGGGTCCCCGGTTTTTCTCATCGCTAACGTCGTGGACGACCTGAACGAGGGAATCACGCAGGTCATCCGAGGTGAGGAGCACCTGTCGAACACGCCGAAGCAGCAGCTGCTGTGGGAGGCGCTCGGTGCCAAGCCGCCTGTGTGGGCGCATCTGCCGGTGATCGTGAACGAGAAGCGGCAGAAGCTGTCCAAGCGCCGGGACAAGGTGGCGCTGGAGGACTACCTCGCCGAGGGCTTCCGGCCCGAGGCGATGGTGAACTACCTCATGCTTCTCGGCTGGGGCCCGGGTGACGACCGGGAGATCAGGCCGTACGAGGAGCTGGAGCAGCTCTTCCGGATCGAGGACGTCAACACCGCCCCGGCCTTCTTCGACGTGAAGAAGCTGACGGCGTTCAACGGCGAGTACATCCGCGCCCTGTCACCGGAGCAGTTCGCCGCCGCCTGTGCGCCGTGGCTCGTCGCCCCGTACGCGCCGTGGCGGCCGGAGGCGTTCGACAAGGACGTCTTCGAGGCGGCGGCTTCCCTGGCCCAGACCCGGCTGGCGCTGCTTTCCGAGATCACCAGCTATGTGGACTTCCTGTTCCTCGACGAGCCGGTCGAGGACGAGGCGTCGTGGAACAAGGCGATGAAGGCAGGCGCCAGCGACATCCTGTCGGACGCCCGCGCCGAGCTGGCCGACGTCGCGGACTGGAAGGCGGACGACCTGAAGGCCGTCCTGCTCGCCGTCGGGGAGAAGCACGGGCTGAAGCTGGGCAAGGCCCAGGCGCCCATCCGGGTCGCGGTCACCGGCCGGACGATCGGACTCCCGCTGTTCGAGTCCATGGAGCTGCTCGGCCGGGACCGCGTGCTGGCCCGTCTGGAAGCTGCCAGCAAGAAGCTGGCCGCGCAGGCTTAGCCGCTGCTCAGGCGACCTGCGCCAAGAGGTCGCCCCAGGCGTCGCCGAAATAGGTCAGGTCGAACCGGGCCAGGGCCTCGTACCCCGCCTTGGCCTCGGTGTGGCGTGCCGCCGCACGCTCCCGGACCTGTGCCGGGAGACGGCGGAGGTCCGGGGCCGGCTGGCCAGCCAGCGCGGCGAGGTCGCTCAGGCCGGCCACCGGACGGATGAGGCAGGGCAGGCCGAGGAGTAAAGCCTCGGCGGCGCAACGGCTCCAGCCCTCCCGCATCCGTGGGAGGAAGACACCGACGTCACAGGCGCGCAGCAGACGCAGGTACCGCTCGCGTTCGACGTCGTAGTGCGCGCTGTCGAGGCCGATGGTGTTGCTGCCGCTGGTGATCACCCGCAGTCCGGGAACGCCAGCCAGTGCTGCGGAGACCTCCTCGGTCCCCTTCCAGTGCACGGCCTTGCCCGCGTAGACGCCGATCACGTCGGGTTGTAGGCCGAACTCGGCGCGGCACTCGGCCCGGTCGTAACCGCGTGCCTGCTCTACTTCGGCCATGTCGAAGGCGTTGTAGATTACCCGTACGTTGCGGACACCCCGGGCGCGAAGCTGGTCGGCCCAGTACGGGGCGACGCACACGACGGCGGCGCACTGCGGCAGAACGCGGAACAGCCACTCCCAGAGCATGGCCTCGATGGGGGCGGAGTCATGTTGCAACGGCTCGTAGTGGTGCAGGAGGAACACCGTGCGGGCGCGCATCTCGGGCGTGAACAGCAGCAGGCTGAGGTCGTCCCACACGAAGGTGCCGGTGGTGCCGTGCAGCGCCCGTATGGAAGGGGCCAGGCGGGCGAGGTGGCGGAGCTTGCGCCAGCGGCGGATCCGGTAGGTCCGCTTGTGGTCCGGGACCGTGCGCCATTCCACGTCGTCGGCCGTCACCTCGTGGAGCATCCGTAGGTAGACCCGGCCGCCGGTCCGGCCGACCGGCTCCATCGAGTAGACGACTCGTTTCACGGACGTACCTCCTGTATGTGGTGGACGTACTCGGCGTGCAGGCGCGCGTGCATGGTCTCCAGATGGGGGCCGAGGTCACGGGCGGCGTCGGCGAGGGGGAGGTGGAAATCGCCCAGGGTCTGGAGGAATCGTCGGCGTCGGTCGAAGTTCGGGGACGCGGCGAGGTCGCGCAGGTTGTGCAGGCGGTCGGCGAGCCGGACGAGGAGGTCCTGGGGCGGGAGCGCGGCCTGTTTCGCGCGCCAGCGGGTCTCGTCGCCGACGGATTTGGGGCGCTGTTCGAGGCGGTGGTCGGCCGTCATGGCACGCAGGCGGGCGGTGAACGGGCCGCCGAAGTGGTGGACGAGTAGTGCCTCCGACTCAGGGGCCACCTCCAAGGCGTCATGGAGGAGGGCGAGGAGGAGGGTCTCGGGGTGACGGACGCCGATCTCCGTTCGCAGGAGCCTGACGACGGCCAGCGGGTGCTCCAAGTATGGGGTGCCCTGGTCGCGGGTGTGGCCGTCGTAGACCGTGAGCGCGAGGCCGGCGGCCACCCGGGCGCGGGACTGCTCGTCCGGGCTCCACGCGGCGGCACCGAGCACGGTCAGGACGTGGTCGAGATCGATGGGGTCCATCCGCCTCACCTCGTATGAAGGGACGTGGCACGGGGATCGGGGACGTGGTCGGCGAGCAGCAGGGTGTCCCCGACGGCGAGGGCGTCGAGGCGCAGGTCCACCGCCGCCGCCACGGCTTGCTCAGCGGTCCGCAGGATCGGGGTGCCTTTGCGGTTGAAGGATGTGTTCAGCAGCAGCGGCAGTCTGGTGAGGTCGCGGAACTGCTCAAGGAGGTCGCGCAGGCCCTGGTGGTTGGCGGCGACGGACTGGACGCGGGCGGTGCCGTCGTGGTGGGTGACGGCGGCGATGCGGTCGGCTCGGCACCGTCGGACGGTGGCGACGCGGTTCATGAAGGGGTCGCCCGCAGACATGAACCATTCCGTGGCGTGCTCGGCGAGGACGGCTGGCGCGAACGGGCGGTACGCGGCTCGCTTCTTGATCGCGTTGAGTCGGTCCCGTGTGGCGGCGTGACCGGGGTGGGCGAGGATCGAGCGATGGCCGAGGGCACGCGGCCCGAATTCGAGCTGTCCCTGCACCCAGCCGACGATGCTGTGCTCGGCGAGCAGTGCTGCCACTGTGGGCGCCAGTCCGAGTCCGAGGTGCGGCAAGGCGTAGTAGCCGGTCGGCACCGTTGTCGTCGGTAGCACGCCCGGATCGGGACCCCAGGCCGCGTCGGTCGGTACCTGCAGGCGTTCCTGCCCGAGCTGGTAGTGCCAGCCGTAGAGCGCGGCGCCCACGGCTGTGCCGGCATCATGCGGGGCGGGCGCGACGAAGAGGGTGTCGAAGCCGCTGTCGGCGGCCAGCTGGCCGTTGAGGTGCGAGTTCAGGGCGCATCCGCCCGAGAACACCAACGCTGAGGCCCGAGTGAGTCGTTGCAGGTGGCGGGCGATGTGGACGACCGATCCGGCGAAGACCTCCTGGACGGCGGCGGCCAGGTCGGCACGCTTGTGTTCCGGCTGTTCCGCGGCGTTGTCGACGGTCCAGGCCCGGCCATCGAGCAGCAGCGGCGTGCTGCCGTCCGCGGAACCCCACGGGTGGTCGATGCGGACCTCGCCCTCGTCGCCGAGCCGGACCAGTTCGCGGATGTGTGTTCCGTAGCGCTGGGGATCGCCGAAGGCCGCGAGCGCCATCATGCTGCCCTCGGGCTCATCGCCGGGCGGGATCACCCGCCGGGCGAGGTTCCGGTAAAAGTGCCCGAGGGAGGAGTGGACGCGCCGGGGCCCGACCAGGCCCGGCATGGCGGCCGGCATGCCTTGGTGGAGGCGGTCGATGCGATCGGGCCACAGGTCGTACCCCGTGATGCGCTCCCGGCCCGGGCCGAAGTCGGAGCCCAGTGAGGAGCCGCCGGCGTCGATGACGAGGCCCGCGGCGTGCTCGTGCCCGGAGAGCAGGTAGCCGGAGAGCACATGGGCCGTGTGGTGGGAGAGGAGGCGGAGGTGTTCGCCGAGCGGCGCGGGCAGGAGGGCGGCGAGTTCCTCCCGCTCCTCGGCCAGCCACCAGCCGGCCGCAGGGTTGGGACGCATGGAGGCGGCCCAGACGGCGTCCACGTCCTCCGGTTCGAGGTCGGCGGCCTCCAGGCACCACTGGAGCGCGCGGGTCGGGGCGGTGAGCGTGCCCTTGCGGGCGGGGTGGTTGTGCTTGACGCCGCTCCAGCGCTCCTCTTCGGCTGCGTAGAGGCGGCCGTCTACGACTAACGCGGCGGCCGTGTCGTGGTGGAAGTTCAGTCCGAGGACTGCGGGCATGGTGGTGTACCTCCCGGTCAGACGGTGAGGGCGGGGACGAGTGCGGCGCCGGAGTCGGTGTACTCGTGGCAGCGCAGGCAGAACCGGAAGTGATACGCGCGCGGCGCGAACACCTTGGCCGCGAAGTCCTCGTCCCAGATGCTGAACTCGCTGTCGTCCTTCGCCATGGCGTTGAAGCAGCGGTAGCAGGACCCGTCCATCTCGATCATCAGGTGCTGGTCGAGGTAGCGGTCGCAGAGGCCGCGCAGCTCGTTCGCCGGCTGGCCCACGTCGACGTGGTGCACGTGGTTGGTGACATGAATGGCGCCGTACTTCTCACACAGCGCCCCGAGCTGCGTGAGCCGGGTGGAACTGATGCCTTCCAGGACGCTGTTGACGACCACGGTCTTGCCGGCTTCGCGGAGGCGGGGCACGACGGCGTGCACCTCGTCGTAGTTCCCGTGTTCGTCGTCGCAGCCGATGAGTATCTGGTCGTAGGAGCGGAGGGTCGCGTCCATGATCGGCTGGTTGCGGGCCAGGGTGATGGCGTTCGTGCCCAGGACCATGACCTTGTCCGGCAGCCGCGTGCGGGCGGCGTCGCTGAGCGCCGGGAAGTCCCGGTGCACGGTGGGTTCGCCGCCGTTGATATGCAGCTGCTGGAAAGGGATGGTCTCCAGCCGGGTCAGGATGGTGGAGAACAGTTCCAGGGGCATGTTCTCGCCCTGGGCGCCGTCGGCGAAGATGCAGAAGTCGCAGTGCCGGTTGCACTTCGTGGTGATCTTGACCTTGGCCGTTTTGAGGGTGCGGGGCACCGGCGCACGCGCGGTCATTGGCGAGACTCCTTGGGTCAGAGGTGGACGTCGTCGGGCGTGAGGCTGAGGAAGTCCTGGAGGGTGGTCTTCTGCTGGTGCCAGCGCGCGAGCGTTGTGCGCAGGGTGTCGGCGGTGGTCGGTCCGGTGGGGATCAGCGCCGCCATCCGGGCGGCCAGCTGCTGGGCCGCAGTCGCCTCGTCTGCCGCGAGCGCGGTCAGCGTGTGCGTGGCGGAGTGGAGTTCCTTCGCCTCCCGCCGGATCAAGTACTCGGTCGCTACCCCGGGTGGTGGATCGAGGTAGTACAGCCAGCGGGCGATGCGTACACGGAGCATGCCGGCCGTCATCACCCAGTCGGTACGGGCGTGATCTTGGCCTTGGCCCTCTGGGCGGTCCCCGCTGGGAACGCGGCGCATGGCCGCCTCCAGGGCGACATGGGCCGCGCGGAACAAGTGGCGCGGACTCCGTGGTCGGACATCGGAGCGGTGCTCCGATTCCCGGAGGAACAGCTCGGCGTATCCGTCCAGTTCCTCCGGCCGCCACTGGGTGAGGGCCGCCGTCTTTCCGGGGCAGCGCGTCCGTGTCGCGAGTGCGGCGGCAGCGAACCAGCACGGGGCGAGGTAGTGCCACGCCACGCAGTGGCGCCGGTACGCGGCGACGTCCTCGACCACGTTGTCCGTGCTGTCCGCAGCCAGCTGGTATCGACCGCCCATCCGGGCCTGGAGGATTCCCCGGTAGAACCGCTCATCGACCTCGCACCAGGGCGCCATCTGGGCCCGGGACTTCCAGCGCTGGAAGTCCCGCGCGCTGCCGCTGATCAGTGACCAGGTCGCGAGTTCGGGCGCAGAGACGAGTCGCCCGTCCGCTTCAGTCACGGTGAACGCGAAGCCGGGCGGGTGCTCCAGGAGACGTCGATGGAAGACTTCCCGGCCGACCGCGGCGGCGTGTGCGGCGGCCAGGCGGTGGTTCCACTCTTCCCAGTCGGCGGGGGCCTGGGGAAGGAGGACGCGTACGTCGATGTCGGAGTGCGGAGCCAGCAGGTCGGCCGGCTGCCACTTGTGGGTGAGCATCACGGCCCCGACGCCTTGAGCATCCAGCTCGCGTTCGTACAGAGCGCCGAGCTCCTGGTAGAGAGGCGGCGCGTCGACCACGATCATCACCGCTCCCCGGTGGAGTCGCGGGCGCAGGAGGGGCCGGCCGCTCCCGTGGGGAGGACGGGGAGCAGGGGTAGGACCGGTGTGCCTTCGGGGCGCTCCATCCGATCCCAGCGCAGGTCGTAGTCGACGTAATGGAAGCCCTGCCAGGCGTCGTTGGTGTTGCGGTCGAGCATGGCCTGGAAGAGGTGGGCGAATGCGTCGCCGAGGGTGCCGTCGGCGAGGTGGGGCTTCAGGGGGATGTCGCGGTTGTGCAGGATGCAGGGCCGCGCCACTCCGGTGGGCGTGATCTTGATCCGGTTGGCGTCGGAGCAGGTGGCGCAGCTGGAGTTGGAGATGAAGCCGATCGATCCTGCCCAGCCGTCGGGACGGAGGTACTGCCCGGGGCTTCGGACGCCCAGCTGGTTCCGGGGCACTTCGCCGGCGTTCGCGAACCACTCGTGGAGACGGTCGCGGACCTCTGCCTCGGTGATGAACTCGGTGTCGAAGAGCGCCTGGGCGGGGCCGATGTTCTGGAGTTCGATCAGGCGGACGGCGACGGGCAGGTCGCGGGCGAGTTCGGCCACGGCGAAGGCGTCGTCCAGGTAGGTGCGCTGAAGAACGCAGTTGATCTTCACTCGCAGGCCCAGGGAGAGGGCGGCGTCGAGGGTGCTCCGGGTGGTGCGCGGGTCGCCGCCGCCCATGATCGCGGCGGACCGCGCCGGGTCGAGGCTGTGGAGGCTGAGGTTGAGGTAGGTCAGGCCGGCGTCGTGGAGCTGTTCGACGCTCAGCCCCCGGCGCAGGTTGCCGTGGCTGGTCATGCCGATCGCGGCGTCGGGCCCGAGGCCGTCGGCGAGGCCCGCGATGACGTCGAGGATGTCGGCTCGGAGGGTCGGTTCACCGCCGGAGCAGTGCGCCTTCCTGATCTTCCAGGCCCCGGCCTCGGTGGCGATGGCCGCGTAGTCGGAGGCGGTCAGGGGCCGGTCCTTGTGCCCGTAGTCCGGCATGCACCGGGGCTTGCAGAACACGCAGTCCAGGTTGCAGAGCGAGTTCAAGGTGAAGGCCAGGTAGGGGTGGTTGCGGCCTGCGGCGGCGAAGGTGGCAGCCAGGTCGTCGTGGTCTGCGGTGGGCATTGGTCAGCCTCCTACGAGCGGAGAGCGGGTGGCGGGCGCCTCGGCCAGGCCGTTGAGGGGCTGGCCCGAGAGATAGCGGTGGAGGTTGTCGGCGAAGAACGCCACCGCCTCGTCCATGTACGCGCGGCAGAACACCGAGCTTTTCGGGGTGAGTACGACCCGGGGGTGGAGCCGCAGCGGATGGCGGGCGGGTAGCGGTTTCGGATCGAACACGTCCAGGGCCGCGCCGCGCAGGTGGCCGGTGTCGAGGGAAGCCAGGAGGGCCGGCTGGTCGACGGTTGCCGCGCGGCCGAGGTTGAGGAAGAGAGAGCGGGGCTTGCACGCCGAGAAGAGGTCATGGTCGAAGTAGCGGTCCGTCGCCGGGGTCGCGGGCAGCAGATCGACCACTACGTCGGCGACGGACACCGCCTGGTGCACCGCCGTCGTGTGGACCCACGTGATTACGCCCTCGGAAGCCGCACGTGGTGTCCGGCGCACTCCGATGACGTTCATGCCGAAGACCCGAGCGACCTGGGCGAGGTGGCGTCCGACGCTGCCGCAGCCGACGATGGTCATCGTCGCCCCCGCCAGGTCGAAGAACTCCTCGGCCAGGTCGTCCTTCCACCAGCCACGGTTCCGCTGGACGCGCTGGCTGATGAACAACCCGCGGGAGAAACCCAGGACCAGGCCCATTGCGTGCTCGGCCATGGGCCTGCCGTGGAAGCCGTACGAGCGGGTCAGGGCCACCCCGACGGAGTGCGCCTCGGCGACGGGCAGATGGTCGGTGCCGGCGGCCGGGGAAGCGATCCACTTCAGATGTGGCGCGGCGAACAGCCACGAGGGCGCGAATCGCCACCCGAAGTAGACGTGTGCGTCGGCCAGCTGGTGCGGCACGGCCTCCTCGGTCGCTCTGCGGAACTCGATGCCGGGGAAGGCGGCGGACAGCGCACGCTCGTGCTCGGAGGACAGCCGCCAGAAGGAGTGCGGGGACTCCAGGCTGATCAGCACCACCGGCTGGTTCATCGTGTTCGGCCCTCCGCGGTGGCTGACTGGGTCAGCGCCAAAGGGGCGATGCGGTCCATAACGGAACCGATGCTGGCCTCGTAGTCGTGGCGGGATCGCACCAAGGCCGCCCCGGCGCTCCGGAGTCGATCGCGTTGTCGGGGCAGGACGGTCAGGGCCCGTTGCAGGGCGGATGCCAGGGACCTGGGGTCCTGCGGTGCGGCCGTGAAGCCGGTCTCGCCGTCGATGACGGTCTGAGCCAGGCCGCCGGCCGTGGTCGCGACCACCGGGCCCGCACCGGCTGCGAACGCCTCCAGGGGTATCCGGCCGAAGGGTTCCTCTCGAGAGGGAACGATGACCGCCCGCAGGGCCGGGCTGTGCAGCCAGGCACGGATCGCGGGAGTGAAGCGAGTGATCAGAGTCGCGTCCAGATCGTGCGCGCGGATGTGTGCCGCCAGGTCCTGCTGGTACGAGGAGGGGTGCTTGTGTTCCTCCGAGGTCACGGCGGCCAGCAGCAGGTGAGGAACGGGGACACCACGTTCCTTCAGCAGGCGCAACGCCTCCAGGAGATCTTCGAAGCCTTTCGTCGGGACTGCGCGGCCCATGGCGAGAAGGAATCCGGCGCGGGCCTTGAAGGGCAGCGGCAGAGCCGTGGTCGGCCTGACCATCTCCTCACGGATCAGTCCGTTCGGGATGCTCACGATGCTCGACCGAGGGACGGCGTAGTTGACGACGAGGTGGCCTCGCATGTGGGAGGAGATAGCCCCGACGCGCGCACCTCGGAGTGTCGCCGCCCGCAGGGCGTCCCGCTCCCAGCGGACGCGGGAGACGTCCTTGGGCCGCGTCAGCGCGGTCGTGGAGCGGGGCACGAGCAGCAGGTCCGTGGTCGGCGACGTGTAGGGCGCGAGCCCGAGGAACGGGATGTCGAGGCCGACGAGGAGGCACCGGCCCGCCCGCGCGGCGATGCGTATGGCCGCCTCGCCAGCCAGGTCGCACAGCTGAACCGAGCCGCGGACCGAGTCCGGCGGCGCGTTGACCTTCGGGATCGTGATGACCTCGGCTGCGGCCTGTCGCAGCATCTGCCGCACCTCGCCGGCCCACCGCTGATCGTGCGCTCCCGCGCTCTCGGGCACGTGCGGCGTGATCACTGAGAGGCGGCCTGCCGGCAGGAGCCGGGCCAGTGCCGTGAGGAAGGCGCGGTTGCTGAAGCCGGTGCCCGACTCCGCGCCGTAGAAGCCCTCGTGGAGAGCGACGACGACCCTGGGCGGGCGAGCGGCCTCTGGCACAACTGCGCGTGAGGGTGGGGAAGTCGCATGGTCAATGCGCACTGTGTGGTGCCTCCTCGGAGGACGGGTTAGGGCAGGCGTGGACATCAGTCGCCGGTGGACGAAGAGCACGGCCTGTGGGCGAGTCGGCACCAGGCACGAGAGCCATTGGCGCCAGTCGTCAGCGACCAGGCATCGGCCAAGGCATCGACGATGACCAGTCCCCGTCCTGATTCGGCCTGCTCGTCGGGAGCGGTGGGAGAAGCGGGTGCCGGGCGGGAACAGCCGCCGTCGGTAACGGTGATCTCGATCTCCAGGCCGTCGCTGGCCAGACCCCTGCGGTCGACGCAGAGAACCAACGGCGGACTGCCCGAGACGAAGGCGTTCGTCGCGAGCTCCGATCCGATCAGGCGGGCATCGGCAAGTACGTCCGTCTCCGTGCCGCGCAGCGCCAGCGTCACGGCGTCCCGGGCGACCTCGGCCGCTTCCGGTCCGTACGGCAGATCCGTGATCAGGGTGGTCGTGCCGTCGCCAGCGACAAGCCCGTGTCCGGGGGCGGAGGTTGGTCGTCCGGCGTCACGGTCCATCACACCGCCCGGTCGGCCTGGGGAGGTGCTCGTGTGCTGTCTCAAGGCCCACCTCTTTCTCCGTCGGCTCGGAAGACGGGCGCCTCCGCCGGGATCCAAGAACACAGGAGAGGGAAGGTCAGACAGGACCCGATCAGTGGGTCAACTCGGTCAACTTCCTTGCGGCGGTGGTGAATCGTCCGTCCAGGGGCATCACCATGGGGCCCGCGAAGTGATGGACGAACCACTGGAGCGAAGGGCGGTCGCACGTGGCACCGCAGACAGGTGAGCCCAACGTCGTACTGGCGGGGTGCCTCGACGAACTCGGGTGGAGCCCGAAGGCGCTCGCTCGCAAGCTCAACCGGGTCTTCGGCGCGGGGACGGTGGCCGAGTCGGCGCCATACCACTGGCGGGACGCCGGCTCCCTGCCGCGCTCGCCGTTGCCGATGATGGCCGCCTACGTGCTCTCCCAGGAGCTGGGTAGGAATGTCTCGGTGGCCGAACTGTGGCAGGGCCGTGTCGGCGACTCGTCAGCGCTGGTCCCCGCGGATACGGATCTCGCGCGGCCTTGGACCGCGCAGGGCATGGAGGCGATCGTGGAGGACTGGGTGGTGGGAGGGCTTGTCGACCGTCGCCGGTTCCTCGCGATCTCGGGCGCAGGACTCCTCGCGATCGTCGCCCAGTACCTCGACGGCACCGCGGGACGCGGTCAGTACACGCCTCGAATGACGTCGTCGCTCGGCACCGATCCACTCGTGGACCAGGTCGAGCAGCACCTTCCCATGCTCCAGTTGCTCGATGACGAGCACGGAGGGGCACGTCATCTGCCCTACGTCGGAGCCCAGTTCCGGGCTGTTGGGCTGCTGATTCGCGAAGGCGGCCACTCTCCGGCTGTCGCGAGCCGTCTGATCCGCGCGCTGGCGGAGATCGGCCAGCTGGCCGGCTGGATGGCCTTCGACGCGGCCGACCACGGACTGGCGCAGCGCTACTTCGTCACGGCGCTCCGGGCCGCGCAGCAGGTCAATGATCTCCCCCTGTGCGCCCACATCCTGGGCGACCTCTCCTTCCAGGCGGCGAGTCGAGGACACCCCGCGGACGCCATCGCCCTCGGAGAGGCCGCCCGCCGTGCGAGTGACGCCGCCCCGCTGGCCGTCCGGGCGTCCGTCCTGTCCCGGCTCGCCTACGCGTACGCCGCCGCCGGCCGTGACAACGACTTCGCCCACACTCGTGGCGCTGCCCGCGAACTGATCGCAAGCCGGGACGGCCGCCAAGAAGAGCCCCGCTGGATGTACTTCCTCACCGACAACCACCTGGACTGCCAGGCCGGTTACGGCCTCATCCAGATGGGTCGTGCACAGCAGAAGGCGGAGAGCGGAAAGAAGAGCCGCCGCTTCCTCGCCCAGGGGACCGAGATGCTCAGATCCGGGGCGTACGACGTCCCGCGCGGCGACCCCAGCCAGCGCCGAGCCATGTTCGAGGGAGCCTGGCTGGCCCTGGGCCACAGCGCCCACGGAGATCTGGAGGCAGCCTGCGAGATCGGCCAGATCGCCGCCGACCGCCTTGATGTCGTCCGCTCGCCTCGCAGCGCGGCGCTGCTCCACCAGCTTGCCGCCGACCTCCGCCGCCGACAGCGCAACCCTCACGTGCGCGGCTTCCTGCCAGCCCTGGAGGACGCCCTCGCCCAACACGCCCCATCGACGCAACCGGGCCGTTAGGGTCAGGGTCATGACCGCAGGGGAGCGCGTTGTCGTTGTCGGGGCTGGGGTGGCTGGGCTCACCACGGCCGTCGTTCTCGCCGAGGACGGGGCTTCGGTGCACGTGATCGCCGAGCAGGTGCCGGGGGTCACGTCGCTGGCGGCCGGGGCGATGTGGGGGCCCTATTTGGTCGAGCCGAAGGACAAGGTCGACCAGTGGGGACAACGGTCCTTGGAGATTTTCCGGGAGCTGGCCCAGGACCCGGCGACGGGCGTCCGGCTCACCAGTGGCATCGAGGCGTCCCGCACGGCCGAGGCCGCGCCGGACTGGGCCACCACTTTGCCGGGTTTCCGACCGTGCGAGCGGGCCGAACTCCCGGCCGGGTTCACGGCGGGCTACCGGTTCACCGTGCCACTGATCGACATGCCCACCTACCTCGACTACCTCCTGCGCCGGCTCCGCGATGCCAGCGGTGTGGTCGAGCAGCGACGGCTGACTTCGCTCTCGGACGCCGGTCCGGCTTCGGCGATCGTCAACTGCGCGGGCCTCGGGGCACGCGACCTGGTTCCGGACCCTGACCTCCGGCCCATCCGCGGTCAGCACGTCGTCGTCACCAACCCCGGGCTGACCGAGTTCTTCTCCGAGGACACCGGCCTCTCCCCGGACCTCCTGTGCTTCTACCCCCACGGCGACACCGTCGTCCTAGGCGGCACAGCGATCGACGGCGAGGGCGATCTGGCCCCCGACGACAAGGCGGCGGCCGGTATCCTGGCCCGCTGTGCCGAGGTCGAGCCCCGACTCGCCCAGGCTCGTGTCCTGGAGCACCGGGTCGGCGCTCGACCGACCCGCGCCACGGTCCGTGTGGAGGAAGAGGTGGGGGAGGACGGCACCCTGGTCGTGCACAACTACGGGCACGGAGGCGCTGGAGTCACGCTGTCGTGGGGGTGCGCCGAGGAGGCTCGGGCGTTGCTCTCCGTCAAGTGATCTACACGTGGAAGAACAGACGTTGCGACGTCCGCAGCGCGGGATCGCTCAGGGCGCCCCGACACGCTTGTAGCCGAACCACAACCGGCCACCGGTCTGTCCGAGCACCTCGTCCACGACGGCCACGAGGTTCTCGATTCTCCCGTCCAGTACCTCCTGTAGGCCGTGGTGGAGGCGTGCGCTGAGCCCTGGCGCGGTCGTCTCAAGACGGCGTGCCAGCCACTTCCCACCGCCACCCCACGAACCGCCAAGGGCCAGTGCCAGCTCACCGGTGCGTCGGACCAGCTCGGTCGCGATGAACAGGCGCTCGCTCTGGTCGTCGCTTCCCGCGAGGTCGTCGAGGAGGTCGGTGATCGCGTAGCGGCGGTCGTCGATCTCTTCCGACGACACCGGGGGTGGTCCGGCGGCGGTCAGCTTCCGGGCCTGTGTGGCGAGGCGGGCTCCGAGTCCATCGGTGTCGAAGAGCAGCAGCCCGTCGGCACACATCCACAGCAGCGGTGACCGGCGCTTGCGCAGCTCCCTTTCGACGTAGGCGTGCCACGTCGCCTCGGTGTGAACGAACATCTCCACTGGCCAGCCGGCGTACTGGAGGCTCGCCCGGTACGGAGCTGGGGCCCCGTGGAGCAGCACCACGATGTCGAGGTCCGACGTCGGCGTGCGGCGACCTGTCACGACGCTGCCGCCCAGGAACGCGGCGCACGCGTCGGGGTGCTGTTCATCTACGACGGCGCGTGCGGCCTCGATCGCATCCATGCGGCAACTATCAGCACTGCGCCCGCCGCGCGCACGCCGTTTTCTGCGGCTGGACCGCGATGTCTCGCGCTCTGCGTCTCAGTTCGCCGGCGGCAGACAGCAAAGATCCACGAATGACTGGCCAACACCGCAGCGGCATGTGAACCTGGACGACCTTCTTGCAAAGCACCAGGTCAAAGAGGTGAATGCCTGTGACAGCGGCGTCCTCGGGTCCCGGATTCTCCACCACCGTCGAGGCCCTGCGGCTGCGTGAGTGGCTGCTCGGCCCGGGTCAGGCCACGCTCGTGATGGATCAGTTCCCCGCCGACGACTTCCACGTCGTCGTGGACGACCGCGCGGACGTACACGTCAACTCCAAGGACGGTCGCTTCTACCTCGGATGGTTCCCGCTCGGCCGCCCTGGCACCGACGGCGAGGGATGGAAGATCGCCGTCACCGGAACGGCCAAGGTACGCGGCTACCAGATGTCCTTCGACACCGAGACGCCGGCGGACGTCGTCGCCGCCGTAGTCGCGCGCGTGCTGGAGACGTCCCAGCGCGTGTGACACCCAGAGGCTCGACGAGTCGGCGCCCCTGGGGGGAGCCCGTCGTCTGCCTGGTGAGGGCGAGACGCAGTAGCCCGGCCATCTGCCCCCGAGGCCGCCGCAAGGCCGGCCCGGCACCTCCATCCGGCTTCACGCACCGCAGGCGGCATCAAGCCCCCCAACCTCTTGGAGGCGTCCCTGTATCCCGATTTCCCGATCGATCCACTCGCTCCGGCCGGTGTCCCATCCGCGTACTGGGTCGGTCCCCGGCACCTGGCCGGCGACGACGGATGCCTGTATGACTCCGTCGCTGACACGCTCGCCGGTCTGGGGTGGACGAGCCTGACGATCGTCCGCGGGCGCCAGGAGCCTGATGAGGCGCCGGAGGACCGTCAGGTCCTGCGCAGCACCGTCCTGCACATCAGCCCCGACTCCCTGCGGTGGGCGCAGTGGGTCCTGCCGGACGAGCCGTTCCACCTGGGGAACCTGCCGATCGCCTGGCAGGTGTCCGCTCGTGCGGACCCGAGCAACCCGCTCGCCCAGTGGTCGGCCTACTTCACCCCCGAGGTCCCAGGGGAGATCCTCGCCGGCTTCCTGGCCGCGCTCGACGCCCGCGGTCAGCCCGCCCTGCCGTGCGGTGGCCCCGAGCTGGTCCTCGACGCGGTAACGGCGCACGGGTGGCTGCGTGACGTCGACCAGCCCGGGTCGGGCGCGGTGGATCCGACGTTCGCCTCCCACATCCACCTCGGCGAGGTGCCGCCCCTCATCCAGGATGGCGACCCACTCGCGCTGGTGGCTGAGGCGGACGAGGCGGCCCTGGCGGGGTGGCAGGCGTGGGCCGAGCCAGTGCTCGGCGCTGGCTACCTGTGGGCCGCGTCGTTCAGCGCCAGCGTGCCGCACGACCTCGTCGCCGCTTTCGCTGGCTCCCTCAGCTCCAGCGCGCCGGTGCTGCGTCGGGTGCTGCCGGAGAGTACACGCGACCGGCTCCTGCGGGCTCCGGCCGACTGAGGGCCGTCCAAGGCATTGAAGCCGGGCCTCCCCTTGGGAGGCCCGGCTTCATGCTGCTCTGCCGTGGCCGGTGTCTCTGTGGCGTGACGGGCTGCGGCTGCTGGGAGCGGACCGTTCCTGCGCCCTGAGCTTCGTTCAACGCGGCGCGCTGTACCGGCTCCCGCTTGGAACGTCCACGCCTGTGTGTCAGATGCCGGCTCTGTCCTGGGAGCGGGTCACCGCCACGTCGGTCATGCAAGGGCAGGGGCCCCGGTTAGAAGGTGTATGGGGCGAAGGAACGGACCGGCTTCGTTGCGAGGCCGAGCAGTCGGTCGAACTCGTTCCGCTCGTCCTCGTTCATGAGCTCGACGGCGTTGCCGAGGTTCTTCTGGGTGAGCTGCTCCATGAACGGGGCGAGGAAGCGCTGCAGGGCCTTCGGCGCTTCATCCATCGCGCGCTGGTACTCCCGGTATCGCTTGAACTGCTCCTGTATCTCTTCGAATTCGACGCGGGTGGCACTGAGGACGAGGGCCTGTTCCTCTTTGCTGAACGGGCGCCCGTCGAGGTGGTTCCACGTGTTGGTTTCACGCTTGCGCTTGATGTCCGCGTCGCAGAGCAGGACGACGATCTCGGGTCGGGCTTGGCTTGTGGGCATACGGGTGCTCCTCACAGGAGTGGGGTGGGTGGGGCATCAATGATCCGGAGAATCGGCGGTTTGCCCAACCGCCGATCGTCGGCTATGTTCCGTTCGTTTTCCGCTGGTCAGCGCCGACGGCTGGGGTCGGTTACGGCGCTGTTGGCCGGTCGCGTGGCGGGCGCCGGGGGTGCGGTGCGCCGAGTGCCTGGGGCGGCCGTTCCGTCGGGCCTTGCGGGTAGGGCCAGCAGGTGGGCGCTGCGGCGTAGGCGCCATACGAGGACGTCGCTGATGGAGTCGGCGGTATCGAGTTCGCGTCGTCGGGCGGCGTCGCTCAGCAGAACCGCCGGGTCATGGCCGGCCTTCCGGACGTCGTCGAGGGTGGCGGCCAAGGCGGCCCAGCCGGCCTCGGCACGGATGCGTTCGGCCAGATCCGGCAGGACTTGCTGGAGAAGCTCGGCTTGCCGCTGCCGAACACGGGGAGTCAGGCGCTGGCCTCGCTGTCGGAGGGTGGCCATAGGCTGGGCTGCGGCGGTTTCGTAGGCTGCCCGAAGGTGTTCGGCTGCCTGCTGGGCTGCGGCGGCCTGCTGCGCGTGCTCCCTCTTTGCATGCCAGTTCGCCGCGGCGATGGCGAGGAAGAAGGCCATGTCGATGAGCATGGCGGTGGTGGCGCCATCTTCCCCTCGGCCCAGGGCGGGCCCGCTGCGGACGAGGTCGCGAGCGGCCTGGCGCAGGACGCGGTCGTGTCCACGTACAGCCTTCACGTGGGAGCGGCTCGCCCGCTCGAACACGAACGCCGCCTCGCGCAGCTCAGCGCGGGTTTGGGCGGCGGATGTCTTGGCGAGTGCGTCGAGGATTTCCCCCGCTGCGGCGATCTGGGCCGCTGCCGTGCCGTCGTCGCCGTGGTCGATGATCAGCAGGGCCTGCCAGGTAGCGGAGGTGGCCCGGCGCCGCGCGAACGCGGGGCCGGTCACGTCCGGCAGGGCGGGCTGCTCCGGCTCGGAGCCGTCTGCCGAAGCGGGCTCTGCGGGAAGCGTCCAGCGTTCGCGGATGCGGGGCAGGGACAGGTCGGGTGCGAGTTTCGAGCCGGAGTAGAAGACCGGCTCCCCGTCCTTGTTGCGGTCGTCGGGCAGCGCGACCTTGTAGCCGAGTAGCTCACCGGAGGGCGCGACGCGTTTGCGGATGAGCAGGCCGGCGGCGGCCAGGCGGTCGAAGAACTCATCCGTGGAGGCCGTGCCAGCAACGGCATGGCGCACGGTTTCCCGCAGCTCCTCCCGCGCGGTACGCTCCCGGCCTTCCCGCTCTGCTTTGTGGCGTTCGGCGCTGGTAGGCCGCTGGGCGGCGGTGCCGTCGCCGGCGTGGAGGCGGCGCAGCCCGTAGTCGATCTCGATCTTGCGGGTTTCGGCTTGGGAGCGTTTGCCGTCCTGGCGGAGGCGGGCTTGGCGGCCGTCCTCGCGGACGATGGTGGCGATGATGTGGATGTGGTCGTCGGCGTGCCGGACGGCCGCCCAGCGGCAGGCGGCGTCGTCGCCGTCGGGGGCGATACCGGTTGCGGCGACCATCCTGCGGGCTATCTCGCCCCACTGCTCGTCCGACAGGATCGGGTCTTCGGGGGCGGCGCGTACCGACAGGTGCCACACGTGCTCGGCGGGCCGCCGGCTCTCGGGCAGGGCCATAACCGGCTGGTCGAGCAGCCGCTGGAGATCGCCGTACGTGGCGCCGGGGTCTCGGCCGGGATCGGGGGCAAGACCGTCCCAGGCGGCCACCAGGTGCGGGTCGACGTGCTCCTCATGCGTGCCGGGCCCGTACAGGTAGTGGAGCAGGCCGATGGTGCGTGTGCCCCTGGCGTGGACGCGCGGGATCACGCAGCCGTCCTGTGGCCCAGGTGCTGCTGGGTGAAGGCGTCGACACGCTTGGCGGCGCGCTGGACGGCGGCGAGGACCGCCTCGGCCTGCGGGGCGTCGGCTCCGGAGTTCAGCGCTTTGGCCACCTGGTTGAGGTTGTTGCCGATCTGCCCGAGGTGCCGCCGCAGCGCGAACAGCTCCTGCAGCATCTCTTTCTCGCCCGCGATGTCCGCGGCGGTGCGGTCGAGGTCGCGGGCAGCGTTGAGAGCCGAGCGGGCAAGGAACCCGGCCACACTCATACGGCACACCGCAGCTGCCCGGAGGAGGAGTTGGTACTCGTCGTCGTTCATGCGGCAGCTGGGCTGGTGCACACGCTTCTTCTCATCGCGCAGACGTTCACGCTGCTGCACACGGGGCGTCGACGGGGCAGCGTGAGCGCAGTCGGTGCTGTGGCAGGAACGCGGTTCTTCCCTCTCAGGATGCGATCCGCCCTCGGTCGCATCCTGACGGATCGGCGCCTCCCGGTGCCGATCCGCTCCCGCCGCTGCCGACGCGGGAGAGGCAGGAGCATTGCTCCCGACAGGAGCAATGCTCCTGCACCAACTTGCTTCGCCTGGGGCAGGGTTGGACGGCAGGGATTCCTCGGGGGCCATGGGGTCTTCGTGGTGCGGGGTCTGCATGGGGCCTTTCGGATCGGGGTGTGGTGGGAGTGCTGGTGCTGCGAGGATCAGCGGGGTCGATGGCCGGCTGCGGTTTTGAGCTGGGTTTTGAACTCGCGGACGACTCGTCCGACGCCGTCGCTGGAGACGGTGTAGCCGGCTGCGCGCAGGGCGTCCTCAACCCGGTCGCGTCCGACGCTGCCGGTCTCCTCGTGGATGCGGCGAGCGTGCTTGAGGATGACCTCGTCGGAGGCACGGGCTTTGCCGGCGTCGTGCTTTTTCCGGGCAGCCGGTTTTCGCTTGTGCCTGTCCGAAGGGCTGCCCGAGTTGTTGCCCGTGAGCGCCCGGCTGTCTTCAGTTTCTGCCCGTGCGGGCAGCCCGGGCTCCGGGCGGGCAGGCTGCGGGCGGGCAGCCGGAGGGACCTCGTCGTCGCCCGGATCTGACGGGTGTGGGTGGGCAGTTTCCTCTGCCCGCGGCAGTTGTGCCGTGCGGCCGGAGCGCGGGCTGCAGTGCCCGGATTCCCGGGCGGGGTTGGAGGCCGGGACCTCCCAGCGCGGCGGCAGTGAGATGGAGGCGAGGTCGAGGGCCTGCTTGCGGGTGGCGAGCTTGTGCAGCAGCAGCTTGTCCTGGAGCGGGTCGCTGTCGACGCCCGCCCGCTCCAGGGCCTCGTGCAGGCGTCCTGCCAGGCGTCGTTGCCGCCGCTTGCCGCGCTGGCGGTCGGTCATCGACTCGGCGCGCAGGATGAGGGCGACGGCTTCGCTCAGCGCGCGGTCGCGGATGAGGCGGGCGGCATCGGCGTCCTGGTCGGCGATGCCGAGCCGGGCGAGGAGGCGTTCGCGTGCCTGGCGGACGAGGACGGCGGCCAGGCCGCGTGAGGCGGCGTCGGGGGCGCGGTGGCGCAGCTCGATGCCCATGGCCAGGTGCCACAGCATCGCGGCCATGACGGGGCCGACGAAGGCTCGCACGGTGCCACCGACCGGCCCGGACTCGGCGTAGGCGGGCAGAACCTGGACGGCGGTGATGACCCAGGTGAGGGTGCCGGGCAGGCCGGGTGCCCGCTTCGGGCCGTTGAGGTTCTGTCGGGCCATCAGGGCAGTGGCGAACAGGGCCAGCTCGGCGGCGGCGAACATCGCGACACGCTCGGCGGTGCCGCTCATGTCGAGGTAGTCGGCGGCGAACCGCCAGCTGGTGTCCGCGCTGTATGCGGTGCAGCCGAGCGCGGCCACGGCCGCGACCGGCACCGCGACAGTCCCGCGCCAGCGGTTGGTGTGATGCCGCCGGCGGATCAGCCACCCGGCGAGCAGGCTGAGCAGCACGGGCGGGATGAGGAGTGCCACGGTCATCACCGGGGACGTGGCCCAGTCAGGGAGGAGCGGCGTGCCGCTGATCCGTATGGCGAGGGGGACGGGGCTGAGAGGAGGCAGGAGGGGGCTCCAAGGCGTCGAGGATTGAGGGCGAAGGGCGAATCGACGGAGCGCTGAGCAACCGCCTACGCGAGTGGCTGGCGCGGGCAGGCTGGTGTGAGCGCAGGTGATGCGGCGGGGCCGGTCAGGAGGGCGGGCGCTGAGGCGGCCAGTCAGGCGGCGGGCGCTGTGCGGCGTCGTCGGTCGGGGCCGTCGAGGATGACGCGCTCCGTCATCTCGGCGAGGCGGGAGGCGACGCGGTCACCGAGGGTGACGCGCAGCTGCTCCATCGGAAGGTTGGTGGTGATGAGGGTTGGGAGCATGTGCTCGTACCGGTGGTTGATGAGCCGGTAGGTCAGCTCCTCGGTCCATTCGCTGGTCTTGGCCGCGCCGAGGTCGTCCAGGAACAGCAGCGGGCAGCGCGCCAGGGTCTGCAGGTCACGTTCGGCGTCGTGGCCGGCGCGGGGGCGCAAGCGCGCGTGGAAGTCGGCGGTGGTGGTCGCTTCCCAGCGCAGACGGACCCCTCGGGCGAGCAGGGTGCGGATGGCGCCGTACGCCTGGTACGTCTTGCCCGTGCCCGTGGGGCCGGCGATCAGCAGTGACGGGCCCTCAGCGATGCCCGGCCCGCCGGGGCCGGGGCGTCCGGCGCGGGCGATCTCGTCGGCCCAGGCGGTGACCTTCGAGTGGTCGGCCAGGGCTCGGCGGTAGCGGGCGGGGATCCTGGCGTCGGCGAGTTCCAGCGCGGTGACGGGCTCGGCTTGCCCTTCCTCGACGGCGGCGGTGGCGAGGTCGATGCCGCGACTGGCAAGGATGCCGTTGAGCCGGTCGGCGAGCGGGCCGACCCGGTGGGGCTCGCGGGTGAGGGTGGCGGTCAGAGGTCACCTCCGTAGGCGGCTTCGACGTCGGCGGGGTTTGTCCACGCCCTGTAGACAACCGGCGCGGCGGGGGCCGCGTTCATGGCCTCGTGCACGAGGCTCGGCAGAGTGCTGGGGTGCAGGCCCTTGGCGCGGTGCCGTTCTAGGCCGGCCCGGATGTGGGCGGGGGCGATGCCCTCGCCGAGCAGCTTGCGCACCTCGCGAGCGAGATGGCCAAGGACGTCCTTGGGCGGACGGTGTGTGCAAGCGGCGGCGTACTCGGCAATGAGCTCGCTGGCCGAGACGGCGTGGGGTGCGGGGGCGCTCGCGCCCCCCGAAGGGGTATTTCCTAGATCCATGATCCTAGGTCCTAGATCCGGACGCTGAGGCGTCACCGCTCCCTCACCAAGCTCTCCCCGCTGTCTCACGGAGGGCTCACTGAAATCGCCCTGACCTGCTATTTCGTCATCGGTGACCGGATTCACCGCAGGCTCGCGTATTCGCCCGGAGCCCTCACGGAGGGCTCCGCGAGGCTGCGGTGCGGGCTCCGTGATGCCGGCTCCCGCAGTCGGCGCATCGACGCCGGGCGCGGTGCGAGCCTGCGTGTCGTGGTGCGGGCAGGCGGGAAGGCGGCTCGCGCTGGGGCGATTGATCTTCTGATGCTGCCGCCAGGTGACGATGTGCAGGTAGCGCTTGTCGCCCGGGCCCTTGTAGCGGCATATCAGCCCGGCGTCGGCGAGCTGGGCGAGGTCCTGCTCGACAGCGCCAGGCGTGTGTTCCGGGCGCAGTACCCACAGCTGCCCGGCGATGATCGCGGCGTGGTCGCGGTGCCGGCCCTGGTCGTCAGCCTGGGTGAGAAGGCCGAAGAAGGTGCGCTCGGCGGTCAGGGAGACGGCGGCCAGGGACTCGGAGACGAAGGCTTCCGGCTTGATGGTGCGGATTCGTGCCAAGAGGGGCGGTCCTCACTCGGTGGCCGGTGGGCTGGGTGCCCACGGTTCACCGTCGGTCGGGGGCGGGTCGGGCGTGAAGGGCGGGGATGTCTGGCCGTTGACGCGGGAGCGTTGATGGCCGCTCGCGCTTTCCGGGGTGTCGTCAACATAGCCACACCCCGGTCGCGCAAGTCCAGCCCTATCCGGCGCAATCTCTCACGGCAGAAATGCCGCTGGAAATCGAGTCGGCGAGGGCGGTGCGAAAAAGGTAGGGCACGATCGGCGGTTGACCAAATAGTTGCCCCGCATCCCGAGCCAGAAGGATCACATCGGCAAGCCGTTGACGTCCCGCGAGCGACGAAGCTACAACACAACACCCCACGTCAGGGAGGCTCTCTGGTGTCGGGGCCCGTTCGGGGATCCGGCCTAGCGCAGCACCCCGATCGCCTCGCTCACCGATTGAGCGCGGCGCAACATAGCCGACGATCGCCGGTTAACCAAACCGGCGAATGCACGCTACAACTGGAGCCATGGCAGCACGATCTCTGGAAATAGGGCCCGCAGGAATGCTGGTTGCTCGCACCATCGAAATCCTTCGCTCGGAACGCGGGCTTGGGCAGCGCCAACTCGCCGCGCGGTGTACCGCTTTGGGCCGTCCTATGTCCAACACGATGCTGTCCCGCATCGAACTCGCCAAGCGGCGATGCGATATCGACGACCTCGTCGCCATCGCCGCAGCCCTGCAGGTGTCACCCGCCGCCCTCCTCCAGGGGCCAGGTGCCGCCTGAGCCGCCCACGCAGCCCTCCCCAACCTCTCGACCAGGAGCCGCCCCCTTGCACCGATCCACGCCCGCGCCCGTGCCCCACAGGCCGTCCGACGCCCCTCCGCCCCGCCTCTACCGCCCTGAGGAGATCGCCGACACCCTCGGCTGCTCGGCCTGGTGGGTCAAGGACCGAGCGCGACGGCGCCTGATACCGCACACCCGGGTTGGCCGCGCCTATCGCTTCACCGCCGAGCACCTCGCCGAGATCATCCGCCTCAACGAGGAGCGGCCGGCCCAGCCTGCGCAGGCAGTCGCACGGGTGACCGAGCCGCTCTCCGAGCCCGGTGCGCAGACCGGCTCCGGGCAACCTCGCCGCCCTGTCGTTGCGCCGGCGACCCGCCTGCGGGCCCGCCCGCCGCGTCGACAGCAGCAGTACGGCACTGCCGCGTGACCCGATCGAATCTGCCGTAGCCGAGGACAACGAAGAGGGGGACAGCGGAACTTGGGTTTCGCGGAGAAGCGCGGGAGCTACTGGCGCGGCCGGTACAAGGTCGCGCCCGGCAAGCACAACACGGTCGTCGACGAGAACGGCAAGGCGATCAGGTTCGCCACCAAGGGCGAGGCCCAACGGGCGGCGGCCGAGGCCGAGAACAAGTACCGTCGCGGCGACTGGCGCGACCCGGCCCTCGGCCAGGAGACCTTCGGCGAGTACGCGAACCGCTGGTACGAGGCCCAGGACCTGGCCGCCTCCACCATGCAGAACTACAAGCGCCACATCGAGGAGCACCTCCTCCCCGAGTTCGAGGACAAGGCGCTCGCCGGCATCCTGCGCACGGACGTCGACCTGTGGGAGAAGAAGGAGAAGGCCCTCTACGCCGCCTCCAGCGTCAAGACCTGGCGCTCGACGCTCCACCTGATCTTCGAGGACGCGATCGACGAGGGCCTGATCACGTCCAACCCGGCTGCTCGGCGGCGCGGACGGGGCAAACGCGCCGGCCGCTCCCGAGACCGTGGTCCGGAGAAGGTGGTCACCGACGCGCTCGGCATCCTGCTGACCGCCGAGCGCGCCGCCCTGCTCTCCGGCCGTGACGACGAGTTCGTGGCCGTGGTCCTCAAGGGGTACACCGGCATGCGCTGGGGCGAGATCGTCGGCTTGGAGACCGCGTTCGTCCGCCCTGGAGCCGTCCGGGTCGAGTGGCAGCTGTACGAGCTCGACACAGGGGAGCTGGTGCGCTGCCCGCCGAAGGACGACAGCTACCGCACCATCGACTCGATGGACTGGCTGTCCGCGCTGGTCGCCAACCACATCGCCCGCACAAGGCCCAAGCCGTGCCCCTGCCACGGCAAGACCTACGTCTTCCGAGGACAGGGCGCGGCCCGGACAGGCGGCCACCAGGGCGCGAAGCTCGTCGACGTCGCCCGTCGTGCCGGCGTTTCGAATGGCACGGTGTCCAACGTCCTCAACCACCCCGAACGGGTCACCGAGGCCACGCGAACGAAGGTCGAGCAGACCATCACGGACCTCCGGTTCGTCCGGGGCGGCGTCGTACCGGAGCATGCCGCCCACTGGCGCAGGAACGGTTTCGCTACCTGGCTCTTCACGCCGGCGGTCTCCGGCTGGTACCCGAAGAAGGCACCACAGGAGCCACGGCCGGTGCCCCTGCTCGGCGAGCCTTGGCCCGGCGTCCCGGCCCGGGGACGGGGTGCGAGCGATCGGGCTGACGCCTGCTGGCTCCCGATAGCCAAGGGGCTCACGCCCCACGGCCTTCGCCACACCCACCGGACGATGATGGAGGACCTGGGCACCGAGAAGGTGCTGATGGACGAACGCATGGGCCACATCGACGGCTCGGTCTCAGCACGCTATGCCCACGTCACTCCAGGCATGCGCAAGCGCCTCATGCGGGGGCTGACCGAGCAGTGGGAGGCAGCACTCGACGCACGTTTGACCATGAGTGCCACGTCACCAGTGCGCGTGCTGAGTGATCTCCTGCGGGCACGCGAGGTGTCACGGGTGCCCGACAAGTCGTAACAAGCAAAGTGCTGTGCCCTCCGGCGACCACTGCCGGAGGGAACAGCCATATCCCGATGCCTCCGCGAGGCCGCGTCAACTCCGCGCGGTCGTCTCACTCCAGCAGTTACGACGATTGCCCCGTAACGGGGCCAACGGACCTGGCTCAATAGGTACATGGAGATTGGCGAGCACTGGGCATACCGAGCGAGGCCGAAGGAGCTGGGCAGCCCTGTCAGGCAGGTGGAGATCGTCCGAGTGGGCGGCCGTGGCAGGTCTGACTGGATCCACGTCCGGTTCCTGGAAGGCGATGACGCCGGCCTGCAGGAATGGGTCAGTCCCGGCTGCCTGGTAGCGCCGTGGCCAGACGTCGACGCGTTCCGCGCGGATGACGAGGCAGAGCTCAGACTGACCGAGGCGTCACGCCACGTACGGGGCAGCACGGATTTCGAAGCCGCGCGCCTGATCCTCGGGTTCGTCCGGCCGAAGAACAGGCTGCGCCTCCGCCGAGGGGTGGCGGACGCGGGAGTTCTGGAACTGAGCCGACTCGACGAGACAGCGCCGCTCATCGGAATGGACGCCACCGCGCTCCGCAGTGACCCGATGGTGCACGAGAACCGCGTCGGCATGTGCCTGGCCGGCTGGCCGGTCACCGAGCGCGTCGCCCGCCAGGTAGCTGGCCGCCTCGCCGACGAGATTCTCCCGGAGGTGGACCGCAAGCAGCAGGACATCGAGCAGGAGCGCGCACAGCCCTCCTGGTACTCCTACCGTCGCCGGGACGACCGCAAGTTGGACGCGGAGGCGGCCGTCCTGCGGACCGTCCGGGCGTGGTGCGGCGAGGACAAGGCCGACCGCTACGACGAGCTGGTCGCACTGCGCGAAGAGGTCATCAGGCTCGGCCAGCTGGTGGAGAAGGCGGTCAAGGCCCTACGTGACCGTGGGCACAGCGTCATCGCCTCCACCATTGAGCGCGACCTTGGCGTCCATATCGCCAGCCTTGATCCTGAAGTGCGTCGATAGAGCCGCGCCACGGGTCCGGCTTCGGCGGCTCGGGCCGTGCCGAAGGCTTCTCCTTCTCCGGCCGGTGCGGGTTCCAGCCGTCGAGAAAAGGCCGTAGCTGATCTCCGGTCGGTTCCGCGTGGAAGTCGAGAGCGGCCAGGCCCTTGCCGTTCATGGTGGGATCCAGCCGGTCGGCCTCCGCCGTCCCCCAAGCCGACCACTCTCGCAGCCTCTCGGCTTCGACGGCGTTGTCCGATGTCGCGGCGGCTTCGTCCAGAGCGCCGCAGAACACCCGGATCTCTCCGGCCACCTTCCACTGCTCAAGCGCTGTGCCGAAGTGCTCTGCCCGTACGGCGTGCACCGCCTTGATCGAGGCGGCGCCGACGGCAGTCTCCCACTCCCGCCGCTCGCGCTCCTCCCGCTCCGCTTCCAGACGCCGACGCTCCGCCTCCTGCCTCTCCCGCTCCTCTCGCAGGCGCCGCTGCTCCGCCTCCCGTTCCAGCCGAGCGCGCTCCTGCTCCTCCGCGTGCGCCTTCAGCGCCCGGAAGACCGAACCGACCTGCTCCTCCAACGGCTTCTTGGCGGTGTCGGCCCATTCCTTCTTCCAGCCGTAGCTGTGACCGTAGCCGTAGCCCGAGTGCTCACTGATCAGCAGTTCCAGCTCGCCCGACGGCTCGAACCTGTGCGCCGGCGTCACCCGCTGCCAGTCGTACGTACGACGACCCGGCTGCTTGGGCACGTACCGGACCTGCTTCTGCCGTTCGCGGAAGCCGACCTCGTACGTCCTGCCGTGGACGCTGAGCAGGGGCCTCGGCTGCTTGCGCTTCTTGGACACCGAGATCTCGCCGTGGCGGGCGAGTGCCTGCTCGGCGAGGAGCCGGAGCAGCGAGAGGACTCGCGGCAGGACCTCCTCCGAGACCTCGAAGGCGCTGTGGTCCGCAGTGACAGCGGCGATCACGTCCTCGACATCGCTGATCACCCGGCTGCGCGCCAGCCGGATCCGGTTCCACTCGGTGTCGTCCTCGCCGGACACCCTGAGCAGACCGAGGAAGAAGTCTCCCTTCGCCCGTCCGCTGTACTTCAGGTGGTACCCCTCGGGCGCACGCTGCCGGGCTGCGTCGAAGGCCCTGCGATAGCGGGCTCGCTCCTGGTCGCTGGGGTTCGGGATCCGGAGGAACCGCCCAGCCTGTTGTACCTCCGCGATCAAGGCGGCTCCGATTTCCGCTGACGACGCCTGCGGGGGCTTGGCGGCGCGTTGCGGCGCCGGCTTCGTCGTGGACGGAGCTGTTTCTTGCTTCTGCGTAGGAGGGGCCGGCCGTGTCCGTTGCTCGGAACCCGCCGACCGCTGCTTGCGCGGCGTCGGTTCCGGCCGGTCGGGGTGATGGCCGTGTTCCAGGTAGAAGCGCCCCGCGTCAGTGATCTCCGCCTGCCACTTCCCGTCCTGCTTGGGCATGGTGATCAGACGCCGCTCCTTGAGCGCGCGGGCGGTGAGAGCGAACTCTGGGCTGTCCGACGTGACGGGGTCGGCTCCGTCCCCGATGCGGGTGAGGAGTGCGAACTGCCTGTCATTTAACGGAGACCATCGGTGCATGGCGATCGTCGTACCGCCTGTGATCGGCCTCGCACAACCGTAGGGATGACCCTTTCCCAGCGTGAGCGGCAAAGAGCGGGCTGGACGGTGGACGGCCGCTCGCTGGGAGCTGCCGGGAGCCGGTTTTTGGAAGTTGGCTCCCAAACGGCTCCCAAAACGGGGCCACAAAGCAAATCAGGCCCGGTGCTGATCTCTCAGCACCGGGCCTGACCTGGTGTTTCTCTGTCGGGGTGGCGGGATTTGAACCCACGACCTCTTCGTCCCGAACGAAGCGCGCTGCCAAGCTGCGCTACACCCCGATGTCGCTGCTTCTCGCGGCGACGTCGTTTACTTTAGCCCACCGGTGGCCGGAGACGAAATCCGGTTTAGCCGCGGTGGCGGACCGGGGTGGGGCGGGCGTGGTCCAGGGCGACCAGGAAGACCGCCAGGGCGTAGATGGCGAGGCCGATAAGGAGGGCGTTCGCCAGGGTGTGCCGGTAGCCGTCGGTCTGTGCGTCCAGGAAGGGGTAGAGGTAGCGGGCCGGGGTGGAGGGGGACCGGAGTGCGGCCTGGGTGAGGTAGAAGGCCAGGTAGGCCAGGGGGTAGACGAGCCAGGTCGCGGCGTGGCGGAGGCGTAGTCGGGCCGCGGGGGTGAGGAGGAGCCAGTCCAGGAGGGCTGCCAGCGGGGCCACCGTGTGGAGGAGCTGGAGCGCGGTCCACTGGGCGTGCCAGCGGGCGGGGGGCGGGGCCGTTTCCGTCATGGTGAACGGGGGCGTGGCGTGGGCCAGCAGCACCTGGTAGGTCAGCGCGGTGATCACGGCGTAGAGGAGGGCGGCGCCCGTCACGGACGCGGGCAGTGGGCGGCGGGTGCGCCAGGATCTGGAGGCCGACAAGAGCATGACGACGGCCAGCAGGATGTTGGCCTGGACGCTGAAGTAGCTCAGGGTGCGGGCCGGGCTGCCGAGGAGGAGTTCCAGGGCGGCGCCTGCGGCCGCCGCGAGGGCGGTCAGCAGCCGGAACGCCGCGGCCATGGGGCGGTGCGTGGGGCCCACCACCGCTGTGGCCGGAACGGGGGCGGGCAGCAGACGAGGCGGGCCGGGCACCGCGGGCAGGTCCGGGATGTCCCTGGGTATCGGGGCGGTCATGCCCTCACGCTAGGGAGGGGGTACCAATGGGGCCATTTGGGGCAGTCCGAACGGGTTCGCGTCCGCCGTGGACCACCGCTTCGCCCTGGACCACCGAGTTGCGGTGGAGCATCGCGTGGGGGGCCGGCGGTCGGGGGCGGTCCGCCGTTGCGCGGCGGGTCACCGTTCGCGTTTCAGGTGATCCCCTGCCGTCGCCGTCGCCGTCGCCCTCGCCGCCCTCGGGGAAGGGGAGAGGGCTCCCAGGAGCGCCCCGCCCCGTGTCCTACTCCCGCCCCACCAGCGTCAGCAGCGTCGCCTCCGGGGGGCAGGCGAAGCGGACGGGGGTGTAGCGGTTGGTGCCGCAGCCCGCCGAGACGTGCAGGAACGCCGTGCGGCCCTCCGCCGTGTGCCGGGACAGGCCCTTCACGCGGTCCGCGTCCAGGTCGCAGTTGGTGACCAGGGCGCCGTAGAAGGGGATGCAGAGCTGGCCGCCGTGGGTGTGGCCGGCCAGGACCAGGGGGTAGTCGTCCGCCGTGAAGGAGTCGAGGACGCGCAGATAGGGGGCGTGGACGACGCCCATCGAGAAGTCGTGCGAGCCGGAGGGGCCGCCCGCCACCTGCGCGTAGCGGTCGCGCTTGATGTGCGGGTCGTCCAGGCCGGTCAGCCCGATCGACACGCCCTCGACCTTCAGGGCGCCCCGGGTGTTCGTCAGGTTCAGCCAGCCTGCCGCGTCGAAGCCGTCCCTGATGTCCTCCCACGGGTTGTGGATCACGCCCACGGCGGGCGGGTTGCCGTTCAGGCCGTGCCGGCCGCTCGCCTTCTCCAGCAGGTAGCGGGCGGGGTTGCGGAGCCTCGGGCCGTAGTAGTCGTTGGAGCCGAAGACGTACGCGCCGGGGAACTCCATCAGCGGGCCGAGCGCGTCGAGCACCTCGGGGACGCCGTCGGGGTCGGAGAGGTTGTCGCCCGTGTTGATCACGAAGTCCGGGCGCAGCCCGGCCAGCGACTGCAGCCAGCGCTGCTTCTTGCGCTGACCGCGCACCATGTGGATGTCGGAGACCTGGAGCACGCGCAGCGGACCCATGCCCGGCGGGAGGACCGGGACCGTCACTCGGCGGAGGCGGAAGGAGCGGGCCTCGAAGCCCGCCGCGTAGGCCACTCCGGCGGCGCCGGCCGCCATGATTCCCAGGGGTACTCCGTATCGCGCGCGCATACGACCATCGTGTCAGACCGGCGGTGGGCCCGGGACCGCCCGCCCGCTAAATCGGTGGGCGTCCGCGCCCCGGTACCTGAGAGAATCGACCCCATGACCACCACGCTCAAGTCGAAGCTGCAGGACGACCTCAACGCCGCGATCAAGGAGCGCGACGAGCTCCGCTCCTCGACGCTCCGGCTGACCCTCACCGCGATCACCAAGGAGGAGGTCGCGGGCAAGGAGAAGCGCGAGCTCTCCGACGACGAGGTGCAGAAGGTGATCACCCGCGAGGCGAAGAAGCGCCGTGAGGCGGCCGAGGCCTTCGCGCAGGGTGGCCGCGCCCAGCAGGCCGAGCGGGAGAAGGCGGAGGGGGAGGTCCTCGCCGCGTACCTGCCGAAGCCGCTCAGCGACGACGAGCTGAACGCGATCGTCGCCCAGGCCGTCGAGGAGGCGAAGGCGGGCGGCGCCGAGGGGCCGCGGGCCATGGGCGCCGTGATGAAGATCGTGAACCCGAAGGTGGCCGGCCAGGCCGAGGGCGGCCGCGTCGCCGCGGCGGTGAAGAAGCTGCTGCAGGGCTGAGACGCCCGGCCGTCCGCCGCCACGCGCACGACGGCGGGGCCGCACCCTCGACGAGAGGGCGCGGCCCCGCCGTCTCACCGCCACCGGGTCGCGGAGAGGCTGCCACCGGGGCACGGTCACGGGGCGGGACTACCCCCGGCGTCCCCCGTTGCCGTTCCCGTGCGTGCCGCCGTTGGTCTGGCCCTCGATGAGGTTGTCGGGGAGGGAGAAGGTCGGGGTCGGGACGGTGCCGCCGGTGTCACCGCCCTGGCTTGTTCCCCCGTTTGTCAGTCCGGCGATCAGGCCCCCGAGTGCTCCCCCCGGGTTGCCCCCTTTCCTGCCGCGTCCCCCCCGATCGCCTTTTCCCTGGTCACCACCGTCCCCCTGGTCGTCGGGAATGTCGACCAACTGGAAGTCCGGGGCGTCCTTGCCGGAGAGGGCGCCGGCCATGGCGTCCCGCCAGATCGGCCCGGGGACCTGACCACCGAAGACGAGATCGCGGTAGACACCGCCGATCCTGATTCCGGTCATCTTCACGTTCTGCTTGGCGCTGCCCACCCAGACCGCACCGGACATGTTGGGGGTGTAGCCGACGAACCAGGCGTTCTTGCGCTCGTCGGTCGTACCCGTCTTGCCCGCGCTCTCCCGGTCGTTCAGGCCCGCCTCCTGGCCGGTACCGGAGTCGACCACACCGCGCAGCAGGGTGTTGACCGTGTCGGCGGTCTTCTCGCTCATCGCGCGTGAGCAGGTGGACTTGGGCACCTCGAGCGAGTTCTGCTCGGTGCCGACCTTCTGGACGATCGACTCGATGGCGACCGGCGAGCAGTACATCCCTCGGGAGGCGAAGGTGGCGTAGGCGCTTGCCATGGTCAGCGGGGAGAGGCCGATCGAGCCGAGGGCGATCGACGGGGTCTCCGGGAGCTTCGAGCCGTCACCCTGGACCACGTGCAGCGCGTCGGTCATCTTCACCACCGGGCACAGGCCGATGTCGGAGATGAGCTGCACGAAGTAGGTGTTGATGGACTTGGCCATCGCCTCCTTCATGCGGTACGGGCCCTTCTCCGACTCGTTCTCGTTCTCGACGGTCTCGTTCTTGGTGTTGACGTACGGATTGCTGCTGCACCGCTGGACAGGGCTCGGATAGTTCATCTTGTAGGGCGCCGAGTACTCCTGCGTCGCGGGCTTGCCGCCCTCGATCGCGGCCGCCGCCACGAACGGCTTGAACGTCGAGCCGGTCGGGAAGCCGTAGTTCGAGCCGCCCAGGTCCCGGTTGACCGAGAAGTTGTACTCCGTCTCGTTGTTGCCGTAGCCGAACGGCTTCGACTGACCCATGGCCAGTACCTTGCCGGTGCCGGGTTCGACCAGTGTGGCGGCCGCGGCGACCTTGTCGGACTTGTAGACGTGCTCCTTCAGCGACGCCTGGACGGAGTCCTGGGCCTGCGGGTCGAGCGTCGTACGGATGGTCAGACCGCCGCGGTTCCAGAGCTTGGCGCGCGCCTCGCGGGTCTTGCCGAAGGTCGGGTCGGTGAGGAAGAGGTGCTCCACGTACTTGCAGAAGAACGCGGCGCCCCTGGTGGCGGTGATGCAGCCGTTCTTCGGCTGGCTGACGTGCAGCCCGAGCGGCTGCTCCTTCGCCCGGTCCGCCTCCGCCTGGGAGACGTTGCCGACCTCCGCCATGCGCTGCAGCACCGTGTTGCGCCGCTTGGTGGCCTCGGCCTCGTCGTTCACCGGGTCGTAGCGGCTCGGGGACTGCACGATGCCGGCCAGCAGGGCCGACTCCTGGAGGTTCAGGTCCTGGGCGTGCTTGGAGAAGTAGCGCTGGGCGGCCGCCTCGACGCCGTAGGCCTGCTCGCCGAAGAAGGTGATGTTCAGGTAGTTCTCGAGGATCTTCTTCTTGCCGAGCTTCTCCTCGATCTGGATCGCGTACTTCAGCTCCCGGACCTTGCGGCCCAGGGTCTGCTGGGTGGCCTCGGCGACCTTCGTCGGGTCGTCACCGGCCTCCTCGATGAAGTAGTTCTTCACGAGCTGCTGGGTGAGTGTGGAGGCGCCCTGGGAGACGCCGCCGCTCTGCGCGTTCTTGTTCAGGGCGCGCAGCACGCCCTTGAGGTCGATCGCGCCGTGCTTGTAGAAGCGCGAGTCCTCGATCGCGACGATCGCCTTCTGCATGTACGGCGAGATCTTCTTGAGGTCCACCACCGTGCGGTCACGGGAGTAGACGGTCGCGATCTGGTCCCCCTGGCTGTCCAGTATGGTCGTGCGCTGGCTGAGCTGGGGGCTCTTGAGGTTGGCCGGGATCTCGTCGAAGCCCTTGACCGAGCCCTTGGCCGCGAGGCCCAGCGCGCCGGCCGCGGGCAGCGCGATGCCCGCCATCACGGCTCCCGCGAGCACACTGACACCGAGGAACTTGGCGGCCTGCTGCGTTGCCGACAGGCCGCCGCTCGAGCGCTTCTTTGCCATGGGGGCAGCCTAATCCGTACTCATGAGCGTTCCGAGGGAGCGGCCCTTCGTCGGGATGTTCGGGTGCCGGATCGTGACGTGCGCGCCGTGGGCGCGGCGGCGCGCGGCTTCCGCCACGGCATGGCAGAGCAGTGGCCTACGTTCTCATTCGCCGGACAGGCGCACAGGCCTTGGCCTAAGCTGTTCACAACTGTCACGGCGGCGCGGCCACACATCAATACGTCCGGCGAACCCGAATCGTTCCGGAAGTAGCCCAGAATTTTCGGCGGGCCGTGTCCGATTCCGCCTTGTGTGTCACTCGGCGCCCGGTGTGGCGCGCTACAGCCGTCCCGGTATGCCGGGATGGTCGCGCATGTCGTCAGCTCACTCCCCCGGGTGATCTGCCGCTTACCCATAGTCCGTTCGGGCCATTCAAGATTGGGCCCGAAGGAGGTGTTGCGCTGTCTCCGCCTTCCGTAACGTCCTCAACTGGCGGCGGTGAATATGCCGCTGCCGCCGTGGGGGAGCCTCGATTCGGGAGAGGACGGCGCCGGTATGGGCTGGGTAACCGACTGGAGTGCGCAGGCTGCTTGCCGCACTACCGATCCGGATGAACTGTTCGTGCAGGGAGCAGCGCAGAACCGGGCCAAGGCGGTGTGCACCGGATGCCCGGTACGCACCGAATGTCTGGCCGATGCGCTGGACAATCGCGTCGAGTTCGGCGTGTGGGGAGGCATGACGGAGCGTGAGCGCCGCGCCCTGCTGCGCCGGCGGCCCACCGTGACCTCCTGGCGCAGGCTGCTGGAGACCGCACGCTCGGAGTACGAGCGCGGCACGGGCATCGTGGCCCTCGACAGTGACGAGGTGTACGAGAGCTACGCGGCGGTCGGCTGAGGGCACATGCCCCTGGTGTCGCCCAGGCCCACTCGGGGCATGGGCGGTCGATGCGGGTGTGGTCAGGACGGAGGTCACTCGAGCAGTGGCCTCGGCGCCGCCCCGGCCGGCGGGCGCGTGCCGGTTGTGGCGATCCCGATGGGCAGGTGGCCACCAGTCCGGCGAGCGGCAGTGGTCCGTCGGGGTGAGGGGTGGCCTGCCAGGGTGAGGGCGGCCTGCCGGAGTGAGGGTGGTCCGTCGCTGCGGTGACAAGGCGCCGCAGTGCCGGCTTTCCGGTGGGGCGTGGGCGGCGAGCGCCCGCGACCCATGCGTGCCCGTCGTCCGAGCGGGCGGCGCATGCGCCGGTCACGAGCGTCGGGCGCGCGACACACCTGCGTGCGCCAGGCGCGTTGCCCGCGCGTCCGCCACGAGCGCGACGCGCCCGGCACGAGCGCCACGCGGCACGTGAAGTTCCGTGCACGCCCGAGGTGTGTGACGGCTACGTGCACGCCCCGAGGAGCGCGCGCAGAGCCGTCACGCGCGCACGCCTCTCCCGGTCCGCGCTACGACAGTTCCGTACGCCCCGCCGCCAGCCGGTCGCCGATGTCGCGCAGACCCGTCAGATCGTGCACGTCGCCGGGCAGCGCGGGCACCTCGACGACCGCCACTTCGGGATGGCGGGCGAGGAAGCGGTCGCGCGTGCGCTGCTCGCGGGAGAGCAACTGCATACGCTCGGCGTGCAGCCTCAGCAGGCCGGCGGTGAGCTGTTCCACGGTCCGCTCCGGGTCCGCGGCGGGGGAGCCGTCGTCGGTGCCGGCGGGGGAGCCGTCGTCCGGAGCGGTTGGCGAGGCGGTGGGAGATTCTGAACTGCCTTGTGTCTCGGGGGAGTTACGAAGTCCAGCTTTCCCGTCCCCCTGATCCACAATGCGGGGGTCCTGAAGATTTTCCGCGGCGTCGAGCGCCCGCTCCGCCGACAGCCGGCCGGCGCCGCTGCCGTGGACCCGGTTGAGCACCAGTCCCATCAGCGGCATGTCCTCCGCGTCCAGCCGCTCCACGAAGTACGCCGCCTCACGCAGTGCGTCCCGCTCCGGCGCCGCCACCACCAGGAACGCCGTGCCGGGCGCCTGGAGCAGCTTGTACGTGGCGTCCGCGCGGGTACGGAAGCCGCCGAAGGTGGTGTCCATCGCGGCCACGAACGTCTGCACGTCCTTCAGCAGCTGACCGCCCAGCAGCTTGCCCAGGGTGCCGGTCATCATCGACATGCCGACGTTGAGGAAGGCCATTCCCGCGCGGCCGCCCAGCTTGGCCGGGGCGGTCAGCAGACGGATCAGCCGGCCGTCCAGGAAGGAACCGAGCCGCTTGGGCGCGTCCAGGAAGTCCAGCGCCGAGCGGGACGGCGGGGTGTCGACCACGATCAGGTCCCACTCGTCCCTCGCGCGGAGCTGCCCCAGCTTCTCCATCGCCATGTACTCCTGCGTGCCGGCGAAGCCCGCGGAGAGCGACTGGTAGAAGGGGTTCGACAGGATCGCGGTCGCCCGCTCCCGGTCCGCGTGCGCCTCCACGACCTCGTCGAAGGTGCGCTTCATGTCGAGCATCATCGCGTGCAGCTCGCCGTCGCCCTCGGTGCCCTTGACCCGCCGGGGCACGTTGTCGAGCGAGTCGATGCCCATCGACTGGGCGAGCCGGCGAGCCGGGTCGATGGTGAGGACGACCACCTTGCGGCCCCGCTCGGCCGCCCGCAGGCCCAGCGCCGCGGCGGTCGTCGTCTTGCCGACGCCGCCCGAGCCGCAGCACACCACGATCCGGGTGTCCGGGTCGTCCAGCAGCGGATCGACGTCCAGCACGCGCGCGGGGGAGAGGTGAGGTCGGGCGGCGTCCTGCGCCTCGGCCGGGTCGGGACTCATGACAACCCCTGCTTCCGCAGCTCGGTGGCGAGTTCGTACAGGCCCGCGAGGTCCATGCCCTCGGCGAGCAGAGGCAGTTCGTGCAGCGGCAGCTCCAGTTCGCCGAGGACGGCGCGCTGCTCCTGCTCCAGCGCGTACCGCTCGGCGTACTCCGCGGCCTGGCCCAGCAGCGGGTCCACCAGTCGCTCGGCGTGCCCGCCGCGCCGCGCCCCGCCGAGGCCGGCGGCCGACAGGGCCCGCGCGACGGAGGTGCGCGGCACGGTCCGGACCAGTTCCAGGTCCGCCGCGTCCAGCACCCGGGGCCGGACCATGTTCACGATGACCCGGCCCACCGGCAGCCGCGCCGCGCGGAGTTCGGCGATCCCGTCGGCGGTCTCCTGGACGGGCATCTCCTCCAGCAGGGTCACCAGGTGCACCGCCGTCTCCGGCGACTTGAGCACCCGCATCACCGCCTGCGCCTGATTGTGTATCGGGCCGATCTTCGCGAGCCCGGCGACCTCGTCGTTGACGTTGAGGAACCGGGTGATGCGCCCGGTGGGCGGCGCGTCCATCACGACGTAGTCGTAGATGAACCGGCCCGCCTTGTCCTTGCGGCGGACCGCCTCGCACGCCTTCCCGGTCAGCAGGACGTCCCTGAGCCCGGGCGCGATCGTGGTGGCGAAGTCGATCGCGCCGAGCTTCTTCAGCGCCCGGCCCGCGCCGCCGAGCTTGTAGAACATCTGGAGGTAGTCCAGAAGGGCGAGTTCGGGGTCGATGGCGAGGGCGTACACCTCCCCGCCACCGGGTGCGACCGCGATCTTCCGTTCCTCGTAGGGCAGCGCATCTGTCTCGAAGAGCTGTGCGATGCCCTGCCGGCCCTCGACCTCCACGAGAAGCGTCCGCTTCCCCTCGGTCGCGAGGGCCAGCGCGAGTGCGGCGGCGACCGTCGTCTTGCCGGTCCCGCCCTTGCCGCTGACGACCTGGAGCCTGCTCACGTATTCGAGACTAACCAGTCCGGCCGACAGTCACGCGGGAGGCTGTGGACAACGGCCCTCCCGATCGGCCCCGGGACCCGCGAGCGCCGCCCTCGTGTCCGGGCCGCCGACCGTGCGTCCCGGTGTCCGCCGCCGCACGTCCGGTACCCGCGGTGGGCGCGGAAGCCCGTGGTCGGCCGCCTGCCCGGGTGACCACAGCGGATACAGTCGGCCCATGACCAAGAAGTGGGAATACGCGACCGTGCCGCTGCTCGTCCATGCCACGAAGCAGATCCTGGACACCTGGGGCGAGGACGGCTGGGAGCTCGTGCAGGTCGTGCCCGGGCCCAACAACCCCGAGCAGCTCGTGGCCTACCTGAAGCGGGAGAAGCAGGCATGAGCGCGGTCGAGGAGAAGCTGGCCGAACTGGGCCTGACCCTGCCGGAGGTCGTACCGCCGCTGGCCTCGTACCAGCCGGCCGTGCGGTCCGGTGTGTACGTCTACACCGCCGGCCAGCTCCCGATGGTGGAGGGCAAGCTGCCGGTCACCGGCAAGGTGGGCGCCGAGGTCACGGCCGAGGAGGCCAAGGAGCTGGCCCGCACCTGCGCGCTGAACGCGCTGGCCGCCGTGAAGTCCGTCACCGGCGACCTGGACCGCATCGCGCGCGTGGTGAAGGTCGTCGGCTTCGTCGCCTCGGCGGCGGACTTCACCGCGCAGCCCGGCGTCGTCAACGGTGCCAGCGAGCTGCTCGGCGAGGTGCTCGGCGACAAGGGCGTGCACGCCCGCAGCGCGGTCGGCGTCGCGGTGCTGCCGCTGGACGCCCCGGTGGAGGTCGAGATCCAGGTCGAGCTGGCCCAGTAGCCCCTCCGGCCTCGGGCGCCCCTCGAACATTCGCCCTACACGGGATAGCCTCCGGCCATGGCGAACGGTCAGTGGTACCCACCGGAGTGGCCCGACCGCATCCGCGCGCTCGCGGACGGCACCCTCGTACCGGTGTCCCCGAAGCGTGCGGCCACCGTGCTGCTCCTGAAGGACACCCCGGCCGGCCCGGCCGTCCACATGCTGCGCAGACGCGCCTCCATGGCCTTCGCCGGAGGCGCGTACGCGTACCCCGGCGGTGGTGTCGACCCGCGCGACGACGACCGCCTGGTCCGCTGGGCCGGCCCCACGCGCGCGTGGTGGGCCGAGCGGCTGGGCGTCGACGAGAGCGGCGCCCAGGCCGTCGTCTGCGCCGCCGTGCGGGAGACGTACGAGGAGGCGGGGGTGCTGCTCGCCGGCCCCGACGCCGGCTCGGTCGTCGGGGACACCACCGGGGACGACTGGGAGGCGGACCGCGCCGCCCTGGTCGCGCGCGAGCTGTCCTTCGCCGAGTTCCTGGACCGCCGCAGCCTGGTGCTCCGCTCCGACCTGCTGGGCGCCTGGACCCGCTGGATCACCCCGGAGTTCGAGTCCCGCCGCTACGACACCTGGTTCTTCGTGGCCGTCCTGCCCGAGGGCCAGCGGACCCGCAACGCCTCCACGGAGGCCGACCGCACGGTGTGGATCCGCCCCGAGGAGGCCGCGGCCGGCTACGACAAGGGCGAGCTGCTGATGATGCCGCCCACCGTCGCCACTCTGCGCCAGCTACTGCCGTACGGCACGGCGGCAGGGGCGCTCGCGGCGGCGCCGGCGCGCGACATGACCCCGGTGCTGGCCCGGGCCCGTCTGGTGGATGGCGAGATCGTCCTGTCCTGGCCCGGGCACGACGAGTTCACCAAGCACGTCCCGACGCGTGGGACGGCCGTCGGCGGGGGACCGGGGACGGAACGCGAGGGTACGGCTCCGAGCGGCTCAGGAGGCCCCGCATGACGGACGCGGCAGCCCTGCCCGGTCAACCCCGGGGCGGTGTCCTCACGGGGCCGGCGACCGAACGCGCCGTCAACGTGCTCGCGCCCAACGCCTCCGCGATGACCCTGGACGGCACCAACACCTGGATCGTCGCCGAGCCCGACTCCGACCTGGCCGTGGTGATCGACCCGGGGCCGCTGGACGACGGCCACCTGAGCGCCGTCGTGGACACGGCGGAGCAGGCCGGCAGGCGCATAGCCCTCACGCTGCTCACCCACGGCCACCCCGACCACGCTGAGGGCGCCGCCCGGTTCGCCGAACTGACCCGCACGCGCGTGCGGGCCCTCGATCCGGCGCTGCGGCTCGGTGACGAGGGTCTGGCCGCCGGCGAGGTGATCACGGTCGGCGGACTGGAACTGCGTGTCGTACCGACGCCCGGGCACACCGCGGACTCGCTGTGCTTCCACCTCCCGGCCGACCGGGCGGTGCTGACCGGGGACACCGTCCTCGGGCGCGGCACGACCGTCGTGGCCCATCCGGACGGCCGCCTCGGCGACTACCTGGACTCCCTGCGCCGCCTGCGCTCCCTCACCGTGGACGACGGCGTCCACACGGTCCTGCCGGGCCACGGGCCGGTCCTGGAGGACGCCCAGGGGGCCGTCGAGTTCTACCTCGCCCACCGCGCCCACCGCCTCGCCCAGGTCGAGACGGCCGTCGAGGACGGCTACCGCACCCCGGCGCAGGTCGTCGCCCACGTCTACGCCGACGTGGACCGCTCCCTGTGGCCGGCGGCGGAGCTGTCGGTGCGGGCCCAGATGGAATACCTGGGCGAGCACGGGCTCATATAGCGGGCCCGCGGCGGGCTTCTCGTCGGCGCGGGGCGGCTCAGGGCCGGTCCTCGGGGCGGGGAGCCTTCACACCGTGCACGCGCGCGTACTCCGCGGCGAGCCAGGGGCCGAGGTCGTCCACGTACGACCGCAGTACCTCCGGGTCGCCGACGGGCTCGTAGCCGTACTCCGCGGCCCGGCGCATCTGCGCGGCCCGCTCGGGACGGTGGGCGCCGAACGCCGCGGCCATCTCACGCAGGTCGCTGGTCCAGCCCTGCCAGCGGGGCATGACGAGGGTGAAACCGGTGCGCACCAGGTGCCGGGACATGAAACGGACGAGCGGCCGCCGGGCCTCCTCGGTGTCCGCCGCCCGGGCGATCCGCTCGCGCCAGCGCGGCAGCAGCAGGGCGAGGTCGCCGTTGGTCTCCCGGGCCAGCAGGGAGTCGGGCCGGTACCGGGGCAGGTGCGCGGCGAGGTCGTCCCCGAGCAGCGGAGTGCACAGGCAGGCCACGAACCAGCCCATGTCGTGCCGCTCCAGGTCGCTCAGCAGCCGAGCCCGGCCGTACAGCAGCGTGCCCACCCCGTCGATCTGCACAAACTCCTCGTCGAGGGCCTCGCCGAAGGCCCGGACGGTCTCCCGGTCGGCCTCCGTCGGCTCCTCGCGCAGCGCCAGCAGCAGATCGAGGTCGCTGCGTCCCACGCGCGCGGTGCCGCGCGGGATCGACCCGTAGAGGTAGGCGCTGTGCAGCCGCGCCCCGAGGAGTTCGGGCAGCCGGTCGCGCGTGGCGGCCACGACCGGACGGAACGCGTCCGGCACGCGCGCGAGGGAGCCCTCGCGGACGAAGTAGCCCCGGGCGTCGAGTCCTGGACGGTGAACGGTGTCGGGCATGGCTCCACTGTGCCCGGCCCGGGCCGCCGGAGCAGGTGATTTACCGCCGCTTCGGCCGGGCCGCGCTCTGACGGCACGCCGTCGCCCGGCCCGCGGGGCACGCGGAAAGGCCCCGCCGTACGGCGGGGCCCCACGTGCGTGTGTGCGTGGTCAGCGGGACCGCTTGGCCAGGCGCTCCACGTCGAGCAGGATCACGGCCCGCGCCTCCAGCCGGAGCCACCCGCGCCCGGCGAAGTCGGCCAGCGCCTTGTTCACGGTCTCGCGCGAGGCGCCGACGAGCTGGGCCAGCTCCTCCTGGGTGAGGTCGTGGACGACGTGGATGCCCTCCTCGGACTGCACGCCGAAACGGCGGGAGAGGTCCAGCAGGGCCCGCGCGACACGGCCGGGAACGTCCGAGAAGACCAGGTCGGACATGGCGTCGTTGGTCTTGCGCAGCCGCCGGGCGACGGCGCGCAGCAGGGCCCCGGCCACCTCCGGACGCACGTTCAGCCAGGGCTGGAGGTCGCCGTGGCCGAGGGCGAGCAGCTTGACCTCGGTGAGCGCGGTGGCGGTCGCGGTGCGCGGGCCCGGGTCGAACAGCGACAGCTCGCCGATCAGCTCGCTGGGGCCGACGACGGCGAGCATGTTCTCGCGGCCGTCGGGAGAGGTGCGGTGCAGCTTGACCTTGCCCTCGGTGACGACATACAGCCGGTCACCGGGGTCGCCCTCGTGGAACAGCGAGTCACCGCGCGCGAGGGTCACCTCACTCATGGAGGCGCGGAGCTCCGCGGCCTGCTCGTCGTCGAGCGCCGCGAAAAGCGGATTGCGCCGCAGAACGTCGTCCACGAGTACTCTCCCTTGTCGACCTGCTCAGGGGACCATGATCCCCTGTGTACCAGGGGACCGTGTTCCCCGTTTTGCCGGGCGGTCCAAACAGTGTGATCTGTCACAAGGATGCCGCACAGATGTCCCGGGGTACGCGGCAGGGGTCCAATCGGGGGCCGATCCTCCGGGTCCGGGGCGGATGTCGGTGCCGGGCTTTAGGCTGGCCGGGTGTCCAAAACGCCGGTGAGAGCACAGGGCAAGGGGGCTGCACGGGTGGTCGTGCGTCGTGATTCCGCTGTGGGCGAACAGAGCTCCGGCGGTAGTAGTAAAAGCGGCAAAGCGGATGAAAAGGACGCTCCGGCCGGGAGAGCGGCGGCCGCCAAGAAGGCGGTGACGGCCAAGAAGGCGGAGGCGGCCGGGAAGGCGGCGCCGGCGAAAAGGGCAGCATCGGCGCGGAAGGCCGCGCCGGTGAAGAAGGCCGCGCCCGTGAAGAAGACGGCCGCGAAGTCTCCGGCCGGGGAGTCTCGCACCGCGCTCGTCCGCCGTGCCCGCCGCATCAACCGCGAACTCGCCGAGGTCTACCCCTACGCCCACCCTGAGCTGGACTTCGACGATCCCTTCCAGCTCCTGGTCGCCACTGTCCTGTCGGCCCAGACCACCGACCTGCGGGTCAACCAGACCACCCCGGCGCTCTTCGCCGAGTACCCCACGCCCGAGGACCTCGCGGTGGCCGACCCGGAGAAGGTCGAGGAGATCCTGCGCCCCTGCGGTTTCTTCCGGGCCAAGACCAGGTCGGTCATAGGGCTCTCGAAGGCCCTCGCCGAGGACTTCGGCGGCGAGGTGCCCGGCAGGCTGGAGGACCTGGTCAAGCTGCCCGGAGTCGGCCGCAAGACCGCCTTCGTGGTCCTGGGCAACGCCTTCGGAAGGCCGGGGATCACCGTGGACACGCACTTCCAGCGGCTGGTGAGGCGCTGGAAGTGGACCGGTGAGACCGACCCCGACAAGATCGAGGCGGCCGTGGGCGCGCTGTTCCCCAAGAGCGACTGGACCGACCTCTCCCACCACGTGATCTGGCACGGCCGCCGCATCTGCCACGCCCGCAGGCCCGCCTGCGGCGCCTGCCCGATCGCCCCGCTGTGCCCGGCCTACGGCGAGGGCGAGACCGACCCGGAGAAGGCGAGGAAGCTCCTGAAGTACGAGAAGGGCGGCCTCCCGGGCCAGCGCCTGAAGCCGCCGCGGGCCTACCTCGACGCCGGTGGCAGGCCCGCGCCGCCGCTGGGGTCCGGATGACGGAACGATCCCGGTGCGCCCGGGCGTTGGACACGGCAGGACGGGGGTGGCGATGACGCACACGCGCGACACGCACAAGGGGCCGGTGACACTGAGCGAGGAGGGCCTGCCCGACTGGCTGGACCCGGTGGTGCGGGCGGCGCGGACGATCCAGCCGCTCCAGCTCAGCCGCTTCCTGCCGCCGGAGAACGGCTCGGGACGGCAGTCGGCCGTGCTGATCCTCTTCGGCGAGGGCGAGCGCGGCCCGGAGCTGCTGCTCATGGAGCGGGCCGGCTCCCTGCGCTCCCACGCCGGCCAGCCGTCCTTCCCGGGCGGCGCCCTCGACCCGGAGGACGGCGATCCGGAGGGCGACGGGCCGCTCAGGGCCGCGCTGCGCGAGGCCGAGGAGGAGACCGGCCTCGACCCGTCCGGCGTGCAGCTCTTCGGCGTGCTGCCGGCGCTCTACATCCCGGTCAGTGAATTCGTCGTCACCCCCGTGCTCGGCTGGTGGCGCGAACCCAGCCCGGTCGGCGTCGTGGACCCCAACGAGACGGCCCGCGTCTTCACCGTCTCCGTGGCGGATCTCACGGAGCCCGCCCACCGGGCCACGGCGGTCCACCCCAGTGGCCACCGGGGCCCGGCATTCCTGGTCGAATCGACCCTGGTCTGGGGTTTCACCGCCGGAGTGATCGACCGTCTGCTGCACTACGCGGGCTGGGAGCGTCCCTGGGACCGGGACAAGCAGGTCCCGCTCGACTGGCGGTCATGACAGGGTGATCCCCGTGCTGTGTTCGTCCGAGGGCAGTGACGCCGGCGGCCGCGCCGCGGGCCCTCGGACCCCCGGCCGAGGCTGCTGGGACCGGAGTGGAGTAGGCGAGGCCTGAAGCAGTGAACGTGCTGGACATCCTGTTGCTGGTCGCGGCCGTGTGGTTCGCGGTCGTGGGCTACCGCCAGGGCTTCGTCGTGGGCATCCTGTCGGTGATCGGGTTCCTCGGCGGCGGTCTCGTCGCCGTGTACACGCTGCCCGCCATCTGGGACGCCGTCTCCGACCACTCCCAGGTGGGCACCACCGCCGCGGTCGTCGCCGTGGTCATCGTCATCGTCTGCGCCTCCGTCGGCCAGGCCCTGACCACCCATCTCGGCAACAAGTTGCGCCGCCACATCACCTGGTCCCCGGCCCGCGCCCTGGACGCCACCGGGGGAGCGCTCGTCAACGTCGTCGCGATGCTGCTCGTCGCCTGGCTGATCGGCTCCGCCCTCGCCCAGACCACCCTGCCGACGCTGGGCAAGGAGGTCCGCAACTCCAAGGTGCTGCTCGGCGTCTCCGAGGCGCTGCCCGCGCAGGCCGACACCTGGTTCCAGGACTTCACCTCGGTCCTCGCCCAGAACGGCTTCCCGCAGGTCTTCAGCCCCTTCTCCAACGAGCCGATCAAGGATGTCGAGCCGCCCGACCCGGCCCTGGCGAAGAGCGCGGTCGCCACGCGCGCCCAGCGCTCCATCGTCAAGGTCACCGGCACCGCGCAGAGTTGCGGCAAGGTCCTGGAGGGCAGCGGCTTCGTCTTCGCCGACCGGCGTGTCATGACCAACGCGCACGTCGTCGGAGGCGTCGACGAGCCCACCGTCCAGATAGGCGGAGTGGGCCGCAAGTACGACGCGAGGGTCGTCCTGTACGACTGGAAGCGCGACATCGCCGTCCTCGACGTCCCCGACCTGTCGGCGACCGCCCTGAAGTTCAGCACCCACGACGCGTCCGGTGGTGACGGCGCGATCGTCGCGGGATTCCCGGAGAACGGCTCCTACGACGTGCGAGCCGCGCGGGTGCGCGGACGCATCACCGCCAACGGCCCGGACATCTACCACCGCGGCACGGTCGGCCGGGACGTGTACTCCCTGTACGCGAACGTCCGCCAGGGCAACTCCGGCGGCCCGCTGCTCACGCCCGACGGCCGGGTCTACGGCGTGGTGTTCGCCAAGTCCCGCGACGACGCGGACACCGGCTACGCCCTCACGGCGGACGAGATCCAGCAGGACATCACCCGGGGCCGTACGGCGAACCAGCAGGTGGGTACCGACAGCTGCGCCCTGTGATCCCGGGCCCGCGCGGACCCGCCGCGGTGGGGCCCGGGCGGCGGATCAGCCGCGCGGGTGACGCAGACGTACCGAGACCCAGCGGGCACGGCGTCGCAGGATACGCGGAATACCCACCCTGAGATCCGCCTCCGCGAGCTGCGGAGTGCCTCGCTGCGGGGAGCTCAGCCCGGAGGCCGAGCGGCGGTTGCGGGGTGCGTCACTGTAGTCGTGCGTCCAGCCCATACCCCGACGTCTGCCCCCGTCGGAAGGTCGATAACCGCTTCCGCGCCCCCCAATTGGCCTATGCGTCAGGCATGTGGCCGTTCGGGGAACAGGTGTTCAGGGTCGGGGGCGGGCCGCGCCCGCCCCCTCACCGGTCAGGTTCGGGATCCTGCAGCCAGTTGACCAGCTCCGCGGAGAAGGCCGCCGGGTCCTCCTCGTGCGGGAAGTGCCCGAGCCCGTCGAACAGGCGCCAGCGGTAGGGGGCTTCGACGTACTCGCCCGAGCCGGCCGCGCTGCGCGTCCGGGCCACCGGGTCCAGCGAACCGTGCAGATGCAGCGTCGGCACGCGCACCGGCCGCTTCATCCTGCGGTTGAACTGGATGCCGTCCGGGCGCACCAGCGAACGCACCAGCCAGCGGTACGGCTCGATCGAGCAGTGCGCGGTCGACGGGATGCACATGGCCCGCCGGTACGTCTCCACGGCCTCGTCCTCCGGCGACCGCGGTCCGGACCACTCCCGGATCAGCCGGCCCACCAGCGCGCCGCCGTCGGCGGTCAGTTGACGCTCCGGGATCCAGGGCCGCTGGAACCCCCAGATGTAGGAGCCGGCCGCCGTCTGCCGGGCGTCCCGCAGCATCGCGGCACGCCAGCGCCGGGGGTGCGGCATCGAGACGACCGCCAGCCGGCGCACCAGCTTGGGCCGCATCGCCGCCGCCGTCCACGCCAGATAGCCGCCCAGGTCGTGTCCGACCAGCGCGGCGTCCGGCTCACCCAGGGAGCGGATCACCCCTGTGACGTCCAGGGCGAGGTTGGCGGGGTCGTACCCGCGCGGGGTGCGGTCGCTGCCGCCGACGCCCCGGAGGTCCATCGCCACGGCCCGGTAGCCCGCGTCGGCGAGCGCGACGAGCTGGTGGCGCCAGGTCCACCAGAACTGGGGGAAACCGTGCAGCAGCAGCACCAGGGGGCCGTCGCCCAGTTCGGCGATGTGGAACCGTGCGCCGTTGGCGGCGACATCCCGGTGTGTCACCTTCTCCCCGGAGGGGAGGTCGATCCGTACGGCCGCTGCCGCGGCGGGTTCCGTCATGAGGACGAGCGTGCCACAGCTTCGATGGCCCGGGGCGCACGGTCCTGCGGCAGCTCGGGGCGCGGGTGCGGCTTGGCGTTCTGCAGGACGCTCGCCGACTCCTTCACGGAGGCGGCGACCTTCTGCGGGCCCTGGCTCTTCTTCGCCTTCTTGGCGAACATCACACCGATGAGCGCGAGCAGGCCGGCGACCAGCACGTTGGCCGCGAAGGACAGCAGGAAGCAGACCGCGAGGTTCCAGCCGCTCCAGGTCCGAATGCCGTACGCCAGAGCGAAGTTGAGCATCGGCAGGGAGAACAGGAGCAGCATGCCGGCCGCGCTGAACGCGCCGCCGCTGGTCGCCCCCCGCTTGACGTCCTGCTTCAGCTGGGCCTTGGCCAGCGCGATCTCGTCGTGCACCAGCGCCGACATCTCGGTCGTCGCCGAGGCGAACAGCTGGCCGATGCTGCGTTCGGCGCCGACCGGGCTGCCGTCGGGTGCGCTCATCGCGTTCTCCCTTTGAAGTCTCGCGTGCCGTGTGACGTCATGTGTGCCGTCTTGTTTTGTACCGTCTCGTCAGATCATGCCGGACGGCCGCCCCCATCGCCTGCCCCGCCCGGTACTTACTGAAGCCCGTGGCGCGCCGCGGCCATCTCGGCGGCGGTGCGCCGGTGGGCGGCGGCCTTGCGCTCGTGGATCTCCGCCATCCGCAGGTGGTAGTCCGGGTTGTCCTGCTCGTAGACGTCCGGGATGCCGTCCTGGTCCTCGTCGCGCTCCTCCTCCTCGCAGAGTCGGCGGTACCTGGCGTTGCGTATCTTCAGCAGCACCGTGGCGCACACGGCCGCGATCAGGGATCCGACGAGGACGGCCGCCTTCACCTCGTCGGTGAGCGCCGGGTCGCCGTCGAAGGCCAGTTCCCCGATGAGGAGCGAGACGGTGAAGCCGATCCCGGCGAGCGAGGACACCGCGAAGACGTCGGCCCAGGCGAGGTCCTGGTTGAGCGAGGCACGGGTGAAGCGCGCGGTCAGCCAGGTGCCGCCGAAGATGCCGAGAGCCTTGCCGACGACCAGTCCGAGCACCACACCGAGCGTCTCGGGCCGGGTGAACACGTCCCCGAGCGCTCCTCCGGACACCGACACCCCGGCGTTGAACAGCGCGAACAGCGGTACGGCGAGCCCGGCGGACAGCGGCCGCACCAGATGCTCGATGCGCTCGCCCGGCGAGCGCTCCTCGCCCTCGCGGGTGGTGCAGCGCAGCATCAGGCCCATCGCCACGCCGGCGATGGTGGCGTGCACGCCGCTGTTGTACATCAGCGCCCAGATGACGAGCGCCAGCGGAACGTACACGTACCAGCCGCGCACTCCGGCGCGCAGCAGCAGCCAGAAGGCCACCAGCCCGGCGACGGCTCCGCCGAGGGTGGCGAAGTCGATCCGGTCGGTGAAGAAGATCGCGATGATCAGGATCGCGAAGAGGTCGTCGACGACCGCCAACGTCAGCAGGAAGGCGCGCAGGGCATTGGGCAGCGCGGTGCCGATGACGGCGAGGACGGCCAGCGCGAAGGCGATGTCGGTGGCGGTCGGCACCGCCCAGCCCGTGGTGGAGCCCTGCCCGGCGACGGCGGTCAGGATGTAGACGAGGGCGGGTACGGCCATCCCGCACAGCGCCGCCACCACCGGCAGCGCGGCGGCCCTGGGGTCGCGCAGGTCACCGGCGACGAGTTCGCGCTTGAGCTCGATCCCGGCGACGAAGAAGAAGACGGCGAGCAGCCCGTCCGCGGCCCAGTGCGCCGTGGACAGGTTCAGGCCGACGGCCGCGGGGCCGAAGTGGAAGTCGCTGACGTATGCGTAGCTGTGGCGCAGTGCCGGGATGTTCGCCCAGATCAGCGCGGTGACGGCGGCGACGAGGAGCAGGATGCCGCCCACGGTCTCGGCGCGCAGGGCGTCCGCCACCACCGCCCGCTCGGGCAGCGAAAGGCGCCCGAGGGCCTTGCGGCCGGTGCGCGAGGTGGGGGGCGTGGTGTCACGAGGGGCGGCCACGATGGAGACCTCCGGGTGTGGTGGGCAGGGCTGAGCACATGCCGACCAGACTTCCCGGCGCACCTTGGAGCTCTTCACATGGCGAGCTTTGCTTAGATTACCTAAGGTTGCGGCGGGATGCATCCGACGATATGAACATTAAGCGCAAAAGGGGCGCCCGGCGTGTTCGCGCCGGGCGCCCCTTCCTGTCGGTCCCGCGGCCGTGCGGGCGGTGCGGCCGCCGCCCGCCGTCCGGTCCCCACTAGTCCTCGCTCGACGCTCCCGGGAGCTTGGCCTGGATGAAGTCCATGACCGTCGAGTCGGTCAGCGTGGTGACGTCACCGAGCTGACGGTTCTCGGCGACGTCCCGCAGGAGCCGGCGCATGATCTTGCCGGAGCGGGTCTTCGGCAGTTCCGCCACCGGCAGGATCCGCTTCGGCTTGGCGATGGGGCCGAGCGTGGCGCCGACGTGGTCGCGCAGTGCGCCGATCAGCTTGTCGTCCTCGGACGCCGAACCGCGCAGGATGACGAAGGCGACGATCGCCTGCCCGGTGGTCTCGTCGGCGGCGCCGACGACCGCCGCCTCGGCGACCGACGGGTGCGAGACCAGCGCCGACTCCACCTCGGTGGTGGAGATGTTGTGGCCGGACACCAGCATCACGTCGTCCACCCGGCCCAGCAGCCAGATGTCCCCGTCGTCGTCCCTCTTCGCGCCGTCACCGGCGAAGTACTTCCCCTCGAAGCGGGACCAGTAGGTGTCGATGAACCGCTGGTCGTCGCCCCAGATGGTGCGCAGCATCGACGGCCACGGCTCGGTGAGCACGAGGTAGCCGCCGCCTCCGTCGGGCACCTCGTTGGCCTCGTCGTCCACCACGGTCGCGCTGATGCCGGGCAGCGGGCGCTGAGCCGAGCCGGGCTTGGCCTCCGTGACGCCCGGCAGCGGCGAGATCATCATCGCGCCGGTCTCCGTCTGCCACCAGGTGTCCACGACCGGGGTGGCGCCGGCGCCGATGTGCTTTCGGTACCAGACCCATGCCTCGGGGTTGATCGGCTCGCCGACGGAGCCGAGGACCCGCAGGGACGACAGGTCGAACCGCGCGGGGATGTCGTCGCCCCACTTCATGAAGGTGCGGATCGCGGTCGGCGCGGTGTAGAGGGTCGTGACCCTGTACTTCTCCACGATCTCCCAGAAGCGGCCCTGGTGCGGGGTGTCCGGGGTGCCCTCGTACATGACCTGGGTCGCGCCGTTGGCCAGCGGCCCGTACACGATGTACGAGTGCCCGGTGACCCAGCCGACGTCCGCCGTGCACCAGTAGACGTCCGTCTCCGGCTTGAGGTCGAACACCGCCCAGTGCGTGTACGCGACCTGGGTCAGGTAGCCGCCGGAGGTGTGCAGGATGCCCTTCGGCTTCCCCGTGGTGCCCGAGGTGTAGAGGATGAACAGCGGGTGCTCCGCGTCGAACGCCTCCGGGGTGTGCTCGGCGGACTGCCGGTCCACCAGCTCGTGCCACCACACGTCCCGCTCGCCGTCCCAGGCGACGTCCTGCCCGGTGCGGCGCACCACCAGCACGTGCTCGACGTTGTCGACCTTGGTGATCGCCTCGTCCACGGCCGGCTTGAGCGCGGACGGCTTGCCGCGCCGGTAGCCGCCGTCGGAGGTGATCACGACCTTGGCGTCGGCGTCCTGGATCCGGGTGGCGAGCGCGTCCGCCGAGAAGCCGCCGAACACGACCGAGTGGGCCGCGCCGATCCGGGCCGAGGCCAGCATCGCGATCGCGGTCTCCGGGATCATCGGCATGTAGATGGCGACGCGGTCGCCCTTGCGGACACCGAGCTCCAGCAGGGCGTTGGCCGCCCTGGAGACCTCGTCCTTCAGCTCCGCGTAGGTGATCGAGCGGCTGTCGCCGGGCTCACCCTCGAAGTGGATGGCGACCCGGTCGCCGTGTCCGGCCTCGACATGCCGGTCCACGCAGTTGTACGCGACGTTCAGCTCGCCGTCCTTGAACCACTTCGCGAACGGAGGGTTCGACCAGTCCAGCGTCTCGGACGGTTCCTTGGCCCAGGTCAGCCGGCGGGCCTGCTCGGCCCAGAAGCCGAGCCTGTCAGCCTTGGCCTGTTCGTACGCCTCTGCCCCGACGTTGGCGTTCGCGGCCAGGTCGGCGGGCGGCGCGAAGCGTCGCTCCTCCTTCAAGAGGTTGGCCAGGCTTTCGTTGCTCACGACATCTCCCTTTCCCAGGGTGTCCGTTGTGTCCCAGGCCACAGCTCATCAGACGCGGGGGTCCGATGACAAGGGTCGACGGCCAAATTGGTTTAGACCTATCGACCGGCTAGGTGGTCAAACCGGACTCCGCAGCTCGGGGGCCGTCCCGGTCTCCTCCTGGGCCTCCTCGTCCGCCTCCCTTCCCGTGGCTCCCTCCACATGGCCGAACACCGCGCCGGTGCCCCCGCTCCCGTCGAGCAGGTAGGCCTGCGCCTCGCCCACGTGGAAGTACATCCCGTGCAGCTCCAGCGCACCGGCCGCCAGGGCGCGGGCGACCGTGTCGTGCGCCCGCAGGTGCTCGAGCTGCTGGACCACGTTGGTCAGGCACAGTTGCTCCACTGCGTCGGCGGGCTGCCGCCCGGCCAGCCGGGGCCGGTCGCGGTGATCGCCGGCCATCCGGTCCAGGCTCGGCCGTCCGTGCCCGAGCCACCGCTTCAGCGGGGCCGTCGCGCCGCCGGGCTCGGCGCTCAGCAGCGCCTGCATGGCCCCGCACCCGGAGTGTCCGCACACCGTGATCGACCGCACCCCGAGGACGTCCACCGCGTACTCGATGGCGGCCGCCACCGAGTGGTCCCCGTGCTCCTCGCCCGGCGGCGGCACCAGGTTGCCGACGTTGCGGACGACGAACAGGTCACCCGGGCCGCTCGACGTGATCATCGAGGTGACCAGCCGGGAGTCGGCGCAGGTGAGGAAGAGCTGCGAGGGCCGCTGCCCCTCCCGGGCGAGCCGTGCCAGCTCCTCGCGCACCAGCGGGGCGGTGTTGCGCTGGAACGAGCTGATGCCCCGGGCGAGTTCATGGGAGTCGGGCGCGGCGGGCACCTGTGCGAAGCAGCCCTGGTGGTTGCGCCACGGCGTCCAGGGCCGGCACCGGCACCCCGCGGACGGGCCGGTGTCCGACGGGCGGACTCCGGCGCGCCGCCCGGTCAGCTCGGCGGTTCCGCCCCGAGCGGTGTGCGTGTTCTGCCAGTCCTGCAGCGACTCGTAGGCCGCGTGGTCCATGAACGAGCCGTCCAGCTCCACGACCGCGTGCACGCCCTGGGGCACGAGATGCAGGGCTCTGCTGAGCCGGGGCACGGCGAGGAACGTCAACTGGCCACGTACACGTACGTGATGGACTCCTTCCTCCTGGGTGTGCGTGATACGGGTGTGGGTGAGGCGGTGCAGCGCGAGGGCGACCGCCACGGCCACCCCGAGGGCCACGCCCTCCAGGACGCCGAAGACCACCACGCCGAGTGTGGTGGCGGCGTACACCAGCACTTCACGGTGGCGGGTCACCGTGCGGATGTGGTTGAGGGACACCATCTGGATGCCGACGGCCATCACCAGGGCGGCGAGCGAGGCGAGCGGGATCCACTCCAGGACCGGGACCATCAGCAGTGCGGCGACCACTACGAAACCGCCGTGCAGCATCGTGGAGTTCCGGCTCACCGCACCCGAGTTCACATTCGCCGTGCTCCGCACGGCCACCCCCGCCACCGGCAGTCCGCCGAGCGCGCCCGAGACGATGTTGGCGGTGCCCTGGCCGAGCAGTTCGCGGTCGAGGTCCGAGCGCCCGACATGGGCCTGGGGCCCGGGCCTGGCGGAGACCAGCTTGTCCACGGCGACGGCGCCGAGCAGCGACTGCACGCTGCACACCAGGGTGGTCGTGAGTACGGCCGCGGCGACGCCGAGCCCCGGGCCCTCGGGCAGTCCGGCCAGCGCGTGGCTGCTCCAGGACGGCAGGTCGACCCGGGGCAGCACCAGGCCGGTCAGTGCGGCGGTGACGGTGGCTCCGGTGACGGCCACCAGGGCGGCCGGCACCCTGCGCAGCAGCGGCCCGAAGCGACCGGGGACGCGTGGCCAGGCCAGCAGCAGGGTCAGGGTCAGCGCGCTCGTCGACACGGCGGCCGGGTCCAGGTCGGCCAGTTGGGCCGGCAGGGCGCGCAGGTTGGCCAGGACGGAGCTGTCCGGACTGCCGCCGAGGACGATGTGCAGCTGAGCGACGGCGATGGTGACCCCGATGCCGGCGAGCATGCCGTGCACCACGGCCGGGCTCACGGCGAGCGCGCCGCGGGCCACGCGCAGGAAGCCCAGGCCCAGTTGGGCGAGGCCGGCGAGGACGGTGATGCCGCAGGTGGTCCGCCAGCCGTAGCGGTGGATCAGGTCGGCGGTGACCACTGTGAGCCCGGCGGCGGGGCCGCTGACCTGCAGCGGGCAGCCGCCGAGGCGGCCGGCGACCAGTCCGCCGACCGCGGCGGCGACCAGCCCGGCCTGGAGCGGGGCGCCGGTCGCCAGGGCGATGCCGAGGGACAGGGGCAGAGCGATCAGGAAGACCGCGATGGACGCGGACAGGTCGGCGCCCTGGACGAGGCGGCGACGCGGGGTCGGGGGCGGGCTGTGCGGCGGGTGGGGGTGCTGGGTGTGGGTGGGCGCGCATGCGGTCAAGGTCCCGTCTCCTCCAGGGTGGCGCGGTCGCGTACGGGGTTGCTCCCCGTGGGTGCGGGGGCTCGGTCGCGGGGGTGGGTTCACGGCGTGCGGTGGCGGGATGAGATCAACGCTTCGTAAATGAACCGTAATGGAGAGTAAAGGTCATGCATAGCTTTTATTCGCAAATGGTGTAAAGCATCACCTATACGGGCGAACCGATCATTTCATCGGCTTGTCGTACTAATTCCTTCTCGGGCCCGTGCGACCTTGGCGGCGCTGTCGGCACAACCCGGCACATCACCTGAAAACGCCCTCATCAGCGTTTGCCTGAGAGAAGGAAGAAGGTGGGGCGGAAGATGGCCGCCACCCAGAGGATCGCCGTGGGCGCCATGGTCGCCGCGGCCTGTACCGCGTCGCTGGCCGGGTGCTCATCCGGCGGCAACGGCCCGAAGGAAGGAGCGTCCGGCCCGCGGCAAGGGGCTCCGGCGCCCAACAGCGTGCTCCGTCTGATCGGCGACGGGTCCACCGCGTACACCGGCGGGCAGCCGCACCTGCCCGTCCCCGAGCGGCTCAAGCCCGGTCAGAAACCTCCTCAGTTCGTGGTGTTCTCGTGGGACGGCGCGGGGGAGGACAGCCAGAAGCTGTTCTCCCACTTCCGCAAGGTCTCCAAGGAGAACAACGCGACGATGACGTACTTCCTCAGCGGCGTGTACCTGCTGCCGGAGGAGAAACGCGAGCTGTACCGACCGCCCCAACACGCCCCGGGGAGCTCGGAGATCGGCTTCAACGACGCTCAGGGAATCTCCGACACGCTCAAGCAGGTTCGGCTGGCCTGGCTCGAGGGCAATGAGATCGGCACCCACTTCAACGGCCACTTCTGCGGCCCCGACGGCGGCGTCGGCGAGTGGTCGGTGAACGAGTGGAAGAGCGAGATCGCCCAGGCCAAGGAGTTCGTGAGGACCTGGCGGACCAATACCGGCATGAAGAAGGCGGCTCCGCTGCCCTTCGACTACGACAAGGAGCTGATCGGCGGCCGCACTCCCTGCCTGGAAGGGCAGAAGAACTTCAGGAAGGCGGCTCGTCAACTGGGCTTCCGGTACGACTCCAGTGGAGTCGACGACCAGGTCTGGCCCGAGAAGAAGGACGGCCTGTGGGACCTCTCGATGCAGTTGGTGCCCTTCCCGGGGCACACCTACGAGCAGTTGACCATGGACTACAACTTCATGGTCAACCAGTCCGGCACCAAGACCCAGGGCGACCCCGACATGTACGACTACTGGGGCGACCAGATGCGTGACGGACTCCTCAAGGGCTTCTACCGGGCCTACGACGGCAACCGCGCACCCATGATCATCGGCAACCACTTCGAGTCGTGGAACGGCGGCACCTACATGCGCGCCGTCGACGAGGTGGTGAAGGAGGTGTGCAACAAGCCCGAGGTGCGCTGTGTCTCCTTCCGTCAACTCGCCGACTGGCTGGACGCGCAGGACCCGCGGGCGCTGGCCGAGCTGCGCACCCTGAAGGTGGGCGAGGCGCCCCGGCAGGGCTGGGCGTCCCTCCTGTCCGGTCGCCCCGCCCCGGCCCCCAAGGGTGTCCCCGGGGCGCCGGCGGTCAAGCAGTAGGCGTCATACCGGGGCCGCCAGGCCCTCGCCGAGCACGAACCCGGGGTCGATCTGCGCCGCCAGGTCGACCCCGGTGCGCTCGTTGCCCCAGGCCTCCGCGTTCCGCAGGTGGAAGTGGGCCATCTGCCGTGTGTAGCGCTCCCAGTCGCGTCGTTCGTACGTGGCGTCGGCGGCGGCCCGGAGGGTCCGCAGCGCGCGGACGTTGGCCTCCTCCAGCAGACCGAACCGGGGCGGACGCCCCTTCTCCATGGCACGCACCCAGTCCGAGTGCCCGACGGTCGCGAGCAGGTCGTCACCGGTCTCCGCGCGGAGGAAGTCGATGTCGTCCTGCCCCTGGATCTTGTTGCCGACGACCTTCAGGGCCACGTCGAAGTCGCGGGCGTACTCCTTGTACTGGCGGTAGACGGAGACCCCCTTGCGAGTCGGTTCGGCGACGAGGAACGTCATGTCGAAGCGGGTGAACAGGCCGGAGGCGAAGGAGTCCGAACCCGCCGTCATGTCGACCACGACGTACTCGTCGGGGCCGTCGACGAGGTGGTTCAGGAACAGCTCCACCGCTCCCGTCTTGGAGTGGTAGCAGGCGACTCCCAGGTCGGCGTCCGTGAAAGGGCCGGTGACCATCAAACGGACGGCGCCGCCGTCGAGTTCCACCGGGCTCGCGCAGGCGTCGTACACCGCGTTCGGTTCCCGCACCCCCACCAGCCGCGAACCGGCGCCGGGCGGGGTCGTCTTGATCATCGTCGCGGCGGAGGCGATGCGTGGGTTGGAGCCGCGCAGATGGTCCTTGATCAGCGACAGCCGCTCGCCCATCGCGGGCAGCGAGGCCGCCTGGGCCTCGTCGAGGCCGAGCGCCGGTCCGAGGTGCTGGTTGATGTCGGCGTCGATGGCGAGCACCGGGGCGCCGGCGGCCACGAGATGGCGGATGAAGAGGGAGGAGAGCGTGGTCTTGCCGCTGCCGCCCTTCCCGACGAAAGCAATTTTCATGTTCACCAACAGTAGTGAAGTCGTCGCTGAATGTGTCCGGAGTAGTGAAGAAGACCACTCCTTCGTGGGGCGGGCCGGTGGGGTGCGTAGTGTCGTACTCATGAGTACGACAGGCGCGACCGCCGATCCGCTCGCGGCCCTGGGCTCGCTGCCCGGTGTGGCCGAGTCCGTGGAGTCCATGCGCAAGGCCGTGGACCGGGTCTACGGGCACCGGATCATGCGTCGCCGCAGCAACGAGATCACCTCCGAGGCCGCCCTGCGCGGGGCACGCGGCTCCGCGGCGCTGTCCGGCGCCGACTGGGCCCTTGAGGAGGTACGGCGGCGTTCCGACTTCGGTGCCGACGCGGAGGCCCTGGTCATCGGCGCGGCGCTCAGGCTGACGGCCGAGGCGGGGCAGTTGCTGTCCATCTGGCGGCAGTCGCCCCTGCGGGTGCTGGCCCGGCTCCATCTCGTGGCCGCCGCGACCCAGGGCGACGAGGTCGGCCGTCCGCGCCGGGCGGGCGAGCCGGTCGACGAGCCCCTGCTCGAGCTGCCGCTGCCGGACGCCCGGGAGATGTCGGGCCGGCTGGAGGGCCTGGCGGACCTGATCATCACGGGCTCCTCGGCGCCGGCGCTGGTCACCGCGGCGGCGGTGCACGGCGAACTGCTCGCGCTGCGCCCCTTCACCTCGCACAACGGCCTGGTCGCGCGCGCGGCCGAGCGGATCGTCCTGATCGGCAGCGGTCTCGACCCAAAGGCGGTCTGCCCGGCCGAGGCGGGCCATGCCGAGCTGGGCCGCGCCTCGTACCTGGCCGCGCTCGACGGGTACGTCTCCGGCACTCCCGCGGGCATGGCGGCCTGGATCGCCCACTGCGGCCGTGCGGCCGAACTCGGAGCGCGCGAGTCCACCGCCGTCTGCGAGGCGCTGCAGCGCGGGGCCGCCTGAGCGCCGAGCGGCGGGCGCACGCGAAAGGCCCCCGGAAAGGGGGCCGGACAGGGTTGCGGCGGTACGAGTTCTCGTACCGCCGCTGGCACGCTCACCGGGTTACCAAGCGTCCTCGATATGTGCCCATCAGGTCGGGGACTTTGCCCGTCACCTGGTGCGGCTGGCCCGTAATCGACGGGTCGACGTCGCGTGGGTGCCCGGTGATCATGCTGGGTCCGTGGGGCCAGGTGCGTAGCAGTAGGGGATCCTCACGGATGTCCTGTGGTCTCGCGGGCCTGAAACCTTTCTACTGCACGCCCGGAGCAAGCGGAACCCCTGCTCGCACATCTTTACTTTCAGGTTCAAACGGCGTGAAACGGTCAGGATGTGGCGGAGCTCCGGCGCCGGCTCGCGTACCAGACGAGCCCCGCGGTCGCGGCCGCCGCTCCGACGGCCGCCGCCGCGACGAGGGCCGGGCGGGGCGGTACGGAGAATCCGGGCAGTCGCTGCTTGAGCCGGACCGGCCGGGCGAACTCCATGACCGGCCATCCGCGGGCGACCGCCTCGCGGCGCAGCGCGCGGTCCGGGTTGACCGCGTGCGGGTGTCCGACCGCCTGCAGCATGGGAAGGTCGGTCGCCGAGTCGCTGTAGGCGTAGCAGCGGTCCAGGTCGTACCCCTCGGACGCGGCCAGCTCCCGGACGGCCTCGGCCTTGGTCGGGCCGTACGCGTAGTACTCCACCTCCCCGGTGAAGCAGCCGTCGTCGCCCACCACCATGCGCGTGGCCACCACGCGGTCGGCACCCAGCAGCTCCCCGATCGGCTCGACCACCTCGGCGCCCGAAGTGGACACGATCACCACGTCGCGTCCGGCCGTGTGGTGCTCCTCGATGAGGGAGGCGGCCTCGTCGTAGATGATCGGGTCGATCAGGGCGTGCAGGGTCTCGGCGACGATCTCCTTCACCTGCTGGACGTTCCAGCCTCGGCACATCGCGGACAGGTACTGGCGCATCCGCTCCATCTGATCGTGGTCGAGGCCGCCGGCCAGGAAGACGAACTGGGCGTACGCGGTACGCAGCGCGGCCCTGCGGTTGATCAGGCCACCCTGGTAGAAGGACTTGCTGAAGGTGAGCGTGCTCGACTTCGCAATGACCGTCTTGTCCAGGTCGAAGAAGGCCGCCGCGCGGGGCAAGGAGTGGTTTTCCACGCCCCCGAGCATAGGCGCCCACCATTCGGCGTAAGGTGGGGCGTGTGGGTTTGCCTGAGAAGGCTCTCGGGTACACCATGGAAGTCACGGATCGTTCGCGACCGTGCTAACCCGGTCCGACTCCTCCCCCCCCGAGTCGGCCGTGGGGACGACCCCCGCTCTCCCCCCCGGCGGGGGTCGTCGCATGTCCGGGTGGGTTTTCTCTTCTTTTCAACATGCCCGTGGGCCGCTCCCGCGCCGAGCCGGCCCCGCCGCGCCATGCCCACTTTTGGTAACGGAGAGTAATGGCTGCGCTGCTCTGTGGAAGTCGTCGAGAGATCGCCGCGAAGGTCACCGGTATGGGTGATGGCGATATTCACAACCCCTGAGTTGTCCACGGATTTCCACCAAGATCCACACGATTTCCCGGATCGCTGCACCGTGATTCCCACGCGCTCCGACGGCTGCGAGTTCATGGCCGGTTCCGATTGCCGGAGTGCCTATGGCCGGATTCTGTCGCTCCGCAAAGAGCGCCGCTTGCCGGTTCTTCACCGCTATTGGAATCGCGGGGCCATCGAGGCCGCGCAGGACATGGGAAGGGGGAGCACACATGACCGGAACCGTCGCCCACGACCCGTCACCGGCCACCGCAGGCCCTCCGGGACGGCCGCTCATCGTCACCGAGGACGCCGATCTCCTGGACGATCTGCTGCGCCTGTGCGCGGCCGCGGGAGCCACGCCCGAGGTGCATCACGGTGCGCCCGATCACGGCGGTGGCTGGGAAGCGGCGCCGCTCGTCCTGGTCGGCGACGACGCGGCCCACCGGCTGCGCGGAGCGGCCCGCCGGCGCGGAGTGGTGCTGGTCGGCCGTGACCAGGACGACTCCGGGGTGTGGAGAAGGGCCGTGCAGATCGGCGCCGACCACGTCCTGATGCTGCCCGACGGCGAGCAGTGGCTGGTCGACCGCATCGCCGACGTCGCCGAAGGCGTCGGACGCCCGGCGCTGACCGTCGGGGTGGTCGGCGGCCGTGGCGGGGCCGGCGCCTCCACGCTGGCCTGCGCCCTCGCCGTCACCTCCGCCCGCGAGGGGCTGCGCACCCTCCTCGTCGACGCTGATCCGCTGGGCGGCGGACTCGACGTGCTCCTCGGCGGGGAGAGCGCCGAGGGACTGCGCTGGCCCGCCTTCGCCGCCTCCCGCCGGGGACGGGTCGGAGGCGGCGCGCTGGAGGAGTCACTGCCCCGGTTGCACTCGCTGCGGGTGCTCAGCTGGGACCGCGGCGACTGCGTGTCCGTTCCGGCCCAGGCCGTCCGCGCGGTGCTCGCCGCCGCCCGGCGGCGCGGCGGCACGGTCGTCGTCGACCTCCCGCGCCGCCTGGACGACGGGGTCGCCGAAGCCCTCGCGCAGCTCGACCTGGCGCTGCTCGTCGTCCCGGCCGAGCTGCGGGCGGTCGCGGCCGCCGGCCGGGTCGCCTCGGCGCTCGGCATGGTCGTGCGGGACCTGCGGGTGGCGGTGCGAGGGCCCTACGCGCCCGGCCTCGACGACCGTGAGGTCGCACGGCTGCTCGGCCTGCCCCTGGCCGGCGAGGTGCCCGTCGAACCGGCCCTGGAGCGCGCGCACGGCACCCCTGGGCCGCCCGCCGCGACCGGCCGCGGCCCGCTGGCCCGTTTCTGCGCCACCTTCTGGGAACAGGCGCTGGTCGAGACGGGAGGGCCCCGATGACACTGCCCGGACTCGACCGGGCCGACGTCACGGCCCTGCTGGACGGGGTCCGCCGCCGGCTGGCAGAGAGCGGCGCCGAACCGACTCCGGCAGCGCGTCGCCCAGGCACTGCGCGAACAGGGCCGGGTCCTCGGCGACGCCGAAGTGCTCGGCGCGGCCGAGCAGCTCCGCTCGGAACTCGTCGGAACCGGCCCTCTGGAGCCGCTGCTGGCCGATCCGAGCGTCACCGACGTCCTGGTGTCCGCCCCCGACCGGGTGTGGGTGGACCGCGGCGGCGGCCTGGAGCTGACCCCGGTGGCCTTCCCGGACACGGCGGCCGTCCGGCGTCTCGCGCAGCGGCTGGCCGCCGTGGCCGGGCGCCGGCTGGACGACGCCCGTCCCTGGGCCGACGCCAGGCTGCCCGACGGGACCCGGCTGCACGCCGTACTGCCCCCGGTGGCCGTCGGCTGCACCTGCCTGTCCCTGCGCGTCATGCGGCCCCGGGCGTTCACGCTCGCGGAACTGGTGGAGGCGGGCACCGTGCCGCCCGGCGGTGACCGGATCCTGCGGGCGCTGCTCGCCGCCGGGCTGTCCTTCCTCGTCAGCGGAGGCACCGGCAGCGGCAAGACGACTCTGCTGAGCGCGCTGCTGGGCCTGGTCGAGCCCGGTGAACGGATCGTGCTCGCCGAGGACTCGGCGGAGCTGAGACCGGACCACCCGCACGTCGTACGGCTGGAGACCCGGCCGGCCAACCAGGAGGGTGCCGGCCTCGTGACCCTGGAGGACCTCGTACGCCAGGCGCTGCGAATGCGGCCGGACCGGCTGGTCATCGGCGAGGTGCGGGGGCCCGAGGTGGTGCACCTGCTGGCCGCGCTCAACACCGGTCACGAGGGCTGCGGGACCGTGCACGCCAACGCCGCCGCCGACGTGCCCGCCCGCCTGGAGGCGCTCGGTACGGCGGCCGGGCTGGACCGGGCGGCTCTGCACAGCCAGTTGGCGGCCGCGCTGTCCGTGGTGCTCCATCTCGTGAGGGACCGGTCCGGGCGGCGGAGGATCGCCGAGGTGCACGTGCTGGAGCGGGACGTCTCGGGGCTGGTGCGGACGGTACCGGCGTTGCGCTGGGGGGTGCGGGCCTTCACCCGGGAGCGGGGCTGGGAGCGGCTGCGGGAGCTGCTGGGCGACGGGTCCGGGAGCGCGCGGGACGAGAGGAGCGGGGGAAGTGAGCACTGAGGCGTCGACGGCCGCGGCGGCGGCCTGTGTCGGGGTGGCGGCCTGGCTGCTGGGCGGACGGCATCAAGGGGTGCGGCGCGCGAGGCTGCTGCTGGCCGGGGGCGCGGGGGTGGCGGCCGGCCCGTCGCCCTGGGACCGGGGAGTCGGTGAGCTGCGTCGGCTGCGGGGCCGGTTGCGGCCCGAGTGGTGGTCGCTCGCGGCCGGGCTGCTGCTCGCCCTGCTGGGTGCCTCGCTGATTCCCGTCGTCGCGGGGGCGGCCGGGGTGCCGGTGCTCCGCAGGACACGGCTGGTCCGGCAGGCCGGACGGGCCAGGGAGCGGCGTGCTGACGCGGTGATCGGCCTGTGCGGGGCGCTGGCCGGGGAACTCCGCGCGGGACGGCAGCCCGGTGAGGCACTGCTCAGGGCCGCTCGGGACTCCGGCGGGCTCGGGACGGCGCGGGACGGCGTGGTCGCGGCGGCTCGGTTCGGCGGCGACGTGCCGGGCGCGCTGGCCGTCGCGGCCCGGCAGCCGGGTGCCGAGGGACTGCTGGGCCTCGCCGCCTGCTGGCGGGTCGCCGTGGATCAGGGCGCGGGTCTCGCGGACGGCCTCGACCGGCTGGACGGGGCCCTGCGCGCCGAGCGGGACCAACGGGCGGACCTGCGGGCCCAGCTCTCCGGTGCCCGGGCGACGGCGCTGCTGCTCGCCGCGCTGCCCGCCCTCGGGCTGCTGCTGGGCTCGGCCATGGGCGCCGACCCACTGAGGGTGCTGCTGCACAGCGGGGCCGGACTGGGCTGCCTGGTGGCCGGAGCGGTGTTCGAGGGTGCCGGGGTGTGGTGGGCGGGACGGATCGTACGGGGAGCGGAGGCGCTATGAGCGGTGAGGTCGTGCACAGGCTGGGGGCGGGCCTGATGGTCCTGCTCGGCGCGGGCTGGGCGGTTCGACGGCTGTTCATGGCCCGGAGGCGGCGCCGGGCGCGACGCAGGGCAGCGGACCTGTTGGCCCCGGTGCAGGCCCGGCCCGGCCCGCGCTTCGAGGTCGGGGACACGGTGCGGCGATGGCTGCCGGTCGTGGGGGCGATGTGCGGGGCGTGGGTGCTGGTCGGCGGCGCGGCAGGAGCGGTGGTGGCGCTCGCCGTCGGCGCGGGGCTGTGGCGCCGGCGCCTGCGGCGGTCGGAGGCGGACCCGGCGGAGGAGGTCGACGGAGCGCTCGCCGCCCGCCAACTCCCCCTCGCCGCGGAGCTGCTGGCCGCGTGCATCGCGGCCGGTGCCGGTCCGGTGATCGCCGCTCAGGCGGTGGGCGAGGCCCTCGGCGGGCCCGTCGGGGACGCACTGGACCGCGGCGCGGCCGAAGTGCGGCTCGGTGGTGAACCCCGCGACGCGTGGCGCCGGTTGGCCGGTCTGCCCGGCGCCGGGCCGCTGGCCCGGCTGCTGGCACGGGCCGACGAGTCGGGTCTGCCCGCCGCCGGTCCCGTGGCCCGGCTCGCCTCCGACGCGCGGGCCGAGTGGGCCAGAGCGGCCACGGCCCGGGCACGCCGGGCGGGCGTGCTGGTCTCCGCGCCGGTCGGACTGTGCTTCCTGCCCGCCTTCATCGCGATCGGTGTGCTGCCGGTGGTGATCGGGCTGGCGGGCGGCGTGATGGGAGGGGGTGGCGGCTGACGGGGACGACGGAGGCGGCCCGCGTGTGACGCGGTGCCGGTGACGGCGCGGGACACGGACGGCGTGGTCTCGGCAGCGGACGAGAGAACCGGAACGGGACGAGAAACCGGAACGAAGGGAGTACGAGATGCGGAAGAAGGCCGGAAGGCTGTGGATGTCGGTGCGGGAGCGGTGGCGCGCGGACGGGGGCATGGTGACCTCGGAGTACGCGATGGGGATCGTGGCCGCGGTCGGATTCGCGCTGCTGCTCTACGAGGTGGTCACCAGCGGCCAGGTCAAGGCGGAACTGCAGGCCATCGTGAAACGGGCCCTCAGTGCGCGGATGTGAGCGTGGCTCGGACCGCGGGTTCGTGACCGCGGAGTCGGCCGTGGTGATGTCGGTGCTGGTGGCGTTCACCATGGCGCTGGTCTGGGGGCTGCTCGTGGTGGCCGCCCGGATCCAGTGCGTGGACGCCGCCCGCACCGGCGCCCGGGCCGCCGCCCGGCAGGATCCGGCCGCCGCGGTGGTGGAGGTCACCCGGCGGGCGGCTCCGCGCGGGGCGCGGGTGACGGTCGGCCGCTCGGGTGACCAGGTCCGGGTGACGGTGGTGGCCAGACCGCCGGTGCTGTCCGGACTGCCGTTCGAGGTGCGGGAGGAGGCGGTGGCATTGGCGGAGGAGACCGTCGGCACGGGCACGGGCACCGGCGCCGACACCGGCGAGGGCCCGGGCACCAGCCGGGGCACAGGCGCGGGAACGGGCACGGGCAGGGCGTCAGGCGCCGGGGCCGGTGCCGGCCCGGGCGCGGTGGCCGGGGCCGCGAGGGAGCCGCGGTCATGAGGCACCGGAGAGTTGTGCTCCGTGGCGGAGCCCGGGGCTCTGATCAGGGCTCCGCCACCGTCTGGAGCGTCGGTGTGATCACCGTGCTGTGTGTGGTGTTCGGCACCGTGCTCGTCCTCGGGCAGGCGGTCGTGGTCAGGCACCGGGCGGCCGGCGGCGCTGATCTGGCGGCGCTCGCCGCCGCGGACCACTGGGCCGAGGGCACCGCCGGTGCCTGTGCCCGGGCGGAACGGGTGGCGGCGGCCCAGGGAGTCCGGCTCGTGCGGTGCGCGATCGCGGGCGAGGTCTCGGACGTCACGGCGGCCTCCGGAGACGGGCCGTTCACGGTGGAGGCCAGGGCCAGAGCCGGACCGCCCGGGCCCGTGCCCCGGGCGGGGGCGGCCGCCGCTCCCGAGCCGCCCGCCTGACCGGGAGGCGCGCGTCGGCACACGGCGGCCTCGGCCACGCGTCGGCGGCGCCTCGGCACCTCGGTGCCGTGGGCGGGGCCTCAGTCCCGCGTCGCCTCAGTCCCGCATCGCCTCAGCCCCGCGCTGTGGAGTCCTCGCGGCTTCTCCTCGGGGGCCTCCCGCAGCAGCACCGTGAGAAGCCGTACCGCCCCCCTCTTGTGCAGCGGGTCGTTGCCGTTGCCGCACTTGGGGGACTGGATGCAGGAGGGGCAGCCCGCCTCGCACTCGCAGGAGGCGATGGCCTCACGGGTCGCGGCGAGCCAGGCGCGGGCGGTGTGGAAGGCGCGCTCCGCGAAGCCCGCGCCACCCGGATGGCCGTCGTAGACGAACACCGTCGGCAGGAGGGTGTCCGGGTGCAGCGGGACCGACACCCCGCCGATGTCCCAGCGGTCGCAGGTGGCGAACAGGGGGAGCATCCCGATCGAGGCGTGCTCGGCGGCGTGCAGGGAGCCGCCGAGGATCTCCGGCGTGATCCGCGCCTCGTCCAATTGGTCCTCGGTGACCGTCCACCACACCGCGCGCGTGCGCAGCGTACGAGGAGGGAGGTCGAGTTTCGTCTCACCGAGCACTTCACCCGTGATGAGCCGTCGGCGCAGGAAGGAGACGACCTGGTTGGTGACCTCCACCGAGCCGTAGCAGAGTCGGCCGGAACCCCAGGGGATCTCGACGTCCGTCTCCAAGACGGAGATCGACGTGGTGTCCCGGGCGACCGTCGAGTACGGCGGGTCGGCCTGCTCGACCAGCGCGACGGAGTCCTCCAGGTCCAGCGAACGCACCAGATAGGTGCGGCCCTGGTGCAGGTGCACCGCGCCCTCGTGCACCGCGGAGTGCGCCGCACCCGCGTCGACCGTGCCGAGCAGCCGGCCCGTGCCCGTCTCCACGACCTGCACCGGCCGCCCGCCCGCGCCGCGGATGTCGGTCAGGTCGGCGGCCCGCTCCCGGCGTGTCCAGTGCCAGGCCCGGGTACGGCGGCGCAGCAGCTTCGCGGCCTCGAGCTGGGGCAGCAGCTCCGCGCAGGCGGGCCCGAAGAGGTCGAGGTCCTCCTCGGTCAGCGGGATCTCCGCCGCGGCGGCGCACAGGTGCGGGGCGAGGACGTACGGGTTGTCGGGGTCGAGGACGGTCGATTCCACCGGTTGGTCGAACAGGGCCTCGGGATGATGGACGAGGAAGGTGTCCAGCGGGTCGTCGCGGGCCACCAGCACCGCCAGGGCACCCTGCCCGGAGCGGCCCGCGCGGCCCGCCTGCTGCCACAGGGAGGCACGTGTACCGGGGTATCCGGCGATCAGGACCGCGTCCAGACCGGAGACGTCCACGCCCAGCTCCAGGGCCGTCGTGGCGGCGAGTCCGAGGAGCTCGCCGGAGTGCAGGGCGCGTTCCAGGGCCCGGCGCTCCTCGGGGAGGTAGCCGCCCCGGTAGGCCGCGACGCGCCGGACCAGGGACCGATCGACCTCGGCCAGGCGCTCCTGGGTGATCACCGAGATCAGTTCGGCGCCCCGTCGTGAGCGCACGAAGGCGACCGAGCGCACGCCCTGCACGGTGAGATCGGTCAGCAGGTCGGCGGTCTCGGCGGTGGCGGTACGCCGGACGGGCGCGCCCTTCTCACCGTGCAGTTCGGTGAGTGGGGGCTCCCACAGGGCGAAGACCAGCTCCCCGCGCGGGGAGGCGTCGTCGGCGACCTCGACCACCGGCAGACCGGTGAGCCGGCCGGCGGCCACGGCGGGTTCCGCGGCGGTCGCGGAGGCCAGCAGGAACACGGGTGAGGCGCCGTAGCGCGCGCACAGCCGGCGCAGCCGCCGCAACACCTGGGCGACGTGCGAGCCGAACACGCCCCGGTAGGTGTGGCACTCGTCGACGACGACGTACTTGAGCGCCTTCAGGAAGGAGGACCAGCGCGGGTGGGAGGGCAGTATGCCGCGGTGCAGCATGTCGGGATTGGTGAGGACGTGGTTCGCGTACTGGCGGATCCACTCCCGTTCCTCGAACGGGGTGTCGCCGTCGTACACGGCTGGGCGTACGGCACCGGCCAAAGGTTGGGAGAGTTCCTTCACCGAGCGGCACTGGTCCGCAGCGAGTGCCTTGGTGGGCGCCAGGTACAGGGCGGTGGCCCCGCGGCCGTTCGGGGCCTCGGCGCCGTCCAGGAGGGCCGACAGCACCGGCACCAGGTAGGCGAGGGACTTCCCGGAGGCGGTGCCGGTGGCGACCACCACCGACTCGCCGTCCAGGGCGTGCTCGGCGGCCCGCGCCTGGTGGGCCCACGGGTGCTCGATACCGGCCGCCCGCACCGCGGCGATCACCTCGGATCGAATCCGGTCAGGCCAGACGGCATGCCGACCCGCACGCGGGGGCAAGTGCTCCGTATGAGTGATGCGCGCAGATCGGCTCGGCCCGGAGGCGAGCCGGTCCAGAACGGTACCCGGAGACGGGCGGGACGCCGGGCCCGCCATGGGTTGATCGGATCGGTGATTCTTGGCCATCGGGACCGAGTGTGTCACCGGCGTGACGGACAATGGGGCCAAGGCGTCGTGCACGCACGCCGGTAAGTGATTGAATGCCATCGCGGCTGGCGGTGCGCCCCGGGGGCCGCAAGCCGATGTCCCGAGGGGCGACCGCTCGATAGCAAGGTGCTGGAGGATCCGTGGACCTGTCCCTGTCGACCCGTACCGTCGGCGATCGTACGGTCGTCGAGGTCGGTGGCGAAATCGATGTATACACCGCGCCCAAGCTGCGCGAGCAGTTGGTCGAGCTGGTGAACGACGGCAATTTCCATCTCGTCGTCGACATGGAGGGCGTGGACTTCCTCGACTCCACCGGGCTCGGCGTGCTGGTCGGCGGCCTGAAGCGGGTGCGTGCCCATGAGGGCTCGCTGCGCCTGGTCTGCAACCAGGAGCGCATTTTGAAGATCTTCCGTATCACCGGCCTCACCAAGGTGTTCCCGATCCACACCTCGGTCGAGGAAGCGGTGGCGGCCACCGACTGACCCAGGCCGGTCACCCGGTCCGGGCCGTTCGCCGGTCCGGACACCGGTCGGCCCCGCCCCGGGCCGGTCGGACCGGGTCCGGTAGTACAGCAGGGGGTGCGGGCTCTCGGCGGCCCCGCCCCCGAACCGCACGTCCGTAGTCGCGAGGGGGATGCATGGCCACCGTCGAACTCCGCTTCAGCGCGCTGCCCGAGCACGTCCGGACCGCCCGCCTGGTGGCGGCAGCGGTGGCGCGCAGGGCCGGAGTGGACGAGGCCGTACTCGACGAGGTGCGCCTCGCCGTGGGTGAGGCCTGCTCCCGTGCCGTCGGACTCCACCAGAGCAACGCCATCACGGCACCCGTGAAGGTGGCGCTGATCGAGGACGAGAAGCAGTTCTCCATCGAGGTCGGCGACGAGGCGCCGCACGCCGCCCCCGCCGAGCGCGTGGCCGGCGGAGCCGCCGCGGACGCGGATGTGGAGGCCGAGGAGGACGAGATGGGCCTCGCGGTCATCAGCGGCCTCGTTGACGACGTGGAGGTCACCACGGGCCGCGACGGTGGACTGATCCGCATGAGCTGGCCCACCGCCCCACCGGCCGTCACACTCGTCTGAACCCGCGCACCGCGCGTCCGGACACCGCGCACAGCGCATCGAAGGGCCCTGCTGAGCAGGGCCCTTCGCGCTGTCCCCGGCACGCCCGGGAATGCGTGAAGGAATTCACGATCAATACCTTGATAATTTGATCAAGCATCAATGTGGCCGTCAATGCCTTTGGGGCGTTACCTCTTTCGGGTTCGATGGCGGGAACTCGATCATTTGCTGAAGAGCGCAAGAAGGCGAATTCCGTTTACCGTCCTCTGTTTAGATCACTCCGGGGTACCTACAATCCGTCCACATCTTGAGCTCAGCCCAAGCGTCAAGGAGGACGAATGGCGGGGCTTTCTACCCCTCATCAGTTTGGCCACCCCACAACCCTGGCGGCCGCGGTACTCACGGACGACAACCGGATCATCGTGGCGGTGATCGCGGCCGTCGCCCTGGCCGCGCTCGCGGTCGCGGGCGTCCTGGTGCGCCAGGTGCTGGCGGCGGGCGAGGGCACCGACAGCATGAAGCAGATCGCCGAAGCGGTCCAGGAAGGTGCCAAGGCGTACCTCGCCCGGCAGTTGCGCACGCTCGGCGTATTCGCCGTCGTCGTCTTCTTCCTGCTCCTGCTGCTGCCTGCGGACGACTGGAATCAGCGTGCCGGACGATCGGTGTTCTTCCTGATCGGCGCGGTGTTCTCGGCGGCCACCGGCTATATCGGCATGTGGCTCGCCGTGCGCAGCAATGTGCGCGTCGCCGCCGCGGCCCGGGAAGCGACCCCGGGCGAAGGCGAACCCGAAAAGGATCTCACCACCGTCTCGCACACCGCGATGAAGATCGCATTTCGCACGGGCGGCGTCGTCGGCATGTTCACGGTGGGGCTCGGCCTGCTGGGCGCCTCCTGTGTGGTGCTGGTCTACGCGGCCGACGCGCCGAAGGTGCTGGAGGGCTTCGGCCTCGGCGCGGCCCTGATCGCGATGTTCATGCGAGTGGGCGGCGGCATCTTCACCAAGGCCGCCGACGTCGGCGCCGACCTGGTCGGCAAGGTCGAGCAGGGCATCCCGGAGGACGACCCGCGCAACGCCGCCACCATCGCCGACAACGTGGGCGACAACGTGGGCGACTGCGCGGGCATGGCGGCCGACCTCTTCGAGTCGTACGCCGTCACCCTGGTGGCGGCACTGATCCTCGGGAAGGCCGCCTTCGGCGACTCGGGGCTCGCCTTCCCGCTGCTCGTACCCGCGATCGGTGTGCTCACCGCCATGGTCGGCATCTTCGCGGTCGCACCGCGCCGGGCCGACCGCAGCGGCATGACCGCGATCAACCGGGGCTTCTTCATCTCGGCGGTGATCTCCCTCGTACTGGTCGCGATCGCGGTCTTCCTCTACCTGCCGGCGAAGTACTCCGACCTGAGCGGCGTCACCGACGCGGCGATCCGCGCCAAGGACGGCGACCCGCGGATCCTCGCCCTGGTGGCGGTGGCGATCGGCATCCTGCTCGCCGCCGTGATCCAGCAGCTCACCGGCTACTTCACCGAGACCACCCGCCGTCCGGTCAGGGACATCGGCAAGACCTCCCTCACGGGCCCGGCCACCGTCGTCCTCTCCGGCATCTCGGTGGGTCTGGAATCGGCCGTCTACACCGCCCTGCTCATCGGGCTCGGCGTGTACGGCGCATTCCTGCTCGGTGGCACCTCGATCATGCTCGCGCTGTTCGCGGTCGCCCTGGCCGGCACCGGCCTGCTCACCACGGTCGGCGTGATCGTCGCCATGGACACCTTCGGGCCGGTCTCGGACAACGCGCAGGGCATCGCCGAGATGTCCGGTGACGTCGAGGGCGCGGGCGCCCAGGTGCTCACCAACCTCGACGCGGTCGGCAACACCACCAAGGCCATCACGAAGGGCATCGCCATCGCCACCGCCGTCCTCGCGGCGTCGGCGCTCTTCGGGTCGTACCGGGACGCCATCACCACCGGTGTGCAGGACGTCGGCGCGAAGCTCACCGGTCCCGGCGCGCCGATGAGCCTGTCGATGGACATCTCGCAGCCCAACAACCTCGTCGGCCTCATCGCGGGCGCGGCGGTCGTCTTCCTCTTCTCCGGACTCGCCATCAACGCCGTGTCGCGTTCGGCCGGTTCGGTGGTGTTCGAGGTGCGGCGGCAGTTCCGTGAGAAGCCCGGGATCATGGACTTCACCGAGAAGCCCGAGTACGGCAAGGTCGTCGACATCTGCACCAAGGACGCCCTGCGCGAGCTGGCCACACCCGGTCTGCTCGCCGTCATGGCGCCGATCTTCATCGGCTTCACGCTCGGCGTCGGCGCGCTCGGCTCCTACCTCGCGGGCGCCATCGGCGCGGGCACGCTGATGGCGGTGTTCCTCGCCAACTCCGGCGGTGCCTGGGACAACGCCAAGAAGCTGGTGGAGGACGGCCACCACGGCGGCAAGGGCAGTGAGGCCCACGCCGCCACGGTGATCGGCGACACGGTGGGCGACCCCTTCAAGGACACCGCCGGCCCGGCGATCAACCCGCTGCTGAAGGTCATGAACCTGGTCTCGCTGCTGATCGCGCCCGCGGTGATCAAGTTCTCCTACGGTGACGACAGGAACCTGGGCGTGCGGATCGGGATCGCGATCCTCGCGCTGCTGGTCATCATCGTCTCGGTGTACGTGTCCAAGCGGCGCGGAATCGCCGTCGGCGACGACGAGAGTGCCGAGCGGGTCTCCAACTCGCCGGACGCGGCGGTGCTTTCGTAGGCCCTCTGCGGCGGGCCTGCGCAACTGGCGGGCGGGCGGCACGCGCTGACGTGCCGCCCGCCCGCTGCGTGCGCGGTGCCGCGCGGGCCGTGAGCCTTCTCTCCCAGGGTGCAAAGAATCACAAAAGCAGCCTTTTCGGTCCTTCGGCATGTGGGGTGTGTCGGTATGCCGTGTAGATTCCGGGGGCCGAGAGCCATGGAAGGGACCGATCCGGTGAACAAGAAGCTCACGGCCGCACTGTCCGGCGGTGCGGTACTGGTAGTGGCGTTGTCGGGATGCAGCAGTGAGGACAGCGGGCCTGACCCCAAGCTGGTCGCCTGGGCCAAGACGGTGTGCGACGCCGTGCCCGGGCAGGACGCCAAGATCAGGGAGGCGAACGCCTCGATCGCCAAGATAGCCACGGACAGCAACCTGCCGCCCAAGACCGCCAAGAGCACGTACTCGACGGCCTTCCAGGACATGGCCGACGGCTACAAGGGGCTCGCCGCCGCCATCAACAGCGCCGGAGCGCCCCCCGGGGTCGACGACGGCGCCAGGCGGCAGAAGGACGCCGCCAAGAACCTCTCCGGCCTGGCCACGGCCTACGGCGACCTGAAGAAGAAGGTCGACGGGCTCGACACCAAGGACCAGGGCAAGTTCGCCAAGGGCCTGCACGAGGTCGCCGACCAGACGAAGCAGATCGGTGAGCAGAGCAACAGCGGCACGGAGGCGCTGAAGCGGCTGGAGCAGGGCGACGTGAAGGAGGCGATCGCCGAGCAGCCGAGCTGCAAGGTCGCCACGTCCGGCTCCGCCCCCGCGTCGGCCACGACCGGCTGACCCGGCCGACCACCGGAGCGCCGGACGGCCGCTGACCCGTACAGCGGCCGGAGAGCCGGACGGCCGGCCCGACAGGCGGACGGACGCCGGCGGGCGGCCTCCACGGACGTCCGGCGCCGCCGCCCGACCGGGTTCTCCGCGGGCCGGCGGACCGGGGCGGTCCGCGCGCGCTGAGGCGGCCCCGGCCCGCCGCGCCGGGCCACAATGGGTGTGTGACTGACTCCGGCCCCGCCCCCCTGCCCGCCACCGACCGGCCCGACGTCGCCGCACGCCTGCGCGACGCCCTGCTCGCCGCCTCCTTCACCGCGGACGGGCTGCTCGATCTGCTCGGCGCCCCCGCCTACACGGCGCTGGCCCGCAGCGAGACCGTGCCCGCGCTCCGGGCCACCCGCGGCGACACGCCGCTGGAGACGCTCGTACGCCTCTTCCTGCTCCAGCAACCGGTGCCCCACGCGCGCGTGGCGGCCGTTCTGCCGGTCGCGCAGGCGCTGGAGGGCGGCTGGCTCACCTCCGTGGCCGGCGACGAGGTCGCCGCGACCGTGGACGTGCGGCCCTATGGCGGCCCCGACGGCCAGGACTGGTTCATCGTGTCCGACCTGGGCTGCGCGGTCGGCGGTGCGGGCGGCATCGGCAGGCGGGACGGGGGAGTGGTCCTGGGCGTCGGGGGCGCCTCCATGACCCTGGCCGGCATCACCGTGCGCACGCCCGTCGCCTCCGCGCTCGACCTCGGCACCGGTTCCGGCATCCAGGCCCTGCACGCCTCCTCGCACGCCACACGCGTGACGGCGACCGACGTCAACCCGCGCGCACTGCACATCACCGCGCTCACCCTGGCACTCTCCGGCGCGCCCGCCGCCGACCTGCGCGAGGGCTCGCTGTTCGAGCCGGTCCGGGACGACGAGACGTTCGACCTGATCGTGTCCAACCCGCCCTTCGTGATCTCGCCGGGCGCGCGGCTGACGTACCGCGACGGCGGCATGGGCGGGGACGATCTGTGCCGCTCGCTCGTTCAGCAGGCGGGGGAACGTCTCAACGAGGGCGGGTTCGCGCAGTTCCTGGCCAACTGGCAGCACGTCGCGGGGGAGGAGTGGCAGGACAGGCTGAGGTCGTGGGTGCCGCGCGGGTGCGACGCCTGGATCGTGCAGCGCGAGGTGCAGGACGTCACGCAGTACGCCGAGCTCTGGCTCAGGGACGCCGGCGACCACCGCGGTGACCCGGCCGACTACCAGGCGCGCTACGACGCCTGGCTCGACGAGTTCGAGGCCCGCAAGGTCAAGGCGGTGGGCTTCGGCTGGATCACCCTGCGCAGGACCGGGGTGGCGGAGCCCACGATCACCGTGGAGGAGTGGCCGCACTCGATCGAGCAGCCGCTCGGGGAGGCGATCCGGGCGCACTTCGACCGTCTCGACTACCTCCGGGACCACGACGACGCCGCCCTGCTGGAAGGCCGCTTCCGGCTGATGGCCGAGGTGGTCCAGGAGCAGGTCGGGATGCCCGGCGCCGAGGACCCCGAGCACGTGGTGCTGCGCCAGAACCGCGGTATGCGCCGCGCCACGAAGGTGGACACGGTCGGCGCGGGCTTCGCGGGTGTGTGCGACGGCACACTGAGTGCCGGCCGCATCCTCGACGCGATCGCCCAGCTCGTGGGGGAGGACCCGGTCCTGCTGCGCGACCGCACCCCCGCCCAGATCCGGCTGCTGGTGGAGCAGGGCTTCCTGGAACCGGCGCTCCGGCCCGACGCGGGGCGCGACCGGTAGTCGGTGGCGGGGCGCGGCCGCACCCCACGCGCCGCGCCGCCGCGGCGACCCTCCCGGAGCCGTCGTAGCCGCGTCCGGATCGCCGTCGTATGCCGGTGGCACAGGCCGGAACGCGGCGGTGCCGGTAAAACGGCCGGAAAAGTACGGGCTCGGTGCCGGCCGGGATCCGTTCGCGCCCGCACCCGGTGGCCCGGGGCCTTCCGTTCACCCGGATGTCGCCGGCCCGTCGCCCGCGCGTGCCACCCTCCCCGCTCTGGGCACGGCGAACGGCGCGGAAGGGACGGGCGGGGGCATGGAGAGCGGACCGGCGATCTTCGCGGGATTGGTGTTCGCCCTGTTCGGGGGCGCCCTGCTGGTGTGGACCGGCATCCGGGTGCGGCACCGCGAGCCGGTCGCCCAGGGTGTGAGCCCGGTCGCATCGGCCACCCTCGCCGGTGTCGCCGGAGTCGTCGCGCTGGGCCTGGCCGCGTACTGCCTGACCCGCCTCTGACGTCGGCGGCAGTGGTGCCGCCCCGGTAATGGGAGCGTCACGCTCCGGACAGGGGAGCGGGGACCGGCGTGCGGTCCGGGCGGCAGGAATGCCGGTAGTCGGGTTACCGTTCGAGTGGCCGTTGTGGGCTTTTCCCGTTTGACACGGGGGCGGGATGTACCGTCACACTCCGCAGCGTCACACGAGCCAGAAGCACGCCGCGACCCCGGGACGAAGGCCGGGAGAGCGGTCGGCGTCGACCGGAGAGAAGAGCGAAGTTGTCCCCGACCAGCGAGACCGCACAGGGCGGCCGCCGACTCGTCATCGTCGAGTCGCCTGCCAAGGCGAAGACGATCAAGGGCTACCTGGGCCCCGGCTACGTAGTCGAAGCGAGCGTCGGGCACATCCGCGACCTTCCGAACGGTGCCGCGGAGGTACCCGAGAAGTACACCGGCGAGGTGCGCCGGCTCGGCGTGGACGTCGAGCACGACTTCGAGCCGATCTACGTCGTCAACGCGGACAAGAAGGCGCAGGTCAGGAAGCTCAAGGATCTGCTGAAGGACTCCGACGAGCTCTTCCTCGCCACCGATGAGGACCGCGAGGGCGAGGCCATCGCGTGGCACCTCCTCGAGGTCCTGAAGCCCAAGGTCCCGGTCAAGCGGATGGTCTTCCACGAGATCACCAAGGACGCGATCCGCGAGGCCGTCGCCAACCCGCGCGACCTCAACCAGCGCATGGTCGACGCCCAGGAGACCCGCCGCATCCTCGACCGCCTCTACGGCTACGAGGTCTCGCCGGTCCTGTGGAAGAAGGTCATGCCGCGCCTGTCGGCCGGCCGTGTCCAGTCCGTGGCGACCCGGCTCGTCGTCGAGCGGGAGCGCGAGCGCATCGCCTTCCGCTCCGCCGAGTACTGGGACCTGACGGGCACCTTCGCGACCGGCCGGGCCGGAGACCCCTCGGACCCGTCGTCGCTGGTCGCGCGCCTGCAGACCGTGGACGGCAGGCGGATCGCGCAGGGTCGCGACTTCGACTCCCTCGGGCAGCTCAAGAGCGCGAACACCCTGCACCTCGACGAGTCGAACGCCCGTGCCCTGGCCGCGGCGCTGGAGAGCACCCGCTTCTCCGTGCGCTCCGTCGAGTCCAAGCCCTACCGCCGCTCGCCGTACGCGCCGTTCCGTACGACGACGCTGCAGCAGGAGGCCAGCCGCAAGCTCGGCTTCGGCGCGAAGGCGACCATGCAGGTCGCCCAGAAGCTGTACGAGAACGGCTACATCACGTACATGCGCACGGACTCCACGACGCTGAGCGACACCGCCGTCGCGGCCGCCCGTGCCCAGGTCACGCAGCTCTACGGCGCCGACTACCTGCCGGACCGGCCGCGTACGTACGCCGGGAAGGTCAAGAACGCGCAGGAGGCGCACGAGGCGATCCGGCCCTCGGGTGATCGTTTCCGCACCCCGGCCGAGACCGGTCTGACCGGCGACCAGTTCAGGCTGTACGAGCTGATCTGGAAGCGGACCGTCGCCTCTCAGATGAAGGACGCGACCGGGAACAGCGTGACCGTGAAGATCGGTGGCACCGCCGCCGACGGCAGGGACGTCGAGTTCAGCGCGTCCGGCAAGACGATCACCTTCCACGGCTTCCTCAAGGCCTACGTCGAGGGCGCCGACGACCCGAACGCCGAGCTGGACGACCGCGAGCGCCGGCTGCCGCAGGTCGCCCAGGGCGACGCGCTGTCCGCCGAGGAGATCACGGTCGACGGCCACGCCACCAAGCCCCCGGCCCGCTACACCGAGGCCAGCCTGGTCAAGGAGCTCGAGGAGCGGGAGATCGGCCGCCCGTCGACGTACGCGTCGATCATCGGCACGATCCTCGACCGCGGCTACGTGTTCAAGAAGGGCACGGCCCTGGTGCCGTCGTTCCTGTCCTTCGCCGTGGTCAACCTGCTGGAGAAGCACTTCGGGCGGCTCGTCGACTACGACTTCACCGCGCGCATGGAGGACGACCTCGACCGCATCGCCCGCGGCGAGGCGCGTGCGGTGCCGTGGCTGAAGCGGTTCTACTTCGGCGAGACGGGACCGGACAGCGGCTTCGGCGCGGACGCCGCGGGTGGCGCGGCCGACGCCGGCAACGGCGACGGGGACCACCTCGGCGGCCTCAAGGAGCTGGTGACCGACCTGGGCGCGATCGACGCGCGCGAGGTGTCCTCCTTCCCGGTGGGCAACGAGATCGTGCTGCGGGTGGGCCGCTACGGCCCCTACATCGAGCGCGGCGAGAAGGACACCGAGCAGCACCAGCGCGCCGACATCCCGGCCGACCTGGCGCCCGACGAACTGACCGTGGACCTGGCCGAGGAACTGCTGGCCAAGCCGAGCGGGGACTTCGAGCTGGGCACCGACCCGGTGAGCGGCCACCAGATCGTCGCCAAGGACGGCCGCTACGGCCCCTACGTCACCGAGGTGCTCCCCGAGGGCACCCCGAAGACCGGCAAGAACGCGGTGAAGCCGCGGACGGCGTCCCTCTTCAAGTCGATGTCGCTGGACACGGTGACCCTCGACGACGCGCTGCGGCTGATGTCGCTGCCGCGGGTCGTCGGCGCGGACACGGAGGGCGTGGAGATCACCGCGCAGAACGGCCGCTACGGCCCCTACCTGAAGAAGGGCACGGACTCGCGCTCGCTGCAGGCCGAGGAGCAGCTCTTCACGATCACGCTGGAGGAGGCGCTGGCGATCTACGCCCAGCCGAAGCAGCGTGGCCGGGCCGCCGCCAAGCCCCCGCTGAAGGAGCTGGGCGAGGACCCGGTATCCGGCAAGCCGGTCGTCGTCAAGGACGGCCGCTTCGGGCCGTACGCCACCGACGGGGAGACCAACGCGACCCTGCGCTCCGGCGACAGCGTCGAGACGATCACCCCCGAGCGCGGCTTCGAACTGCTCGCCGAGAAGAGGGCGAAGGGCCCCGCGAAGAAGACGGCGAAGAAGACCGTGAAGAAGGCCACCGCGAAGAAGGCCGCTCCGGCGAAGAAGACCACCGCCAAGAAGACGGCGGCGAAGAAGACGACGGCCGCGAAGAAGACCACGGCCAAGAAGACGGCCGCGAAGAAGACCACGGCGTCCAAGGCGACGGCGTCGAAGGCGACGGCTTCGGGCACGGAGGACTGACCTCCGGCCGCCGCCCGGACCGTCACTCCGGCCGGCTCCGGCTTCGCGAAACGAACGCCCCGGCATCACCTCGATGCCGGGGCGTGCACACGTCAGGAGTAGTGGGTGTGGTGTCGGCGCCTGCGGATAGGCTGAACGCATGACGCGAGCCGAGCAGCCCACGGCCCCCACGCCAGCACCGGACGACGCCCTGGTCGCGGACTCCCGCGAGCGCGCCGTGCGCTCCCTGCTGCGCCGACCGCAGGTCAAGCGCCTGTGGAGCGCGCAGCTCGTGAGTGGTGTCGGCGACTGTCTCGCCCTTCTCGTGCTGGTCGTCCTGGCCCTCCAGGCGGCCGTCGCCGAGAGCTCCTTCGGCGGGGGGTACCGGGGCGCGGCGTTCGCAGTGGCGATCGTCTTCGCGGTGCGCATCCTCGCCACCCTGCTCTTCGGCGCCGTCCTGCTCGGCCCGCTGACCGCGCTCATCGACGAGGAGGGCCCGCTCGACCGGCGCTGGACCATGGTCGGCGCCGACGGCCTGCGGGCCGCGCTGCTGATCGTCGCGCCCCTGTGGATCGACTGGATCCCGGACAACGCGCTCGCCGTCCTGCTCGTCACCGTCTTCGTCACCGGCGTCGCCGAGCGGCTGTGGACGGTGTGCCGGGAGAGCGCGGCCCCCGCCCTGCTGCCCGCCCCGCCCCCGGAGGGAGCGACGGTACGGCCGCTGCCGGACCACCTGGACGCGCTGCGCCGGCTCGCGCTGCGCACCGCCTTCCTGGCCGTCCCGCTGGCCGCCGCGACCCTGGTCGTCGCCGCACTGCTGAACAACCTGCTCGGCACGGGCGTGGCCTGGTTCGACCAGCACCAGGCGGCCCTCGGCTCCTATGTCGCGGCCGGTCTGTTCGCCGCGTCCCTGTCGGTGCTGACCGCCCTGGAGCTGCCCGGCACACGCACCCCCAGGCCGCGGTCCCCGCTGGAGGGGCTGCGCCGCCCGCGTACCGGCACCGGGGTCGACAAGGGCCGCACCGGCGCCATTCCCCTGCTCGTCCCGGCCTGCGCCGCCGTCGCCGGAGCCGTCGCCGCCGCCGTCGCGGTCTGCGTACTGCACGCCAAGGACCTGGGCGGCGGCCCGGTCCTGTACGGCCTGCTGGTCCTCGGCCTGACCGGCGGTACCGCCGTCGGCATCCGCACCGCGCCCTCGGTGCTGCCCTCGCTCTCGCGCCGCCGGCTCCTCGCGCTCGCCATCGCCTTCACCGGCATCGCCCTGCTGGCCGCCGGGCTGGTCCCGGACGTCACCACTGTGCTGCTGATCGTCACGCTGGCCGGCGTCGGCGCGGGCATCGCCGCCAACACCGGGCACGCCCTGCTCGACCAGGAGACCGAGGAATACCGCCGGGCGCGCGCCACCGAGCACCTGCACGCCGTCGTACGGGTCTTCATAGCGCTCGGCGCCCTCGTCGCGCCCGTCGTCGCGGGGCTGATCGGCCCGCACCGGCTGGAGAACGGCAAGTTCGTCTTCGCGCACGGCGGGGCCTCGTTCACGCTGATGCTGGTCGGCGCGCTGCTGCTGCCGGTGGCCGTGATCGTCCTGGCCAAGGCCGACGACCGCTCCGGCGTCCCGCTGCGGCACGACCTCAGGGACGCGCTGCTCGGCGGCGACGACCCGGTCACCGCCCAGGCGGCGGACGGTTTCTTCATCGCCCTGGAGGGCGGCGACGGAGCCGGCAAGTCCACCCAGGCCGAGGCCCTCGCCGACTGGATCCGGGCCAAGGGGCACGAGGTCGTGCTGACCCGGGAGCCGGGCGCCACCCCCGTCGGCAAGCGGCTGCGCTCGATCCTGCTGGACGTGTCCTCGGCCGGTCTGTCCCACCGCGCGGAGGCGCTGCTGTACGCCGCCGACCGTGCCGAGCACGTCGACACCGTCGTACGGCCCGCCCTGGAGCGCGGCGCGGTCGTCATCTCGGACCGGTACATCGACTCGTCCGTCGCCTACCAGGGCGCGGGCCGCGATCTGTCCCCGACCGAGATCGCCCGCATCAACCGGTGGGCCACCAACGGACTCGTCCCGCACCTCACCGTCCTGCTGGACGTCGCTCCGGAGGCCGCCCGCGAGCGGTTCACCGAGGCCCCCGACCGCCTCGAGTCGGAGCCGGCGGAGTTCCACGCGCGGGTACGGGCCGGTTTCCTCACCCTCGCCGCCTCCGACCCCGGCCGCTACCTGGTGGTGGACGCCGGGCAGGAGCCCGAGGCCGTCACCACCGTGATCCGGCACCGGCTCGACACCGTGCTCCCCCTGTCCGAGGCCGAGATCAAGGCCCAGGAGGAGGCCCGGAAGAAGGCCGAGGAGGAGGCGCGCCGCAAGGCCGAGGAGGAGGCCGCGCGCAAGGCCGAGGAGGAGCGCCTGGAGCGTGAGCGCCAGGAGCAGCTCGCCAAGCTGCGCGCCGAGGAGGAGGAGCGCAAGCGCCGCGAGCTGGAGGAGGCGCAGCGCCGTGAGGCCGAACGGCAGGCGGAGGAGGCCCGGCGGCGGGCCGAGGAGGCCGCCCGCAAGGCGGAGGAGGAGCGGCAGCGACTGCTCGCCGAGGAGAAGGCCCGTGCCGAGGAGGAGGCACGCCGCAAGGCCGAGGAGGAGCGCAGGCGCCGGCAGGCCGAGGAGGAGGCCCGGCTGCGCGCCGACGAGGAGGCCCGGCAGGCCCGGCTGCGTGCCGAGGAGGAGGCCAGGCGCCTGGACAAGCAGCGGAAGGCCGAGGAGGCGCTGCTGCGTGCCGAGGAGGCCCGCCGGCAGGCGGCCGCCGCGGCCGCCGCGGCCGACACCGCGGCCCGCCGGCCGGGCACGCCGCAGCCGAAGGTCCCGGGCATGACGCCCGACGCCGCGACCGTGGCGACGCCGGTGGTCGCACCGGGGGCGGCGGAGACGGTGCCCACGCCGGTGGTCTCGCCGGGCGACGACGAGACGGCGGTGCTGCGGCCGGTGCGCGAGGAGCGCGCCGAGGACGCGCGCACGGCCGGCCGCACCGCCGACTCCGAGGTGACGGCCGAGCTGCCGCAGCCGCCGGCCCCCTCCGGCGCCGCGGACGAGACGGCGGTGCTGCCGCCCGTGCCGTCCGGTGCAGCCGAGGAGACCGCCGTGCTGCCGCCGGTCCGGGACGACGACCCCGCCCACCGGCTGCCGCCCGGCTACTTCCGGGACGACTCCCGGGGCGGGCGGGACGCCGCCCGGCCCGACGGCGCCGAGGACCGCACGCGGGAGATGCCCCAGGTCGACGGCGACGGCACACCCCGCCGCCGGCCCCGGCCCGACTGGGCCGAGGAGACCCCGCTGGACGACCTGCCCTCCCTGGCGGACGAACTGCTCGGGTCCTACGACGGCCGGGAGCGGGACGGCTCCGGCGACGACGAGCCGCGGCGGCGCGGCCGCGGCCGGCGCGGCTGAGCGCGGACACCGGGGGCCCGTGCGCACGGGCAGGCCGGGCGGGGACGTCCGGGCGGCGGCCCCCCGACCCCCCCGGGGGCCCGCGCGCGCCCCCGCCGGGGGGGGGGGCCCCCCCCCCCGCCGCCTCGGCGACCGACGGGTGCGAGACCAGCGCCGACTCCACCTCGGTGGTGGA
>NZ_JALLIN010000142.1 GCF_023630175.1 Streptomyces cellostaticus | reverse complement strand
TTCCACCAGCAGGACGCCCGCGCCCTCGGACCATCCGGTGCCGTCGGCACCGGCCGAGAACGCCTTGCAGCGGCCGTCGGCCGCGAGCCCGCGCTGGCGGCTGAACTCCACGAACGGCGCGGGGGTCGCCATGACCGTCACACCGCCCGCAAGCGCCAGGGTGCACTCGCCGTTGCGCAAGGCCTGGACGGCCAGGTGCAGGGCGACGAGCGAGGACGAGCAGGCGGTGTCGACGGTGACGGCCGGGCCCTCGAGACCGAAGGCGTACGACAGCCGACCAGAGATGACGCTGGCCGCGTTGCCCGTGCCGAGGAAGCCCTCCACGCCCTCGGGGAGCGCGGTGAGCCGAGAGGCGTAGTCGTGGTACATGACACCGGCGAACACACCGGTGCGGCTGCCGCGCAGGGACACCGGGTCGATGCCCGCCCGCTCGAACGCCTCCCAGGAGGTCTCCAGCAGCAGGCGCTGCTGCGGGTCCATCGCCACGGCCTCGCGCGGCGAGATACCGAAGAACGCCGGGTCGAAGTGGCCCGCGTCGCGCACGAAGCCGCCTTCGCGGGCGTAGCTCGTGCCCTGCTGGTCGGGGTCGTCGTCGAACAGGGCGGCCACGTCCCAGCCGCGGTCGTCCGGGAACTCCGAAATGGCGTCCCGGCCTTCCAGCACCAGTCGCCACAGGTCGTCGGGGGTCTCCACGCCGCCGGGATAGCGGCAGCCGAGGCCGACGATCGCGATGGGCTCGTCGTCCCGGACCACGGCGGTGCTCGGGCCGGTGACCGCGGGCGCGGCTCCGACGAGCTCGGCGCGCAGGTGGTCGGCGAGCACGGTCGGGGTCGGGTAGTCGAAGACGAGGGTGGCGGGGAGTCTGAGGCCCGTCGCCGCGGCGAGCAGATTGCGCAGTTCGACGGCGGTCAGCGAGTCGAAGCCCAGCTCGCGGAACGAGCGGTCGGTCCCTACGGCGTCCGGTCCGGCGTACCCGAGTACGCCGGCCACCTGGGTGCGCACGGTGTCGAGGAGGTACGCGGTCTGTTCGGCGGTCGTCAGTCGGCCGAGGCGTTCCGCCAGTGCGCCGGTA
>NZ_JALLIN010000141.1 GCF_023630175.1 Streptomyces cellostaticus | reverse complement strand
ACAGGCATGGCCGCTGGTGATCATGTGGGTGTCGAGTCCGTATGAGCACCGAGCGAGTCCATGCCTGCGCACCCATCTTCCCGCATGCCGTCATGCCTCCAGCAACTGGGGGACGCCTCCGGTCCAGCCCCGCTGGAGACAGTCGCTGACCTGCGGAAGTTTCTGGCCACGGTGCCTGACCCGCGGGCCCGTCGCGGCATCCGTCACCCATGGACAGCGCTGCTCACCTCCGCGGCCGCCGCCGTTCTGGCCGGCGCCGCCTCGATCACGGCGATCGGCGAGTGGGTCGCCGACGCGCCGCAGAGCGTCCTGGCCCTGCTCGGATTCCGGCCCGACCCGCTGACCGGCCGGATCCGCCCGCCCCATGCCACGACTGTCCGCCTCGTCCCGGCCGCTGCGGACGGGGACGATCTCGACCGCGCCCTCGGCGACTTCCTCCAGGAACGCAAGGCCCCGGCCCCGCAACGCAAGGTCATCGCCGTCGACGGCAAGACACTCCGCGGCTCCCGCACCACAAACCAACCGGCCACTGCCCTGATCGCCGCCATGACCCACAGCGGCCAGGTCCTCGCCCAACGACAGATCGACAGGAAAAGCAACGAGATCCCGGCCTTCGCACCGCTCCTGGACGGCCTCGACCTGACCGATGCCGTGATCACCGCCGACGCCCTGCACACCCAGCACGATCACGCCTCCTACCTGCACGAACGCGGGGCTCACTATCTGGCCGTCATCAAGCGGAACCACCCCGGACTGCATGAGCGGGTCCGCCGCCTTCCCTGGCGCGACATCCGCCTGGACCACATCGACCGCACCCGGGCCCACCACCGCGACGAGATCCGCCGCCTGAAGACCACCGCGTTCGCCCACATCGACTATCCTCACGCACGCCAGGCACTCCAAGTCGTGCGCTGGAGACGGGACATGGGCACCGGGCAAGCTGACGATCGAGCGGATCTACCTGGTCACGAGCCTGCCGCCCGGCGCGGCCGACGGCAGCGAACTCGCGGCCTGGATCCGCGGTCACTGGCGCATCGAGAACCAGCTGCACCACGTCCGCGACCGCACCTTCCACGA
>NZ_JALLIN010000140.1 GCF_023630175.1 Streptomyces cellostaticus | reverse complement strand
TGAACCGCCCCGGGTCAGGTAGGGACTCGATTCCGTGAAAGGATTGAGTCATGGCACGACCCTCCCGTTACCCGCTTGAGCTGCGCCGTCGCGCGGTGCGCATGGTCGCCGAAGTGCGCGACGACTACCCGAACGAGACCGCCGCTTTGCAGGCGGTGACCGAGAAGCTCGGCATCGGCTCCCGCGAGACACTGCGGAACTGGGTGAAGCAGCACGAGATCGATGCGGGACAGCGTCCGGGGACGACGACGGAGGAGTCCGCCCAGCTCAAGGCACTGAAGAAGGAGAACGCCGAGCTGAAGCGGGCCAATGAGATCCTGAAGGCCGCGGCGAGTTTCTTCGCGGCCGAGCTCGACCGGCCACACGCGCGCTCGTAGCCTTCATCGACGAGCACCGGGACCGCTTCGGCGGGGTCGAGCCGATCTGCAGAACGCTCACCGCACACGACTGCAAGATCGCCCCATCCACGTACTACGCCCACAAGAAGCGCCTCGAGGCCCCCTCCGCCCGCCGCGCGCGCGACACAGAACTCAAGGACAAGATCCAGAAGGTCTACACATCCAACTACCGTGTCTACGGAGCCCGGAAGATCTGGCGCGAGCTGAACCGGCAAGGCCATGAGGTGGCCCGCTGCACCGTCGAGCGCCTGATGCGCGAGCTCGGCATCCAGGGCGCGGTGCGCGGCCGACGTGTCATCACCACGATCCCCGGCGGGCAGGTCGAGCGCGCTCCCGACCTGGTGGACCGCGACTTCGTCGCCGCGGCGCCGAACCGGTGCTGGGTGGCGGACTTCACCCACGTGAAAACGTGGTCCGCGACCGTCTACGTCGCGTTCGTCGTGGACACCTTCTCCCGCCGGATCGTCGGCTGGTCCGCGGCCACCGTGAAGGAGACCGTCTTCGTTCTGGACGCCCTGGAGATGGCGCTGTGGCAGCGCGATCGTGACCAACAGCCCGTAAAAACAGGTGAGTTGATCCACCATTCGGATGCCGGGTCGCAATACACGTCGTTCAAGCTCGCCGACCATCTTCAGGCCGCCGGCATCGCCGCGTCCATCGGCTCGGTCGGCGACGCCTACGAC